>CAMCGB010000004.1 GCA_945874355.1 uncultured Bacteroides sp.
CCTCGGCTCCGACGGTACCGTAGGTGCCAACAAGAACACCATCAAGATCATCGGTACCCACACGGACCTCTACAGCCAGGCATATTTCGACTATGACTCAAAGAAGTCAGGCGGATACACCTGCTCTCACCTCAGATTCGGCAAGTCTCCCATCAAGGCTCCCTATCTGGTAGGCACTCCCGACTTCGTTGCCTGCCACGTGCCTTCATATCTGGAGAAGTACGATGTGCTCAAGGGCATCAAGGAGGGTGGCAGCCTGCTGCTCAACTCTCTGTGGAACGAAGAGGAGACCCTCGAGAGAATCCCTGACTTCGTTAAGGCCGTGATCGGACGCAAGAAGATAAAGCTCTACATCATCAACGCCACCAAGATTGCAGCCGAAATCGGACTCGGAGGAAGGACCAACACCATTCTCCAGAGCGCATTCTTCCGCATCAGCGGCATCATCCCCGTTGACGATGCAGTCAAGTATATGAAGGACGCCGCCCTCAAGAGCTACGGCAAGAAGGGTGAGAACATCGTCAATATGAACTATGCCGCCATCGACCGCGGAGGTGAGTACATCGAGGTGAAGGTGCCTGCAGAGTGGGCTTCTATCAACGCCAAGTTCACCAATCCTCACGCCGACCGCCTCGCCACTCCTTTTGTAAAGGACATAGCTGACGTGGTGAATGCCCAGTGCGGAGATTCTCTGCCCGTAAGCGCATTCCTTCCTTATCAGGACGGTACGATGCCCGCAGGTACAGCCGCCTACGAGAAGAGAGGCGTAGCCGTGAACGTACCCGTATGGGATGCAGAGAAGTGTATCCAGTGCAACACCTGTGCATTTGTCTGCCCTCACGCAGCAATCCGTCCTTTCCTTCTTGAGGAGAAGGATCTCGAGGCTGCACCTCAGGGACTCAAGACCGCAGAAGGCAAGGCCAACCTCAAGCAGTACAGATTCGCCATCAGCGTTTCAGTTGCCGACTGTACCGGTTGCGGCAACTGCGTGGACGTATGTCTTGCAAAGGACAAGGCCCTCAAGATGGAGTCTTATCTGGAGAATACCGCAGAGCAGGAGAACTTCGACTACCTCAACACCAAGGTGGGCTACAAGACCCCTATGGAGCCCAAGTCCAACATGAAGGCATCCCAGTTCTCACAGCCTCTGTTCGAGTTCAGCGGCGCTTGCGCAGGCTGCGGTGAGACCCCTTACATCAAGAACATCACCCAGCTCTTCGGCGACCATATGATGATTGCCAACGCTACCGGCTGCTCTTCAATCTACGGAGCATCATTCCCCGCATCGCCTTACTGCACCAACGCACACGGCCACGGACCCGCCTGGGCAAACTCCCTGTTCGAGGACTTCTGCGAGTTCGGACTTGGTATGCACCTCGGTTCAGAGCGCATTCGCCAGACCGTCGGAAGCCTTATGAGCAAGGGCCTGAGCTGCGATTGCTGCAGCGCCGAGATGAAGGAGCTGTTCCAGAAGTGGCTCGACAACAAGAGTGACTATGCAGTGACCCGCGAGGTTGCAGACAAGCTCGTTCCTATGATGGAAGAGTGCGGATGCGAGACCTGCAAGTCGCTTCTCAAGCTCAAGAGCTACATCCCTGCCCGCAGCCAGTGGATCTTCGGTGGAGACGGAGCAAGCTACGATATCGGCTACGGCGGACTTGACCACGTGCTGGCTTCAGGAGAGAATGTGAACATCCTCGTGCTCGACACCGAGGTTTACTCCAACACCGGTGGCCAGTCATCAAAGGCCACCCCTGCAGGAGCGATTGCCAAATTTGCCGCTTCAGGCAAGAAGATCCGCAAGAAGGACCTCGGAATGATGGCTATGAGCTACGGTTATGTATATGTGGCACAGGTTGCTATGGGTGCAAGCCCCGTTCAGTACCTGAACGCCATCAAGGAGGCCGAGGCATACGACGGACCTTCACTCATCATCGCCTACGCTCCTTGTATCAACCACGGTCTGAAGGCCGGAATGGGACTCAGCCAGAAGGAGGAGAAACTGGCCGTAGAATGCGGATACTGGCATCTCTACCGCTACAACCCGACTCTCGAGGAGCAGGGCAAGAACCCGTTCTCGCTCGACTCCAAGGAGCCTGACTGGAGCAAGTTCCAGGACTTCCTCAAGGGCGAGGTTCGATTCGCATCCCTGTACAAGCTCTTCCCTGAGAGCGCAGAGGAGCTCCTGCAGAAGACTGAGGAGTTCGCTAAGCTCAGACTCGAGACCTACAAGAGACTCGCAGGCAAATAAAGCTTTAGCTTGATAATTAATAAGCCGGCCCTCGCGGGTCGGCTTATTATTTAGTGTATTGGGCTGAACTATTACTCAGGTCTCATAACGAGTTCGATGAAGTTGCCGGACTCGACGAGTCTCTTTGCGGCTCTCTGCACGCCTTCCGCGCTCAAGTTCTGAAGAGCCTTCTCATACTCGCTCAAAGCATCCTCGCCATAGAGAGCGTGATTCTTCAGCACGCTTGCCCAGTAAGAAATCCTTTGCTTGCTCTCGGGGAGGTTCTTCTCAAGGTTCTTTTTCGCCTTGTCGAACTGCTCGGCGCTCACTCCCTGCTTTGCAATTTTCTCGATTCCCTCTACGCAAAGTTCGCGCAGCCTGTCGGCCTGCTCTTCATTGGTCTGGAATACCACCTGAAGCGAAATGGCCTCGTGAGGAGCCTTGCTTGCATCTGCGTATGAGCTGGCGCCATAGGTTCCACCCTCATCCTCTCTCAGGGTCTCGACATAAACCATATCGAGGATATAGCTCAGAGCTTCCATCTCGAGTGAGAGCTGAGTGCTGTACGGGGTCTCGAGGTTATATACCTGAGCCACAGTCACCATAGGAGTCTGCATAGTGGCAGTGAAGTCGTTCTCTATCCTTCCGCTCTTTAGTCCGTCTCCCCTATAGCTCCAGTCGCTCGTCTTGCCCTTGGGAAGAGAAGCGATGTAAGTCTCTATCATAGGAAGGACAGTCTTCTCGTCGAAGTCGCCGACTATAGTCATAACTGCTCCATTGACACCGCTGAACAGCTGACGATAGCAGCTCTCAAGGCCCTCGAGACTCGCCTTCTGAAGGCTCTGCTCGCTTATGAGAATATGTCTGTCGCCCTGGAAAGCGGTCTGATAGAGCTCCTTGTTCAGCTTGTAGTTGGGCTGAAGTACAAGGTTGGGAAGCACAGAACGAAGCTGCTCTACACCCTGATTATACTCCTGGGCATCGAAACGGGGATCCGTATAGTACAGATAAGCCACCTGAAGCGCTGTCTCCAGATCCTTGGGGCTGCAGCTGCCGTTCACTCCGCTACTGTAGGTTGAGATGTATGGACTTACTGACAGGTTCTTGCCGGCAATCATCTTGCTGACCATAGTTCCTGAGTACTGAGATACTCCACTGTTCTGAACATAGAGCGAGAAGATATTGTCCTCGATGTTGTAGAGCTGCTCGTCGCTCAGAAGGCTGCTTCCTCCCTTCTTGGTGATAGAGAAGAGCACCTTATCCTTCTCCAGGTCCGAAGGCAGCAGGACTACGGTCATACCGTTGCTCAGGCTCAGCACCTTCGAAGAGTACAGGCCCTCGGAAGTCTTTTTGATTTTGCCTTTCTTTATGGAAGCGGGATTCACAAACTGCTCGGGCACCTCCTCTCCTTCCGCACGTGCAATGTCGCTGGAGTAAACCTTGCTGATGGATGAGATTATCTCCTGTTCGCTTGGATGAGTCAGGCCTTCCCTTTCAGGCGCCACATAAAGCACCACCATATTCTTGTCTCCCGCCAGCTCTGCGACGACCTGGTTGATGACCTGAGGAGCGAGCATCTGCATAATCTGACTTGCCAGCTGATACTCCAGCTCAGGGTCCATAAAGGGAGTATTGTTGAAGAAGTTGTAAACCATAGGGTACACGAACTCGCTGTTCTTGCGGCTCTCGGCTCCCTTGGCCGCAGTCTCATAGCGGGTGAGAACGTTCTGCTTTGCCCTCTGAATCTCATCGTCGCGAAGTCCGTAACGCCTCATCCTCTCTACCTCTGTAAGCAGGGCCTCAAACGCTTCGCTGCGCTTGTCTTCCTTGCAGTTCACCGTTGCCATCACCACTTCGGATGTCTCACAGATGGACCCTACGCCGAAGCCGGCGGAAAGGAACGGAGCATCGCTCGCTGCGGCAATATCGTTCAGCCTCTCATTCATCACATTGCCGATCACGTCCTTCAGGATGTCTTCAAGCACTGCAATCTGAGTGTTTTTGAGTTCCCTCGGAGTAGGCTCGCTCTTCCAATAAATCGAATATGATATGTTGCTGGTTTCAGGATCAGTGATGACACCCACTATGGGAGTATCGTTGTCGGGGATCTTGATAACATCCTTCTGCTTGGGATTCTCGGCTGCGGGAATGTCGGCAAAAATGCTCTTGATCTTTGCCTCAACTTCATCCACATTCACATCTCCCACTACGATAAGAGCCTGCATATCAGGACGATACCAAGTGTGATAGAAGTTCGTCAGACTCTCAGGCTTGAAGGTCTTCAGATTCTCCTCGCTGCCTATGATGGTAGTGGTGGCATATTTGGTGTCTCCATACAGATAATGGGAACTCTTCTCGCGGGTTCTCCAGGAGGCATTGTTGCGCGAACGCTTTTCCTCCAGAATCACTCCCCTTTCCTTATCGATCTCCACAGGATCGCAGGTTACGAAGTGAGAGTAATCGTGCATAATCAGAAGACAGGTATCGACCACAGTCTCACGCACCAGAGGAATATTGTTCAGCAGGTAGATGGTCTGCTCGACGCCGGTCATCGCGTTAACGTTGCCTCCGAACGAAGCGCCGATGCTCTCGAGCCAGTTGAGTATGCCCTTGTCGGGGAAGTTCTTAGTTCCGTTGAAGCACATATGCTCCAGGAAATGTGCAAGACCGTCCTGGTCCGGAGTCTCCTGAAGTGCTCCGACGTGGGTAGCCAGATAGAACTCGGCCCTGTTTGCGGGCTTGTCGTTGTGGCGTATATAATAGGTCATTCCATTGTCCAGCTTTCCGACCTTTGTCTGGGGGTCGTTTGGCAGTGCGGGCAGCTGCTGTCCGAATACCAAAGCAGCGGTGCTGAACAACGCCGCTGCCGTTATCACAAATTTTCTAAACATATTCAAATGTAAAATGTTTCTTTTGGCGGTGCAAAGATACAAAAAAATCGAATAATAACACCAGTTACCTAAAAAGCTCGCAATCCACCTGCAATTCTACAGGACAGAGTGTATCAGGCGACCTTCGCAAAGTACAGCCTTTATGCAGGAAGAGTCTGCAGAATAGACAAAATTGGATACCGGATTATGGCAGGGGGTCATCAGGGGGTTGTCCAGGTCCACCAATACGGCATCGGCAATTTTACCTTTAGCAATCTCTCCGGCATCTATTCCGAAAGCCCTGGCGCCGTTACAGCTTGCCCACTTGAGCACTTCACAGGCGGGAAGAAGAGTCGGATTGCCTTCAACTTTTGCCAGAAGAGCCGCGAATTTCATCTCTTCCCTCAGGTCCAGATTGTTGTTCGACGAAGCTCCGTCTGTGCCCAGGGTCACAAGACAACCGGAATCCAGCGCCAGCTCATAAGGAAAACGGCCGGAGCCGAGCTTCATATTGGAGCAGGGGCAGTGCGAGACTGTCACCTTTCTCGAGGCGAGCGTCTTCCAGTCCTTCTTGTCCACATGCACGCAGTGGGCTGCAATCACGTCGGGGCCCAGGAACCCTATCGAATCGAGATACTGTACCGGGCTCATTCCGTGAGCTTTATAGCAGTCCTGGACTTCCTGGAGGGTCTCGCTCAGATGTATGTGCAGACGCAGCGAATTGCGCCGGGCGAAATCGGCCGTCCTCTTGAGTTTTTCCTTGCCTACAGTGTAGATTGCGTGGGGAGCCATAACCAGCTGGATGCGGCCAGTCGGATCCTTGAAGCTGCTGACAAACTCCCTTTTCTGCTCTTCCTGCGCCTTGGTATGGTTCTCCATCACGGTGATTCCTATCGCGGCGCGAAGACCCGAATCCTGGACCTCGCGTATGGTCTGCTCGATATCGAAGTACATATCGTTGAAGAAGGTGGTCCCAGAGCGGAGCATCTCCCTGACGGCAATACGGCTGCCTTTGAGTATATCGGCTGGAGTCAGCTTGTCCTCATAGGGCCATATATGGTCCTCGAGCCAGGTTTTCAGCGGAAGGTCGTCGGCATAGCCGCGAAGCAGGCACATCGCGGCGTGGGTGTGGGTATTGAAAAGGGACGGAAGAAGAGCAAGGCTGCCGCAGTCGATGACCCTTTGCGCCGGAGTGTCTTCCGGGCAGTCAAGGTCGGCAAACCGGCCCTTGGATATCAGCACATTGGCCCTCTTCCCGCTTTCTAGCATCACTCCCTTCAGAAGCAGGGTGTCGGGGTTGGAGAAGAGTTTGTCCAGCTCTTCATAAGCCCCCAACACCCCACGGCACTTGTCCAGAAACTCCTTGCCCCGCTCCGTCAGGCTGACCCCCGGGCGGGAACGGAGCAGCAGCGGCGCCCCGGCATAACTTTCAAGCTCGGCGATATTCTGGCTGACCGCCGGCTGGCTGATGCCCAGCGAACGGGCGGCAAGGCTGAAACTTCCGAGCCGCGCTACGGTTTCAAACACCTTCAGTCTGAAATCTTCCATCTTCTAATGCGCCTGAAGCCAACGCTCCAGAATCTGGAAGAAGTTCTCCCTCTGCTCTCCGAGCGCGTCGCGTCCGGAATTCTCCACCGTAGTGAAGCCCCAGCCGTGACCTCCTCTTGTGAAGATGTGCAGCTCTCCCTCCACTGAATTCTTCTGCATGGCGCGGTAGTAGCGTATGCTGTTCTCAGGGGGTACTGCCCTGTCGTCTGCGCTCAAAAGAAGGATGGTGGGAGGTGTCGCGCCGCTCACCCTGTTCTCCAGCGAGTAGTACTCTACCTGCTCGCGGGTTGCCTTCGCCCCGACGAGATTAGTCCTTGTCCCCGAGTGGGTTATAAACTCTTCGAAAGTGATGACGGGGTATATGAGCACTGAGAAATCCGGCCTTGTGACTTCATCCACAAAAAGGGTCGAAGCGCTGGCGGCAAGATGTCCTCCGGCCGAGAATCCCATCACTCCTATCCTGTCCACTCCCCACTCTGCGGCGTGGTGGCGGCAGTAGCGGAAAGCGTTCTGGACGTCCTGCAGGGGAAGTCTGCTGTGCCCGTTAGGCATACGGTAGAGCACCACGCACACGGCAATGCCTCTCTTGAGGCACCAGTCGGCCACCCTTGAACCTTCGTTCACGGCAGAGCAGTTGATGTATGCTCCACCGGGGCAGACGACTATCATCTGGCCGTTACCCTTTTCGGGAAGATAGATGTCAATGTAGGCATCGTCACCAATATTTGCGACATTGCCCCTCTCGTTGACCTTGTTGCCTCCGCTCAGGCCGTTGGGCTCTATGGGGCCGAGGGTGACGGTCCTGCCGTTTTCAACTATTCCCATATCGGCTCCCTGCCCCTGGGGATAGAGCTTGAGGGTCATCGAGGGAGTGGGGAGATTGTAAGCAGATGCGCTGATAAACGCAAAAAGGGCTGCTAGAGCCCCTGTAATAAACTTTTTCATTGAAGATAAGGTTTACTCTTCCGGAGAGATTGCTCCCATAGGGCAAGCGCCGGCGCAAGCTCCGCAGCTGATGCAAACCTCAGGATCAATTGAATAAACATCGCCTTCTTTGATGGCCCCTGAAGGGCACTCACCCTGGCAAGTTCCACAAGCCACACAGGTGTCAGGATTGATAATGTATGCCATAATAAATAAAATGTGTCATTTCCGATGCCTCAGGCATCCGTATCAATGCAAAGTTAGTAAAAAAAAGCATATTTTCAGTGTTTGGCCGTTTTTTGTTATATTTGCAGATATGAAAAGTCTGATAAGCCTTATGCTAGCCCTCGTGCTTGCATCGCAGAACCCCCTTCCGGTTCCCGACAGGAGCGTTTACGACTTCGGAACGGTCAAAGCCTCGCAGAAAGAGCTCAAATGCAGTTTCACGCTGAGCAATCCTTCCGATGCGGAACCTCTGTATATATACGCGGTGGTGAGCTCCTGCGGATGCACCAGCGTGGACTGGACCAGGGAGGAAATCGCACCCGGGCAGGACGGGGTCATCAGCGTGACATACAGCAATGATATGGGCGAAGGGCTGTTCGACAAGAGCATCAATGTCTATACCTCGGCCCAGAAGAAGCCCTTCAAACTCCGCATCAGGGGCGTAGTAGAGAAATAACAGCAAAATGAATCAGAATACAACATACACAGACGACAACATCCGGACCCTGGAAGGTGTCGAGCACATCCGCCGCCGTCCCGGAATGTACATAGGCAGGCTCGGTGACGGAAAGAGTCCAGGCGACGGCATCTATGTGCTGCTCAAGGAGATAATAGACAACTCCATAGACGAATTCTCGGCCGGTTTCGGTAAGGAGATACGCATTGTCATAGAAGATGGGAATGTCAGCGTGCGGGACTACGGGCGCGGAATCCCCCTCGACTCCGTGATCAAGGCCGTCAGCATACTCAACACCGGAGGCAAGTTCGACGACAAGGCTTTCAAGAAGTCTGTAGGCCTGAACGGTGTCGGCACCAAGGCAGTCAACGCACTGTCGTCGGAGTTCTACGTATGTTCGTACCGCGACAAGATGTGCTCCTGGGCGCGTTTCGAGAAGGGGCAGCTGATGGACAGCGGCAAGGAGAGCAGCAGCGAGAAGGACGGAACACTGGTGAAGTTCACCCCGGACAGCCTGATGTTCGGAGAGTACGCCTTCAACCCGGAGTATGTCACCGCAATGGTCAAGAACTACTCCTACCTCAAGAAGGGCTTGAGCCTGAACTTCAACGGCACTGTGTTCAAGAGCGAGAACGGTCTTCTCGACCTTGTGAGGGAGAACCTCAGCGAGGAGCCCCTCTACCCGCCCATACACCTTGAAGGGGAGGACATAGAGATAGTGATGAGCCACTGCAACGCCTACGGGGAGAACATCAGCTCTTTCGTCAACGGGCAGAACACCCGCGACGGTGGCACCCATCTGGCAGCCTTCAGGGAAGCTGTTGCCAAGACCCTCAAGGAGTTCTTCAAAAAGAATTATGAGCCTTCGGACTGCCGCCAGGGACTTGTGGGAGCTATCAGCATCCAGATTCAGGAGCCGAATTTCGAAGGCCAGACCAAGACCAAGCTGGGTTCCACATATATGTGGGAGAAACAGTATCAGGACGAAAAGGGAGTTCTGCGCACAGATGTAGGCCCGACCATCAGGACCTATATCAACGACTTCGTGGCCAGGAATCTGGACAACTACCTGCACATGCACAAGGAGATAGTCCAGAATATCGAGGACAAGATCAAAGCTTCCCAGCAGGAAAGGGAGGAGATCTCCAGCATACAGAAAAAGACCCGCGAGCGCAACAAGAAAACCAGCGTATTCAACCCCAAGCTGAGAGACTGCCGCTACCACTACAACGACAAAATCAACGACAAGAACCAGGATTTCGTCGAAGGCAGTTCCATCTTCATCACTGAGGGAGACTCGGCGAGCGGAACCATCACCAAAGCCCGCAACTCGAACTTCCAGGCCGTGTTCTCGCTGCGCGGAAAGCCTATCAACTGCTACAAGGAGAGCCGCAAGAGGGTGGCCGAGAACGAAGAGCTCAACCTGCTCATATCCGCCCTCGGAGTGGAGGATGACCTCGAAGGCCTGAGGTACAACAACATCATCGTGGCCACCGATGCCGATGACGACGGAATGCACATCAGGATGCTGGTGCTCACCTTCTTCCTGAAGTACTACCCCGACCTTATCAGAAGAGGCCACGTGCACATACTCCAGACTCCCCTTTTCAGGGTTCAGAATAAGAAGGAGAACATCTACTGCTACTCTTCGGAGGAGAAGGAGAAAGCCGTCTCGCAGCTCAAGAACGGGGTGGAAATCACCCGTTTCAAAGGTCTGGGTGAGATTTCGGCGCCGGAATTCGTGCATTTCATAGGGCCTGATATGAGGCTTGACGAAGTCAAAATCAGCGACGAAGAGTCGATTGCCGAGATTTTGGAGTTCTATATGGGAGACAACACGGCGGACAGGCAGCACTTCACCTGCCGCAACCTCCGCAGCGAAGAGCAACTCGAAGATATAAGTATCTAGAAATGAAGAAAAAGAAGAAAGATAACATCTATGCCAAGATTATGCGCAAGCTCGGCTGGGTAGCTGACAGCGGACCGGCTCCGGAGCAGAAGTGCGTCATTCTGGGCGTACCGCACACCAGCATAGCCGACTTCCTGATAGCCTACTTCTACTACAAGAGTCTGGGACACGTAGCCCACGTGATGATCAAAAAGGAGTTTTTCTTCTGGCCGCTCGGGCCCATACTCCGCAAGTGGGGCTGCATTCCGGTAGACCGCAAGAGCGGAGCAACGGTAGTGCGCAGCGTCATCAGCGAAATGGAGAAGGCCGAAGGAGAGTTCCACCTGTGCATCGCTCCCGAAGGCACGCGCAAACCTGTCAGGAAATGGAAGATGGGCTACCACGCCATAGCGAAGGCTATGAACTGTCCTGTGTACCTGGGATACTTCGACTGGGGCACAAAGCACATCAGCATAGGAGAGAGGTTCGAGCTGGGTGACAATGCCCGCGCAGACACCGACCTCATACAGCAGAAGTACGAACAGCTGCACCTTACAGGCAAGCATCCCGAGAACTACATCACACATTGAGGCCCCGGAACAGAAAGTATTTGGAAAGAAGAATAAAAATTACTATATTTGCAGCCCCCAAAAATGGGGGCTTATCATTTAACAACAAACAACATTATGATCAAACAGTACGAAACCGTTTTCATTGCAACTCCCGTTTTGTCTGATGCCCAGATGAAGGAAGCGGTTGCCAAGTACACCGATCTTATCAAAGCCAACGGCGGAGAGGTCGTGTACGAGGAGGACTGGGGTCTTAAGCAGCTCGCTTATCCTATCGACCACAAGACCTCCGGATTCTATTATCTCATCGAGTTCAAGGCTGCTCCCGAGTTCATCGCAACTCTCGAGACCCAGTATCACCGCGACGAGCGCATCATCCGCTACCTTACCGTAGCCCTTGACAAGGACGCTGTCGCATACGCAGAGCATCGCCGCGCCAACCGCGCTGCCAAGGCCGCCGCTCCCAAGGCTGAGCCCGTAGCAGAGAGCGTTGTTGAGGCAAAGAGCGAAGAAAGTGTAGAAGCATAATCAGAGGAGGAAGAATTATGGCAAACGCAGCAAACAACGAAATCCGTTATCTGAACCCTCCTACCGTAGAGGTTCGCAAGAAGAAATACTGCCGTTTCAAGAAGGCAGGCATCAAGTATGTTGATTACAAGGACCCTGAGTTCCTGAAGAAGTTCCTCAACGAGCAGGGAAAGATTCTCCCCCGCCGCATCACCGGAACCTCTCTCAAGTTCCAGCGCAAGGTCGCTCAGGCCGTAAAGAGAGCGAGGTCTCTGGCTCTTCTTCCTTATGTTACTGACCTCCTTAAATAATTGAAGCGTTATGAAGATCATACTTAAAAAAGACGTAGTCAATCTCGGCGAGGCCGGAGAGATTGTAGAGGTAAAGACCGGTTACGCTCTCAATTACCTTGTACCCCAGGGTTATGCAACAGTAGGAACTCCTTCTGCCATCAAGCAGCACGAGGAGACTCTCCGTCAGAGGGCTCACAAAGAAGCAAAGCTTGTTGCTGATGCACAGGCTGTTGCAGCTAAGATTGAGGCAGTTCAGCTCAGCCTTGCCGCCAAGGTGGGCGAGAGCGGAAAGCTCTATGGAGCCATCACTTCAGCTCAGGTGGCCGAGGCTCTTGCAGCAGCAGGAGTTGAGGTTGACAAGAGGAACATCACCCTTCCCGAAATCAAGGAAGTCGGCGAGTTCGAGGGCAAGGTAAAGTGCTACAAGGGCGTATTCGCAACTGTAAAGATAGTTGTTGCCGCAGAGTAATCCTCTGAAGCACAGCACTATAAAAGCCGGTTCTGCAAAGGACCGGCTTTTTTGATATATCGAATTACTTACTGAACCATTATCCCGACGAAAGCCGCAAGAATAATCATAGCGAAAAACGATCCCACCCAGAGCGAAGTTGAGTTGCGGGACTGGGGTATCTTGCTTTTGGGCATAAAAATCAGGAGCAGAGCTGATATGACGAAAACCAGGTACCACACCGGAGTGTTGTAGCGCAGAAGCGCTACAGCAAGCGCACAGGCGGGGAGAAGCGCTATGGAATAGGAAAGGAAAGTCCTTTTGCGGGCTATTAGCCATGTAAGGAACTGCACCAGACACAGGCACAGGCTGGCTCCGACGGAAGTCAGAGCATCGGCTCCCCTGAGCAGGATAAATACGGTCAGTATGACTCCGAAAAGAGCCGTACTGACCGCACAGAAGTATTTCGAGGTTCTTGTCATCAGTTCCCGGTGGCTGCTTCAATCTTCTTCATCAGCGCGAACATAATCACTGCGGCTATCAGGCAGAGGGCGATGAGTATGCCCCAGTTGGCCATAAGAGGAATTCTGTTCCAAAGCATTGAAGGAATACTGCTGAGGTAGTTGCCGATAGCAGTGGCGGCGAACCAGCATCCCATCATCATACCCTTATACTTGGGAGGAGCGACCTTTGATACGAAGGAGATACCCATAGGTGAAAGCAGAAGCTCCGCAAAAGTCAGGGTAAGGTAGGTGGAAATCAGCCAACCCGGAGAAAGGATGCTCTGGGTCTCGCTTGCACCAAGATCCATAGGAGAAGTGAGGCCGAAGGATGCGAGAGTGATGATGACGAATCCGAGGGCGGCCACAAGCATACCGTAGGCAATCTTCTTGGGAGCTGAAGGCTCTTTACCCTTGGAGGCAAGGGAGTTGAACAGAGCCATGGAGATAGGAGTCAGAGCAACCACAAAGAAAGGATTGAACTGCTGGAAGTCTGAAGGCTGGGCGGCAACGGTCTGAGGCATCATACAGTAAAGACCGATGGCACCACCCCAGAGAAGCAGGGTAGCTACTCCTGAGCCGATCTTGCCTTTCCTGGTCTCGGACTGGAACACAGAGAAGAGAGTATATACCGAAGCGGCTATCAGGGCAAGGCTCCAGATATTGAATCCTATTCTCATCGGGCCCTCAACAGAGAGGTTGGTATATTTCTTTGCGAAGAAGGTCAGGGCGGAGCCGTTCTGATGGAAAGCCATCCAGAAGAAAATCACAACTGCGAACACAAGGAAGAGGGCGACGAGCCTGTCCTTGGTCTGCTTGGGAGTAAGCTCCTCTACGGGAGCGGCACCCTGCTTAGCCTGCTTGGCGGTGACATCAGCGTGCTTGAACCACCTGCGGCAGCCGAAGTAGATGGCAACAGAAAGGACAAGGGATACGCAGGCAACTGCAAAACACAGTCCGTAGGCACCTGAAAGGGCATCGAGATATGCGGGATCGGTGCAGGCGGCATCGTAAACAAAGCCCTGCTTTGCAAGCATCACCTCGGTAATCTTCTTGGCCATGGCAGGAGCGAACATCGCACCTATGTTGATGGCCATATAGAAGAGGCTGAAAGCGGAATCGCGCTTGGCGCTGTACTTGGGATCGTCATAAAGATTGCCCACAAGAACCTGCAGGTTACCCTTGAACAGACCGGTTCCGACAGCAACAAGAGCAAGACCTCCGAACATCACGAGCTTGGCGGCAAGACCGTTACCCACAGGAAGGGCCAGGGACAGGTAGCCCAGGAACATCACGGTGATACCCACCACGACGCACTTTCCGTAGCCAATCTTGTCGGCAATGATACCTCCGAGCAGAGGCATAAAATAAACTCCGGCAAGGAAAATGGCATAGACCTGACCGGCGACCGCTTCGCTCCAGCCGAATCTGGCCTGCATCAGCAGGGCCAGTATGGCGAGCATAGTGTAGTAGCCAAACCTCTCGCCGGTGTTGGCGAGGGCCAGCGCAAACAAACCTTTTGGTTGACCTTTGAACATTGTTGTATAAATTAATATTGATTGTCAATCATCTGACACGCCTTCCGCTTCAGTTCAAGCGTATCAAAACAAATATAGCAATATTACTCAAGTTTCGCAAGAGCGCACAAGGCTATCATCAACAAACAGTTTTATGCTTGCGAAAATTGAGCAATAATATTAATTATTTAAGTATCGCAGCATGCGAAACAACAGATTTTTAGGCCTTCCGGCCCCCCAAAAAAGGAGTGACATTTTTTCAGCAATATTGCACGGTACATCTTTTGCCATAAGTATCAGAAACTAAAAAGACATTTATTATGGCAAATATTTTTACTGAACTCAAGGAACGCACCTGCAGAAATGTAAAGCATTGGTGGCTCCTTCTTGTATGCGGAATCCTGTGCGCAATCTGCGGAATCGTGGTGTTCTGCAACCCTGTCAAGAGCTACATCACCATTTCCATCGTATTCGGAGCCGTGATGCTCATCAACGGCATCGTTGAACTGGTAACAGCCGTCACCAGCCGTAACTTATTCTTGCTCAGAGGGTACAATATTATGGGCGGGATGCTCGACCTGTTCATCGGTCTCTTCCTGTGCTCGTTCCCCAAACTGACTCTCAACCTGCTTCCCATCATCCTCGGCGTCTGGCTGCTTTACCATAGCTTTATGATTATGGGCCTGGGCAGCGACCTTAAGGCCATACGCACCCCGGGCAGCGGTTTGATGCTTGCGGGAGGTATAATTATGCTGGTTGTTGCCATTTTGGCACTCTTCTCCAATTCATTCGGCACCAATCTGGTCGTCATCCTTACAGGCATCGCCTTCCTGGTATTCGGAATCATTCTCTGCTGCACAGCCCTTGAGCTGCGCAAAGCTAACCGTTACCTCAACGAGGAGTTCAGCCGCATCGACTACGGCGACTAATTAGCTTGTCATTTCGAGCGGAGCCCTCTAGTCAACCACTGCCTACGGAAGGGGCTTGAGCCCTTCCCAGCGGACGTTCCATCCTCCGTCTTTCGGAAAACCCGGATTGATTTCGGTGCAGCCGTCATAGCCCGCGCACATCATCCCCACCGCGAGCAGCAGACCACCGTTGCCCGGTAGATACATCCTCAGGGTCTGGGAGCGGTAATTGTTGCCGCTCGGAAGAAGCAGATCGCTGCGGTCATTCATCGTAGCTGCCCTGAGAGCGATGTCGCTGCGTGAAAGCCTGGTGGCATTCATCACAAGGGTAGGATAGTTCCAGCTCCAGTTGCCACCATTCCAGTTCCAGTTTTCACTGGCACGTTGAAGAGTTGCCTGGAGCGGTTCTTCTTCCACAAGAGGGCTTGCGGGAAGCATACCGTAAGCGAGCAGGTTTTCCGACGAAGTACCCCTCACATAGAAAGGATCCCTGCCGTCGGCACGCTTTGAAGGCTTGACATATACAATCTCCCCCTTCGGCCTCTGTCCGTTCACATAGCCTCCTGCGGGAGCAGCGGCTGCCGTCGATACCGGAATGGTCATTGTCTTGAAGTCAGGGATGCCGGGGCCTTTCTCCGCAGGGAGGTATATTCCGTCCGGGCTCGTGCTCAGGGGTGCAAGTTTTTCCATAATGCCGTCCCAGCGGCTATCCCTTTGCATTCCGCTGCGCTCTCTCCACTTCTGGGCGGTCGAGAGTCCGAAGTGCCAGTAGGCCATCTCAAAAGCGGGGTTGAGTGTGGCTTCTTCGTTGTAAGACTCGTTGGCTGCACACGCACCTTGAATGATATATCTGTCATTCTCAGCGTCATAGCTCACAAAAGAAGCCATGAATGCGGCACTCTGGGCTACCATTTCCGAGTATTTTTCAAGTATCCTGCTCTTCTCTTTTTCGCTTTCGGCAGCCCTGTAGAGAAGTTCTGCCATATATATCGGATGAGGCTGCTGCCATATTATGAAGGAACCGATATCGGAAGGAGCTTCGATTGCACTCGGATCTGTCATTTTCATCCACCTCACCCCTTCGAAACCCTGACGGGAGGCAATTTCACGGGCGTTGTCCATCGCTTTGAGATAGAAGTCCAACTGCCTTTCCAGCAGCTGCGGCTGGTTCCATAAAGCATAGTGGAAACTGTGCCACATCACCATCTCGAGATGGAACTTTCCGTACCAGGAATTGTATGTGAGTCCCGTCTCTGCAGGCGGATAGTCCTGAGCTTCCTGACTCCTAATAAGATATTGGGACAGAACGACTCTGCGCTCAAGAAGCGGAGCTCTCGGGTCGGTGCACTGCGAGAAGTCAATGATTCCGGTGGTATTCCAGTAGTCATTCCAGAGCCTTCGGGTGGACTTCTGCGCCTGGACGTATGATTGGGCCTTGAGGGCTTGCGGGCTGAAACGCACATTGAAACTCCAGTCTTTGCCGCCCGCCTTCAGGACAAAGGCATTCTCCGAGAGTCTTTCCAGAGAGCACTTTCCATCCCAATGCAAGGCCACATAGTACTCGGTGGAGTCCACTACCCTTTTGATAAGGGCGCTATGATCCTCTTCGCTGAGTATGACACTGCTGTGGAGCGAGTCGGCATCCCAGTTGCAGCCGTCGTCCGTATGGCCTCCGCTCGGGTAAGGGAAGCGGAGCGTGACGTTCAGAAGGGTATCGCTCACTATACGCGCTGCTATCTGGTCCTCTCCTTCCCCTCCGCACACTGTGCTTACTCTCACGTCGTGTCCTTTATACCGGAAGGCAGACTCAAGAGAGCCGTCGTACAGGTGCAGGGTCTGGTTTATGTCCGTAATAGCTTCTGCTTCAAAGTCTTCAAAGCCCACATTACCCAAGTGCAGCCTATGGGGATTGGCTCTTATCCACTCTGCCGCCGCCTGACTTCTTTCGCTCATTCCCAGCCCCTTCTGCACTGCGTACACGCCTTGCGGATGGCCCGGCAGCGGATGGTTTTCAAGGATTTCTTCCGCCCTGTAGCCTTCCGTATTGGGGTAACTATGCCAGCCCCACTGGCTGTAGGTTCCGAGCGAGAGACCTTCGCTGTACATCTGCGGGAAAGTCTGCAGGCCCGTGGCATCCATCACCGCGGCAAACTTGCCGTTGCCTATGTTCAGCGAATGCAGCGGATTGAGCTCACTCACCACCGGATTGTTCCTCTCCAGAAGAGAGCGCCGGTCGATTTTCTCATTTTCAGTACAACTGACAAGGAGCGGCAAGAGGAGACAAGTAATTAAGGAAATCTGTTTCATCTGTCAAACAATATGGGACGGTTAATAATTGTGCGCTAAGTTAGCAATAATTTAAGAACCGCAGCCATAATGTAAGTCTTATCCCGCCAGAGCAAAAAAACAATAAAGGCAACCGACTGAAATTCAGTAAGTTGCCTTTGATGTGCTCCCCAAGGGGCTCGAACCCTTGACACCCTGATTAAGAGTCAGGTGCTCTACCAACTGAGCTAGGGAAGCAAGTCTTCGTGACTCGTTCGGGGCTCGAACCCGAGACCCCCACATTAAAAGTGTGATGCTCTACCTACTGAGCTAACGAGTCCTCCATCGTTGGGATTGCAAAGGTATAAAGCTTGAACGAGAATTCCAAATATTTTTTAAAAAATTTAACACTCCAGCCAAAAATAAAGTATCTTTGCATCCGCATCGCGTCACAACTGCAGACTTCGGCCCACTTCACATTCACCGGTCTTTGCGCAGTAACGAGATTAATATCAATATAGAAAGTATCATAATAGACTATTTTTAAAATGCATGGCTTCTGGACAATACTGCTTCTGATAGTATCGAACATCTTTATGACCTTCGCCTGGTACGGGCACCTGAAACTCCAGGAGATGAAAATCTCCACTTCCTGGCCGCTCATCCTGGTCATACTGTTCTCCTGGGGACTCGCCTTCTTTGAATACTGCGCCCAGGTCCCGGCAAACAGACTCGGCTCCAGCATCAACGGAGGGCCCTTCTCCCTGGTTCAGCTGAAAGTCATCCAGGAAGTCATCTCACTAATGGTATTCACCATTGTAGTATCTCTTCTCTTCAAAGGAGAGAGCCTTCACTGGAACCACCTCGCCGCCTTCGTGTGCCTGGTGATGGCAGTGTTCTTCGTATTCCTGAAGTAAACGAGCGGACTTCCCGGAGCAGTTCACGAACGCAAAGCCACGCTGGCGCTGCAAAGGGTCTGCTCGCTTGAACGGGCTATAAAAAGGCACTCGTCCCTATTCTGCCTTTTGAGGCCGAACGACACGTCCTCGCCGCGTCTGACTTCCTTCTTGAAATTGATATCCAGCCTGATGGGAGAGTCAGTATTGATAAGGTCCTCCGGCAGAAGGTCGAATATCAGCTCCACATAACGGGTATTGTTGAGATGGCCGTTGAAGTCACACTCGCTATAGCCGACCTTTCGCACATCAACTATCTCGGGGCTGAAATCCCGTATACGCCTGGGGTTGCTGCACGGAAGCGTAAAACCTTTGACGTCGGCATCAGGGTTGACCTCAGGGAAATAAGGACGACGGGTGGAAATATCAATCATGCACCATTCAGTAGTGCCCCTTCCGAGCTCATTTCCGTTCCCGTCTGTAATCCTTACGCAACGGTAATAGGTAAGCCCGCTTCCAAGCACAGGCCAGACAGTCACAAAGAGCCTGTCGTACAGTGAAGGCCTCTGGTCTATCTCGAAAGCAGAGCGGAGAAGTATCCAGCTGCGGTTCGACGAAGCCATCACATCAATCCCGAATCCTTCCTTGCGTATATTCTGACCAATGGCATTAATAATGTGTCCGCAAATTGAAGGAACGGTCATCTGGCCCTTGAAATCTATATTCTCGGGCACTACGGAGTATTCGTAAGTATTCATAAGCGCCATATTCGTTTTATTTAACGACGCAAAATTAGACCTTGTAGACCGCGGGACGAAGAAAGTGTGACAAAAATACTATTAAATGTGACGAAAAGCTTCATTTGGCGGGAAATTTGTATTATTTTTGGGACGAAATTAATTGAACAGTATTTTTATCACACACCCTGTTGGGACGAATTATGAACGATACGGTACGATTTCAAGGCAAATTCTGGATACAGCTGGTGTATATTTTCCTGCTTCCGCTCTTTTTCATCAGCTTCTGCCTGGTATATAATCCCTTCGGCATCCAGGACTTCTACCAAATGGTCGGAGGCAAGGGCTTTGCCTTTCACCTGGTGATACTCAGTTGCATCCAGCTTCTGATTCTCTTCATCACAAGGCTCCTGCTGTATTTCATCAGCCGTGGAGGGATGAAATGGTGGGCGTATGCCGTGTGGTGCATTGGAGAGTGCCTTGTCATCTCCCTGTTCAGCGCCATGTATACTTCCCTATTCTTCGGAAAGGACCTGGCATACTTCCCTGCCCTTTCACTCAGCCTGAAATTCATATTCCTCAGTCTCTTATACCCCTATCTGGTCTTATCCCTCATCAGGCTCAGCATCAACCTGAACGAAGACAAGAGAATGGAGAGCGAAAAGAAAGAGGAGCATAGCGCAAAGTTCTTCGATGAGCATAACAGACTTAAGCTTACCGTCTTAAGCAAGGATGTACTGTACGTGAAATCAGAAGGCAACTTTATCAAAATACACTATATCGACAATGGCAGGGCAAAAGAGTTTGTAGTCCGCTGCCCTATGAAGCGAGTTGAGAACAACCCGTGCACCACATTTCTGAAACGCTGCCACCGCTCATATCTTCTGAACCCCTCCCACGTAAGAGTGCTGGGCAAAAACAAGGAGGGAGTCATCATAGCCGAACTTGACAACTCCCCCGAAACCTGTATTCCTGTAGGCAAGCAGTACTACGAAGCACTGAGCCAGATGATCCTGTAGCCTAATTGACCCTGATTTTCTGGCCTATACGTATCTTGTCGAGATTGATGCCGGGATTGAGCTTCTTGATTGTAGAGAGCGACTTCCCGTACTTGTGGGCAATGCCGGAAACGGTATCCCCCGAGCGGACGGTATGCCACTTCATCGCAGCTTTCTCGGCCGCTATCCGCATCTCCTCCTCGATAATCTTCTCGTCATTGGAGTAAATATCCTCCTCCTCATCGATGGACTCGGGCACATAACGTGAAGAAGGGTCAAGGTAGCTGCGCCTGAGCACAAAGACATTCGTGCGCAGAAGACCGTTCTCAAAGTCCACAATCCACTCGGGATCAAAAGCATAGCCCTTATAGCGGGTCTCAAAATGCAGATGGGGCCCCGAAGAGCGTCCTGTGGAGCCGCCAAGGCCTACAATGTCGCCTGAGCGCAGCCAGTCTCCCGGCTGGACATCACGCCTGGAAAGATGGGCATAGAAGGTTTCGAGCCCGTTTTCGTGACGCACTATGACCAGATTGCCGTAGCCCTTGACATAGCGCGAGAGGCGGACACATCCGTCAAAGGCGCAACTGACAGGGGTACCTACCTTATAGGGCACATCCAGCCCCTGATGGCGCCTGCCCCTTCTGTAGCCGAACTTGGAATATACCCTGCCCTGGTACGGACAGGTGAATGTACTTACCGAGTCCACCAGACAGATGATGTTGCGGTATCCAAGATCCGACAAATTCACTTTATCGTAAGGATTCACCTCCGTTTCACTCCAGAAACTTTTGAACACTTCTTCCTGGGAGAGTTTGTCGATGTTTTTGATGTAGTGCCAGGTATTGTCGTCGTTGAGCACAATCTGAAGATAGCTGTCTCCTATGTCCAGGGTGTCGATGGGAGAACCGCTGCCCTTTTTGAAAGAACCGGGAAGAGTGATGTAGTCTTCGGGGATGAAGCGCACGCTGGGAGGCAGCAGAGAAGTGTCAATCTGCTCGATATCAGACTTCTGGGCCGACACATTACGCACAGGGACAGCAATTGAAGCCCTTTGGACCGCAGGCTTCTGGGCATACAGCCCGGGTGCGGCAAGGCAGAAGAGCAGGAGAAGAGCCGGAGTGAGGGTTCTTTGCATACTATGACCTTACTGCTGAAAACTCCGACTCAAGATAAGCACAGGCCTGGGAGACTCTCTGTGAGAGTTCTTCTTCTGTGCGGGCCTCGCAGATAAACCTCAGATAAGGCTCAGTATTGCTGGGCCTGATATTGAACCACCACGAGTCGAACTCCATCCTGTAGCCGTCAAAATCCATAACCCTGAGAGGCTTCTGTTGAGAGCTGAAAAGAGCGCAAAGTCCTTCCATAGCACCTTTCTTGTCCTCGAGACGGAAATTGACCTCTCCGGAATTGAAGTAGTGGGTCATAGAGTCTATCTGGGAGCTGAAGCTGATGCCTTTGCGCTTCAGGGAGCTGACAATGCGCAGTATAATCATCGAAGCGAGCAGGCCACTGTCGGAGTAGAAGAAATCCTTAAAATAGTAATGCCCGGCCAGCTCTCCTCCCCACAGCCCATCTATCTCACGGAGCTTGGGTGCAGCGAAAGCACGGCCCACCCTCCAGGTGTGAAGGTCGGCCCCGTAAGGCTCCAGGAACTCTCCCACAGCCTTTGAGGAACGTATCTCCTGCAGCACTCTGGGGGACTTCTCTCCCCTCTCGTCGCAGAAATAGAGGGCCATCAGGGCTATCAGCAGGTCAGGCGATACGAATCTGGCCTTGTCGTCGACAAACATCACCCTGTCGGCATCTCCATCGTAAATCACTCCTATGTCAGCTCCGCGCGAGCGTACCAGAGACTTCAAAGGCTCCACGTTCTTTGCTACCAGGGGATTGGGCTCATGATTGGGGAAGCTGCCGTCAATAGTGTCGAAAATGTATGAAGGAGCGTCTCCGAAGACCTTGTGCGCAAAAAGACAAGCCATACCGTTCGACAGGTCGAAAGCAATGTTGAGATTGCTAAAGTCGGACTTGAACTTCGACATGAACTTCAGATAGTCGTCCATTATGTCCATAGTGCGCACGCTGCCCCTATTTGCGCTGACAGGGGTCTGCTTACCGCAGTCTATCCACTCCTTAATCTGTCCAAGGCCGGTGTCCAGCCCCACAGGAAGAGCATTTTCTCTGCTGACTTTCAATCCGTTGTAAACGGCAGGGTTATGGCTGGCGGTGATTTGTACCGAAGCCTTGAAGCCATAGTTGGCAGTCGCGAAATACACCATCGGGGTGCTGCTCAGGCCAATATCGCACACCGAAGCTCCGGCGTCGCATATACCCCTGATCAGGCTGTCGTGAATCTCATCCGAGGAGACTCTGCAGTCGCGGCCCACCAGCACCTCGTCGGCACCCAGCAGGGCAGGCAGGAAATAACCGACCTTATAGACGGTTTCGGCGTCGAAATCCTTTTCCCAGACACCTCTTATATCATAAGCGTGAAATGCTCCCATATTACTTGATTTTTGATTTATAGGATGTTCCCACTTTGCCGTGGGCTATGTTCTGAAGCTTTTTGGCTATCATCTTGCGGCGTATCGGGGCCACAAGGTCGGTGAATAACACGCCGTCCAGATGCGAGAACTCGTGCTGGATCATACGGCAGGCGAACTTGTCGAAGGTTTCCTGCTTCTTTTCAAGGTTCTCGTCGTAATACTCCACCGTGATGCTCTCGGGTCTTACCACATCGGCATATAGTCCCGGCACGCTCAGGCAGCCTTCGTTGTAGCTGCAGCGCCCGGGGCTCTCCGAGAGCACCACCGGGTTGATGAAGGTACGCTTGAAGCCCTTGAGATAAGGGTACACATCGGCCATAATATCGCCGTTGACTACCGCCACGCGGGAGCTCACTCCAATCTGGGGAGCGGCAAGTCCGCAACCGTCCGAGGCATCGAGGGTCTCCCAAAGGTCATTCACCAGAGAAAGGATCTCGTCCCTTGAAGACTCAATATCAAGCTCTTCTGCCTTCTTGCGAAGCACCTCGGAGCCATAAAGGTAAATAGGTCTGATCATAATTCCGTTTTTGCACTTGCGTTCTGCTTGTCAAGATAACTCTGCAGGATTATGGCCGCACTGATCTTGTCCACCGAAGCCTTGTCCCTCCTCACGCTTTTCTTCATCCCGCCGTCTATCATAGCCCTGTGGGCAAGTACAGAGGTGAATCTCTCGTCCTCCAGACTGACCTGAATGTCGGGGAATGCCTTGCGCAGGCTCTTGAGGAAGCGCTCCACATCTGCAGCGGCCTGAGCAGGTGCCCCATTCAGATTGAGAGGATATCCCACCACAAAGCAGGTGATAGTCTCAGTCTTGGAGTATTTTTGAAGATAATCTATTATCTTTGCAGAGGGAACAGTCTCCAGGGGCGAGGCAAAAATGCACAGGGGGTCACTGACAGCGACTCCGACCCGCGCACTTCCGTAATCAATGCCCACGATTCTGTTCATCCTGCGAAATTAAGAAAAATACCCCGTTTTCGCAAACCCGCCACCTATGGCCAATAAAAAAACGAAAAAGCAAAACATCGGGTTCGAATTCTCGATTATAGACCCCTCTTCGGAGAGGAAGACCCTGAGGATGAGCAGGCTTGCTCTCACTCTGGGGCTTTCTTGCGCCGCCATCCTGATAGTTCTCCTGATATACTGCATCATAGCCTTCACCCCCATCAGGACCACCATTCCCGGCTACCCCGACGCCCATGCCCAGAAGACCGCCATTGCAAACGCAATCAAAATCGACTCCCTGGAAAGAGTACTCTCGCGCTGGGACATTTACGCCCTGAACCTGAGCCGGGTGCTGAGAGGCGAAACCACATTCAACCGCGACTCCGTCTCCATACTTTCCGGCCCTTCATTCCTGTCGGACAAAAGCGAGAAGGAGCTTGAAGAGAGCGATTCTCTCCTGAGGGAAAGCGTCATCAAGGCTGAGCAGTTCCGCCTCAGCAGCGGTGCAGGCAAAAGCCTTCCCGTCGAAGGCCGTATATTCTTCACCCCGCTCAAAGGACTGGTGAGTGAAGTCTTCGACAAGTACGCCCACCCGGCAATCGACATCACAGCCAAGAGCGGATCGGTCGTCAGCGCCATAGCCGACGGCACCGTCATCTATTCCGGGTATGACGAAGAGCTTGACTATGTACTTATAATTCAGCACAATGACAATCTTGTCAGTATGTACGGAAAGTGTTACCGCATTCTGAAAAACAGCTCTGATGCCGTAAAGGCAGGCACTCCCATAGCAATGATAGGAGGAGAGAGTCAAAGTGCTACCGGGCACCTGCACTTCGCCCTGTGGCAGGACGGAGAAGCCCTCGACCCTTCGAAATACATTACTTTCTAGTGAAAAGGAAAATAGCGATACTCGGATCCACAGGTTCCATAGGGACCCAGACGCTGGATGTCATTTCCCAGCACCCGGATCTGTTTGAAGTTGAAATACTTGCAGCAAGGAGAAGCACCGACTTGCTGATTGAGCAGGCACGGCGCTTCGATGCGGCCAACGTAGTGATATGCGAGGAGTCCCGCTACCCTGCAGTTGCGCAGGCTCTCCAGGACACCGACACCAAGGTATGGGCCGGGATGGACAGCCTCTGCTCCCTGGTGCAGTCGGACAGGGTTGACATCGTAGTCGGGGCGATGGTCGGATTCAGCGGTCTCCGGCCCACCCTCGCCGCTCTTGAAAAAGGCAAGATTGTAGCCCTGGCGAACAAAGAAACCCTGGTCGCCGCCGGCAGCATAGTAACCTCCACTATGCGGAAGAACGGCGGGGTCATACTTCCGGTGGACTCGGAGCACTCCGCAATCTTCCAGTGCCTTCTCGCCGCCCAGGGCAACGGCATCGAGAAGATTCATCTCACTGCTTCCGGAGGCCCCTTCAGGACCTGGGACAGGGGCTCGATTGCAAAGGCCAAGGCCGGCGACGCCCTCAAACACCCGAACTGGGATATGGGCGCTAAAGTCACGATAGACTCCGCCACGATGATGAACAAGGGTCTGGAAGTGATTGAAGCCAAATGGCTTTTCGACATAGATGTGGACAGAATCAACGTAGTGGTGCATCCCGAGTCGGTGGTGCATTCGATGGTGGAATTCGAGGACGGAGCTGTCATAGCCCAGATGGGCTGCCCCGATATGCGTCAGCCCATAGGGTTCGCGCTCTCCTTCCCCCAAAGAATAAGCGTCGGGAACCGGAAGCTGGATTTCGCCTCCCTCGGGTCCCTTCATTTCGAGGCCCCGGACCTCGACAGATTCCCCTGCCTGGGCCTTGCCTATGAAGCCATCCGCCGCGGAGGCAATGCTCCCTGCGCCCTCAACTCGGCCAACGAAGTCGCCGTTTCCGCCTACCTCAAGGGGCTGATAGGTTTTTATGACATCGCCCGTATCTGCGAGAAATGCCTTCAGGGTATGAATTTTGTGGCTTCGCCCTCCCTGTCTGACATTCTGGAGACGCACTCCGAAATTTCAATGATTGCAAATGGTTATATTGATTAAAATACTTCAGGTCATAGTCGCTCTGTCGCTGCTCGTCTTCATCCACGAGCTGGGACATTTCGCCTGGGCCAAGCTCTTCCATATAAAAGTGGAGAAGTTTTACCTCTTTTTCGACATAGGAGGCAAGGCCATCGCGAAATGGAAATGGGGCGAAACAGAGTTCGGCATTGGCTGGCTGCCACTGGGAGGCTACTGCAAGATAGCGGGAATGGTGGACGAATCGATGGATATGGAGCAGCTCAAAAGCGAGCCCAAAGCCTGGGAGTTCCGCACACATCCCGCCTGGCAGAGGCTTCTGGTGATGGCCGGCGGCGTGCTGAACAACTTCATTTTCGCCTTCCTCACCTATATATGTATAATGTGGCTATGGGGACAGAGCTACATTGACAACGCCAACAGCAACATTTATGTCAATGACCTCGCCTACGAGATGGGCTTCCGCAACGGGGACCGGATCCTGAAATTCGACGACTACAGCCCCCGGAACTTCGGCATGCTCCAGGCCGACCTTGCAAGAAGAGACGTCAGGGTGGCTACGGTGCTGCGCGGGACCGACACCCTTGAGTTGTACATCGACCACGCGATGATGGGACAGGTGCTGAACTCTCCGATGATGTTCGACCTTGCCATCCCTTTTGTAGTTGACTCTGTGTCCAGCAGCGGCCCGAATTCCCAGGGGCAGCTCCGCAGGAACGACAGGGTCATCGCCTTCGCGGGCGAGAAAGTGGACTACCTGCAGGACTCCAGAAAAGTGCTTGAAGCCTACAGGGGTCAGGACATAGAGGCGAGCGTGGTCAGAGGGGCAGACACTCTTCTGCTGCCCGTCAGGGTGGACAGCAGCGCGCTGATAGGAGTCTATATGCAGATGCC
This sequence comes from uncultured Bacteroides sp., assembly GCA_945874355.1. GTDB lineage: Bacteria > Bacteroidota > Bacteroidia > Bacteroidales > UBA932 > Cryptobacteroides. Next base: position 26,182 of record CAMCGB010000004.1, read on the forward strand.
CGATCAGATTGTGAAAGTGCGCCACTACGGTGCCCTGGACGGAGTCGGGGCAGGTCTGAAATACGGAGCGCAGACTATAGGAGGCTACATCCAGGACCTCAAGCTGCTCTTCACCCCTTCTTCGCAGGCATACAAGTCTGTAGGCAGTTTCATAGCCATAGGCGAAGTGTTCCCCTCGGACTGGGATGCCCACCAGTTCCTCAGCATACTGGCTCTTCTGTCCATAATACTTGCGGTGATGAACCTTCTGCCCATCCCGGCCCTGGACGGAGGACATATACTCTTCCTTCTGATTGAGATGATTACCGGCCGCAAGCCCAGCGACAAAGTGCTGGCTGTCGCCCAGGTAATAGGAATGGTATTCATTTTCGCCCTGATGTTCCTCGCAATAGGCAACGACATAGGCAGACTCCTGAGATAATCAAAAAACACTCAATTATATGACACTACTCAAACGAATTGCCCTCATAGCGCTCTCATTTGCCGCTATGGTCTCTTGCAAAAGCACGAAAACCCTCCTGCCCAATGTCAGCGGAAAAGCCGGAGAGGTCATCGTGGTGATGGACAAGGATGTCTGGGAAACTTCTGCGGGCGAGGAGGTACGCTCTCTTCTCGGAAGCGCATGCCCGTACCTGCCGCAGAGGGAAGCTCTTTACACCCTCGTCAACATAGCTCCCGGAGCCTTTACGGATCTTTTCAAGATACATCGCAACATAGTCTTTTTCAACATCGATGCCCAGAATGACACGAGCGGCGTGTTTTTCCGCTACGATGTTTGGGCAAAACCCCAGATTGTGGTTCAGATAAGCGCCTACGACGACAACTCGGCAAAGGAGCTAGTTCAGCAGAACGGCAAGTTGTTAAGCGCGGCAATCGAGCAGGCGGAAAGGGACAGGGTGATAAACAATACCCTCCTCTATGAAGAGAAGAGCATAGCTCTGAAAGTGCGTGAGGTTTTCGGAGGCAGCCCCCATTTCCCTATGGGATACAAAATCCGCAAGGCTACGGACGACTTCATCTGGATAGCTGACGACAAGCAGTATGTATACCAGGATGTGCTGATTTACAAATATAAAGCTGAGAAGGACCATCCCTTCACCTCGGACAACATCATCTCACACCGCAACGAAGTGATGAAGAACAATGTGCCCGGAATGGTCGAGAATTCATATATGACCACCAGCGAGTTCTTCCCTCCTATGATAGAGTACCAGAAGTACAAGGGACGCCACTTTGTACAGACCCGCGGAATGTGGGAGGTCAAGAACGACTTTATGGGAGGCCCCTTCGTGTCGCATTCCTTCTACAGTCCCGACGGGGAGGACATCATCGTCGCCGAGGCCTTCGTTTATGCTCCCCGCTACGACAAAAGGCAGTATCTGAGGCAGGTGGAATCTTTGCTTTATTCGTGGGAATGGGTAGGAAAGGATGAGGAAAAAGACAAGGCAAACAGTAAATAGTCCAAAAAAGGGGAAAATACTTTGTCAAATTCAAAAATTTTTCTATCTTTGCATTCCCAATTTGGCGGATAACGCAATTGGTTGAGTTTGGTGGGTTCGTATAACGGCTAGTACTCAAGATTTTCATTCTTGCAATAGGAGTTCGATTCTCCTACCCACTACCAGATAATAAAAATAACGAACATGGCAAACACAGCTTCAGCTAAGAAGGCCGATCGTCAAAACGAAAGGCACAGACTGCATAATAGATATTATGCAAAGACAACCAGGAACGCTATCCGCGACATCCGCAACACCACTGACAAGGCTACCGCAGAGAAGAACGCTCCCAAGGTTTACGCAATGATTGACAAACTCGCAAAGATTGGTCTTATCCACAAGAACAAGGCTTCCAATCTCAAGAGCGGAATAGCAGTTTATATCAACAAACTCGCATAAGACAGATGATAAACTTGCTCCGGCAAGTTTATTTTTTTCGGGATGTAGCGCAGTTGGCTAGCGCACCACGTTCGGGACGTGGGGGTCGTCCGTTCGAGTCGGATCATCCCGACATTTTCAAGGGGCTGTTCAAGGCCCCTTTTCTTATTCTTCTGCATATTGGCGGCCAGGCTGCCACGGACAGCAAAAAGCCTTTTCGGAAAAGATAACGGTACAACAAAAAAAGCGGCAAAAAATGCCGCTCTTATCAGTTGGGGTGCGATGTGGGGCTCGAACCCACGACACCCAGAACCACAATCTGGTGCTCTACCAACTGAACTAATCGCACCGTGTCGGAATGCAAAGGTAAGAAATAATTTTGATACTGCAAGTGCAGAAGCGATTTTTTTCATATCTTTGTATGATTTTCAGTTATACGGATATGGCAAAAGAAATCAAATTTTCCCTCGTATACAGGGATATGTGGCAGTCCTCCGGCAAGTATCAGCCCAGAGTTGACCAGCTTGTCAGGGTAGCTCCTGCAATCATCGATATGGGGTGCTTCGACAGAGTCGAGACCAATGGCGGAGCCTTCGAGCAGGTGAACCTCCTCTACGGAGAGAACCCCAACAAGGCAGTACGTGCCTGGACGGCACCCTTCCACAAGGCCGGCATCCAGACCCATATGCTTGAAAGAGGTCTGAACGCCTTGAGAATGAACCCGGTACCCGCTGATGTCAGAGAGCTGATGTTCAAGGTCAAGAAGGCCCAGGGCACCGATATCTCCCGCTCCTTCTGCGGCTTGAACGACCACCGCAACCTCAAGCTCAGTGTTGAGTACGCAAAGAAGGCCGGTATGATTTCACAGGCCGCCCTCTCCATCACCCACTCCCCCGTCCACACTGTAGAGTACTACCTCGGGGTAGTTGACCATCTGGTGGAATACGGTGCCGACGAGATTTGCCTCAAAGATATGGCAGGCGTGGGTAGGCCCACCTTCCTTGCAAGGCTCACCAGCGAGATCAAAAAGAAATACCCCCACATAAAGATTCAGTATCACGGCCATAGCGGCCCCGGCTTCTCAACCGCCTCTATGCTCGAAGTGGCAAGGGCGGGAGCGGACTACATCGACGTGGCCGTTGAGCCTCTGTCCTGGGGAAAAGTTCATCCTGACGTCATCACTATCCAGCAGATGCTCCGCGCCGACGGCTTCCTGGTAAAGGACATCAATATGGATGCCTATATGGAAGTGCGCAGCCTTACCCAGGAGTTCATCGACGACTTCCTTGGCTACTGGATCAACCCCAGCAACGCCAAGATGACTTCGCTTCTCGTGGGTTGCGGCCTTCCCGGCGGAATGATGGGCTCGATGATGGCCGACCTCAAAGGCTTCAAGGCCGCCATCAACGCCTCCGAAAGGGCCAACGGAAAGCCCGAGAGCTCGCTCGACACCCTGATGGTCAAGCTTTTCAACGAAGTCGAGTATGTATGGCCGAGACTGGGCTACCCTCCCCTCGTGACTCCTTTCAGCCAGTATGTAAAGAATACCGCCCTGATGAACCTGCTCGCAATGAGCCAGAACAAGCCCCGCTTCAGCACCATAGACAAGGACACCTGGGGTATGATTTTGGGGAAGATGGGCCGTCTGCCCGGCAAGCTGGACGACGAAATCATCGCTCTGGCAAAGCAGAAGGGTATGGAATTCTACACCGGCAACCCTCAGGACGAATACCCGAACGAGCTTCCCAAGTTCCGCGAGATGATGAAGCAGGAAGGTTGGGACTGCGGAGAGGACGACGAAGAGCTGTTCGAGCTGGCAATGCACGAGAGGCAGTACCGCGACTACCGCAGCGGAATCGCCAAGGAAAGGTTCAACAAGGAACTCGAGGAGCTGAAGGCCAAGGCCGGCGCCCCCATCGTGGTGAAACGCCCCGTAGTTGAGATGCCCGAGTTCGACCTCGATTCCCTGCTTGCGAAGTACCCCGGCGCCACTCCCCTCCAGGCTCCCGTCAAGGGGCAGATGCTCTGGCAGGTGGATGTTGCAGACCGCTCAACTGCTCCTGCTGTCGGCACAAAGGTCGAAAAAGGAGAGGCCTGCGGCTACATTCAGGCCTTCTACGGCATCGAGCAGGTGCTCCCTGCCGTATCAGGGCAGATTGTCGCTGTCACTGCAGCCCAGGGCAAAAAGGTCGAGAAAGGCGAAATCATCGCCCTGATCAGGTAATCCCTATTTTGATAGCACATCAAGGACAGGCCTCTTGCGGTCTGTCCTTTTTGTCATTGACATTTTGGCGGGTATAAAATTTGTACGAATTTGCCATCATCATACAAAGAGTAGTGTAACTGATTATGAGCAAAAACGAAACAAGGCAGAATATCTTATCGGCCGCACGGACGGCCTTCATCCAATTCGGTTATGAAAAGACCGCAATGGAGGACATTGCCAGAATGGCAAACAGGGCTAAAACTTCAATCTACTACTATTTTGACAACAAAGACGAAATATTCAAGACAGTAGTAGAGCAGGAATGTGAAGCAATAAGGCTTGAACTTGAGCCCCTTACGGTACTGGAAGGCCAAAGGATAAGCATCAGTCTGAAGGAGTATCTGAAGAAAAGAATAGATCTGGTCACCTCCAGCGAGCTTTTCAAGCAGATCAGCATCGCCGAGTTCAGCGACATCAACCTAAAGCTTGGTGCGCTCATCCATAAGGGAAGGGAAACTATGGACCTTTGGGAAAAAGAATTCTTTATGAAGATATGCAACCTGGGAAAGGCCGCAGGCATCTTCAATGCAGAGATCAACCCCGTACAGTTTGCGAGCATCTTCGAGATGTTCCTCAAGAGCATAGAGCTCCAGTTCGTGACCTCAAACAAGCCCGCTGAGCTGAAGAGCACGTACGAGGCGATGGTTGACTTCATCATTCCTAAAGTAATGAATTATTAGCAAATATATGTCTATGAGTCCGAAATCATTATCCGTCACGGGCCTTAAGATTATGAGCCTGATATCCATCCTTCTTTCTGCCGTTTCCTGCTCCAAGGAAGGGGTAAAACAGTTCCAGGGCTACTATTCCTATAAAACATCGGGGACCGTAACTCTTACCGCCGTCGAAGAAACTTCCGAAGACTCTTCCGAGGGCACGACCCTTGGCCCCAATACCCTCACTTTGGAGCTGGAAAGCGAGACAGGCCAGATGAACATTGTCACACGCAGCTCCAAGGAGGGCACCATGCTCATTACGATGAATCCGATAGGCAGCGGCGTGAGCACCTACGAGATGACGCTTAAGGAGGGGCATCTTGTCAGCGGGGAGGAAGCAAGGTCACTGAAATTCAAAGACTTGATTGCCACTTCCCAACTAAATCTGAATGTCAGCCTGGACGCCGAAAAAGTGGGTGATATAGTGCTGATTCTTCACAACATAAGCGGCAAAGTGAGCTATCTCGAACGCACTTATACTGTAAGTTCTTCTGACGTGAAGACCGTAGCCAAGGAAAACTAAGCAAAGTAAAGATGAGCAGAACAAGTTCCATACTGACGCTTGGCCTGATTGCTCTCAGCCTTTCAGCCTGCCAAAGGACTTCTGACAATACAGTTGTGCAGAAGGACAGAATCTGCGTCGAGGTAATGAGCGTACAGAGCGATGCCAGACCTGGCGGAGCAAAGTATTCAGGGAGTATAAAACCCCTGAAGGAGAATGTGGTTTCAAGCCCCCACTCCGGGAAACTGGTCAGCGTCGAAGTCTCCATAGGCGACAGGGTAAGCAAAGGGCAGGTGATAGCCAGGGTGGAATCCCAGAACGTCAGGAGCACTTATGAGATGGCCCACGCCACCCTGAGCCAGGCAGAAGACGGATACGCCAGAGCTCAGCAGGTGTACTCAAGCGGCAGCCTGGCGGAAGTGAAAATGGTGGAAATCACAACCCAGCTCCAGAAAGCCCGCGCCGCCGCAGCAAGTGCCGACAAGGCACTTGAAGACTGCTCCGTGAAAGCGCCTTATGACGGAGTGATTTCGGAGGTTCTCGCCGAAGAATCCACCGATATCGAGGCCTTCAGCCCCATAGCGAGGATAATGGACCTGAGCAGCCTTCAAGTCAGCATCAAAGTCCCCGAAGCCGAGATTGGACAGATGGGCGTCGGACAGGAAGCCCTTGTCGATATCGCGGCCGTATCAGCCAACGGAGTAAAAGCCAGATTAAAGAGCAAAGGAGTATCCGCCTCCTCCCTTACCCACAATTACGAGTGTATTTTCACACTTTCGGGCGTCCCGTCTGATGTTATGCCCGGGATGGTATGCACGCTGAGCATACGGAAAGATGACCGCAGCGGCATCAGCATCCCAGCTTCGGCAGTGCTGACAGCAGAGGACGGAAGGCAGGTTTATGTGGTAGACCGGGATTCAAGGGTGAATATCAGGAAAGTAAAAACCGGAGAGTATGTCTCTGACTGCGTGATGATTGAAGAAGGGCTTCAGGAAGGAGACCTGGTCATAGTGAAAGGCAGCCAGAAAGTTAGCAAGGGAATGGAAGTCAAAACAGTCGAATGGAAAGGAAAAAATCAATAATTGACTTTGTCACCGCCAACAAGAACATCATATACCTACTCCTGTGTATGCTTATCGGAGTGGGAGTGTTCGGCTTGACGAAGATGAACAAAGACGAATTTCCGACTTTCGAGATAAAGCAGGGACTGATAGCCGCCGTATATCCCGGAGCCACTAGTGAGCAGGTGATGGAAGAAGTGGGCAAACCCTTGGAACAGATGCTGTTCAGCTTCCAGGAAGTGAACCGGAACAATCTGAAAATCAGCTGTCAGGATGGACTTTGCTACATACTCACCGACCTGAACACTCCTATGTCCGAGAAGGACAGGGTATGGTCCAAGATCAAGCTCAAGATTGAGGATGTCAAGATGACCCTTCCCCAAGGGGTTCTGGCTGTTGTTGTGATGGACGACTTCTCGTCAGTATCCACATCCCTGATTGCGATTGAATCGTCTGACAAAACCCCCTCGGAACTGAAAGATTACGCCACGGCGCTGTGCGATGAACTGCGGAAGATTCCCTCTCTTGCAAAGGCCACGGTTTACGGCGAGCGGGGCGAAGAAATCGCCGTAACCCTGGATGCCGCCCGGCTGGCCGAATACTCCCTGAGTCCGTCCCAGATACTTCTGGACATCAAGACTTCCGACCTGAAACTGCCCTCCGGCAGCCTTAACACGGAGGGGGCCAGGCTGAATGTTCACGTAAGTTCCCCTTTCAGCGGCGAGCAGGAGATCGCAGACAAGATAATCTACAGCGACCCTCTGGGTGGAAGCCTGAGAGTCAAGGATATAGCAACAGTTGAAAGGTGCACTTCCTCGCCGTCGTCCTATGTAAACTACAACGGGAACAGCGCCATTATCATCTCTGTTGAGATGCTGTCCGGGAACAATGTCATCGAATTCGGAAAGCAGATGGACAAGGCCCTGGACACTTTCCGCAGCACCCTTCCGGATAGCGTAAGCGTAAGCAAGATTACAGATCAGCCCCGGGTGGTGGGACGCTCAGTGTTCTCGTTCCTGAGGGACCTTCTGATATCCATACTCGTTGTCATCGGAGTGATGCTGATGCTCTTCCCCTTCCGCTCGGCTGCAATCGCAAGCTCGGGAGTGCCTGTATGTACGGCCATTGCCCTTGCGGTGATGTATCTGACCAGGATGGAGCTGAACACGGTATCGCTGGCGGCGCTGATTGTGGTGCTGGGAATGATTGTGGACGACTCCATAATCACTATGGACGGATATATGAACCATCTCAGCTTGGGCAAAAGCCGCAAGGATGCCGCCCGTGACAGCGCCCGCGAGCTGATACTCCCTATGTTTATGGCCACTGCCGCCATCTCGCTGATGTTCTTCCCTTGCCTGGGTATCATCAGCGGCTATCTCGGGGAGTTTGTAAGCATTTTCCCCTGGGTCATACTCATAGCCCTGTTCGCTTCGCTCGCCTATGCGGTCTTCGTGGTCCCGAACCTCGAAATACGCTTCATACGCAACGCAAGACACACCGGCGGCGGACCGCTGTCCAAGATTCAGAACCGCTTTTTCGACGCCCTCCAGCACGGATACGACCGCATCCAGGACAAGTGCTTCGCCCATCAGGGACTGACTCTTGCCCTCGGAGCCGGAAGCGTTCTTCTGGGACTGTTCATATTCTCGAGGCTCACCGTGCAGATGATGCCCGAAGCCGACAGGGACTTTTTTGCCCTGGAAGTCAATCTGGATGCCGGAAGCGGCTTGGAAGACACCCGCGCAGTAGTTGATTCGCTGGAGTCAATAATGCTCAAGGACAGCAGGGTCAAGTCCGTCACTTCTTTCATAGGCAGCAGCGCTCCACGTTTCAACGCCACATATCCTCCTGCTACCCCGGCTCCGAACTTCGCCCAGCTGATAGTCAACACCAAGTCCCTCAAAGCCACTTCGGAGCTCATTCCTCTATACGAGAAAACTCTCGAGCACCTTTTCCCGCAAGCCCTGGTAAGGGTTAAGCAGATGGATTATCAGGGAGTTGTGCCTATAGAGATAATGCTTTACGGAGAGGACCGCTACGCTTTGACACAGACCGCATCGCAGATCGAAGGCTATATGCGCAGCCTGGACGATGAGCTGAAATGGGTCCACAGCACAAGCGACGAAAGCGTGAACTGGGCCAATGTGATACTCGACCCCGTTGAGGCGGCAAGACTGGGAGTAAACAAATCGCTGATGAGCCTGAGCCTCGCGGCAAACCTGCAGGGACAGACGATTGCCAGCTTGAGCGAGGCCGGAGAGCAGATTCCGGTGAAACTGTACTCCAGGGACAAAGATGCTCCGGTAAACGCCGAGGACCTCCTGGACCTTCCCGTAGCAACTTCCATTCCGTCGGTCAGCGTGCCCCTGAGACAGGTGGCAAGCATCACTCCGGAGTGGGAAAGCAAGGAGCTGGTACGTTACGGCGGCAAGGATGCCGTGATCATCTCGGCAGATATGAAATACCAGAAGAGCCAGCCCGTCAGCGCCGCCAAAATCCGCGCTTTCGTGGATACCCTGGAGCTGCCGCAGGGAGTGAGCGTAGAGTTCAACGGACTTAGTTCCGTAAATGAAGGCGTGATTCCCGAAATTGCGCTATCGTTCATCTGTGCAGTGCTCGTGCTGTTCTTCTTCCTGCTCTTCCACTTCAAGAAGATTTCCCTGGCTTGTCTGACGATAGGCATAAGCACCCTGTGCTTTTTCGGAGCTTTCTTCGGATTGTGGATATTCTCTCTGGATTTCAGCATCACCGCTGTCCTCGGACTGATCAGCCTGGTAGGCATCATCGTTCGCAACGGCATCATACTCTTCGACTATGCTGAAGAGTTGCGGCGGGACGAAGGTATGAGTGTCCGCGAGGCGGCCGCCCTGGCCGGCAAGCGCAGGATGAGGCCCATCTTCCTGACTTCGCTCACCACCGCGCTGGGAGTGCTCCCTATGATTCTGAGCCACGACAATCTGTGGATGCCTATGGGCGTTGTGATCTGCTTCGGCACGCTCCTTTCCATAGCGCTGATAACCCTAATTATGCCTATTGCATATTCCCATATATTTTCACGCGGCGAAAAACGGCTAAAAAGAACTCAAGATGAAGCATAGATATCTCATACTCATAGGTTTAGGCTTGTTATTCGCAGCCGGATCGCAAGCCCGCGCGCAGTCTTCGGAGCTGAGTCTGGACGAGTGCCGCCATATGGCGCTTGACTGTAGCAACGCCGCTGTCAAGGCTCGGCTGGACATTCGCGCGGCGCAGTACCAGAAACAGGAAGCCCTCTCGGAGTATTTCCCTAAGGTGAGCGCCTTCAGCCTTGGTTTCAAAGCTTTGAACCCTATGATTGATATGGGCATAAAAGACATTTTCGGCAGCAATGACTTCACCAACAACCTCCAGAACATCATCGACAGCTATGCCCCTATGGTAGGAGTGACGCCGAGAGTGAGCCTTATGAGCGGAGGTTATACCGCTGGGGTGTCAGTGCTGCAGCCGGTCTATGCGGGCGGAAGGATAGTGAACGGCAACCGTCTGGCTTCACTTGGCGTCGAAGCAGCAAGGCTTAGCGGCAGCATTGCCGAAAGGAAGTTGATGGGAGATGTGGATGAGCTGTATTGGGAGCTTGTCTGCCTTCAGGAAAAGCAGACGACTCTTGAATCCGCCCTGGAAATGATAGCTATGCTCCAGCGCGATGCATCCGCCGCCCTGGAAGCCGGACTGGTGACTGAAGATGTATTGGAAGAGCTTAATTATCAGAAAAATAGCCTTGAAAGTTCAAAGATACAGCTTCGCAGCGGGATAGTTCTCGCCAAGATGAACCTGTTCAACACTATAGGACAGGAATACAGTCTCATAGCCGGGGCGGCAAGCTCCCGGAAGCCTTTCATTGACTCTCTTGCTGTCAAGCTTCCGGACGAAATGCCCCAAAGCCCCGAGAACTACTATTCCGACCCGGACGATATAGCTTCCGCGCTTGAGGAGAGCCGTCTTCTCGAGCTTCAGGTTCAGGCGGGAAAGCTGCAGAAAAAGATGGCGCTCGGGGAAGCCCTGCCCCAGGTGGCTGTAGGTGCCGGCTACAGCTATAGCCAGTTCGTAGGCGATCCCCGCTCCAATCTGACGGCGTTTGCAACCATACAGGTCCCGCTCTCCAACTGGTGGAAGACTTCTTCCAAGCTGGGCAGGCTGCAGACCGAGGTTGAAAAGGCCGAGAGCGACAGGGAATACCTGTCTTCGCAGCTGTCCCTCAAGGTCAGGAAAAGCTATCTGGACCTGACTACGGCCTGGGACAGCTATACCCTTGCGCTTGAAGCCGAGGATATGGCCCGCTCCTCATTCCAAAGACAGGAAGTGTCTTACAAAGCCGGTATGACCAACGCTTCCGATCTTGCCTCAACGCGCGTCAAACTGCGTCAGCAGGAAGACAAAAGGATTGAAGCCGAGTCGGACTATTTCAAGGCCCTGCAAATATGGAAAGAACTTCGCAAAGCAACGAACAACTGATTTAAACTCACTCTGTTATGATACCTCCCATTCTTCAGTCAACAACCATAGACCCCGAACAGATTGTAGCTCAGACAGACTCTGCAAGAGCGACGATTGAAAAGTTCGCCGAGAATCTGGCCGCCAATCCCCAGGGCACGCTGGAATCCCTGCTTCAGGACGCCATCCATTTCGGAATCAAGCTCCTACTGGCCATACTGATATATATAGTAGGAGCCTGGCTGATCAGGAAAGTGCGGAAAGTGCTTGTCAGGATGTTCACCCGAAGAGGTTCCGACAAGGCTCTGTGCTCATTTGTGACTTCGCTGGTGAGCATATCCCTGACCATTCTGCTCATTATTCTTGTCATAGGCACGCTTGGCATCAACACCACTTCCCTTGCCGCCCTGCTTGCCGCCGGAGGTATGGCCATAGGTATGGCTTTGAGCGGAACGGTGCAGAACTTCGCCGGAGGGATAATGATACTGGTGTTCAAGCCTTTCAAAGCCGGGGACTTCATTGAGGCTCAAGGGTATAGCGGAACGGTCAATATAGTTACAATAGTCAGCACCACCCTTACGACGGTTGACAACAAGGAGATAATCATCCCGAACGGAGCCCTTTTCAACGGGAACATCAACAACTACTCGCGCAATCCCCTGCGAAGGGTTGACTGGGAAGTGAACGTGGAGTACGGCACCGATGCCGCCAGGTGCTCGGAGAAGCTTTTGGAACTGGTGCGGAGCGATTCAAGGGTTCTGGACTCCTCAACTGCGGGCGCAGCAGACCCGAGGGTAGTCCTCTCGCGCCTGGGCGACAGTTCAGTGGTATTCTCGGTCAGGGCCTGGGTCAAGACCGAGGACTATTGGGATGTCTATTTTGACTTCAACAACAAGGTTTACTCTGAGCTCCCGAAGAGCGGCATCGCCTTCCCCTTCCCTCAGCTGGATGTCAATATCAAGAGCGGCAAGTCAAGCACCTCTACTGAAGCCTAAGCTATCGCAGAATCTTTTTGATGTGGTTGGCTTCGGTAATCAGCTCTCTGATTTTATCTTCGTCGTATTCGGCTATGGCCGTGCGGAACTGATTCATCTTTTCGATATAGGTGTCGATGACCTGAAGGACGTTGTCGCGGTTCTGTGAGAGTATCGGCACCCACATATCGGCGCTGCTCTTCGCCAGTCGGACTGTAGAAGAGAAGCCTCCGCTCGCCAGATCGAAGATATGCTTTTCGTCCTTCTCCTTGTCCAGAACGGTCAGGGCAAGGGCGAAAGAGGTCACATGCGAAATATGGGACACATAGGCCGCGTGCACATCGTGGTTGTCCGCATTCATATATATCGGCCTCATATTGAGGCACTCATACAGACTCTCCACTGTTTTCAGAGCCTTGGGGGAAGACTCCTCCACATTGGCGAAGATGCAGGCACGCGAGTCAAAAAGCCCGGGCATTGCAGCCCATGGACCAGAGTACTCTGTACCGGCCATAGGGTGGGTGGCCACATAGCACTCCCTGAAAGGATGATAATGCACGGCACGCACAATCTGGCTTTTGGTCGAACAGGTATCCAGGACAATCTTCGAGCGCGAACCTTCTGCCTGGAAGGCATCGAGAATCTTCGGGAGCATCTTTACGGCAGAGCCGACAGGAACGGCGAGAATAGTGATATCAGCCTGGTTTACAGCTTCTTCCAGGCTCACCACCTCATCCACGAGGCCAATCTGCAAAGCAGCCGCAGCATTCACACTGTCCTTCTCCACTCCCAAGACGCGGGACGCGAAACCTCTTCGCTTCAGATCTATGGCCATCGAACCGCCAATGAGTCCAAGGCCTATTACAGATATTGTCATAATAAAGCTCCTATCCTTTCTTCAGCTTGCCTGAGTACCGTGGAGGTGGCGCAGAGCGAAGCCCTTATGTAATTCCTTCCGTTATCCCCGAAGATGAATCCCGGAGTAAGGAAAACCCCGGCCTTGTAGAGCAGAGTGTCCGAAAGCCTCTCTCCAAGACTCTTGGAAAGGTCACCGGAGAGCAGAGGATTATCCTCGCCCACTCTCCCCCAGAGGAAAAGGCCGCTCGACGAGGGGTCATATTCTAGATTCAGCCTGTCATAAAGGGAGCAGGCCGCCTTGCGGCGCAGGGCATACTCGTCATTCAAGGCCCGGAACCACTCCGGTCCCTGGGAAAGGGCCCTGACGGCAGCCATCTGAAGAGGCCTGAACATACCCGAATCCATCTGGCTCTTGACCTTCAGGACTTCCGAGATGAGGGCCTTGTCGCCGCATACCATACCTATTCTCCAGCCGGCCATATTATGCGCCTTGCTGAGCGAATTCAGCTCCAGACAGCACTCTTTCGCCTCAGGGACGCAGAATATCGAAAGAGGATTATCGTTCAGGATGAAGCTGTAGGGATTGTCGTTGACCAGCAGGATTTTATGCTTCAGGGCAAAAGCCACCGCGCGTTCATAAAGCTCCCGGGAAGCATTGGCTCCGGTGGGCATATTGGGATAGTTCATCCACATCACTTTCACCCCGCTCAAATCCATTCTTTCCAAAGCCTCGAAGTCGGGTTGCCACTTATTGGCAGCCAGAAGGTCGTATTTTATAATCTGTGCTCCCACAAGGGCGGACGCAGAAGTGTAGGTAGGATAACCCGGGTCGGGAACCAGCACTTTGTCCCCTTCATCCACGAAGGCCATATTGATAAGGAGCACCCCTTCCTTCGAGCCCATAAGGGGCTGAATTTGAGTGTCGGGATCTAGCCGAACGGAGTAATAACGCCTGTAGAAGTCTGCAAACGCCCTTCTCAATTCCGGCGTTCCAGTATAGCTCTGGTATCCGTGCGAGCCTTTCTGACGCGCACACTGAGAGAGGGCCTCGATTGCCCCGGCGGGAGGCATACCGTCGGGAGAGCCTATTCCAAGGTTGATGACAGAGTCCATGCCCGCTATCTCCTTGAGCTTGCGGGAGAAATAATACTCCTGGACTGAAGATGTTCTTTTGGAGGGCTTTACTATCATAGTTCTGAGAAATATTCGCCCATAATGTCCAGCCCGTCAACCAGTGGACGCACTGCGCTGAGTGCCTGAAGGTAACGCTGGTAATTGTCGAAAGTTATGTCCACATAAAAGAAATACTGCCATTTCTCCCCCGGGATGGGCAGACTCTGGATGCGGGAGAGGTTCATGTCATAGAACGACAGTATGGTGAGGATATGGGCAAGCGAACCTGGTTTGTGGGGCAGGGTGAAACAGATGGAGGACTTGTTGACCGTAGAAAGGTCCACTTCTATGGAGTCGTCCACCACCAGGAAGCGGGTGAAATTCTGCTTGTAGGTCTCTATATCGGCAGCGAGGATTTCCAGGCCGAAGCGACGGGCGGCAACTGCCGATGCCACTGCTCCTATGCCCTTCTGAGTGCTTGCAGCGAGCTCCGCGGCGCTTTTAGCCGTATCTTCGCTCTCGACGACCTTTATCCAGGGGCAGTCGCTCTCGAAGAATTTTCGGGTCTGGTTGATGGCCATATAATGGGTGCGGACTTCGTAAATGTCCTTCAGGCTCTGCCCTGGAAGCGCCATAAGATTCTGATGGATATGCAGATACACCTCCCCTTTGACTTTCCTGGAGTAGCGTCTCAAAAGGTCAAAATTGGACAGCAGGCCTCCGGAGGTGGTGTTCTCTACTGCTATTATAAGCGCATCGGCCGAGCCGGACTCCAGAGCGGAAAACATCCCCTCAAACGTGGCGCATTCTATGATTTCGGGCTCATCCTCGCCCCTTTGGCGATAGAATTCACAAGCCGCCTCCTCGTGGAAACTGCCGTGATAACCCTGTATGGCAACCCTCTTGGTCATATTCTGAACTATGGTGACTGGTTTTCTGTCAGCCCGCAATTGCGGACCTGAATAACTATAAGGCAATCAAAGACTGCAAATTTAATATTTTTGGCTTTTATTCCTATCTTTGTTTTTTGAAACTAATCACATAAAAATGAGAACATACGCCAGAACTATTGTCAGCATAGCCCTTGCCACTATGCTTCTTCCTGCGCTCAGGGCGCAAAATTCCGACAAAGCTGTATTCCCCGATCCTGAATACAAAGTAAAGGTTGACTGCTCGAAGGAGCCGATGCAGCAAGGCAGTTTCTCCCCCACCCCTGAGGGCCTTTCCCCCTACGAATGTCCCGAATGGTTCAAGGATGCAAAGTTCGGCATCTGGGCTCACTGGGGGCCGCAGTGCCAGCCCGAAGACGGGGACTGGTACGCGAGGAACATGTACTTTGAGGGAGATAAGAAATATGCCTATCAGATAGATGTGATGGGCCACCCGAGCGAGTTCGGCTTCAAGGACTGGATCAACGAGTGGAAGGCGGACAAATGGGAGCCGGACAGCCTGCTGAGCCTTTATAAAGAGGCCGGTGCCAGGTATTTTATGGCCCTGGCGAACCACCACGACAATCTGGACCTGTACGACAGCCGCTATCAGGAGTGGAACTCCGTTAGAGTAGGCCCCGGAAAGGATATTATAGCAGGATGGGAGAGCGCGTGCAGAAAGGCCGGGCTGAAGTTCGGAGTGAGTGTGCACGCTGCCCACGCCTGGAGCTGGTATGAGCCTTCGAGAGGCTCCGACAGCAAGGGCCCACTCAAGGGAGTGCCCTACGACGGAGTGCTCACAAAAGAAGACGGAGCTGGCACGTGGTGGGAAGGTCTTGACCCTCAGGAACTTTACGAGCAGAGGCATCCGCTGAGCCAGGACAACAGGGCCTGGGATTGGGAGGAGGACAAGGTCGTAACTCCGGACCAGAGATACTGCGACAAACTCTACAACCGCACAGTGCAGCTCATCAACGACTACAATCCTGACATCATTTACTTCGACGACACCTATCTGCCGCTGTGGCCATTCAGCGATACCGGGCTTAAGATAACTGCCCATTACTACAACAGCAGCGCCCTTCAGAACGGAGGGAAGCCTCAGGTAGTAGTGACGGGCAAAGTGCTGAATGACTGGCAGAAAGAGACCATAGTCTGGGATGTTGAGAGAGGCGCCCCGGACGCTATCCAGAAGGGCCCCTGGCAGACCTGCACCTGCATCGGGAGCTGGCACTATGACAAGCATTATTACTATGGAGAACGCTACAAGAGTGCCGACCAGGTGGTCAGGATGCTGGTAGATGTGGTTTCCAAGAATGGCAATCTGCTTCTGAGCGTACCGCTTAAGGGCGACGGCAGCCTCGACCCGACTGAGGTGAAGATAGTAAAGCAGATAGGAGCGTGGATGAAGATCAATTCCGAGAGTATATATGACACCAGGCCCTGGAAAATTTACGGCGAGGGACCCGCTGTCGAAGCCGTCAATCCTCTGAATGCGCAGGGATTCAACGAAGGGAAGCTGAAGTGGACAGAAAAGGACCTGAGGTTTACCTGCAAGGGAGAGAAGACTGTGTATCTGACTGTTATGGGAGATCCGACCGAAGACATTATCGTCCAGGCGCTCGGCTCAAAGAGCCCCCAGAACTCCCGCAAGATAAAGAGCATCAGCCTTCTGGGAAGTGAGCAGAAGCTAGAGTGGAGCCAGAGCGCTGAGAGCCTTACGATAGCCTGCCCCGGGAGCCTTCCCTGCAGCGGCGCAGTCGTCTTCAAAGTCACCCTCAAGTAGCGCCCCGCCGCTTCAAGCTTTCACGCTGCCGCCTGGACGGGCTTGTTCGGGCGGAAGAAATTTGCGATATTTGCCGAGGATTCAGAGAATCCGGAAAAGAATAAAAGTAAGATACTAAAACCGGCTTCTAAGATGAAAGCAGACAAAATACTTGTAGTAGTCGATGTCCAGAGGGACTTCTTCAGCCCTGAAGGGTCGCTATATGTAAAAGGAAGCGAAACGCTCCCTGCAAAAATCGCAGCAATAGCCCCAGACTATGACCTCGTGGTATTCACCCTGGACTGGCACCCCGCCACCCACTGCTCCTTTGCCGCCCAAGGCGGTCCCTGGCCCTCACACTGCGTCGCCTACACCCAGGGCGCAGGCCTTAGCGACGAATTCTGTGAAATACTATCTTCCAAAGGCGAAAGAGCCATACTCCACTTCAAAGGAAGCGAAGAGGGAAGAGAGCAGTACGGGGCCTTCGAAAGCTTGGATGACAGCCTGAGGGAAGCCTTCGAGTCCTGCACTGAAATCGACGTATGCGGAATAGCCGGAGACTACTGCGTAAAAGAAAGCACCCGGAACCTTCTGCACTACGTTCCTGCATCCAAAGTGAGCATACTCACCGGCTGCACCCGCAGCATCGACTCGGGCGAAAGCCTTGAAGCCTTCATACTTGAAAGCGGAATAGGCCGCAAATAGAGCGTCAGAAAAGCCGCACAAACAGCTCAATAGCCTGATACTCAGCCATACCTAGCTCGTCGTACAGACGGGCTGTATTCTGCGTTCTCTCCTCAGCCCTCTGCCAGAACTCCCTGTTGTCATCGCCCGGGAACGGAACTATATCCTTCTGCGAACGGTGACGGTATATGGCGTGGCGCTTCTTTAACATCTCATCGGGACTCAGCGGCACCGCCATATCAACCTTCGCGATATCCCAATCCAGCCAAGCTCCCCGATACAGCCAGACGTGGCACTCCTTCATCCAATCTTCTCCGTCAAGGCAGTTTATGGCATCCAACGCAGCCTCGGTGCAGATGCGGTGCGTCCCGTGCGGGTCGGCAAGGTCACCGGCAAGATATATCTGATGGGGCTTGATTTCCTCCAGAAGAGAGATTATAATATCGGTATCCTTACGGGTACGCTCCCCTTTCTTGATGCCGCCTGTCTCGTAGAAAGGCAGATTCAGGAAATGGACATGACTCTGCGGAAGGCCGAACGAACGCGTAGCCGCGCGGGCCTCGGAACGCCTGATGGCAGCCTTCAGGTCAAGCAGCTCCCGAGGCTCACTCTCCCCCGGCTTCTTGCTGTCTATCAGAGCTTTAATCTCATCATACCTGTCAGCAAAGCCCATCTCGCGGGCAGCCTCCAGATGCTCCAGAACCACATCATCGTGCACGGCCACATCACCCGAAGTCTGATAAGCCACGTGGACATCGTGCCCCTGCTGCACCAGACGGATGAAAGTCCCTCCCATCGAAATCACATCGTCGTCAGGATGGGGAGAAAAGATGACCACCCGCTTCGGATAGGGCGCCGAACTTACCGGACGGGTACTGTCGTCCGCGCCCTTCTTCCCTCCCGGCCAGCCCGTGATGGTGTGCTGGAGGTCATTGAAAACATCTATATTGATCTGGTCATAAGGGCCTTTCTGAGCTACCAAATCGCCGAGCGAATTGTCGGCATAATCCTTATATGTGAGCTTCAGGATAGGCTTACCCACTCTGCCGCACAGCCACACTACTGCCTTGCGTATGAGTTTGGGCGTCCATTCGCAGTCTCCCTCAAGCCAGGGAGCCTGGTCGGCAGAGTCATCCAACAATCCTTCAGGAATCTCTTTATGGTTTTGCAAAAGAAGAGCGAAAGGGTTCATGGTTCTTTAATTTTAGCTTACAAATATAATTCAAGTTCCGCATTTGTTATACCTGCAGACACCAAAAAAGGGGGCTGTTTCAGGCAGCCCCCTCATTATGCATTTTCAAATAAGACTAATTTGCTCCGTAGTCAGGGCCGGGTCCCTGAGGACCACCCTGCGAGCCATCCTGAGGGCCTTGAGGTCCCTGGGGTCCCTGAGGGCCCTGGGCGCCGGCCTGTGCGGCCTTTGCCATATCCTCGCTGGCGGCGTGCCAAGCAGCCTCAAGCTCAGAGTTGCAGCGGTCAATCTCCGCGATGTTCTTTTCGTCCACAGCCTTCTTGAGTCCCTCGCAGGCAGCCTCGATGGCGCTCTTCTTTTCTGCAGGAATCTTGTCACCGTACTCCTTGAGGTTCTTCTGGGTCTGGAAGACCATAGCATCTGCGTTGTTGATCTTGTCGATCCTCTCCTTCTCAGCCTTGTCGGCCTCCTCATTGGCCTTGGCCTCATCACGCATCCTCTGGATCTCGGCCTCGCTCAGTCCGCTTGAAGCCTCGATTCTGATGTGCTGCTCCTTGCCGGTGGACTTGTCCTTGGCGGATACGCTCAGGATACCGTTGGTATCGATGTCGAAAGACACTTCAATCTGAGGCACTCCGCGGGGTGCAGGTGCGATGCCGTCGAGATGGAACACACCGATCTGCTTGTTGTCCTTGGCCATTGCCCTCTCTCCCTGGAGAACCTTGATCTCTACGGAAGGCTGGTTGTCGGCTGCAGTTGAGAATACCTGGTCCTTATGTACAGGGATGGTGGTATTGGCATCGATGAGCTTGGTCATCACTCCGCCGAGGGTCTCGATACCGAGTGAAAGGGGAGTTACGTCCAGAAGGAGCACATCCTTCACGTCGCCTGCAAGCACACCACCCTGGATAGCTGCGCCGATGGCCACAACCTCATCGGGGTTGACTGACTTGTTGGGCTCTTTGCCGAAGAAGTTCTTTACGAGCTCCTGAACCTTGGGGATACGGGTGGATCCGCCGACGAGCAGGACTTCGTCAATGTCTGAAGGGCTCAGATGAGCGTCCTGAAGGGCCTTGCGGCAAGGCTCGATGCTCCTCTGGAAGAGGTCGTCGCACATAGCCTCGAACTTGGCCCTGGTAAGGGTCTTGACGAGGTGCTTGGGCATACCGTCGACAGCGGTGATGTAAGGCAGGTTGATCTCTGCGCTGGCGGCGCTGGAAAGCTCAATCTTGGCCTTCTCGGCTGCCTCCTTGAGTCTCTGCAGGGCCATAGGGTCCTTCTTGAGGTCAAGGCCTCCGTTGTCGGTGGCGAACTCCCTTGCGAGCCACTCGATGATCACGTGGTCGAAGTCGTCTCCTCCGAGGTGGGTGTCTCCGTTGGTTGACTTCACTTCGAACACACCGTCACCCAGTTCGAGGATGGAGATATCGAAGGTACCGCCGCCAAGGTCGTATACAGCAACCTTCATATTCTTGTTCTTCTTGTCCAGACCGTAGGCCAAAGCGGCTGCGGTAGGCTCGTTGATGATTCTCTTCACCTCAAGACCTGCAATCTTGCCGGCCTCTTTGGTAGCCTGCCTCTGGGAGTCTGAGAAGTATGCAGGCACGGTGATGACAGCCTCAGTAACCTCCTGGCGCAGATAGTCCTCTGCGGTCTTTTTCATCTTCTGGAGGATGACAGCTGAAATCTCCTGGGGAGAGTACTGGCGGCCTTCGATTTCCACTCTGGGAGTGTTGTTCTCGCCGCGCACTACATTATAAGGAACCCTTGAGATCTCCCTTGAGACCTGATCGTAGGTCTCGCCCATAAACCTTTTGATGGAGAAGACGGTATTGTTGGGGTTGGTGATAGCCTGACGTTTTGCGGGAGCGCCGACTTTGCGCTCGCCTTTTACAAAACCTACGACTGAAGGGGTGGTACGCGCACCTTCGTCATTGATGATTACGGTAGGCTGGTTGCCTTCCATTACGGCCACACAAGAGTTTGTGGTACCAAGGTCGATTCCGATAATTTTTCCCATAATATTGTTTTATTTTCAATTACACTTAAGGCGCCCTCCCGCTCGGGAAGACGCCTTAGGTATCATCAAAAGTTTTGCCAATACTATTTTTCTGACAAATTGTCATAAGGGATGCTGTCAGCCCACAGGACCTTCAGACTGTCACCTGACAGGTCAACCGGTGCTATGATAGGCCGGCGCGCAGGTCTCTGGGCCGACCTGTCCTCCCAGTGCATGCACAGGTAGTCCTTGCCGTCAAAAGAGCGGAAAAGCATTCCGTGGCCTCCGTTGCGGCTGAAAAGGGGTTCATCAAGCTGCTCCCAGGGCCCACATAGGCGTCCCGAAACAGAATATGCGGCAGTAAGGCAGTACTCCCCTCCTCCCCAGGTGGACCATATCATTCCGAGCCTTCCACTCCCTGTCCTGAAAAAGTATGCTCCGTCTGTCACATAGGAGCGGTAGGGAGTGCCGGACTCAGAGGTCTTGCGCTCTCCTGCCCAAGCGGCGTCAGAAGCCTTGAAAAGGGTGAAAGGAGAGCCTGCGGCAGCGCTCAAATCGTCAGTCAGCCTGACAGCTTCCATAGTGCCGTCTATAACCTGGAGCCACTCATGGCAGAACACCATATAGGGCACTCCGTCCTCTATGAAAAGGGTGCCGTCGAGACTCGCCCACTCCCAGGGGGTCTGGGGTTTTCCGCCGCTGAAGTCCTCGAAGGGGCCGGAAGGAGAGTCGGAGACATAGATCTGTGTGGCACGGTGCGGCACAGGACCGGTCAGAGGATTGTCCTCCAGCAGGTCGGAAGTATGCGAAGTGGTAAAAAGATAGTATTTGCCTTTGTAGGGGTGCACTTCGGCAGCCCAACTGGCGGCCCTGGGAGAAGCCCAGTGGGTGGGAGCGAACTCCATCACCACGAAGGGACGGCTCCAGTGCTCCAGGTCTTTGCTCTTCCGGGAGAAGACCTTTCCGCCTCCTCCGGTCGAATACATATAATATACCCCTTCCTCTTCAACGGGCAGGATGAAAGGGTCGCTCGCAACTATCTGCGACAGGTGCACAGGGTAATCTTCGTCGCCCCGGGCTCCTCTTTCCACAGGGCTCTGAGCGAACAACGCTCCAACCGCAAGTCCTGCGGCCAGAGCGAAAGTAATGGTTCTTTTGGTCATCGGTATTGTGTCTTGGCTTATTCCCATTCGATGGTTGCAGGCGGTTTGGAAGAGATGTCATAGACTACTCTGTTGATACCGCGCACCTTGCGTATGATTTCGTTCGATACCTCCGCAAGGAACTCATAGGGCAGATGGACCCAGTCGGCTGTCATACCGTCAACTGAAGTCACCGCCCTCAGGGCAACCGTGTTCTCATAGGTACGCTCGTCTCCCATCACACCTACACTCTGCACCGGAAGGAGCACAGCGCCGGCCTGCCAAACCTGGTCATAGAGATTCCACTCGCGCAGCTTGCCTATGAATATGGCATCGGCTTCCTTGAGGATGGCGGCCTTCTGGGCTGTCACTTCGCCAAGGATCCTGATTCCGAGTCCGGGGCCCGGGAAAGGATGGCGCCCCAGGATATTGGGATCGAGGCCCAAAGCCTTGCCGACTCTTCTGACCTCATCCTTGAAAAGCAGGCGGAGAGGCTCAACAACCTTGAGATGCATATCCTTCGGGAGGCCTCCCACGTTGTGGTGGCTCTTGATGGTAGCCGACGGCCCCTTAACCGAGCAGGACTCGATCACATCGGGATAAATCGTACCCTGGGCGAGCCAGCGGGCGTCCTTGATGGTCTTGGCTACAGCGTTGAACTCCTCAACGAAGTCGCGGCCTATGATTTTTCTCTTCTGCTCGGGGTCAGTCACTCCGGCAAGGTCAGAAAGGAACCTGTCTGCAGCCTTTACTCCGGTCACATTCAGGCCCATACCCTCATAGGAGCGGAGCACGTCCTCGAATTCGTTCTTTCTAAGCAGTCCGGAGTCCACAAAAATACAGTGCAGATTCTTTCCTATGGCACGATGGAGCAGCAGGGCTGCAACGCTCGAATCCACGCCTCCGCTCAGGCCGAGGATGACCTGGTCGTCAGCGAGCTGCTCGCGGAGCGAAGCCACGGTGGTCTCGACGAAGTTCTCGGCAGTCCAGTCGCCCTTGCAGCCGCAGATTCCGATTACGAAATTGCGGATCAGCTCGCTTCCCTTCTCGCTGTGATGGACTTCGGGATGGAACTGTATGCCCCAGGTCTGCTCTCCTTCGATTCTGAAGGCGGCATTCTCCACGCTCTCGGTAGAGCCTATGATGCGGGCGGAAGCGGGCAGGCGGACTATGGTGTCGCCGTGGGACATCCACACGGTGGACTGCTCAGGCAGGCCTTTCATAAGCGGGTCGGAGGCATCCTTGATGCTCAGACGGGCCCTTCCGTACTCGCGGGAAGGGGCCGGGGCAACCTCACCGCCGCCGCTGACAGACAGCCACTGGGCTCCATAACATATACCCAGCAGGGGAAGCACTCCCCTGATGCCGCTCAAATCGGGTTGGGGAGCATCGGCATCCCTTACGGAAGCGGGACTTCCGGAGAGTATGACTCCGAGAGTGTCGGAATCGATGGAGGGCACTTTGTTGAAGGGGTGAATCTCGCAGTACACGCCTATCTCCCTGACGCGACGCGCTATGAGCTGGGTGTACTGGGATCCGAAATCAAGTATAAGTATCTTATTCACCTCTGGTATAGTTGGGGGTTTCTTTAGTAATGGTTACATCGTGGGGATGGCTTTCAGCCATTCCGCTGGCGGTCACGCGCACAAATTTGGCTCCCTTGAGGGTCTCGAGGTCTCTGGCTCCGCAATATCCCATACCTGAGCGCAGACCTCCCACAAGCTGGTAAACGGTCTCGGAAAGAGTTCCCTTGTAGGGCACGCGTCCCACTATTCCCTCGGGCACAAGCTTGTTCAGATCCTGCTTGTCGTCCTGGAAGTAGCGGTCCTTCGAACCTGCGGCCATAGCGTCGATAGAACCCATTCCCCTGTATGACTTGAACTTGCGACCGTTGTAGATGATGGTCTCTCCGGGTGACTCCTCGGTGCCGGCGAACATCGAACCGCACATCACGCAGTCGCCTCCGGCGGCAAGAGCCTTTACGATATCTCCCGAGTAGCGCAGGCCTCCGTCGGCTATCAGAGTGGCTCCGCTGCCCTTGATGGCCTGGTATGCGTTGAATATGGCGGTGAGCTGAGGCACTCCCACACCTGCCACGATACGGGTGGTGCAGATGCTTCCGGGACCAATTCCCACCTTCACTCCGTCAGCTCCGGCATCGACAAGCGCACGGGCGGCTTCGGTGGTGGCGACATTTCCGACAACTACGTCCAGCGAGCTGAAAGTCTTTTTGATCTTCCTGAGCAGTTCAAGTACGCCGCGGCTATGGCCGTGGGCACAATCCAGCACGACTGCATCCACGCTCTCGGCGTTAAGGGCCGCAACCCTGTCCAGGGCGTCGGGAGTGATACCCACTCCGGCAGCTACCCTGAGCCTGCCCTTGGCATCCTTGCAGGCCATAGGATGAAGCCTTTCCTTAATGAGGTCCTTGTAGGTGATAAGTCCGACAATCTTTCCTTCCCTGTCCACAACGGGGAGCTTCTCGACCTTGTACTGCTGGAGCACGGTCTTCACCTTTTCGCGGTCGGTATCGCTGTCCAGGATGGTCACCAGATTCTCGCTGGTCATAGCATCTTTGATGAGCACTGTCATATCCTCCTGGAAGCGGACGTCACGGTTGGTCACGATGCCCACCAGACGGCCTTCCGTGTCTGTGACGGGAATACCTCCGATATGGTTGTCGTGCATAAGGGCGAGAGCATCGCCGACTGTCTGGTCCTGATTGATAGTCACAGGGTCGCTGATCATTCCGTTCTCGCTGCGCTTTACCTTGCGCACCTCGGCGGCCTGGGCGGCTATGCTCATATTCTTGTGGATTACTCCTATTCCTCCCTCCCTTGCGAGGGCGATGGCCATAGGAGCCTCAGTGACTGTATCCATTGCGGCGGACACAATGGGGATATTCAGAGTGATGTTGCGCGAGAAGCGGCTCGCGAGGCTGACTTCCCTCGGAAGAACTTCCGAATATGCGGGAATCAGAAGGACATCATCGAAAGTGAGGCCTTCAAATGCAATTTTTTCATCTACAAATGACATATCGACAGGATTTATTTTACAAAGTTAATCATTTTTTGTCAGCCTTGCGCTTCTGGTACATCTGATAAGTGTTATAGCAGTTGTGCCAGATGCTGTAAAAACCTCCGGCTACGGACACTACCGGATTGAAAAAGGTATAGGCGAGCCAGATTGCAAAGACTGTATTCTTCTGCCCCAGAGCCTGAGCGGCGCTGATGCGGCAGCGGTAGCGCGAGCCCACCAGACGGCCGAGTGCGAACTGGAGTGCACAGCACAAAAGGCTGCCGAGGGCTATCTGAGCAATGGCTCCGAAGCCTGCTGAGGTGTGGACTATAGCTCTGGTACTCATAAGGATAGCGAGGCCCAAAGAGACAGCCCAGATGTAGAACGACAGGTCGGTATAGCGAAGCAGCCAGGCGTGGAAGGAAGGCAGCAGATACCTTATAATCCAGGCCAGCAGGCAAGGCATAATCAGCAGGGGGAAAACCTTGGCGAGTATCTTCAGGAAGGCAGAAGAGAAACTAAGACCCTCCTGGGGATAAACCAGGGGCGTCAGGAGCGGAACCAGAATGGCGACTACGATGTTGATGATTACGGTATAGGTCACCACCCCGGCCATATTGCCGCCCAGCTTGCCGGTCACTACGGCGCAGGCAGTGGCCGTGGGGCAAATCATACAAAGCATCGCGGCTTCAAAGCCAAAGCGGAAAGGAAGCTTAGGGCAGAATGCAAGAAGCAGGGCAAGGGCGACAAACGACAGGCTCTGGATCAGAAGCAGAGGCAGCATCCATTTATGGGGCTTCATAGCCGAGGGCTCAATCTTGCAGAAACTCAAAAAGAGCATCAGGAAGAGCAGCACAGGCTGGATTGCAGTCACTCCTTTAAGGAGCACAGGACCCGCAAAATGGAGGGCGGGCAAAGCCCTGTATGCAAGATACAGCCCGGCTCCGCATACCATACTGATAATCAGGGTCCAATCCCTCAGAAACTTGGAAAAAGTGTATTTATACTCTTTGTTTGCCATTATTCTTTGTCCTCCCTGCTGAAGTAGCAGTCAAGGGTATTGCGCATCAGCATTGCGATGGTCATTGGACCTACTCCTCCCGGTACGGGAGTGATATGCGAAGCCCTCAGACGGGCCGAAGCGTAATCAACATCGCCACACAGACGGCCGTCGCTGTCACGGTTCATACCCACGTCTATAACCACTGCACCCTTTTTGACCATATCGCCTGTAATCAGGCCGGCCTTACCCACGGCGGCTACGATGATGTCGGCCTGCAGGGCGAGTTCCTTGAGGTTGCGGGTGCGCGAATGTGCCATTATAACCGTGGCGTTCTCGTCCAGAAGGAGCTTGGCTACGGGCTTGCCGACTATATTGCTGCGGCCTACCACAAGGGCAAGTTTCCCTTCGATTCCGATTCCGGTGCTCTTTATCAGCTCGATGACTCCTGCGGGGGTGCAAGGTTTGATGCAGTCCTGTGAGAGCCAGAGCGAGCCTACATTCAGGATATGGAAGCCGTCCACATCCTTGTCTTTCGAGATGGCGCTTATCACCTGGGACTCGTCAATATGGCGGGGCAGGGGCAACTGCACGAGTATTCCGTCCACTTCGCTGTCGCGGTTCAAGGCGTCGATACGGCTCAGCAGAGCCTCCTGCGTGGTGTCTTCGGGAAGAGCCTCCATTATGGAGCGCATTGAAGTAAACTCGGCGGCCTTGACCTTATTGCGCACATAGACCTGGCTGGCAGGATTGTCTCCTACCATAATAACCGCGAGGCAGGGCTGCCTTTTCCCTTCCGCGGCAAGACGTCCGACAGTCTCCTTTACCGAAAGCTTGATGCTCCCGCTCAAGGCCTTGCCGTCGATTACCTGTGCGGCCTTTCCTTCCAGGGCCCAATGGGCGATGTCCTTGCGGTAGAAAAGGGCGTCGCACTGGATTCTGCGGATCTGGCTGTACACCTGGACTCCGGCTTCTTCGATGCTCGGAGCGGAGGCAACGACCATCAGGCAGCGGCCACCGGCGGTGTAGAACTTCCCTTCCGACGAGGAGGTACCCATATGGAAAACCTTTGCCTGGACTTTGTCCAAGCCTTTGATTTCGAAGCCTTTCTGATATGAACCGGGATAGCCTTTCGAGGCCAGCACCACACCCATGGTGACTTCGTTCCTCCACTTGAGGCTCTCAAGAGCCTCTCCGCAGGCTATGCCGCTGAACACATCGTAGGCATCGCTCTCCAGAAGGGGAAGCACGACCTCGGTCTCGGGATCTCCGAAACGGGCGTTGAATTCTATGACCTTGATGCCCTGAGGGGTTTTCATAAGGCCGCCGTAGAGCACTCCGCTGAGCGGGCAGCCTTCCCGTACCATTGCCGAGGCGGTCTTTTTGAGTATGCCGTCCATAGCCTCTTTCCAGTCCTCATCCGTGATGAAAGGAAGGCAGGTGTAGGCTCCCATTCCTCCGGTGTTCGGGCCCTTGTCGAAATCGAAGGCCCTTTTGTGGTCCTGCGACAGGGGCATAGGATAGACTTCTTCGCCGCTGACAAAGCTCATAAAGGAGAACTCGGGGCCCTCCAGGTAGTCTTCAACCACCACTTTTCCTTCGCCGAACTGCCCGTCCAGAAGCATTGACTTCAGAGCATCCTGAGCCTCCTGAAGGTCCTGGGCTATGACTACTCCCTTGCCGGCGGCCAGTCCGTCGTACTTGAGCACGGCAGGGAAAGGCCTGGAACTTACGTAGGAGAGAGCCTCGGAGTAGTCGCTGAAGCAGCGGTAGGAAGCGGTGGGGATATCGTAGCGCTTCATTAGGTCCTTGGCGAACTCCTTGCTGCTTTCGATGCGGGTAGCCGCCCTGGTATGGCCGAAAATCTTAAGTCCTTCGCTTCGGAAAGCGTCCACGATGCCTTTTGCGAGTGAAGCCTCAGGACCTACGACCGTAAGGTCCACCTTCTTTTCACGGGCAAAGGCAAGAAGCGAGGGGACATCAGTGTCCTTGATGGGGACACATTCAGCCTGAAGAGCTATGCCGGCATTGCCCGGAGCGCAATAGACCTTCTCCACCTGAGGCGAACGCATAAGGGCGTCAACTATGGCGTGGCATCTTCCGCCGCCGCCCACGACCAGTACTTTTTTATCTTTTGCCATTGAAACTATTTTTCTCAAGTTTTGCAGATTGGAACCCGGTATTCTAATGCTTGAAATGTCTGACGCCGGTAAAGAGCATAGTCAGTCCGCGCTTGTCAGCCATAGCTATGGCATCGTTGTCCCTGATGCTTCCGCCGGGCTGGACGATGGCATCGACTCCGTTGTCCGCGGCAAGGCTCACAGTGTCGTCAAAGGGCAGGAAGCCGTCCGAGCCGAGCACAAGACCTGAGGTGAATCCTGCCTCGTGAGCCTGCTTGAGGGCAATTTCGGCAGAACCTACACGGTTGGTCTGTCCGGCTCCCACTCCTACGGTGTGGCCGTCCTTCACCACCACTATCGCGTTGCTCTTGATGTGCTTTACTATTTTCCAGGCGAACTGCAGGTCGCTCATCTGAGCCTGCGAAGGCTTTACGGCGGTAACGCACATATCCCCGTTCAAAGTCTCCACGGCTGTATCCAGATGCTGCGCCAGAAGACCTCCGCATACTCCTACGTACTGCATTACAGGAGCGTCGCTGCGGCTCATATCGACCTTCAGGAGCCTGAGGTTCTTCTTGGTGGAAAGCACTTCAAGGGCCTTGGGCGAGAAAGAAGGAGCGATGACAATCTCAAGGAAGATGGGCTTCATCGCAAGGGCAATCTCCTCGGTTAGTTCGCGGTTCAGGGCCACGATGCCTCCGTAGATGCTCACTTTGTCTGCCTCATAGGCCTTCTGCCAGGCCTCTTCAATGGTGGGGGCGATGGCAGCTCCGCAGGGGTTCATATGCTTGAGGGCCACACAGAAAGGCTCTTCAAAATCCCTTACCACACAAAGGGCGGCATTGGCGTCCTGGATGTTGTTGTATGAGAGTTCCTTGCCCTGAAGCTGCTCAGCGAAAGCCACAGAATAGGGGCAGGGTTCCATTTGGGAGTAGAACTTGGCGCTCTGGTGGGGATTCTCGCCGTAGCGCAGGGGCTGCCTGAGGTCGTACTCGAGGAAGAGCTTCTCTCCCAGACCGGCCTTTTCACGCATATAGCCGGCTATGCACATATCGTACTCCGCCGTATGGGTATATGCTTTTGCGCTGAGCCTGAGGCGGGTCTGAAGGCTTGTAGAGCCGTTGGCCTTAAGTTCCGAGAGCACTGTAGGATAGTCGGCAGGATCGCATACCACGGTCACGTCCCTGAAGTTCTTTGCCGAGCTGCGCACCATTGAAGGGCCGCCTATGTCGATGTTCTCGATGGCATCTTCGAAGCTTACGCCCTCCTTTGAGATGGTCTGACGGAAAGGATAGAGATTCACGCACACAAGGTCTATGGTCTCTATTTCCTGCTCTTTCAGGGTCTGCATATGGGACTGCAGGTCGCGGCGGGCAAGTATGCCTCCGTGCACCTTGGGGTGCAGGGTCTTGACTCTTCCGTCCAGAATCTCCGGAAATCCGGTCACCTCACTTATTCCTATAGTAGGTATCGAATTCGCCTCCAGCAACTTCTGTGTACCTCCGGTTGCTATTATCTCCCAGCCCAATTCTCTCAGGCCTTTTACAAAATCGACAAGTCCAGTCTTGTCGCTCACGCTTACCAATGCTCTCATATCTCTTTATTTCAATTCGTTAATAACTTTTTGTATGGCCTCGGGGTAGAGTTCGTGCTCTATCTTCTGCCCCAGGGCGTGCACCTGCTGCGCGCTGTCGCCCTCATATTCAAAGGAGCGCTGGGCTATAATCCTTCCCGAATCCAGCTCCGCGCTCACATAATGCACCGTCACCCCGAACACCTTCACCCCGTATTCCAGAGCCTGCTCCACGGCGTGGGCTCCCTTGAAGGAGGGAAGAAGTGAAGGGTGGATATTGAGTATCCTCCCTTCGTAGGGGCGCAGAAGCACTTCGGACACTATCCTCATATAGCCGGCAAGGCAGATAAGGTCCACCTCCCTCCGTTTCAGTTCGCCCAGGATCTCTGTCTCGTAGCTGCTCTTGCTCTCATAGTCACGGGGCGAGAAGACAAAACTCTCAATTCCCATCCTGCGGGCCTTTTCTACAACAGGGGCGCCGGGGCGGTCACAGACCATCAGTACAACCCTGGCATCCAGCCTTCCGTCACTGCAAGCCTTGGCTATAGCCTCGAAATTGCTTCCTTCTCCGCTTGCGAATACGGCCAGTCGCATCATTTCATCACGATGTCAACTCCCGGGCGGGAAGTAACTTCTCCGATTACACTGGCCTTCTCTCCAAAGCCCTCGAGTATTTCTATTGCCCTGGGAGCCTGCTCTGCAGGAAGCACCAGCACCATTCCTATACCCATATTGAAGATGTTGAACATCTCGCGGTGAGGCACTCCGCCCCACTTTTCAAGAAGGCGGAACACGGGCAGAATCTCCCAGCTGCCTTCCTCAATCCTGATGCCCTGGTCTTCTTTCAGCACCCTGGGGATATTCTCGTCAAAACCGCCTCCGGTGATATGGGCCACAGCGTGGACGTCACACTGCCTGATGACCTCGAGCACCTGCTTGACATATATCCTGGTAGGAGTGAGGAGCACCTCTCCAAGCACCTGTCCATCAAGCTCTTCCACCCTGTCGGTATATGCGTGGCCGCTGGTCTGGACAATCTTGCGGACCAGGCTGAAGCCGTTGGAGTGCACTCCGGAAGAAGCGATTCCGACCAGCACGTCTCCGACCGATACCTTCGAGGCGTCAATCAGTTTGCCCTTCTCCACAACTCCGGTGGTAAATCCGGCTATGTCGTACTCTCCGTTCTCGTACATTCCGGGCATCTCGGCAGTCTCTCCGCCCACAAGGGCGCATCCTGCCTGGCGGCAACCCTCTGCAACTCCCGAAACTATGGCCTCAACTTTGGCGGGTTCATTGTGGCCGACAGCCACATAATCCAGGAACACCAGGGGTTCGGCGCCCTGGGCGAGGACATCGTTCACGCACATTGCCACCGCATCTATGCCTACGGTGTCGTGCTTGTCAAGGGCGAAAGCAATCTTGAGCTTGGTTCCGACTCCGTCAGTGCCGCTGACAAGTACCGGGTCCTTGACTCCCAGCGAGCCCAGGTCGAACATGCCTCCGAAAGAACCAATGCCGCCCATCATTCCCTTGCGTTTCGTGGAGGCGACGTGTTGCTTGATGCGACGGACTACCTCGTAGCCTGCTTCAAGATTAACTCCTGCGTTTTCGTAAGATTTTGCCATATTTATTATTTGTTTTCTCTTGACATAAGTCTGTCCAGAACCTCCTTGTAGGAGGCTACGATATAACCCAGATCGTGGCGGAAACGGTCCTTGTCCAGCCGCTTGTCAGTGTCCGCATCCCAGAAACGGCTGGTATCAGGGCTGATTTCGTCTATCAGCATTATAGTCCCGTCGGTGTCGCGACCGAACTCGAGCTTAAAGTCCACAAGCTTGATTTTCAGCGGAGTAAAGAGCTCCAGCAGAAGAGAATTCACCTTGTGGGCTGTGTCGTAGATGTATTTCAGGTCGTCGAAACTGACAATTCCCAGAGCCACGGCCTGAGTGTCGTTGATAAGCGGATCGCCGAGCTCGGTGTTGTTGTAGTTCAAATCGTAGATGACCGTAGAGGGCTTTGTCCCCTCCTCGATGGCGAGCCTGTCTGCCAGGCTGCCGGCGATGTAGTTCCTCACCACCACCTCAAGGGGTATGTTCTCGCTCTTTCGGCACAGCTGCTCGCGCTCGTTCAGGGTAGCGATATAATGGGTATGGATGCCGTTTCTCTGAAGATAATCGAAAATATAGGCCGATATCTTGTTGTTCACAATTCCCTTCTCGGGGAAGTATGCCGTCTTGACATTGTTGAAGGCGGTTGCCACGTCCTTGAAGTGGAAGATGACGGTTGCAGGGTCATCGGTCGAATAAACCCTTTTTTCGTTACCGTCGAAAATCAGTGACTGCTTTACCATCTTCGGAACTATTTTTTACGGAAATATCTGACTGCATTCTCAAACAGGGGCTGGTACCTCTCCTCGGGTATATTCCTGAACACTCCGTCCTCGAACCTCTCGCTATGGCCCATCTTGCCGAGTATCTGACCGTTGGGACTGATGATACCCTCGATGGCATAGGAAGAGCCGTTGGGATTGTAGGGAGATTCCATCGTCGGGGTCTCTTCAAGGGGATCCACATACTGGAAGGCCACCTGGGAGTTTTCGAAAAGCTGCCTGGCCACCTCAGCACTCACCACGAACTTGCCCTCTCCGTGGCTCACCGCAATCGAATGCACATCACCGACTTCCATACCCTTGAGCCAGGGCGAGCGGGTGGATGCGACACGGGTCGAAACCATACAAGAGATATGGCGGTTGATGTCGTTGCGGAACAGGGTCGGGCTGCCGGTGGTGACGCTGCCAGTTTTGCCGTAAGGCAGCAGACCGCTCTTTACCAGGGCCTGGAAGCCGTTGCAGATGCCCAGTATCAGGCCTCCCCTTGCGATGAGGCGGTCGATTGCCGCAGATACTGTCTTGTTGCAGAGAGTATTGGCTATGAATTTGCCGCTTCCGTCGGGCTCGTCGCCGGCCGAGAATCCTCCGCACAGGGCAAGGATGTGGCAGGAGTCAAGATTGCGGGCCATATCGTCAATGGAGTCTAGCACAGCCTGGGGAGTCAGATTGCGGAACACTCCGAACCTGACCTCGGCACCCGCACTGCGGAAAGCCTTGGCGGTGTCGTAGTCGCAGTTGGTTCCGGGGAATACGGGTATATATACTATAGGTGTCTGGACCGGCTCGCCAGGATAAACAAGGGTGGGAGTATTGCTCTCGTCCTTGGGGAATTGTCTGATTTTCAGAGACTCAGGCTCGCTCTTCTGAGGATATACCGCTCTGTAGGGAGCGTTGTTGGCTTCGAGCAGCGAGTCGATCGATACCCTTTCGGAATTGATGTGCAGATAGCCGTCCTCGCCGCTTGTCACCTCTCCGAGCAGCTCAGCTGTCTCGAAGTCC
The DNA here is from genome assembly GCA_945874355.1 of uncultured Bacteroides sp. Taxonomy (GTDB): domain Bacteria; phylum Bacteroidota; class Bacteroidia; order Bacteroidales; family UBA932; genus Cryptobacteroides. The sequence goes on from CAMCGB010000004.1 coordinate 58,832, forward strand.
AGCTGACAAGTGCTCTCGACCACCAGCGAACCGTACAGGCTTGAGAAAAGGCTCTTCTCGTCAAGCTTCACATTCACTCCGAAGCGGTTGCCGAAGCTCATATTGGCAAGGGCCTCGGCCACTCCGCCGTTTCCTACGGCCCAGGCCGAAACTATGTCGCCGCTCCCGATTCTTTCCGTCACGAATTTCCAGTTGCGCTTGAGCTGCTCCGTATTGGGCATATAATTGTCAAGAGGAGTGTGACGCACAAGGTAGAGGCGGTTCCCCTCCCACTTGAGTTCGGGAGAAATGGTCCTGGAGGCCTTGAGAGTGGTCACTCCGAATGCTATCAGGGTCGGAGGCACGTTGATGTGCTCGAAAGTTCCGCTCATCGAGTCCTTGCCGCCGATTGAAGGCAGGCCCAGGCTTGTCTGCATCTTCAGAGCTCCGAGCAGGGCACTCAGCGGAAGACCCCAAGTATGGGGGTCGGAAGTCATCCTTTCGAAGTATTCCTGATATGAGAACCTCATTGAGGAATAGTCCGCTCCGGCGCTGACTGCCTTGGTGCAGGCATCGATGACAGCGTAGGCCGCTCCGTGATAAGGGCTCCAGGACGACACTCTGGGGTCGAAGCCGAAAGTGAGTATGCTGGCAGTGTCAGTGAAACCGTCGCAGGGCAGTTTCTGGACCGAAACCTGAGTCGGGGTCTGCTGGGTGGCTCCGCCGTAAGGCATAAGCACGGTAGAGCGGCCTATGGTGGAGTCGAACATCTCCACGAGGCCCTTCTGGCTTGCCACATTAGGGAGCTTCATCACGCTGAGCATCTTCTCTTTGAGGCTGTCTCCTTCAGGATTCAAATCGAAGATGTCCTTCTTTTCGACCGCGCCTATGCAGGCCGAAGCGTAATGGGGTGCTCCGGCGCTGTCTATGAACTCGCGGCTGATATCGCAGACGGTCTCTCCCTTGTAGAACATCCTCATACGGCCCCTTGAAGTCACATCGGCCACATAGGTCACTTCCACGTTCTCGCTCTCGCAGTAGGACTCGAATTCCTGCCTTGCGGGGGCAGGGACCACTACTGCCATTCTCTCCTGCGACTCGCTGATTGCCAGCTCAGTAGGGTTAAGTCCGCTGTATTTGACAGGAACCCTGTCGAGGTATATGTCCAGTCCGGGGGCGAGCTCGCCTATGGCTACGCTCACTCCGCCGGCTCCGAAGTCGTTCGATTTCTTGATGAGGCGGGTCACTTCCGGGCGGCGGAAGAGTCTCTGAAGCTTTCTCTCCTCGGGAGCGTTGCCTTTCTGCACTTCGCTTCCGCAGGTCTCAATCGAGGCTTCGGTATGCTCCTTTGACGAGCCTGTGGCTCCGCCGATGCCGTCGCGGCCGGTGCGTCCTCCCAGAAGCAGGATCACATCACCCGCCTCGGGGCTTTCTCTTCTGACCCTGTCGGCCTTCACCGCTCCGACTACTGCTCCCACTTCAAGCCTTTTGGCCTTATAACCCTCGTGGAAAATCTCCCTCACGTGGGTGGTGGCAAGTCCGAGCTGGTTGCCGTAAGAAGAATACCCGGCGGCAGCTTTGCGGCTGATGACTCTCTGGGGCAGTTTGCCGGCAAGTGTTTCACTTACAGGTGCGGTTATATCAGCCGCTCCTGTAACTCTCATTGCCTGATATACATAAGCCCTTCCGGAAAGAGGGTCTCTCACGGCCCCGCCAAGGCAGGTCGAAGCTCCTCCGAAAGGCTCAATCTCGGTGGGATGGTTATGGGTTTCGTTCTTGAACTGGAGCAGCCACCTTTCGGTGTGGGAATCCACATCCACATCCACGAAGATGCTGCAGGCGTTGTTCTCCTCGCTCTGCTCCAGGTCTTCGAGCAGACCCTTGCTCTTCAGGTAGCGGGCTCCGATGGTGGCGAGTTCCATAAGGCAGAGAGGTTTTTCGCTTCTGCCGAGGCTCTCCCTGATGCGGTAGAAATCCTCCAGCTCGTCTTCCATCTCCTTCTTTATGAAGGACTCGTCTATGGTGATGCTTTCCAGCTTGGTCGTGAAGGTGGTATGGCGGCAATGGTCGCTCCAATAGGTGTCGAGGATGCGCAACTCAGTCTCCGTAGGGTTGCGGCCTTCCTTTTTGAAGTAGTTCACCACTTCGCCGAGGTCTTCGCGGCTCATGGCAAGACCCCATTCGCGGCAGAAGGCGGGATAATCCTCAGGAACCATAGAAGTGAAACCGCTCATATCGGCAAGAGGCTTTACATCCACCTTGTCGGAAAGGGCGAGCTTCGAAAGGTCCTTCTCGCGGGACTCGACTGCATTTATATAATAGTGTTTGACAGCCTCAATCTGGGCAGGAGTGGTGTCATCGTCGAAAATCAGGAGTCTTGAGCTCTTGATCTGCACATCCGCCCTGGGGTCAATCAGATGGACGCAGTCCACAGCCGAAGATGCTCTCTGGTCGAACTGGCCGGGGATGCACTCCACAGCGAGGTATTTCTTCCCTTCCAGGGGGCAGGTGTCGGTGACCGAATCGGTGACCACTTCCCCGAACACAGTGTAACGGCACTTCTCCAGCAGGTCGTCGGAGAAGCCGAACAGGTCATAGACATTCAGAAGCCTGAGGGTACGCAGGCCCAAAGAAAGGTTTTCGTTGAACTCGTTTCTGAGGCTTTCGGCCTCAACGCGGAACTCCGAATACTTTTCTACGAAGATGCGATGTGATTTCATTGCTATAGTTCTGTTTGAAGGACTTTTTCAGCTTGTTCTTTCCTGAAGGCACGAAGTTGTTCAGCGAGGGCCTCATCCTGGAGAGCAAGTATCGACACGGCATACAGCGCGGCGTTTTTGGCTCCTCCTATGGCCATCGTGGCGACAGGGATTCCGGAAGGCATCTGGACTATGGACAGAAGTGAGTCCAGGCCGCTGAGGGCGCTCTTGATGGGGACTCCGATTACAGGCAGGGTGGTCATCGCGGCAGCCATCCCCGGAAGGTGGGCCGCTCCGCCTGCGCCGGCGATGACGACCTTCACGCCCCTTTCGGCGGCCGATGAGATGTAATCGCAGAAGAATTCAGGAGTGCGGTGAGCGCTGATTACTTTTTTTTCGTAAGATACTCCAAAGGAGTCGAGAGTCCCGCAAGCGGCGGACATTACGTCCCAGTCGCTTTTTGAGCCCATTATGACACTAACTATGCCCGGTTTCATGATTTTATGAACTAAGTCGCAAAGTTACAACTTTCCTTCTCCTCTTCCAAATCAATTTATCGACAAATATCATCTCCTGCCTGTTGATAAGTTTTTTCTTCGTTTCAGAAGAATTTTGACTAAATTTGGCAGAATTATAGCTCAAGACCTTTTTACTTGTATGGCTCAAGATCTTTTGCTCCGCGGCAGCGGTCCAGACATCCTCATAAGGGACGGAATAATCTTCAAGACGGGGTACGGCCTTTCTGTCGGCCCTTCCGCAACTGTTCTCAACACTTCAGGCCTCACTGTGAGTCCCGGCTTTGTGGACCTTCACGTGCATTTCCGCGAGCCCGGCTACTCCTACAAGGAGACCATCCTTACCGGCAGCCGTGCGGCCGCACGCGGAGGCTACACCACCGTGTGCACTATGCCCAACCTCAAGCCTGCGCCTGACACAGAAGAGAACATTTCCGTCCAGCAAAGCATAATAGACAGGGACGCTGTGGTCCAGGTCCTCCCCTACGCGTGCATAACACTCGGAAGACAAGGAGTGCAGACGGTGGATTTCGCCTCGCTCAAAGGCAGCTGCGTCGCTTTCTCCGACGACGGGAGCGGAGTGCAGGACAGGGAAGTGATGAGGCAGGCGATGCGGGAATGCGCCGCGCTTGACTGCATCATAGCCGCCCACTGCGAGGACAACACCCTGCTTCACGGCGGATATATCCACAAAGGCAGATATGCCGCCGCCCACGGCCATAAAGGCATATGCTCGGAGAGCGAATACGCCCAGATTGCAAGGGACCTGGAGCTTAGCGCCGACACAGGATGCCGCTACCACGTCTGCCATATCTCCACCAAAGAGAGCGTGGAGCTCATACGGCAGGCAAAGCGCAGCGGAGTAAGGGTCAGCTGCGAGACGGCGCCCCACTACCTGTGCCTGTGCGAAGACGACCTTCAAGAGGACGGACGCTTCAAGATGAACCCTCCCCTACGCAGCGCCGAAGACAGGGACGCGCTGATTGAAGGCTTGAAGGACGGCACGATTGACGCCATTGCCACCGACCACGCGCCCCACAGCCTTGAAGAGAAGAGCAAAGGCTTGGAATTCAGCGCGATGGGAGTGAGCGGACTGGAGTGCGCATTCAGCGCCCTGAACACCTTCCTCGTAAAAACGGGCAAGGTGGAACTCGGGACAGTGCTGCGCGCCCTTACCGACTCGCCCCGAAGAGTTTTCTCTTTGGACGGGCGCAGCCTCAAAGAAGGAAGCCCTGCGGACATCACCATTCTGGACACAGAGTGCGACTATATACTTAAGGGAGATGAGTTCCTTTCCAAAGGCCACAGCACCCCCTTCGAAGGGATGCGCCTGTCCGGAAAGGTCGTCTGCACCATCAAATCCGGCTCCATAGTCTGGGCCGATGACTCCATACTGTCACAACGATATGAATAAAGGCAATTTCACCATACTGGAAAACACTCCCCTCGGAAAAGGCTGTTTCAGGCTGGTTCTTCAGGCCCCTGAAGAGTGCAGGGCGGAGTTTCTCCCCGGACAGTTTGTCCAAATCAGCCTTGAAGGCTTTTTCCTGCGCAGGCCCATCTCGGTCTGCGATTTCGAAGAGGGCCGTCTGACGCTTCTGGTCAAAAAAACCGGAGCGGGCACCGAGGCCCTGTCGGGACTGAAAGAAGGCGACAGCCTGAATCTGCTCTACCCTCTGGGCAACGGATTCGACTGCTCCTCCGCCACTTCTTCCGCCCTTCTGATTGGAGGAGGCATAGGTGCGGCGCCGCTCCTGTACCTGGGCAAGGCTTTGCTCGGGCGCGGAGTCAAGCCTACCGTAGTACTGGGCTTCAACAGTGCTTGCGAAGCGGTGCTGCTGGAGGATTTCCGCTCGCTCGGACTCGATCTTCACATCGCCACGATGGACGGAACTCTGGGCACAAAAGGCTTTGTGACCGACGCCATCAGGGAGCACTCGCTCAAGGCCGGCTATTTCTACTGCTGCGGCCCCACCCCTATGATGAAGGCAGTGCGCGCGGCTCTCGGGACAGACGGGGAGTTCTCGCTTGAAGAGAGGATGGGCTGCGGCGCCGGATTCTGCTACGGATGCAGCATCCAGACTGCCCGCGGGCCCAAAAGAGTATGCGAAGACGGACCGGTATTCAAAAAGGAGGACCTGCTATGGAACTGAAAGACACTAAAGTAACTCTCGCGGGAGTCTCCCTTCCCAACCCGGTCATCCCCGCCAGCGGCACCTTCGGATTCGGACTTGAACTTAAGGACAGCTTGGATCTGAACCTGCTTGGCGGCATCAGCCTCAAGGGCACAACGCTCAACCCGCGCTACGGCAATCCCACCCCAAGGATCGCCGAGTGCGAAGGCGGAATGATCAACTCCGTGGGACTGCAGAACCCCGGCATCGACGCTCTGGTAAACGATAAAGTACCCGCTCTGCGCTCTTGCTTCCATAACGCCGTGATAGCGAACATCAGCGGCTTCAGCCTGGACGAGTACAGGGAGTGCTGCCGCAGGGCCGACGAATGCGAAGGCATAGATATAATAGAAGTGAACATCTCCTGCCCCAACGTCCACAACGGAGGAATGGCTTTCGGCACCAGCGCGAAAAGCGCCGCCGAGGTCACTGCTGCGGTCAAGCAGGTCTGCCACAAGCCTGTATTCATCAAGTTGAGTCCCAATGTGACGGATATCAGCGAGATAGGCCTTGCCTGCCAGGATGCGGGAGCGGACGGGCTCACCCTTGTGAACACCTTCCTCGGAATGAGGATTGACATCCGTCGCCGCAGCAGCGTGATAGCCGCCGGAATGGGAGGCTTCTCGGGCAGGGCGATTTTCCCGATTGCCCTCAGGATGGTATGCCAGACCGCCCGCAAATGCAGCATACCCATAATGGGCTGCGGCGGAGTGGCAAGCGCCGAGGATGTCATCGAAATGATGATGGCCGGAGCAAGCGCCGTGCAGGTGGGAGCCGAGAACTTACGCAATCCCTTTGTATGTGAGGAGATTGTGCACAGGCTTCCTGCCCTTATGGACTCTCTGGGCATCGACAGCCTGACAGATATAATAGGAACAGTTAACCGATAAAATATGCTCAACAAAGATGTCATCATAGCCTGCGACTTCAGCAGCAGGGCCCAGACCCTTGACTTCCTGGACCTTTTCAGGCTCGAAAGGAAGCCATTTGTTAAAATTGGTATGGAACTCTTCTACAGCGAAGGCCCGCAAATCGTAAGGGACATTAAGTCCCGGGGACACAAGATTTTTCTGGACCTCAAGCTCCACGACATACCCAACACCGTGCGCAAGGCAATGAAGGTTCTCTCTTCACTGGATGTGGATATGTGCAATGTGCACGCCGCAGGCACAATTGAAATGATGAAGGCGGCCCTCGAAGGGCTCACCCGCGAGGACGGGAGCAGGCCCCTTCTGATTGCGGTCACCCAGCTCACCTCCACCAGCGAACAGAGGATGAGGGAAGAGCTTTTGATCGGCTCCGACATCAACTCTACCATCATCCACTACGCCACCAACACCCTCAAGGCAGGGCTGGACGGAGTGGTATGCTCGCCTCTTGAGGCGGCCGGAGTAAAAGGAGCCTGCGGACAGGGCTTCCTGACCGTCACCCCGGGCATACGTTTCGCCGACTCGGGAAGCGACGACCAGGTGCGCATCACCACTCCCGCAAAGGCCCGCGAAATAGGCTCTGACTTCATAGTGGTAGGGCGTCCCGTGACTGCCGCTGCCGACCCTGTGGCCTCATATCTGAGGTGCGTAAAAGAATTTCTTAACGACTGACATAGTATGGAACAACTCATTGCAAAAGAACTCCTGAAGATAGGAGCCGTATTCCTCAGGCCGCAGGAGCCCTTCACCTGGGCGAGCGGCATCAAAAGTCCTATCTACTGCGACAACCGCCTGACCCTGTCCTACCCCGAAACAAGAGATAAGGTAGAGAACGGGCTGGCTTCTCTTGTAAAGACTTACTTCCCTGATTGCGAGGCTCTTATGGGCACTTCAACAGCCGGCATTGCACACGCTGCACTGACAGCCCAGATACTTTCGCTCCCTATGGGATATGTGCGCGGCGAGGCCAAGAGCCACGGAAGGACCAACCGCATCGAAGGCAAGCTTGAGAAAGGGCAGAAAGTGGTGGTGGTCGAGGACCTGATTTCGACCGGAGGCAGCGTGATAGAGGTGGTGAACGCCCTGAGGGAAGAAGGAGCCGAGGTTCTGGGAGTGGTAAGCATTTTCACCTACGGCATACGCAAAGGCCTTGAAAGACTTGCCGGCGCAGGGGTCGAGAACCATTCGCTCAGCAACCTGGACAGCCTTGTGGAGGTCGCTGCCGAAATGGGTTACATCAAACCTGAAGACAAAAAGACCATACTCGAATTCAGAAACAATTTGTAATCACAGCAATGAAACACCTTATCGATCCTACCGACCTGACCCGCGAGGAAACGGACCAGATCATTGCAATGGCGGAAGACATAATCGCAGACCGCAGCAAGTATCAGAGCGTGATGGCCCACCGCAAGCTGGCCACCCTGTTCTATGAGCCGAGCACCCGTACAAGGCTGAGTTTCACCTCGGCAATGATGGAGCTCGGAGGCAATGTGCTGGGATTTTCAGACGCCAAGAGTTCTTCTGTCAGCAAGGGCGAGACCGTCCAGGACACAATCAGGGTGGTAGGCTGCTTTGCCGACGTGATTGCGATGAGGCACTACATAGAGGGAGCACCTCTCGCGGCTGCCGAAGTCTCTGCAGTGCCTATCATCAACGCAGGAGACGGAAGCCATAGCCATCCCACCCAGACACTTACAGACCTTCTGACCATCAAGAGGGAACTGGGCCATATCGGGAACATCTGCATAGGCTTCTGCGGCGACCTCAGATTCGGGCGCACCGTTCACTCCCTTATCAAGGCTCTCTCGCGCTACGAGGGCGTAAGGGTCATCCTGATTGCACCTCACGAGCTGCAGCTTCCCGACTACATCAAGCAGGACGTGTGCGAGAAGATGGGCATAGAGTATCGCGAGACGGATAATCTGGACGAAGTGATGCCGGAGCTGGACGTACTGTATATGACCAGGGTCCAGAAGGAGAGGTTCCTCGACGAAGACGAGTTCGACAGGGTGAAGGACAGTTTCGTACTGGACAACCGAAGAATGGCGCTCGCAAAGGAGAAGATGGCAGTGCTGCATCCCCTTCCCAGGGTGAACGAGATTCTTACCGAAGTGGACAAGGACCCCAGGGCCGCCTATTTCCGCCAGGTCGAAAACGGCAAGTTCGTTCGTATGGCGCTGATCTGCAAGCTGCTTGAGTGGAAGGATGACGAAAAGCACCCTATGCCCGAGAGCGAAGAGCCCCTGCTCGATGCGACCCTTCACTGCACCAATCCCAAGTGTATCTGCAATCACGAGAAGAATGTACAGCCCCGTTTCCGCAAGAGTGACAACGGAACCACGAGGTGCTGGTACTGCGATTCGAAAGTAAAATAAAAAGTATTGTCATGCTGCTGCCCAAAGAAGAAAGAGATAGTATCATCAGACTCATAAAACGCGAAGTCGTACCTGCAATAGGATGCACCGAACCCATAGCTGTAGCCCTTTGCACCAGCAGGGCCGCAGAGCTGCTGGGAAGCCTTCCGGAGAGGATTGAAGTGCTGCTGAGCGCCAATATCCTGAAAAACGCGATGGGGGTAGGTATCCCGGGTACGGGTATGACCGGGCTTCCGATTGCTATAGCCCTGGGAGCTTCGGTAGGGAAAAGCGAATACGGGCTCGAGGTCCTCAAGGATGTCACTCCGGAGGATGTAGCCGGGGGGAAACAGTACATCTCTGAAGGCAGAATCGGCATCAAACTCAAGGAAGGCATAAAGGAGAAGCTTTATATTGAGGTAAAAGTCACTGATTCCAAAGGGCTTGAATCCTGCGCTGTCATAGCGGGCGGACACAGCAGCTTTGTGTTCGAAAGCCAAGGCGGGAAAGTCCTTCTGGACAGGCGTGGGAGCCTTTCCGGCGGCAGCTGCGGCTCCGGGGAGCAGGACGAGAGCGGGCTGAGCCTTCGCAAAGTGTGGGACTTCGCGACCGAAAGCCCCATAGAGGAGATAGAGTTCATACTCGAAGCGGAGAGGCTCAACAAGCAGGCGGCGGAGCTGTCGTTCAAAGGCGAGTACGGCCACAAACTGGGCAAGATGCTGAACCGCGAGCTGGAGAGAAAAACTATGGGCGACAGCATCTTTTCAAGGATACTGTCGTACACCTGCGCGGCGTGCGACGCGAGGATGGCGGGGGCTATGATTCCGGTGATGAGCAATTCGGGCTCGGGCAACCAGGGCATAGCCGCCACCCTTCCCGTGGTGGTTTACGCCCAGGAGTGCGGCGCCACACAGCAGCAGCGCATCAGGGCTCTTACCCTGAGCCACCTTACAGCCATATACATCAAGCAGAGCCTCGGCAGACTTTCTGCCCTGTGCGGCTGCGTTGTGGCTTCGACCGGTTCGAGCTGCGGAATCACCTATCTTATGGGCGGAGGCTACGAGCAGGTGTGCTGGGCCGTGAAGAATATGATAGCCAATCTGACAGGTATGATCTGCGACGGGGCGAAGCCCAGCTGCGCGCTCAAGCTGACAAGCGGGGTTTCGACTGCCGTGCTTTCGGCTATGATGGCTATGGAAGGCGAATGCGTCTCAAGCGTGGAGGGAATCATCGACGACGACGTGGACCGTTCCATCCACAATCTCACCAAGATCGGACGCGAAGCGATGAACGAGACTGACCGCTGTGTGCTCGACATCATGACCGGGAAATAACCGAGCGCAGCGAAGCAAAAAACGTGACTGGAAGCCGAAAGACTTCCAGTCACGTTTTTTGTAGCCCCGAGTGGAATCGAACCACTATTTTAGGTTTAGGAAACCCACGTTCTATCCGTTGAACTACGGGGCCGGAGGGCCGCTCAGCACGGCTCCTTAATCTCTTCGCGCCTACTCAGCGTCCTTGACGATGATCTGACGTCCTCTATAATAGCCGCACTCAGGGCAAACGCGATGATACATCACGGTAGCTCCGCAGTTGGGGCAGGTAGCAAGGGTAGGTACAGGGGCGAAATCGTGGGTACGACGCTTGTCCCTACGCTGCTTTGAAAGTTTGTGTTTCGGATGTGCCATTTTTTATCTTTTTTAATATTATTTGCTCAAATACTTTATAGTATCTTCGTTACATTCGCCGTCAGGGTGCACCCTCACGATAGGAAGAGATATGATGACAAAGTCATACACATCCTGACCCAGGTCGAGCTCCGTCCCCTCGGGGATGTAAGTCTCCTCGAAACCGGTACTGAACTCCAGCACAAGGTCATCAAGACACCTGTCGCAGGGCACGGTCACGCTGCCTTCAAGGCTGCAACTGACCTCAATGCGCGCGCCTTTGTTCACCACTGTGGCCTCGGCCTTCACCTGCGCATCCAGGATGTCTTCATTCCCGAACGATTCAAAGAACTCCGCTCCGGCCTCCCATTCAAAACGGCTTTCACCGCGGCTGAGGCCTTTGAGATTTACTATAAAGGGTTGCAAAGATAATGATTTTTTTCTATTATTCAACCAAAATTCGACCAAATATCAATCTTCGTTGTCGCTGTTGCGCTTTCTGGCAAGAGGATCGAGCAGAATTTTGCGTATCCTCATATAATGGGGAGTCACTTCCACCAGCTCATCCTCCTGAATGTACTCCAAGGCCTCCTCGAGCGAGAACTTGATGGCAGGAGGGAGCACTATCTTCTCATCGGAACCGGCTGCGCGTACATTTGTAAGCTTCTTTGTCTTGCAGATATTGATGTTCAGGTCCCTCTCTCTGGTGTGCTCTCCGACGACCTGGCCGGCATAGATATCCTCACCGGGCTCGACGAAGAAACGGCCCCTGTCCAGAAGCTTGTTCATCGAATAGGCTATGGCCTGGCCAGTTTCAAGCGAGACGAGCGAACCGTTGCTGCGCCTCTCGATTTCTCCCTTGAACGGCTGGTACTCCTTGAAACGGTGAGCTACGATGGCTTCGCCCTGGGATGCGGTAAGAAGGTTGGAGCGCAGACCCATCAGGCCGCGGGTCGGAATTTCGAACTCCAGCAGAGTCCTGTCCCCGCGGGGTTCCATATGTATAAGGGCTCCCTTGCGTCGGGTAGATATCTCGATGGCGGCGCCCACGAACTCCTGCGGAACTTCAATCGAGAGCTCCTCTATAGGCTCGCACCTCTGCCCGCCGATAGTTTTGTCCAGCACCTTGGGCTGACCCACCTGCAGCTCGAAGCCCTCCCTTCGCATAGTCTCGATAAGCACTGAAAGATGCAGCACTCCGCGGCCGTACACAACGAAACTGTCGGCCGTAAGGCCGGGCTTCACCCTCAGGGCCAGGTTCTTCTCCAGCTCCTTCTCGAGCCTTTCCTTTATATGCCTGGAAGTCACAAACTTGCCATCCTTGCCGAAGAACGGGGAATTGTTGATGGTGAAGAGCATACTCATCGTAGGCTCGTCCACGGCGATGGGCTCCAGAGCCTCAGGATTCTCGAAATCTGCAATGGTGTCGCCAATCTCGAAGCCTTCGATGCCGACTACTGCACATATATCGCCGCAATTCACTTCATCCACATTGGTCTTGCCCAGGCCCTCGAACACCATCAGCTGCTTGATTTTCTGCTTCTGGACCACATCATAGCGCTTGCACAGACTCACTTGCGAGCTGGTCTTGAGGGACCCACGGGTAATCTTGCCCACGGCTATCCTGCCCACATAGGGGGAGAACTCCAGCGAGGAGATAAGAAGCTGGGGTGTGCCCTCGACCACCTGCGGAGCAGGTATGACTTCGAGTATAGTATCGAGCAAAGGAGTGATGTCAGTGCCGGGCTTTTTCCAGTCCAGCGACATCCAGCCCTGCTTTGCAGAGCCATAAACGGTAGTGAAATCGAGCTGGTCGTCCGTGGCGTTGAGATTGCACATCAGATCGAAAACTTCTTCCTGAACCTCGTCGGGACGGCAGTTGGGCTTATCGACCTTGTTGATTACGACCACGGGCTTCTTCCCCATCTGAAGGGCTTTCTGAAGCACGAAACGGGTCTGGGGCATACAGCCTTCGAAGGCGTCCACGAGCAGCAGAACACCGTCAGCCATATTCAGCACCCTCTCCACTTCGCCTCCGAAATCGCTATGGCCCGGAGTATCTATAATATTGATTTTGACCCCTTTGTATGTCACTGACACATTCTTTGCCAGAATGGTGATGCCTCTTTCCCTTTCGAGGTCGTTGTTGTCCAGAATCAGCTGTCCCAGATTCTCGGGCTGGCGGACCAGATTCGCCTGATAAATCATCCTGTCCACGAGGGTGGTCTTACCGTGGTCGACGTGGGCGATGATTGCAATGTTCCTGATATCTTGCATATATAACCGAAATAATCGTGCAAAGTTACTGAATTCCACGAAAAATCATAATAAAAAATTTAAGTTTCGCATGCGAAACCTGAGCAAATAATTGTTATCTTTGCCTGATATGCGCAAATTCGCTGTCGTTTTACTTGTACTGACCCTGACTCTGTGTTCCTGCGCAGAGAGGTCGTCTTCGCCCGCCGCCCTAAGCGAAGAGAAGCTGGCTGCCTTCCGCACGGCTCCTTCCGACGCGCTGGCTCTGGTGTATTGTGACTCCCCCAAAAACCTCGGCATCCTTCCGAGTCCCTCGGGTAAACTCTCGAAACTGGATTTGAGCGGACTGGAAGCATACACCTGTCTTGTATCGTACTGCTTTCAGGGAAAGCTGGTTCCCGTTATGAGCCTCTGCCCTGTCAGCGCCAAGGCCGATGTGGCCTCGGATTTTGCCGACCTCAAACAGCGTGCAGCCTCCTCGGGGCTTTTTTCCGAGCTCATTTCCTCCTCCGATGCACTTCAGGCAGGAAAGGACGTGATGCTCGTCAGCGAATCACAATCCCTGCTCACAGCCTGCAAACGGCATCTGAGCGAAGGCCACTCTATTCTGGACGCCCAGGACTTCAGCTCCGCCCTGGAGCAGAGTTCGGGCAGCGGGGCTTTCATCATCCTGCGCAATAGCGGAGCCGCCCGTTTCACCCCCAAAGGGCTGTTCTCGGAGGCATTCACTTTCAGGAACCTGACCCGAATCCTCAACCGCTGCAGCGAGTGGACCATTCTTCTGTGCGCCCAGAGCGCAGGCAGCTACGAAGTCAAATTCGCCCGTCCCGAAGGCAGAGTATATCTGTCTGACCTGATGGAAGGGCTGCCGCCTGCAGAAAGCCGCCTTGGCGCCGTGCTGCCCGTGGGCACCGAATTCGCCGTGAGCCTGAGCGCCCCCTGCACCGATTTCCGCAGCGGCTACGAAAAATATCTGGATGCAGGAGCCGGACTTACCAAGTACAGGCGGAAGCTCGACGAGCTGAAAGCCGACAGCGGCAAGGACCCGCTCAAATGGGAGAAGGAGCTGGACGTGAAAGAAGTCGCCCTTGTGCAGGAGAACGGGCGGAAAGTTCTGCTCGTCCGGGGCAGGGAATGTCCCGACTCGGCCCCTGCAGAAAACCCCTACAGAGGCTTCATACCCGCCCTTTATGGTGAAACATTCTCGCTGGAAGACGATTCCTTCCATGCCTCAGCCCTCGGATGGCACATTTATGGAAGCGAGAAGGCAGTGCGCAGTTTTGCCCTGTGCGAAGAAAGGGAAGAGAATCTAAAATGGCCCGCCAGGGACACACACATAATATTTTACCGGACGGGAAGCTTCCTTGTCTGGGACAAAAAAGGATTGAAGATATGGAATTCCAATCAGTAAACAAGCTCCTCGAAAAGAGCTTTCGTGAAAATTGGGAGCGCGAAGCGCTGTCCAACTATCAGGGCACTACACTCAAATACTCAGAGGTAGCCCAAAGAATCAAGTACCTCCAGATCGCTTTTGAGCAGTGCGGGCTGAAGAAAGGTGAAAAAGTGGCACTCTGCTCGCGCAACCAGGCCAACTGGGGCGTGTGCTTCCTTGCAGCTATGACCTATGGAGCAGTGCCCGTGCCCATCCTGCACGAGTTCAAGCCCGAGAATATCCACTACCTGGTGAACCACTCGGAGTCCAGAGTCCTTTTTGTGGACGAGATGATATGGGAAGGACTTTCAGAAATCGAAATGCCCGGCCTGGAGGTCATTGTGCAAATGAGCGACCTCAGTTTCCTTTATGCCAAAAACAGGGACGGGGCTGAGATAAAGAAAAAGCTTCTCGAGACCTTCACTTCTCTCTACCCCGAAGGATATAAGCCGGAGAATCTTAACTTCCATGAGGACAAGCCCGAAGAGCTAGCCTTAATCAACTACACTTCAGGCACTTCCGGATTCTCAAAGGGTGTAATGATTCCTTATCGTGCTCTCTATGCCAATATAGTATTCGCGCGCGAAGAAGCCGAGCCGCAGATGAACTGCGAGTCGGAAATCGTGGCTATGCTGCCCTCCGCTCATATGTACGGAATGATGTTCGAGTTCCTCTTCGAGATAACCATAGGTGCACACGTACACTTCCTTACCCGTATCCCCAGCCCCAAAGTCATCCTGAAGGCCTTCGGCGAGATTCACCCGGACGTCATCATCGCAGTGCCCCTGATCATCGAAAAAGTCTATAAGAACCAGGTCAAGCCGGTTGTGGACCGTCTCAACTCGTTTATGCGTATCCCTATAGTGAACCAGATTATACTCAAGAAGATACGCAATTCTATGATAGAGGCCTTCGGAGGCCGTTTTGAAGAAGTCATACTCGGCGGAGCAGCATTCAACCCTGAAGTAGAGCAGTTTATGCGCAAGATTCACTTCCCCTTCACTGTGGGCTACGGTATGACTGAGTGCGCCCCCATCATCACATACGCAAAGTGGTGGAAGTCCCGCGCCGGGTCTTGCGGACGTCCCGTAGCCGGATGCGAAATCCGAATTGACTCCAAGGACCCCTATACAATCCCCGGAGAAGTGCAGGTAAAAGGTCCTAACGTATTCCTTGGATATTTCAAGAATCCCGAGGCCACCAAGATGACTTTCACAAAGGACGGATGGTTCCGCACCGGCGATATGGGTATTGTGGACAAGGACGGCTTCCTCTACCTCAAGGGACGCTCGAAGTGTATGATACTCGGTCCTTCAGGCCAGAACATCTACCCCGAAGAGCTGGAAGCAGTCATCAACAATGTCACCTATGTGGTTGATTCGCTGGTAGTTGAAGAGAAGGGAGGACTTACCGCCCTGATTTACCCCGACTACCATCAGGCAGAGATGGACGGAATGAGCGGAGAGCAGCTGGAGCAGAGGCTTAAGGAAGGTCTGCCCGAGATCAACCGCAGGCTGCCGAATTATGCACAGATACGTAAAATAGAATTCATGCCCGAGGATTTCGAAAGAACTCCCAAGAAGAGCATCAAAAGATATCTCTATCAGAGAGACACCAATTAGGAAATGAGCAAATTCGACGACAAATACATAAAAATGGCCGAAATATGGGCGGGGAACTCCTACTGCAAACGTCGTCAGGTGGGAGCCCTGCTCGTAAAGGACAGGATGATTATCTCCGACGGCTACAACGGCACTCCTTCAGGGTTTGAGAACATCTGCGAGGACGAGAATGGGGTCACCAAGCCCTATGTGCTTCACGCAGAAGCCAATGCAATCACCAAGGTAGCAAAGTCCGGCAACAGTTCCCAGGATGCGACCCTGTATGTGACAGCGGCTCCCTGTATAGAATGTTCAAAACTGATTATCCAGGCCGGCATCAAAAGAGTGGTCTATAAGGACGAATACCGTCTCACAGACGGAGTGGATCTGCTCAGGAGGGCCGGAATCGAAGTCGAAAAGGTAGATTGACAGTTATGAAGAAATCATCAGTATGGGTGGCCCTGCTCGGAGTGGCAATCGGCGCCCTTGCAGTGTTGTGCGCACAGAAAATCAGTCCTCGCGGCAAAATGAAAGTGTCAGGGGGAGACTGGAGCAAATTGAGCCTGGTCCTGCGGAGCCTGGAGGAGAATTATGTCGATACCATAGATTATTCCAAAGTATCAGAGGCGGCAATAGCGGCAGCCCTGCAGTCGCTCGACCCCCACTCCTATTATATGGAGCCCCGCTCGCTGGAGGAACACGAGGAAGAACTGGCCGCTAATTTCGATGGTATAGGAATACAGTTCAACGTTCCCAACGACACTGCCGTGGTGATAGAGGTTATCCCCGGAGGCCCTTCCGAGAAGGTGGGGCTTCAGAGCGGAGACAAGCTGCTCAAGGTCGATGATACGCCTATCGCGGGAGTCAAATTCCCCCAGGACAGTATGGTCAGGCGCATCAAGGGAAAGGCCGGGAGCAAGGTAAGGCTGAGCATCCAGAGGGGAAAGGAAATCATACCGTTCGAGATTACCCGCGGGAAGATTCCCACGCACAGCGTGGACGCGGCCTTTATGGTAAGCGACTCCGTGGCGTACCTGAGGCTCTCCAAGTTCTCCCGCACAACAGCTAAGGAAATGCTGGAAAACGGCATCAAACTGAAAGGCGAGGGGATGAAGGAGATGATTCTGGACCTCAGGGACAATACCGGGGGCTTTATGGACCAGGCCCTGTCACTGTCGAACCTCTTCCTGGAAAAGGGCGACACCATAGTATATATGGAAGGACTGCACCGCAAGAAAGAAGAGTATCTTGCCGACGGACGGGGGCCCTTCAAGGATATAAGGCTCAAGGTGCTCATCGACGAGAACACCGCATCGTCGAGCGAAATTGTGGCCGGAGCCCTTCAGGACAATCACAGAGCAACAATCATAGGCCGCCGCTCGTTCGGAAAGGGGCTGGTGCAGGAGCCTTTCTACTTTACCGACGGGTCGGGAATGAGAATTACCGTGGCCCGCTTCTACACTCCTTCGGGACGCTGCATCCAGAAGCCCTACAGCGAAGATTACAACTACGAGGTGTATAAGCGCTACTCCGAGGGAGAGATGGTAGTGGCCGACAGCATGAAGGTCGAAAACGGAGGTATACTCCCCGATGTTTTCGTGGCGATGGACACGACCAAGGCCGGGAAGTTCTATATGGACTGCAGCCGCAAAGCCACCACGATGAGGTTCGCTTCGGACTTTTTCGAGCGCCATCGCGACCGCATAGCCTCGATTGCCTCATTCGGGGAGCTCGACGCATATCTCAATTCCGCACCACTCGAGAAGGAATTCCTTGCCTTTGCCCTCAATCGGGACTCTCTCAAGCCTTCAGAGGCTGAGTGGAAAAAGGACGGAATCTATCTGATGACCCAGGTAAAGGCTCTGGTAGGACGCTACTCGCTGCTTTCGGAGAACGCATACTACCACATCTACCTTGCGATAGACACCACCTTCAACAAGGCTCTGGAACTCTAGATGGGAGCGCAAGAGCGTTACAGATTATCTGCAAAAAAGCTGATTATCCTCTCCTGAACAGGGAGAGGACAGCTGTGCGTCCCTTCAAAAAATTCAGTGACCAGCTTCCCTTGCGCTCCGACTTCGCTGTAGTAATCCTGCATTATCGCAAAGGCCTTTCTGGCTGCTTCACAGGGGAAGAACTCGTCTTCAGTCGCGTTGATAAAGCAGAAGGGACGGCTCCTCAGCGCTATCGCCACGTCCGGGAAATCATACTGCTCCCTCAGGCGGGGTATCATTATCGGATAGTAGGCCTGTTTTGGCGGAGTGACACAGTAGGACTTAAGGCTCATCCAGCACAGCGACACCCCGGTCTTGACCAGAGGAGAAGAGGCGGCCAGCATCCAGGCCCGGTGAGCGCCCATCGAAAAGCCGAACACCCCTATACTGCTTTTGTCCACAAAGTCCAGCGAAGCTAGCAACTGCGCGGCGTAAAGGTCCTCCCCAAGCGTTTTCTCGGCCCAGTTCTCGCTCCTTGGCTGAGCCATCAGACTGTCATAGACACTCTTCTGGCTTTCTACCAGCTTGGCCTTGTCTTCTTTCAGGCCTTTCTTGCGGTCGGGGCATCTTTCTCCCCAGTAATACATATCGGGGGCAATGACAACATAGCCCAGCGAAGCCAGTTTGTCGCCGAAATATACTCCGTCATAGGCCTGCCGAACCCAGGCGTCTGCACTGGAGCGCACCGCCTGAGACTCTCCCTCCATAGAGCGGACAAGCTTTTCTTTGCCGGCATAGAAGAGCCCTGCATGCTCGTGAAAGCATAAAACTGCGGGGCATTTCCCGCCCTGAAGGGCCGCATCGGGTACCAGAAGATAGGCCCTGACCGGATCGGAATCACTGACTGTATATTCTATCTTCAGACAGCGGTAGTTCTCCCTCTGCTCTTCGGCAAGAACGGCAAACGGGACTGACGACAGACAGACTGCAGCTAGGGTTGCAAGCATAGAGGCTAAAGATTATCTTCAAGATACGAGCAGATACGCTTCTGGACAGCCTTGCCGCAATGATGGTCCCCTTCGAAATACTCCGTAGTCAGAACTCCGTCCAGCGAGAGGGAAGAATAGACAGACTGCATAGCGGCAAAGGCTGAATCGGTTTCGGCCTTGGGGAAGAGGTGGTCTTCGGAAGCATTGAGGAAGCAGAAAGGCTTCGGGGCGAGCGCGAGGGCTATGTCCGGAAAGTCATACCGGTCCCTCAGGCCCGGGATAAGCATAGAAAAATCGGAAGCCTTGGGAGGATTGGCGCAGGTGCTTTTCAGAGTCATCCAGCAAAGGGCGACTCCGGTCTTTACATAAGGGCAGAAAGCAGTCAGCAGCCAGGCCCTATGGGCTCCCATTGACCAGCCGAAACAGCCTATCCTTTGCGGATCCACATAATCCAGCCGGGAAAGCAGCCAGGCCGCATAGGCGTCTTCCTGCAGAGTCTTAACTGCCCAGGTCACGCCCTTTCGGCTTAGCGAATCATACACCTCCCGCTGGCCTTCATAAACCGTCTTTTTCAGCTCGGCTTCGTTATCGGCCTTGGCTCCGAAACGGGAGCGGGACCACTCGTCGCACTCTCGGCTTCGCCGCTCTCCCCAATAGAGCATATCGGGGACTATGACCACATAGCCCAGCGAAGCCAGGCTGTCGGCAAACCAGACTCCGTCGAAATTGTCGTCAACCCACTGACGGGAAGACTGAACTATGTGCTGTTCAGTACCCCCGATGGGCCTTACGAGCTTCTCCTTGCCTATGTCGAAGCGGGCTCCGTGGTCGTGAAGACAGACAAGAGCCGGAGCCTTGCGGCGCTTCGAAGCGGAGTCGGGCACCAGAAGGTAAGTCCGCACCAGATCTCCGTCAGGGACTTTGTACTCTATCAGCTGGCATTTATAACCGGAACGCTGCTCCTCAACAAGAACGTTGAAAGGGGCAGCGGTAAGGAAGAGAAAAAGAATTGCACTCAGCATAATCTTAATCTTTAATTATTTGTGCGCGGGATGAGAGTCGAACTCACACGTCGCAATTGACACTAGCTCCTGAAACTAGCGCGTCTACCATTTCGCCACCCGCGCCCGAATGGACTGCAAATATAGTCAAAATTCTCAGAAAACAAAAGAAAGACCCAATAATATGTTGGACGGATATACAAAAAATTTGCGTCCATTCTCAATCGGGCGTCCGCAAGTGGCACAGCTGTACTTCATATACATATCGTAACCTGCCCAGAAACCGGCGCCCAACTCAAGGTTCAGGTATTTGGTGAGCATAAAGGAATAGCCTGCCCCGAAACTGGAGCCGAAGCGGTCTCCCTGAGTACTTTCCTCGGACGAAAGCCCGCTGACGCTGTACTCCTGGTACCTTACAGCGCCGCTCATCCACCAGCCCGAGTATATGTGCCAGGGCCAGTAGCGCACTCCCGCACTCAGGGAACGCTGCTTGTTCGCTGCCGGAACTCCCTGATTGTCAAACGAAAAGGGATTGTACTTGAGAGCGGCCACAAGGCTCCATTTTCGTGCCACTCCGTACGAAGCTTCCAGGTTGAGGGTTCCCAGATTGGCGTAGTCGGCAAGATTGGTGGAAAGGGAATACTCCTGGCAGCGGCATTCCTGAACAGAGAAACCAAAGAAGCCCAGAGAAGCCGCAAGGCAAAAGCCGAGCAAAAATTTACGCATAGTTTTGATAGCTTAAGTTTGCAATCAGTTGTACTTCGAGAAGGCCTGGTTGATGCTGGTCTTGAACTGCGGGTAGAGGCTGGTCATTCTCTTTTTCAACACCGTCCTGTCAATCACGTCCCCTCCCAGACAGTCGAAAATTTTGTAGCGGTCCATTCCCTTTTCGTCCAGATAAGAGAAAATCTGCGGGCTGAACCAGAACTCCGTTCCAAAATTGACCTTGTCCCCATAGCGGTCCTTGTACATCGCGCTCTGCATATAGTAAGCCCACATCTCTCCCACTTCACAGTAGCCGCTGTCCCCGTCGGTGCCGCTGCCGTACATTATGAAACCCGAAGATATGAAGGACGAGATTATGTAGTCGGCATATTTATCCCAGAAGGAATTGCCCACCGCCATATAATGGCTGGCGTGCGCAAATTCGTGGCAGGCAAGGGCATAGAGGGACGCATAGTCCTCATAACCCTTCACGCCCAGAGTTATGTCCGGCAGGAAAATCTTCACTATCCCGGCATATTCCCCAAGCAGGGAAGCAAGCTTTCCCGAATCCACTATCGCTCCCTGGTGCATCATCACAGCACTGCTTTTGTCCAGGAACTGGAACAGCCACAGGCGCAGATTCTGAGGCGGGGTCTTCATACTTCCATTGTCAGTCTTGCACATAGAGTAGTAGTCATAGCCGGCATTGTTCACCACGCAGCGGGTAAAGAGCTTGCGCTCCGAATCAGCAAACACGCAGAGATCGAAACCTTCGGCACTCTGCTTTCCAAGCGAAGAGGCCGATGCCTGGACAAGTATCAGATTGAATCCCAAAGCGAAGCCGTAGCGGTTTTTGAACACCAGACGGTAGCGGGGAGCCGAACTGAACGTACGCTTCAATGAGTAACAGCCGTTCTCATCGGTAAAGGCGCTGTCAAACTTCACAAAAGTGTTGCAGGACACTTTAACCCCCTTCACGCCTTCTTCCTTGCCTCCGAGCGAAGGGTCCGAGATTGTAATCCTGCCCTTGGGGACGGCCGTCCCAGCGTCCGCTTTGGTCCCCTGCAGCAGATCGGAATTGCCACTGAGCCTATAAGCCTCCCGCTCAAGGGAGGGCCAGTCTATGTCTTCTGACTTCGAAGCGGGACTGTCCGAAGGCAGGTAGCACTTATGCAAAAGCTCATAGGCAATCCCTTCCGGAAAGTCGAAATCCTTGTCCACCACAGCATACTGCCAGGTGATGCTCCCTTGAGGAAGGCTCGGGTCCATATAGTAATCCCCTTCGCGGATTATCTGATAGTCAACAGGATGGTCAAGCAGATGTTCCACCCGGGAAGAAAGCAGTTCGAGCTCCGATTCGGTCTTGGGCAGGAAGCGCACATAAAGATGGGTCTCCGAGATGGGGACTCTGTCAGCCTTTGTAGGATAAAGACTCTGATAGGCCCTGGTCATATTCTCAAGCGAATAGGGATCGGAAAGCCTCTCACCCAGAACTATCATATCATGACCTTCCATAGGATCCACTCCCGCTGAAGGGAGGGAAGAAGTCTTGCTGCAGGAAAGCGAGAGCAGCAAGAAAAGCGACAAAGAGAAAAAGAAGTTCTTCATAGTTCTTCGTTTTTGTTTTTCTGACGGCAAAGTTCAGAACAATTATCCGTTTACCAAGCGATTTAATCGTTTAAATGTAAACTTTTTTCCAAAAACGCAAACTGGGCCGTCCACAATGCGTGTCCGACCCAATTTAAAAGTTTTAAATAACTGAAGAAATCAGAAGAATTTCACCTCTTTTTTCTCAATTTCACTCATAAGGCTGTTCCCCAGACGGCTCACTCCGAGACGGAAAAGGTCCTTGGTAAGCCACTCCTGACCCAGAATGGTCTTTACTATGAGATAGTATAGAACGGCATCGCTTGCAGTCGAGATACCTCCGGCGGCCTTGAAGCCCACCTTGCGGCCGGTCTTCTGCCAGTATGCCCTGATGGCCTGGCACATTACAATAGCGGCCTCGGGAGTGGCATTGGTCTCGACCTTGCCTGTCGATGTCTTTATGAAATCGGCTCCGGCCTCCATCGCAAGAAGGGAGGCGGCGGCAATTTTCTCCGGACAGCGGAGAAGACCTGTCTCAAGAATGACTTTCAGCACCACCTTGCGGCCCTGAAGGGCAGCCTCAGCGTCAATAGCCTTGCGCATAGCCTCGATTTCGGCCTTTGCCTGAGCGTAGTTCCCGTCCAGGAAATTGGCGAGCGAAAGGACAATGTCCACCTCGTCGGCCCCACCCTTGACGGCAAGGGCGCATTCGAGAGCCTTGACCTCAAGGAAACTCTGGGTGGAAGGGAAGCAGCTTGCAACTGTAGTCACGTGAAGATCCTCGCTGCAGCGGGTCTCCCTTACCAGGGATGCGAAATTGGGATATACACATACTGAGGCGGGAAGCGGGTAGTCGGGCCACTGTCCGGCGAGCTGGCTCACCTTCCCTACGAAGGCCTTGACTGATGATGGGGTATCGTTGGACTTGAGGGTCGTAAGGTCCATCATCGAGAAGCAGTTCATAAGGGTCTGCCTGTCCAAATGGCCGGGAACCATATCCTTAACCTCACGGATTGCGGCTTCTATTTCCTCCGCATTGGGGGTATAACCGTATTTTTCCAAAAATTCCATATTGATGTAACTTATTGATTGTCTTTATTTATCTGTCTGATTGGCTTTTTACTCCCGACTTTCTTGAGTGCCTGCGGACTCACCCCACGCCCGGCCATAGGCTTCACCATTCTGTCCGCAGCCGGATTCTTGGCCATACTGTCAAGAGTCATAATCAGACTATCGGGAGCCGCAGAAAGACTGTCAGGGGCCACCGCAAGGCTGTCAGTTTGCATAGCCAGACTGTCCTTTACCGCAGCGATGCTGTCAGATACGGCGGCGAGACTGTCCTTGGCGCTGCGCCACAGATAGACGGTATCGAAGTCCAGCTTCCTGCGCTTTGCAGCGTTCTCCTTGTTTATCCTATTCGCCTCGATTATGTTGCCGCTCAACTCCGAAAGCCTTTCGCTCTCCGCCTTGAGGGTATTGCACGCGAGGGTCATAACCTCAGAGAACTTCTCAGGATTGGCACTGTAGTAGCGCAGACTGGCGTCATAGTCCTCGAAGCTGCAATGGTGCTTTTTGAACACCGGGGCGAAAAAGTCAGTGGTATCAGCCGTCTTGCGCAGCTCGGTATTATTCCTCAGCCACTGGTCGGCAAGGAACATATCCACATACAGCGAAGCCATCTTCCGCTCCGAAAGAACCCTGCCCTTGCGCGCGCACGAGAGGGGCAGAACGAGAACGCAAAGCAGAACGAGAAGATATTTTCCGACTGACGCTTTCACCTTCAAGCTATCTTAACTGGGCGCCGAACTCCTTCTGGAAGGCAGCCAGGATTCTTTCCATTACCCTTTCGGTATCCTGGTCGGTAAGAGTTTTTTCCGCGTCCTGGATGACAAAGCTCATAGCGTACTGCTTCTTGCCCTGAGGTATCTTGTCACCCCTGTACACATCGAACAGGCCCACCTGTTTGAGCAGCTTCTTGGCCTGCTTCAAGGCGCACGCCCTCAGAGCAGCATAGCTGACACTCTCATCCAGCAGCAGAGCCAGATCGCGTCTTACTGAAGGGAACTTGGGGAGTTCGGTGAACGAAACCTTGTCCCTGCGGACCAGCTCAAAGAGAGTATTGAAGTTCAACTCGGCCACATAGACACTCTGCTTGACTCCGAACTTGCGGGCAAATGCAGGAGCGACCGTTCCGATCACGGCAAGAGGGGTGCCACTGCCGGGAAGGCTGTAGCATACTCCCTCGGAGAAAATATCAGAAGGAGCGGGAGTGCAACCCATCTGGTAGATGTCAGCGCCATAGCGCTTCAGAAGCAGCTCCACATAGCCCTTGAGGAGGAAGAAACTGCTCTTGCGGGGCTCTCCGCTCCAGGTCTTCTCGCCACTTCCGCTCATCGCAAGGCAGAAGCAGGGGTGCTCTTCATAGCCTTCGAGGGTTTCGGAAGGCTTCCCGGGAATGCGGGAATAAACGCTTCCGTACTCGAATATCTTAAGGGACGAAACCTGACGGTTGATGTTGTAGGCTATGGTTTCAAGCGCGCCCGGGATAAGGCTCTGACGCATCACGTTCAGCTCCTGGCTCAGAGGATTGACTATCCTCACGCACTTTGCTGCAGGCAGGCTCTCCAGGGACTCATAATAGTCGGCCTTGGTGAGGGAGTTGTTCATTGTCTCCACAAAACCGTTGGCGGCGAGGAAGTTGGAGATATTGTTGCGGATAGCTTCCTTCTCGGGACGGGGAGTTGCGTTGACCGACATCCTCATATTGTCCGGCAGGGGCACATTGTCATATCCCCAGATTCTCATCAGCTCCTCCACCACGTCGCATTCGCGATACACGTCCACCATATAAGAAGGTGCCGCAACAACGCTTCCGCCTTCCCTTCTGGAAATGAATTCATAGCCAAGGTCTGTAAGAATGGATTCAATATCGGAAGCAGAGAGGCTGCATCCGCTGAAACGGGCAATCCTGTCATAATCAAGCTCAATCTGCTTCTTCTCATAAGGCTTGGGGCAGATCTTTCTGACCGGACCGCAAACCTTTCCGCCTGCGCACTCGAGTATCAGGTTGACTGCCCTTCTGAGAGCATAGTCGGTGACCAGGGGGTCGGCTCCACGCTCGTAGCGGAACGAAGCGTCGGTCTGAAGGGTCTGGGACTTGGAAGTCTTGCGTATGGAAGCGGGGTCGAAATAAGCGCTCTCCACAAACAGGTTTACTGTGGCGTCGCTCACTCCGCTGTCTTCACCTCCGAACACTCCGGCAATGCACATCGGGCCCTCAGCGTCGGCAATGACCATATCGCAGCTGGAGAGTTTTCTCTCCACCGAGTCCAGAGTACGGATTGCTTCGCCTTCAGCTGCTCTTCTTACTATCACCTTGGAGCCCCTGACCTTGTCTGCGTCAAAGGTATGGAGGGGCTGGCCCAGTTCAAAGAGCACGAAATTCGAGATATCGACGATATTGTTTATGGGATGGGAACCTATGCTGAGCAGCTTCTTCTGGAGCCATTCGGGGCTGGGCCCTACCTTGACTCCCCTGATTGTGATGCCGCTGTAGCAGGGCGCGCCGTCGCTGTCCAGCACCTGGACATCCAAAGCGTCACTGTCTGAAGAATCTCCGGCACTGAAAGAAGACACATCGGGCAGGCTCAGAGAGCAGGGTATTCCGTTCCTTCTCAGATATGCATACAGGTCTCTTGCAACTCCCCAGTGGGAAGCGGCATCAACCCTGTTGGCTGTTATTTCATACTCAATAACCGCCTGAGTCTCAAGATGCAGATACTCCTTGGCAGGGGTTCCCACTACGGCCTCGTCTTCGAGAACCATAATACCGTCGTGGGAGCTTCCTATGCCCAGTTCATCCTCGGCGCAAATCATTCCGAAGGACTCCACCCCGCGGATTTTGGATTTCTTGATTTTGAAATCACCGGGCAGGACCGTGCCTATGCGCGCAAAGAGCACCTTCTGGCCGGCAGCTACGTTGGGAGCGCCGCACACTACGGTCAGAGGCTCTGTGCTACCGTCATCCACCTTTGTGATATGAAGGTGGTCAGAATCGGGATGAGCTTCACACTCAAGCACTTTTGCAACCACCACACCGGCGAGCGAACCGGGAATCTGCTCCTGCTCCTCAACAGAGTCAACTTCTATTCCGATTGAAGTCATAGCCTGAGCGATTTGCGCTGCGCTCAAGTCGCACTTCAAATAATCTTTAAGCCAATTATAACTGAGCTTCATATAATTAATGTTTATTCTATTTCAAATCTTCAGGGTTGAAAAGGGCCTGTACGAAGTCCTGCTTGTCGAACTCCTTGAGGTCTTCGATATGCTCCCCGACCCCTATGTATCTTACCGGGATATGGAACTGGTCGCACACTCCTACCACAACTCCACCCTTCGCGGTGCCGTCCAACTTGGTAATGCAGAGCGAGGTGATGTCGGTGGCGCGGGAGAACTCACGGGCCTGCTGGAAGGCATTCTGCCCCGTGGAGGCATCCAGGATCAGCATCACTTCGTGCGGACCGTCGGGGACGACCTTGCGTATGACATTGCGGATTTTGGTAAGCTCGTTCATCAGGTCTATGCGGTTGTGGAGACGTCCGGCAGTGTCGATCAGAGCCACATCGGCTCCGCGGGCGACTGCCGCCTTGACAGTATCGAAAGCCACCGATGCGGGGTCGGAGCCCATCGCCTGGCGGACTATGTCAACCCCCGCCCTGTCGGCCCATATCTGCAGCTGGTCCACTGCGGCAGCCCTGAAAGTGTCAGCGGCCCCGAGTATGACTTTTTTGCCCTTCTTTTTGAATGCGTAGGCGAGCTTGCCAATGGTAGTGGTCTTCCCCACTCCGTTTACTCCCACGACCAGTATCACATAGGGTTTGGCCTCCGTGCTCACTGGTGCGGCATCCGGGATGAGCTGCGAAATCTCGCTCCGGAGGTCATCCACGAGCTCATCAAACGACATGAATTTGTCCTTTGAGACCCTTTCCTCCAGATTGTCAATGATTTTGAGAGTGGTATCGACGCCCATATCGGACTCCACCAGAGCCTCTTCTATTGCGTCGAGCGTACTGTCATCGACTCTTGACTTGCCGACGACCGCCCTTTTTATCCTTTGAAAGAAACTGATAGCCATATCGTGCAAATATACAAACTTTTCCCCGAAATCTATGACTTTCGGGTCCATCCGTATCAAGAGCACGATACTGGCTATTGTTACGCACTACTCAAAAGCGCCCTCAGAACTCCCTCCAGATGCGGATGGCATTGAGGAAGGGTTCGCCCTTGGAAGCTGAGAATCTGACACTTAGGCCCTCCCCCTCAGCTACACTCACGCTGATTTTCCGTACCACAGGACGGAAAGCGTCCACATCGGAGTAGATGTCACAGTCCTTGATGACAGTCCGCCCGTTCACCTCAACATCGAAAACGCTCTCGGAATAGGGACGGGCCTGGTCGTTGCCGAAGTTATAGGCCAGCCCCTCAGACGGCTCCACAGTCGAAAGCTCACAGAAATACAGGTACACACTGTACTCCCCGGCAGGGACATCGGCCCTGAACTCCTCAATGCCGCTGCGCACCGTCTGGAACACCGGATTGTTGTCGTTGACCTGGGCTACAATCTTGAGATGTCCCTCTGGGGGCTTGCAAGGTATGCTGTCAACCTTGAAGACTCTCTGGTTCTGGAAGCCGTTCTGAAAAGCGCCCGGAATCATCTTGCCTTTGTATATCCTGACGGGATGATGGATTATTCCGCCGGTATAAGGTCCAATAAATGGACCATTTACGGGAGCGGAACGTCTGACGGACCTCACCCCCTATTTGCCCTGTTGAGTTCTTATGATAGTTCGTTTGTAAGTGCTGCGGTGAGGAGCATCGACCAGATTTCCAGGAACTTCAGCTCTTGCGGTCTACTCGGGTTCGGACCTTCCTACGATCAAATTTGGTCTTCCGCTCCCTGCATCTACCCCACTTTCACCAAGGCAAAGAGTCTTGCGATGGCACTCTCCTGGATTGAAGATGACCCTGTGGAGCTGCCTGCTCTTCAGTGCGACAAGAACTTCGACAGGTATTTCCAGAGCCTGAACACGGCAGTTGTGCGCCGGGGCCCCTTTATGGCTACTGTCACAGCCTACAATTACAAGGCTAAGGAAGCTGAGCGCAGCAAGTATATGCACCGTCCCTCGGGAGGCGCAATGAGCGTGCTATGGGTGGAGGGCTTCGGTCTTCTGGAAGCCAGTTCGCAGTCGGAGTATCACAGATGGGAGCCTATGAGTTTCCCCGAGATTCCAGCTCCCCTGCCCCTTACACCCCGCATAGAGCTGAGGTCCGGCACTATGACGGCGAGCAATCTGTATGATTTTGATGCCACTATGTTCTATAGCGCTTCCGATGAAGTGAAGTGCAGGGTGATGGGCAATCTTAGAGACCACAGCCAGAGCTATGCCGGGGTTGGCTATACCATTGAGTATGAGTTCAGTGACGAGGGCCTTATAAAGCGTTACAAAGCAAAACGCCAGACAGCCCGGGGAAAGATTTTTGTCGTGGAGCCCATATTGGTGGACCCTGATTTGAAGGTACTGCGCTCAGATGCGGACCTTCTCGTTCTTGAAAGGAACTCAGTGAAGGTCTGCATACGCTGCAAGGGCGCAAATATGGTGCTCAGACGGGAAGAGAGCGCGGAATACAGGCACATTTACCCTTCGCTTCAGGCCATCCCTCTTGAAATCGAGCTGGGCGACGAAGCTGTGGAGCTGCGCTACTCTTTGATGCAGCGCACGGAGTAGGCATCTGCGCGGGAAGCGGCGGCTGACGGCGACGCTGACATCACCGAGCCTTCAAGCTGGAAGGCCAAAACACTGTAACCCAAGCCTTTACTATAGTCAGAATCGGCAGGAGCATTGCCCCAGTATGAGCCCCAAAGGCCGCTCTTTGAGCCCATCAGCATGGCATAGGAGCCGTCATAACGGGCTGCTGCAGGGAAATACGAGCTCTGTGCGCCGGACATATTGATGTGCCAGCCAAGGCACCAGTCTGCAGAATCCAGCAGTCCGTCTGCATTGATATCCACGATGTCACAGTCTGTGATGCTTTCAGTGTAGCCTCCCGAAACAGTAAACGAACGGAAAACGTCGCAGGGAGGGACCCTGTAACCAACCGGGCAGGGGTCATAGTAGCTCTTCTCGCCTTTGTTGGGGTAGGCGTTTGAACCGTCTTTCTTTGCCCCGTTGGGATTTCCCCAAAGGGCATCGTTGCTCAGGTCTGAAGCGAGCCAGTCGCGGGATGTACTGTACTGGGAGTAGTTCGACAGGCATACGGTCGGGTGGGAAATGGAATATGAAAGGGTATTGGAGCTTAAATCGGTCCAGGATGAATTGGTGATTGAAACTCGTTTCCCTTCAATATCATACAGAGGGGCACCGACGGTCTGGGTGTCGCCGTAGTCAGTAGGTGAAGCAGGGAAAGGATCCTTCCTCCCCCACTGATACAGAAGGCCGTAGGTACTGACTGCAGCATCATAGCGGCCCTCAAAGTAAGGCGTTGATTTCATAGCTCCGAGATTCATATCCAGCAGTTCGTATCCGGTCTTGGTCTTAAGGGTGGAGGGCTGCTGCTCGGGATACCAGATGTGCCAGCTCCAGATAATCTCGCCCTTTGAGTCGAGAGCGGCGATAAGGGCGTTGCCCGGGATGGAGGAGAGGGTGAATCCAATCTGGCCTTCTTCATATTTTACTTCGCTTACCATCCCCTTGGAAGTCTGCCACACAAGGGAAGCGGAAGCGGGTTCGAGTTCCTTCGGAGCTATGAGGGAATAGGTCTTCGCTCCGTTGCCCATCACGGTGGCGTCGAAGCAATAGCTTCCGCCCTGGCTTACAAGGTAGCAGTTTGCGCTGCCTTCGGAGCTGAGCGAAGTGTAGCCCTCGAAAGGCACGCTCTCCACTTTATCTCCATCAGAAATTGATTGCTTTTCGCAAGAAATAAGAGTAAGGGCGGCGGCAAACATAAAGCCGCATATCGCTAAAATGGAATGTTTCATATTCTACCAACAATTAACCGGCCCCGGCTTCGCAACCGATGGCTGGTGCAAAATTAGGAAAAAATCTTTGTTCACGATGCCGCAGCTGACCTGCTCGGAACAGATTTCTCGACGCGCTTCGCTTGGTCGAAATGAGAGAGGGGAGGAAGCGGTTGCTCGAAAGGTAGCCTGAAAGCTTTATGGACGCGGCGCTGCGCAATGTCATTTCGAGCGGAGCACGCCGAGCGGAGACAACTGTCATTTCGAGCGGAGCACGTAGTGCGAAGTCGAGAAATCTATTCATTATCAGACTATTATCTGGATTTCTCCGCGCGCTTCGCTTGGTCGAAATGACAGAGGAGGCATTTTAGCAAATTTTGACCGCTATTTTGCCATTTTACGATGAGTAGAGAAGATTATGGTCGAGAGGGGAGATGAGAACCCGGGCAAAGGCACAGCAACTTGCACGCAAAGGGATGGGCACCACGGCTAGCATCGTAAGGGCAGGGCACCGCAGCCGGAATATATGGTCTCCGGCTGCTACGGCCACAACTGCGGGGAGCTTTTCAGGGCTCTCCTCGTTGTGGCCGTTGCCTGGGACGATAGGTTGGCGGAGAAGTTGTTCTAATTTGGCAGAGGGAGAGGTCGTCGTTTGGGAGAGTCTAGCGGGAAAACGTTGCTCATTTGGTAGGGAGGGGTCGTTGAATGGATGAGGCGAAGCGGACGTCTCGTGCAAATCACCTCGCACGGGGGAGTTTACGAAATTACTGACTATAAACAAGATGCCAATTTGCTCTATGTAAGGTGACATCAAATTGATACCACCTAGCACAGGGCAATTAACTATATTGCTTATAATCATCTCATTAGCAGAATCCTGCGTGCTAGGTGAATTGCTCGAACAGGCACGACTGCTATGACAGAGGAAGGCGCTGCGGATACAGCCTAGCTGCCCATTTCGAATGGGACTTTGCAAGCGCAATACGAGCCATAGGCGAGCTAAAAAGCGGTCCCTGAGGAACACATCTCCGATGCCGCAGCTGCCTTAGTGCTTAGGTAATAGATTTCTCGACTCGCTTCGCTTGCTCGAAATGACAAAGGGAAAACTTGGTCGGAATGGCAAGGGGAAAGCGGGCGCTTGGAATGACAAAGAGAGGTGCGGCGCTGCCTTTTAAGGCTTTCAGGCTGCCACAAGGCGGACATATCCACCCCCGGAGAGGGAAGGGGGAGGGGCCCGTCGGCAGCTAGTTATCACGGAGTGATGACGCAGATGACGTTGGGAGGGGCCGGAGCGAGGCAAAGCCGAGCGAAGCTCCGCCGGTGGCAGCCTGAAAACTGATAGCAGCGATGCCGCTCTGCTCAAAACAGATTTCTCGACTCGCTTCGCTTGCTCGAAATGACAGTGTCAGGCTGGCTGAAGCAGCGCCGTAGTGCAGCAGAAAAAAGATTTCTCGACTCGCTTCGCTCTCTCGAAATGACAGAGAGATGGCTTCGCTTGCTAGAAATATGACAGAGGGAAGACTTCGCTTGCGAAATGAAAGGGAAAGCCCTTGGGCGGAATAGCAAGGGGATTCGCTTGGGCGGAATGACAGGGGCAAGGGAGCTTGGGATGACAAAGGAGTTGCGGCGCTTGGACGGAATGACAGGAAAAAGACGAATTGTGGAAAAAATTGTAAGAAAATGTAATAAAGTGGAAAATTTTTCATATCTTTGGCTTCGCGTATAAGATTGACAATGGTTACCTTCATCGGAGAATATCTGTCCAAGTTGGACGACAAGGGGAGGCTGGTGTTTCCGGCCGCCTTCAGGGCAGCTCTCCCCGAGGGTAGCGACACAAGGTTTGTAGTAAAAAAAGACCTCTTCTCCCCCTGCCTCGAAATGTACACCCTCGAAGAGTGGGAAAAGCAGTCAGCCAAAGTCACAGAAAAACTCGACCTTACCTTCAATCCCAAACACGCAATCTTCTGGAGAGAATATACGCGTGACCGAGACATAGTCGAGCCGGACGCCAAGTTCGGCCGCATTTCAATCAGACGCAGCCTCCTCGATGCAATTTCGGCAGACAAAGAAGTGGTTTTCTCCGGCAACGATTTCAAAATTGAGATTTGGGCTAAGGAACACTATGAAAACAGCCGACTCTCCAATGACGAATTCGTAGCCCTCGCAGAAAGCCTCTCCCAAAAATAGGAGGCAGGGCGCGATGTCAGAGTACCACAATCCCGTATTGCTCACCGAGAGCATTGACGCTCTCGTTCAAAATCCCGCAGGAAAATACGCAGACGCGACCTTCGGGGGCGGCAGCCATAGCCGCGAAATCCTCTCAAGACTCTCGTCAAACGGCCGCCTGATGGCTTTCGACAGGGACGAAGAAGCCCTCGCAAACGCCCCGGACGACAGCCGTCTGATACTGATACACAACAATTTCCGCTTCATACACAACTACGCCCTCTACTACGCCGAAGAGCTGGGCGACGGCTCTCTTCTGGACGGAGTGCTTGCCGACCTGGGAGTCAGCTCCCACCAGTTCGACACAGCCACCAGAGGCTTCTCATTCAGGTATGACGCACCACTCGATATGCGGATGAACGCGCAGGGCGGCAAGACGGCCGCCGATATTGTCAACTCTTATACGCAAGAAGAATTGGAAAGAATCCTCAGGCTCTACGGTGAGGTGGACGCTTCGCGCAAACTGTCAAAACTGATAGTCCAGGCGCGCGAAAAAGCCCCCATACTCACCACTGCAGACCTGCACGAGGCCATCCAATCCGCCCTGCCAGCGTTCGCCAGCCACAAAGAACTCGCCAAAATCTACCAGGCCTTCCGCATCGAAGTCAATGACGAAATGCGCTCGCTCGAGAAATTCCTGCAGGGAGCCACCCGCAGCCTCAAAAGCGGAGGCAGACTCGTCGTAATCACCTACCACTCGCTGGAAGACAGGATGGTAAAGAACTTCATCAAGAGCGGAAACATAGACGGGAAAGTTGAGAAAGACACATTCGGAAGGGACCTCAGCCCCCTAAAGGCTGTAACGCGCAAGCCCATACTCCCCTCCGAGCAGGAAATCAGCGGCAACACAAGAGCCCGCAGCGCAAAACTCAGAGTAGCAGAAAAAATTTAGACAAGGATGAAGACCTGGAAAATATCCGACATAGGAGTGCTGCTCAAAAACAGCTTCACAGCCATAATGAAGGGCGAGTTCCTTCTAAGGCTCAACGTGGGCAAATACTTCATCCACATCATCTACACCTTCCTGCTGTTCGCGCTGATAATATGGGTGTCGCTGATGGTCGAGACAACAATGGCGAAGGTAGAAAGCCAGAAAGCACAAATACGCGAGCTGAAAATCATAAACTCCCAGAAAGTCTATGAACTGGCCGAAACCACAAGACGCAGCGAAGTGGACAAAAGGCTGGAGAGTCTGGGCTCGCAGGTAGGAGAAAGAGAAGAAAGAGCTGTAAAACTTAATTAGACCGAAGGCAATGGAAGCAGGCAAGACAAACAAGCCGAAAAAAAGGGACCGCATAGGGGTGATTCTCTATGTGTTCTATGTCTTCATGCTCCTGATGTCCATCGTGCTCATTGGAGGGATAGTCTATATCCAGCTCTTCTTCAGACCCGACAAGGCCATAGTCGAAGCCCTCACGCCAAACGACCAGATCAGAAAAATCGACCCCGTCAGGGGCAACATCTACGACTGCAACGGCAAGCTGCTGGCCATCTCCTGCCCCAGCTACCAGTTCTATATGGACTGCACCGTGCTCAAGGACAGGAACAAGCCCGAGGAGGAAGAGGCCTGGCTCGACAAGGCGAAGGAGCTCTCCAAAGCCCTCGCCGACGAGCTGAAGGACAAGAGCGCAGACCAGTACTACAAAAGTATAGTCGAAGGGCGCAACAAAGGCAACAAATACCTCAGGCTCACCCGCAAAGTGGACTACGACACCCGCAACCGCATCGTCGAATTCCCCCTTTTCAGGGAAGGCAGATTCAAGAGCGGAATGATAGAAGTCCGCACCGATGTAAGGCAGTACCCCTATGGTGAGCTCGCAAGAAGGACTATAGGCTTCGTGAGGGACAATTCTTCGGACGTCGCCAACACCCACATCGGCCTTGAGGGCAAGTTCGACTACATTCTCCACGGCACCCAGGGGCGGGAGTACCTCAGAAGGACAGACCGCGGAAGAGTGGTCAACAGCGACTCAGTGAGGGTGCAGGCAGTGGACGGAAAAGACCTGCATACAACTCTGAACATTGACTATCAGGAGATTGCCGACAAGGCTCTGCGAGAACAGATTGAGAATGAGGAAGACCTGGAAGGATCCTGCATGGTGATTATGGAAACCGCGACCGGCGCGATCAGGGCTATGGTAAACCTTGTAAGGGACCCCAAGAGCGGCAAATGGGGAGAGTATCAGAACGTCGCCATAGGACGCAAGGCGGAACCCGGATCGGTATTCAAGACCGTGACTCTGATGTCTGTCCTCAACGACGGCTACATCACATCGCTCGAGCAGACCCTGCCCGCAACCGACGGTAAGGTCGAAGGAACAAGCATACGCGACGAGCATATCCCGCAATTCGCCCGCCAGCACTCCACCAACAGGATTTCCGTGCTGGACGGATTCAAGATATCCTCGAACTACGTCTTCGCCAAGCTGGCCGTCGACAACTACGGCAAGAAGGGAGGCACCGACGGCACAGAGCGCTTCCTCGCCAACATATACAATTATAAGCTCGGAGACGCATTCGACTTCGACCTGGACGGCCTCCAGACTCCGACCATCCCCAATCCCGGCACAAGATACTGGACCAACACCGACCTTGGGACAATGGGATACGGCTATAGCACAGAGGAGACTCCCCTGCACATCCTCACCTTCTACAACGCCATTGCGAACAAGGGCAAGATGATGAAGCCCTACCTGGTGGAAGGCCCCAGCATCCTCAACTCGGCAGTGTGCACAAAGGCAGTGGCCGACACCCTGACCAGGGCCCTGAAGGCAGTGACCGAGGAAGGCACGGCGCGAAGACTCAAGGACGCGAAATGCAGCGTGGCAGGGAAGACCGGCACCTCGTTCGGAACCTTCAGCAACGGCCAGTACTTCGACGCCCAGGGCAGGAGGAAATATCAGGGCACCTTTGTCGGATTCTTCCCCGCAGACAATCCGCAGTACAGCATCATCTGCATGGTGTACTCCTACCCCACTAAAAAAAGCTTCCAGGGAGGAGGAATACCCGCCAGGGCGATAAGGACAGTGATTGACAAAGTATATGACATAGACCCCTGCTTCAGGGAAGAAATCGGAGGCAAGAGAAAGAAGAACAAGTAAGACAATGACACTCAAAGAATTGACATATAACTGCGCAGATGCGGAATTCATTCTGGGGAACCCTCAGGACGAGGTCTGCGGGCTGCAGTGCGACTCCAGGAAAGTCTCCCGGGGAGAGCTGTTTGTCGCCGTCAGCGGATGCGGGAACGACGGCAGGGCCTATATAGGCAAGGCTCTCGAAAACGGAGCCGGCGCCATCCTCTGCGAGCCTTGCGGGGAGAAAAGCTGCGAGGGAGTTCCTTCAGAAGAGCAGATACTCAGACTGTGCCGCGACAAGGGTGCGGCTCTGATATACACTTCCAATTCAGCCCGGGCTCTTGCAGCAGCCTCCGACCGATGGTTCGACCATCCGAGCGGTAAGCTCAAGCTGGTCGGAATCACCGGCACCAACGGCAAGACCACTACCGTCACCCTGCTCTACAACCTGTTCAGGTCCCTGGGCTACGAATGCGGAATGCTCTCCACAATAGCCAATTACGTAGGCGGCCGCTGCTATCCGACAGCCAACACCACTTCAGACCCCCTGACCATCAACTATCTGCTTGCCGAGATGGTGGATTGCGGAGCGGAGTTCTGCTTTATGGAGGTGAGTTCGATAGGAGTGGACCAGCACAGGACGGACTTCCTGGAGTTCAAGGTGGGAATCTTCTCCAACCTTACCCACGACCATCTGGATTACCACAAGACTTTCGACAATTACCTTCGCTGCAAGCAGCGCTTCTTCGACTCTCTGGGCAAGGACGCCACAGCCATCACCAATGCCGATGACCGCAACGGAATGATAATGGTGCAGAACACGAAGGCAAAAGTGGTGACCTATTCCTGCCGCAACTGGGCTGACCATTGCTGCAAGATTCTGGAAGAGAGCATAGAAGGCATGCTTTTGAGCATCGACTCCTGTCAGCTGTACTCCCGCCTGATAGGAGAGCACAACGCATACAACCTGCTCGCAATATACTGCACCGCCCTCGCTTTGGGAGCTGACAGGGACCAGACCCTTGTCGCCCTCTCGGCTCTTCAAGGGGCAAAGGGAAGACTCGAGACCATTTACGGACCCAACGGCCTGTGCGTGGTCCTGGACTATGCCCACACCCCCGACGCCCTTGAGAATGTACTCTCGACCCTCAGGCAGGTCAGCCGCACAAGGACTCTTATCTGCCTGTTCGGCTGCGGAGGCGACAGGGACCGCAGCAAAAGGCCCGAAATGGGAAAAGTGGCAGGTCAGTACGCCGACAGGGTGATTCTAAGCTCGGACAACAGCCGAAGCGAAAGGACCGAAGACATCATAGCGGACATCAAGACGGGGATGGACAGCAGCGCGCTGCGCAAGACAATATGCATAAGCGACCGCGCCGAAGCCATCCGCAGTGCAATCCTGCTTGCCCCCAGGGACTCGGTCATACTGCTTGCGGGCAAGGGCCACGAAGACTATCAGATTATAGGTAAAGAGAAGCGCCACTTCGACGAGAGGGAAATAGTCGCCGGAGTCTTCTCGGAAATAAACAACGGATAAGCGAAAATGTTATATCATCTATCACAATGGCTTGAAAGCCTGGGAGTTGAAATCCCGGGAGCGGGCCTTATGAACTATCTCTCGTTCAGGGCTATGGCAGCCGCAGTCATCAGTATGCTGATAGCCTTCTTTGCGGGCAAGAAGATAATCAGACTTCTTCAGCGCCACCAGATAGGAGAGACCATCAGGGACCTCGGCCTCGAAGGACAGATGCAGAAAAAAGGCACCCCCACAATGGGAGGCATCATCATAATCATAGCCCTGCTGGGCTCGGCACTGCTAGTGTGCAGGCTCGACAGCATCTATACTATACTCCTGATAATCACCACTCTATGGTGCGGAGCCATAGGCTTTGCGGACGACTATATCAAGGTCTTCAAAAAGCGCAAGGAAGGCCTGAGCGAGAAGGCGAAACTGATTCTCCAGTTCGGCCTCGGACTGGTAATCGCGCTATGCGTATGCCTGAGCCCCGATATCCACAGCGACCAGCTGGTGACCACCATTCCCTTTGTGAAGGCTCACGAGTTCGACTATTCCTGGCTCTCCCCTTTCAGGGGGCAGTTGGGAGTCTATTGCTCCTGGGGCATATATATGATCATGATTATCGTCGTGATTCTGGCCTGCTCGAACGGAACCAACCTTACCGACGGCATGGACGGTCTCGCCGCCGGAAGCTCGGCCATAGTGGGAGTCGCCCTGGGAGTGATGGCCTGGCTCAGCGGTGATGCCCTCGATGCCAGGTATCTGAACATAATGCACTTGCCCGGTTCCGGCGAGGTTGCCATCTTTATGGCCGCCTTCGTGGGTGCACTCCTCGGCTTCCTGTGGTACAACACCTTCCCCGCCCAGGTGTTTATGGGCGACACGGGTTCGCTGACCATAGGAGGCATCATCGGAGTGAGCGCTGTGCTGATACGCAAGGAGCTGCTTCTCCCTCTGCTGTGCGGAATCTTCTTTATGGAGAGCCTTTCGGTCATCATCCAGAGGGGTTGGTTCAAATACACCAAACGCAAGTACGGAGAAGGCAGGAGAGTCTTCCTGATGGCACCCCTGCACCATCATTACCAGAAGCAGGGCATACCCGAGCCCAGAATAGTTACCAGATTCTGGATTATAGGTATCATACTGGCAGTAAGCACATTGGCTATAATGAAAATAAGATAGTATGGCAAGATTGGTTGTTCTTGGAGGAGCAGAGAGCGGAGTTGGCGCAGCTGTCCTCGCAAAAGTAAAAGGCTTCGACGTATTCCTGTCCGACAGCGGTCAGATAAAGAGCGAATACGCCGCCACCCTGGACAAATGGGGCATCAGCTACGAGCAGGGAGGACACAGCAGGGAGAAGATTTTCAATGCCGACGAAGTAGTCAAGAGTCCGGGCATACCTCAGACTGCACCCATCATCAGGGAGCTCAGGGAGAAAGGAATACACATAATCTCGGAGATAGAATTCGCCGCCCGCTACGACAGCGCGAAGAAAATCTGCATCACTGGATCGAACGGCAAG
Source organism: uncultured Bacteroides sp. (assembly GCA_945874355.1). Lineage (GTDB taxonomy): Bacteria > Bacteroidota > Bacteroidia > Bacteroidales > UBA932 > Cryptobacteroides. Next base: position 97,015 of record CAMCGB010000004.1, read on the forward strand.
ACGACGACCACCACCCTGATCCACTACCTGCTTCAGGAGGCAGGGCTGGACGCAGGCCTCGGCGGGAACATAGGCAAGAGCTACGCCCTTCAGGTGGCTACCGAGAAGCACGATTACTATGTGCTGGAAATCAGCAGCTTCCAGCTCGACGACACCTATGATTTCAGGCCCGACATAGCAATCATCACAAACATCACTCCCGACCATCTGGACCGCTACGACCACAAGATGGAGAACTACGCAAAGGCCAAGATGAAGATAGCCCGCAACCTCGGGACGGACGACTGTTTCATCTTCAACTCCGACGACGAAATCACCATAGGACAGCTGGACAGCATCATCACCAAGGCCAAGATGCTGCCTTTCACCCAGAAAGCCCAGTTGGAGGGGAACGGAGCCTACCTTCAGGACGGAAGCATCGTCATCAATTACAACTCCCACCGCAGCTCCTTCCCCCTGGAAGAGCTTTCGCTCAAGGGCAAGCACAATGTCTACAACTCGATGGCGGCAGCCCTCGCGGCAAAGGCCAGCGGTATCAGCGATGAGAGCATACGCCTGTCGCTGAAGTCATTCTCCCCCATAGAGCATAGGCTGGAACCCGTACTTACTGTAGGTAACGTTCTGTATATCAACGACTCCAAGGCCACAAACGTGGACGCCGCCTGGTATGCTCTCGAATGCCAGACCAGGAAGGTCGTATGGATAGTGGGCGGTACCGACAAGGGCAACGACTACTCCGTGCTGCGGGGCCTGGTCAAGGAGAAAGTCAGGGCTATAGTCTGCATGGGAGTGGACAATAGCAAGATACACGCGGCATTCGAAGACCTGGTGGGAAGCGAAAGGATTGCGGACACTTTGAGCGCAGAAGCGGCCGTACAGCAGGCAAGCAGATTTGCCGAGGCGGGAGACGTAGTGCTCCTGAGCCCCTGCTGCGCAAGTTTCGACCTTTTCAAGAATTACGAGGACCGCGGAGAGCAGTTCAAAAAAGCAGTCAGACAACTTTAGGATATGGCGGCAAAAAAGAAGGCAGGATCATTCTGGTCATTTGCAGAGCGCTTTGAAGGAGACAAAGTGGTCTGGATTATCGTGCTTATGCTCTTCCTGCTTTCTATCGTCTGCATGTTCTCGTCTTCGTCCCGTCTGCTTGCCGAGGGACAGAGCCGCGTGGACGTGGTCAAGGAGCAGTGCATCACTGTACTGGCCGGGCTGGCAATCCTGATAATACTGTATAACATCAAGAATATCAAAGTATTCAGGGTCGCAAGCAGTTTCGGCTTCCTGCTCTCGTTTGTGCTTCTTTTCCTTCTTGACATTAGAATCAACACCTCTTTTGTACGTGCCATCGAGATCAACGAAGCCTACCGTATCCTGATGGTGGCGGGAGTGCAGATACACGTGTTCGAGGTTGTAAAGGTGGCGATGGTAATGTACCTCGCCTGGGCTGTGGACAGCTTCAAGAGGGACGCCCTGCCGCTGAAGAACTTATCTGCCATCTGGCGCAAAATAATCTTTATGTATGCGCCTTTCCTGCTGATATTCGTGATGATAGTTCCGGGCAGCAACTCCAGCGCCCTGTTTATCGGAGGCGTGATGTTCATAGTCATCCTGCTTGGCGGAGGGAACCTTAAGGATATGCTGATTCTGGGCGCCGCCGGCATTGCCGCCATCGGAGTGTGCCTGGGCATCTACCATCTTTCCGGAGGGGAATACCTCGACCGCATAGGCACCGGAGTGTCGCGAATTTTCGACAACGTGGATTACGAGAAGCAGTTCCTGGAGTCGGAACGCAACACTCTTCCCTGGCAGAAGGCTCTGGACAAGATACGCCAGCCCTACGCGGCGAAAATCGCCATCAAGGAAGGCGGAGTTCTGGGCAAGGGTCCCGGACAGAGCACCCAAAGATATGTGGTACCCGACATCTCCGAAGACTATATCTATTCTTTCATCATAGAAGAATACGGCCTTGTGGGCGGATTGTTAGTGATTTTTTTGTATATTTCCCTGCTTGCCAGAGGATCCATCATAGTGCGCAACTGCGGAGGCGACAACTTCGCCAAGCTCAGCGTGGCGGGGCTGTGCATACTCATCAGCGGACAGGCCTTCCTGCATATGTTCGTAAACGCCGACATAGGCCCTATGACCGGACAGACCCTGCCCCTGGTGAGCCACGGTACGAGCGCCTTCCTGTGCTTCAGCATAGCCTTCGGCATCATCTTGTCGCTGAGCAGGATAGCCTATCGCAGGATAGAGCGCGAGACGCGCGAAGCAGACCCCCTGGTAAGCCTTCACGAGAGCGGGGTGAAAAGCGAGATGAGTTCCTCGCTCGACGACCTGGGAGCTTTCGAGGATTCGCTCTCGGACAATAACGAAGTGTAAAAAAGTGTATTATGGAATACGGCAAATTGAGAGTAATAGTCAGCGGCGGAGGCACGGGAGGACACATCTTCCCTGCCGTTTCGATTGCAGACAAGCTCAGGGAGCTCAATCCCGGAAGCGAGATACTTTTCGTGGGAGCGGAGGGCAAAATGGAGATGGAAAAAGTGCCTGCCGCGGGCTACCGCATAGTGGGGCTTCCCATCGTGGGACTTCAGCGCCAGCTTAACCTCAAGAATATCATCAACGACCTCAAACTCCCCTTCAAACTAATCGGGAGTCTCCGAAAAGCAGGCAAGATCATCAAGGAATTCAAGCCTGACGTAGTCGTGGGAGTGGGAGGATATGCCAGCGCGCCGCTCCTGTATATGGCCCAGAGGCTGCACTACCCCACCCTGATCCAGGAGCAGAACGGATTTGCCGGGCTGGCGAACAAGCTTCTCGCAAAAAAAGCAGACAGCATTTGCGTGGCCTACGAGGATATGGACCGCTTCTTCCCCAAAGACAAGATAGTACTGAGCGGCAACCCCATAAGACCGGTGATGAACTCTTCGCTGGGAAGCAGGAGGGAGGAAGCCTTGCTGTTCTACTCGATGGACTCTTCGAAAAAGCATATCTTGGTCATAGGAGGCAGCCTCGGGAGCAGGACCCTCAACAACGCAATGAAGGCCTGGATAGAGGCCGGATGCCCCGGAGGGGAAGGTGTCGAAGTGCTGTGGCAATGCGGGAAGTACTACAAGGCGGAGATGGATGATTTTATGAAGGCACACCCCTGCCCGGGAGTCAGGCATACCGATTTCATCGCAAGGATGGACCTGGCATACGCCCTTGCGGATGTGGTCATAAGCCGCTCTGGAGCTTCGTCCGTGTCCGAAATCTGCGCCATAGGCAAGGCGGCGGTGTTCGTGCCTTCGCCCAACGTGGCTGAGGACCACCAGACCCACAACGCGATGGCCCTTGTACGCAAGGGAGCGGCCCTGCTTGTAAAGGACAGCGAAGCCTCGGAAAAGATGCTTCCCTCGGCTCTCGCCCTATGCGCTGACGACAGGAAAAGGGAGCAGATTGAGCAGGGAGCGCTGAGCCTTGCAAAAACGCAGGCCTCCCTGACGATTGCGGACGAAGTGTACAGAATAGCAGAGAAAAAAAAGTAAGATTATGGTATATTCAAAAGCATATTTTATAGGAATAGGCGGCATAGGGATGAGCGCCCTTGCCCGTTTCTGCAAGGCCAAGGGGCTGGATGTGAGCGGATATGACCGTACCCGCAGCGAACTCACTGCGGCTCTGGAAGTCGAAGGAATCAGGGTCCACTACGAATGCCGTCCCGAAGAACTTCCCCAGGGAGTGGAGGAGACTCTGGTAGTCTATACTCCGGCCGTGAGCGAGGATTTCCCTGAACTTGTACAGGCCAGGGCGAAGGGTTACCGCGTCATAAAGCGCTCCAAAATGCTGGGAGAAGTCACCCGCGGGGAGACCTGCCTTGCCGTAGCCGGAACCCACGGAAAGACCACCACATCCACCCTTATAGCCCATATGCTCACCGAGAGCGGGATAGGCTGTTCAGCCTTCCTTGGAGGGATTTCGAAGAACTACCGCACCAATATGCTGGTAAGCGGCACTCCCCTGGTAGTGGCCGAGGCTGACGAGTTCGACCGCTCGTTCCTTCAGCTTCACCCCGCAATTGCCGCCATAACTTCGATGGACGCAGACCATCTGGACATATACGGGAGCCTCGAAAGCGTGCAGGAAGCGTTCCGCGAGTTCGCCTCCCAGGTCAGCGAGACCCTGATACTCAAATACTCCCTGCCCATAGACCAGAGCTGTACCCCGGCAAAAATCTTCACTTACCATTATGATGACGAGCGGGCAGACTTCCACGGAAGCAATTTCCGGCTCGACTCCGAGGGCCACTACACCTACGACCTGGTATATCCCGCAGGGGTTCTTACCGACATAAAGGTCGGCACGATAGGATGGGTGAATGTAGAGAACAGCATAGCCGCCCTCGCGGTGTGCCTGTGCTACGGAATGGACGCACAGAAGGCGCGTCACGCGATTGCATCTTTCGAAGGAGCGGTCAGAAGACTCGATGTGCACGTGAACCGTCCCGGGCTCTGCTATATAGACGACTATGCCCACCACCCCAAGGAGCTTCAGAGCGCGATTTCCTCTGTAAGGCAGGTGTTCCCCGGAAGGAAGATTACCGGCATTTTCCAGCCCCATCTCTACACCAGGACCAGGGATTTCGCTCCCGAATTCGCCAGTGCCCTGAGTGCTTTGGACTCCCTCATCCTGCTTGACATCTACCCCGCGAGGGAAGAACCTATCGAAGGTGTTGACTCCTCAATTATTTTCAACTCCGTCACCTGCGGCGAGAAAGTGCTCCTGCACAAGGAGGAACTGCTTCCGTACCTGGAGGCCAGCAAAGAGAGCCTTGATGTGCTGATGACTCTCGGTGCCGGCGACATAGACCGCTTTATTAATCCCATCAGGGAAATGCTGGAAAAATAATGAAAAGACCTGTCCGCATAATTCTCAGCCTCATTCTTGCACTCGCCCTGTGCACTCTCACCGGCTTTCTGATGAGCTTGACCGCCCGTCAGGATGCTCTTATGGCGTGCTCTGACGTGGAGGTGGAGTTTGCGGATTCGCTGGGCTTTGTGACCTCCCAGGACATACGCAAATTCCTGGACGAGAATTACGGGACGGTGATTGGAGTAAGGCTCGACAGCCTGCATCTGGCCGTGATGGAGAATATGCTGGAGAGCAAGGGGGCAGTGCTGGAGAGCGAAGCCTGGACCAGCCTTGACGGGAAGCTGCACATACGCATAAGCCAGAGAGCTCCGGTGATGCGGCTCAGCTACGACCAGGGCGGATACTATATCGACGCTTCGGGCTATATTTTCCCTCTCCACAAGACCTACACGGCTCCGGTACCCCTTACCTGCGGGAATATTCCCGTAAGGCCTCCCAAAGGCTACAAGGGTCAGGCACCTGACTCTCTATCAAGGGTTTGGATAGGAGGGCTTCTGGATTTGAACCGGTCGATTGAAGCCTCGCGCAGCCTCAGGGGCAGAGTGGACAGCATAGTGATAAGGCCTTCGGGCGACGCCTGTCTGAAAATCAAGGACGCCCCGCAGGACTTTGTGCTGGGAGACTTCAGCGGCATTGATGGCAAACTGGGGAGAATCGACAAGTATTTCAGCACCATAGAGGCCTCAAGGGCTTCTCAGGAAGGTGCACAGGCTTATAAGGAAGTGATAGTAAAATATAAAAATCAAATAATATGCAAGTAGAAAGATACATAGCAGTGGCTGACCTGGGATCGTCCACTCTGGCTTTGAGCGTAGCCAGGGTCGAGGGCGACGACGTCCAGATCATCTACTACAGCCAGACGCCTTCGGACGGAGTGCGCTACAGTCTGGTATTCAACCCCGTAAGGGCAGCAAAGCCCCTCAAGGAGGCCATTCAGAAAGCCGAGAAGGAGCTGAACATCAAGATACTTCAGCTGGTCATCGGCCTGCCCCGCTACAATGTGCGCCAGGAGGTGGCGAGCGCCCGTATGGAGAGGACCGACGCTTCGTCCTGCATCACGAAGGAAGAGATAGACACGCTCAAGAGCATAGCTATCGACTCCTATCCTATGGACGAGAACGCCAAGGAGGAAATCTATGGAGCGGTGGCCCAGAGTTTTTCGGCTGACGAAGATCTGGTGTGCGCCAGCGAGAACGATGTCATCGGAGTCACATCCGAGAGCATTGAGGGCAATTTCAAGATTTTCATAGGCAAGTCTTCAGCCGTAGACAACCTCGACATCATGCTCAACAAGGCCGGGGTGGCTCCGGCAAGGAAGCTCTTCCTTCCGACGGCTACAGGACGCGCAGTGCTGACTGAAGCCGAGAAGGAAAACGGAGTGGCACTGGTGGAAATCGGAGCGGCCGTCACCTCGCTTACCATCTACAAGGGAGGCCTGCTGCGCCACTATTCTTCAATCCGTTTCGGCGGCGGCAGCATCACTTCGGACATCAAATTCGAGTGCGGATTCACCGAACGTCTTGCCGAGAACATAAAACTCGCCTTCGGGGCCTGTATGCCGGATAAGCTCCAGTCCCTGAGCGAAAAGATAATACAGATAAACGACGACGAGAACGGTTCATACGAGCAGCTCCCGGTCAAGTACCTGTCCGAAATCATCACCTGCCGCGCCAGGGAAATCATCAACGCAATCCTGTTCCAGATTCAGGAGAGCGGATATGCCGATTCGCTGCGCAACGGCCTTGTACTCACCGGAGGCGGTGCCGAGCTGGTCAATTTCGCCAATATGTTCAAGGAGATGTCGGGCTATACCGTAAGGCTCGGATACCCCCGCAGCCAGCTGTTCAGCTCGGGTGGATGCCCGGGAGTGAACGAGACCTCGGCCGCAGCCGCTATGGGTATGATACTTGAAGCCAAGCGCGACCCCAGGCTCAACTGCGTGGAAGAGGCGCCTTCCGAAAGAAAAGCGGAGGAAGAGCAGCAGGCTGAGCAGGAGACCGTACGGAATCAGGCATCCGCAGAGGAGGCCTCAAATCAGGACGGCACCCTGTTCGGGGAGACAGAAGACGAGCTGATAGTTCCCAACAAGAAGAAAAAGAAGAAGGATCAGGTGAAGATAACCTGGATAAGGAAGATGGGAAAGAAGATTTCCAACAGCCTTGAAGGAGCCTTCGACAGCACCGTAGGTGAACTATTCGACAAAATGGATGAAGACAATAGAGAAGATTATGGCAGAACAGACAATTAATGAGGAGAACCTGATAGACTCCATCACCCCCAGCGATTGGGTGACCAGTGACGAAATAATCAAGGTTATAGGCGTGGGCGGCGGTGGCTGCAACGCTGTGAACTATATGTATAACAAGGGCATCAAAGGGTGCAGTTTTGTGGTCTGCAACACTGATTCCCAGGCTCTTCGCTGCTCCAGCGTCCCTGTGCAGATACAGATGGGAAGGGGCCTGGGAGCAGGAACCAACCCCATCAACGGCCGCAACGCCGCACTGGAGAGCCAGGACCAGATTGAGAAGATAGTGCTCGACACCCACACCAAGATGCTCTTCATAACCGCGGGTATGGGCGGAGGAACCGGCACGGGAGCCGCTCCCGTCATCGCCAAGATGGCCAAGGACAAGGGTATACTGACCGTAGCCGTGGTTACGCTCCCCTTCCTCAACGAAGGCAACGAGGCCCTGTCCAGGGCAATCGACGGAGTGCATGAGCTCGAAAAGAACGTGGACAGCCTGCTTATCATCAACAACGAGAAGCTGCACGAGTACTACGGCAATCAGCTCATACAGGACGCCTTCCCCCAGGCCGACGAAGTGCTTGCGACTGCCGTCAGGGGAATAGTCGAAATCATCAAGAAGCCCGGCTATATCAATGTGGACTTCAAGGATGTGGAGACTATGATGAAAAACAGCGGAATGGCTCTGATGGGCAGCGGAGTGGGAAGCGGAAAGAACCGCATAGAGGATGCCGTCAAGGCCGCCTTCGAGTCTCCCCTGCTCAACGATTTCGACCTCAAGACGGCAAAGAAAGTGCTGGTCAACATCACCTGCGGACACAACGAGCAGGGCATCACGATGGACGACCTGAACATGATCAACAAGAAGATCGACGAGTACACCGGAAGGGCCAACAACTTCAAGCGGGGTCTCATCTGGGATGACGACCCGGAGATCGGGGACACGATACGCATCACTTCGATAGTGACCGGACTGAAGTTCTCAGATGTCATAGGAGCGACCCGCGATATGGGTAACTACATTATGATAGGCAAGGACTTCAGCTACGACAAGAGCCGTATGGCATCCTCCGAGGGCATCAGCCTGTTCGCCGACAGCGGCTCGCAGCAGATAGGATACAATACCAAGAGCAACGTCAGGAAGTTCCGCTTCGACCCCGACGAGTGTCCCTGCCTTGCAAGCGGGGAGAACCTTTCGGAGCTGGAGACCGTTCCTGCAATCAGAAGAATACAATCATGAGAAAGACCAGAGTAAGATTTGCGCCCTCACCTACCGGCCCCCTGCATATGGGAGGAGTGAGAACCGCGCTCTATAACTACCTCTATGCCAAGCAGAGAGGTGGCGACTTCATCATACGCATCGAGGACACCGACTCGCACCGTTTCGTACCCGGAGCCGAGGAGTACATCATCGAATCGCTCAAGTGGTGCGGCATCATCCCCGACGAAGGAGTTGACGGGAACGGAAAGGTAGTAGAGCAGCCGAACGAAAAGCACCCTCACGCGCCTTACCGCCAGAGCCAGAGACGCAGCATTTACCGGCAGTATGCCGAGCAGCTTGTTGCAAGCGGAAACGCCTACTACGCCTTCGACAGCGAGGAGGACCTGGAGCTGGCCCGTTCGAAGGCTGAGAACGCCGGACAGACCTTTATCTACAACCACTCCACACGGGGTGGAATGTGCAACTCGCTCAATATGGACTCCGGGACCCTGCAGCGCATGCTCGAGGCGAGGACTGACTGGACCATACGCTTTAAAATGCCTGAGAACGTGACAGTTGCGATGGACGACCTGATCCGCGGACATATCGAGGTGAACACTTCCACGCTTGACGACAAGGTGCTGTGGAAGAGGGCTGACGAACTGCCCACATACCATCTTGCCAACATTGTGGACGACCATCTGATGGAGATTACCGAGGTCATCCGCGGCGAAGAGTGGCTGCCGTCCCTTCCCCTGCATTACCTTCTCTACAAGGCCTTCGGATGGGAGGATACAATGCCCCGTTTCGCGCACCTTCCGCTTCTTCTCAAGCCCGTGGGCAACGGAAAGCTCAGCAAGAGGGACGGAGATAAGCTCGGATTCCCGGTGTTCCCCCTCCAATGGACAAATGCGCAGGGAGAAACTTCAAGAGGCTATCGCGAGGACGGATATTTCCCCGAGGCCTTTGTCAACCTGCTTGCCCTGCTGGGATGGAATCCCGGCACGGAGCAGGAGATCTTCTCAATGGATGAGCTGATAAAGGAGTTCTCTCTTGAAAAGGTGGGCAAGGCAGGAGCTAAATTCAACCCCGAGAAGGCAAAGTGGTTCAATAAGGAATACCTCAGAAAGCAGAGCGACGAGAGCCTTGCGACTTCCCTTATGGATATTCTCAACGCAAAGAGAGTGAAATGCGACTACGACTATGTACTTAAGGTAGTGAAACTTACCAAGGAGAGGGCAAGTTTCGTAAAGGATATCTGGGATATTGCCGCCTGCCTGTTCATAGCTCCACGGGAGTACTCCGATTACTCGGTAGTCGCCGGAGCGGCGTTTACTAAGAGCGCTGACGCGTCAAGACCTGTGGACCCGAGGGCCAAGGTGTATGACGACAATGCCACCAAGCCTTTCCTTGCAAAGGATGTGGACAAGTTCTACAAGAGCGAGTTCTATGATGCCGCGCTGGATGCCGTACAGAACAGCGAAGCCGACACTATCGAAAGCTACATCCGTGAAAAGGGCCTGAATCTGGGCAAGGTGATGAACTGCCTCAGACTCGCTCTGACCGGAGCCGCGAGCGGCCTTGGAATCAGCGACATAATGACCCTGATAGGAAAGCAGGAGTGCCTCGACAGGCTCGCCTTCATGAAGCAGAGACTGGGCTAAGAGTCTAATCTATCTTGAACAGCTCGAGGGCCTGGTCCAGAGTTACGGCGTCTTCCAGAGTGAAGCCGCCGTTTTTCGTGCGCCTGAGCGAACTCAAAAAAGCTCTGGTGCCGAGTGCTTCGCCAAGGTCCCGGGCAAAGGAGCGGATATATGTACCCTTGCTGCACTCCAGCCTTACGCGGGCAAGCGGAAGATGCAGGGAAGAGATGTCCTCGACATTGATTCTGGCGCTGCGCCCTTCCAACTCTTCGGGACGGGGGTAGCAGGGCGAAGGATCGAAGCTCAGAAGCTCCAGGTCGTAGATATTGACTTTGCTTGCCTGCAGAAGGCCGGAAGTGTCTTCGAGAGCCCCTTTGGCATAGAGTTTACGGGCTGTTTCATAGGCCCTTACCCCATCTACGCTCTTGGCGCTGAAAAGCGGAGCCACCTGCATCTGTTCTCCGCGGAAAGACTCCAGGGAGGTCCTCAGGGACTCTTCGTCCACGCAGTCTGCCGGGCAGAAGGATTCCAGTTGCTTCTCCAGGTCGTAGGAAGCCGTGCAGGCGCCGAAGCTGACTCCTGCGACGTATTCCTTCCTTGAAGCCTGGAGGCTCTCGGCCTTTTTGGTGGCCGCACCTATGCACACCAGAAGAAGACCCGTTGCAAGCGGATCCAGAGTGCCGGCATGGCCTACTTTAAGGTTCTTCTTTCCGAAAAAGCGCACAGCCGCCCACTTGAGCTTCCGCAGCACATCGGCGGAGGTCCAGCGGTAGGGCTTGTCAATCGGGAGGATTATGCCTTCGGGATAGGAGGCAATATCATTGGAGGGTAATCTTTTCAATGCGTCTGAGGTGTCTTCCGCCTTCGAAGCCGGCATCCAGATATGCGCGGGTCATCATCACTGCCATCCTGCGTGACACGAACCGGGCCGGTATGACCAGAACATTGGCGTCGTTGTGTTGTTTGACCAGTTTGGCTACTGCGCAGTTCCAGGCAAGGCCGGCCCTGATGCCGCGGCAGTGGTTGAGGGTCATCGCCATTCCGTTCCCCGTGCCGCAGATAGCTATGCCGCAGTCCAGCTCGCCTTTCTGAAGAGCCCCGGCAAGCGGGTGGGCAAAATCAGGATAGTCACAACTCTCGGGGCTGTCTGTCCCGAAATTCACTACCGTGTGACCTTTTTTCAACAGGTACTCCACAAGTGCAGTCTTGCACTCGAGTCCCGCGTGATCATTGCAAATACCTATAGTCATACTAAAGTCAGCCTTTGTGCAAAGATACACAAAAGCAATTAAAAAAGGCTCAAGTTTCTTAGAATTCAAGAAAGACTCCGGCGTCAATGAAGCAGCGGCTTCCGGCGGAGCTGGAGGCAAGATACTTTGCAGATGCCTTGACACCCAAAGATATGCCTTCTTTGAGGGTATGGCTGTAGCCAAGGTCCAAGGCGAGAGTGAGATAATCCGAAGCATAGATGGACAGGTCGTGGGGATACCATTCCTTCACCACACGGCTTTCAGACCTCACTCCGGAGTATGAGTAGAGCGAGCCCAGAGCCTTGCGAACTCTGGCAGAAGTACCGATCCAGGCAAGGGAGGAAGAGCCCAAAAGGAACTGTCTTCGCGCCTGGACTTGGGCCCCAACCGCGCTGTAGGAGAATTCCGACTGAGGGGACAGGTACTCATCGTCCTTGAGGGTATAGTCGAGCCCGGAGCTGAACTGCCAGCGGTAAGAATCCCCTTCGGTAAGGAAACAGTCGTAGCGGAGATCTGCCTGAAGGGTATTGTAACGGCTCATAATCGCTTTGGAAACCACCTGCCAGCCGACCCCGGTCACCTGCTTTGTAGAGAATTCCGTTCCTTCCGTGATGCGCAGGAGAGCCTTCAGGGCAAGACGGTGAAGGCTTCTTTCCCTCTCAAGGACAAGATAGGAGTTCAGTTGAAGGTCATTCACACTGCTGCTGCCGATATCCCGTGGCTGGGAATAATCCTCCCGGAGAGCGGTGTGGCTGAGAGTATATAGAGCTTCCGAGAGAAAATGCAGAGAAGCGTTGTCGATGCTGTACTGCACGGAAGCCTCTGCACGGTCGGTGGTGTAGTACATTATGTTGATTCCACCCGAACCGACCATATCCTCAACATAATTTCCCAAGCCTTTGAGTACAAATACATTCTGCATCTGGGAGCTGTTGCTCAGCGTGGGGACGGAGCGTTCCAGGCCGTGGCCGTATCCAAGGGCGAGGCCGAGACTGGAGCGCGAAGAAAAGGAATATACGATCGAAGGGGCGAGATTGACCAGATAGGACACCGATTCGCTTCGGGGGTCGTTCTGCTTGGCGCTTATGCGGTCGCGGTAGAGCATTGAGAGACCCAGATGCAGGGAGCGGCCAAGCGGCGCGGCTGCCTTGAAAGCCATGGAATAGCTCTGCCTATTGAAGTCGCTCGACGTGGTGTCGGCCACATTGTAAATGTAGTTCTCGTCGAAAGGGTCGTAGAGCAAGGTATTGTACCGGCTTCCGCTTGAGTGATGATTGTCATATTCGAAACTGCCCCAAAGACGGATTTTACCGATGCTGGCCGCTCCCTGGGTGTCGAAACTGAACTGCGAATCAGTCTGCGGCTGCTGCATCAGATGGTAGTCTCCGTCCTGATGACTGTAAAGCAGCTGTGCGGTGTTCGCAAATTCAAAAGGAGCTGCGTCCAGCCCTGCGGCGTTTCGGCTCAGAAGCCAGGTCTGACGATAAGACGACAGATAGGCGTCGCCCTGTGCCGCCACAATCAGCGGCACAAGACCGAACGCCAGTGATAGAGTATATTTCTTTATTTTGCCCATGAGGCTTTCTTGGTATCCCTTCTGATTTCAGGCTTGGTGCTGACTTCGAAGTCGTTTGCAGAGTTGTTGGTATCCTTGTAAACAGGATCTCCTGCCTCGGAGCTGCCTTCCTTGACTCTGACAATAGACTCGTTGACATAGGTTCCGCTGACAAAGGTCTTGCCTGCGTCGATGTCTTCAGGGAGCCATCCGAGAGCTGTGCTGTTCTTGACCCAGTTAATTCCGTCCAGAACATCGCTGCGAAGTACGGGAGTATAGGTTCCGCTGACCTTGCCGGATGCATAATTTGCAACAAGGGTAGCATTCTCCACCGGAGCAGAAGGAGCGAAAAGGATGAATCCTGCGTTGAGAACCGAAGGCATATACTGCTTTGTGATAGTTGCCTGGGCGGGATTGAGAAGAATCATATTGTCCGAGTCGGGATTATCGACCTGACCGTTGGTGATGTAATTGTCGCAGACGGTCTCGAACTCTGCGCTCGAAAGGTCTATGGAGTTGGGATTCTTGTCCTCTGCGGTGTGGTCGGTAGCGTAGGAAGCTATGACAAAGCTCTCTCCCGGATTGAGCAGATAAGTCTTTCCGTCGCCGGGAATCTGCCAGATGATGCCGTTGAGGACAACATAATCGTCTGCCTTCATATAGGTAGCATTGCCTTCCGTGTCAACCATATAGCCGTTCTCATCGGCGAAATTGATGCTTGAGGACGAGTAGTTGCTGGTCGTGGCGATGCACAGGCCGTCCACATAGACAGCCTCGCTGCCGTTGTTGTACACCTCGAAGAAGTTATCCTTCAAATACATAGCATTGGAAGGAGTGCGGCTGCAGGAGTAGAATACCTCCTTGAAGACAAGAGACGAAGACTTGCTTGCCTTGATCTTGAGGGAAGTCAAGGCGTCGGAAGAACTGATGACCACAGCCTTGGCGGTACCGAGATAATTGTAGAGTGAATAGCGCGCGGTTGCGACAACGTCATACACACCTTCAAGAAGCTGATCCACCGAAACGCTCTTTGTCTGAGTTTCGAATTCAGTCACTTCGCCGGTATTGGTGTTTGTGAAAGTAACTGTATATGAGTCAGGTGAAGGCACACCGTCAGCGAAATCAGACTCATCCAGGGCAATCTCCAGATCAAAGAAGCGAATCACATCCTTGTTGCAGGAAGGAAGCAGAAAAAGTGCCGCAAGGGCAAGGAGAGTAGAAACAATAACTTTTTTCATACACTTTAACTATTTTAGTGAAACTTATATCTTCACCTTCAGCTCGAAGCCGAAATACATAGGGTTGTTGAGTTCCGAATACGTGCCTATGCTCACTTCGGAAGGGTCGAGCGGCCTTGAGTTGAAAAGGTTGTTTACATAGAATGATGCCGTCAGACGCTGCCCCACCTCCTTTGAAAGGTTGAGGTTGAAGACCAGGGTGGGGATGGTTTTGCTGACGGTAAAACGGTTCGGAGAGAGTGGCGCGCACATATATTTATAAGCGGGGTCCTGCGCCATCTCGGAAGTAAATTCGCCAACCCTCCCATCCACGGCGCTAACGTAATACTGCGGAATCTCGTCATTGTTGTACTCAGTCCAGCTTCTGGTGAAGATGTTCAGCTGGGTCGAGAGGGTGACGACGAAACCGATCTCCGGAATATTATGGGTAACTCTCAGAGTCGTAAGGAGTTTCTCGTAGTTTACCCGGCTCACGAAAGGGTCATATACGCTAACGTTCGAGCCCACGTAGCTTCCGGAGTTGGCGCGGAAATCGAAAGTGTAGCCCGCATTTGCGCTCTGGGTACGCATCCACGCCCCGTTGAGGAAGAACGAAGTCCTGATGGGATCGAACCTGCCCAGATTCAGCTCCCATTCCAGCCCGTAATTGTGCTCGTATCGGGTATTCATCGGCTTGTAATAGCGGAAGAATTTGAGTTCGTTGCGATCCAGTGAGAAAGTCGGATTGCCCTGAGAGTCTTTCTCGGAGCTCATCGCGTAGACCAGATATGGCAGAAGCACGAAAGTATCGAAGTCGGACCCGAAAGTATAGCCGTTCTTCATCAGCTCGTCATAGAAAGTGAGTTTGAGAGTGTATCGTCCGGCGACGGTAAGGTCCATTCCCAGCTCGAGCTTGCGGTTGCGGGCCATCTCAAGGGAAGGATTCGAGGTATCGAAAATGCGGGTTCTGGCGATGACCACCTTGTCCTCGGGATTCTTGGGATCGTTGTTGAACAGCGTCTGGTCGTAATAGGCGTTGTTGGGATACAGATACGAAGCGGTAGGAGCCTTTGCCGTAAGGCCATATCCGCCTCTGAGGTCAAGGACTCCGGGGATGAGTTCGAACGACAGGTTCACTCGCGGGGACAGCGCGCTAAGGCTGCTGACCATATCGTATCTCAATCCTGCGCTCAGTTTCAGGTGGCGATCCATCACGCGGGTCTGGAAGTTGCTCTCGGCAAACAATCCCAGCTGATTCACGAAAGGTATGTCATACAGAGGCCTCTCCCTGTATCCCGAGTCGGAATTGGTACTGTGGGGAGGAGGAGTCCCTTCCGGGAAAACCAGCCCCTCTCCCAGATTGCCGTCCGACTTGAAATCCGCGCCCAAAAGTATGGTTTCGCTGGTCGAGCCCCAGGATTTGAAAAGGTTCGCCACCAGTTTGCCATAAGTATTGAGCTCCTTGCTGTAAAAGTCATAATGCGAGAAGTATGAGTCGGGCATATACTTGGCATAGGTATTCTCGGCCTGGGAAGGGATAAAGTCCGTGATGGGATTGCCGTCGGTGTCGTACAGCACCCTTCCGCTCACATTGCTCACCGTGGTGCCGTCCACCATATTGTTGGTATACAGGCTGGTGGCATTGGCGCATATCTGCTCCTTGAAGGAATCCTTCTTATTCAGGCTGTTGGACAAATTGAACCTCAACGACTTAAACCATCCGTAATTGATGCTCCAGGTGCCGTTTGCAGCTATCCTGTAGCCTATGCTCTCCCCTCCTGAAGAGAGCCTACTGCGGAAATCGTCCGGGTTGGGATTGCGTTTGTCTTTGCCGTACTTCAGTTCCACAGTGGCTGTGGTCGACAGGGAGTTGAAGGTATTGCTGTACACAGCCTTCAGGTTGACTCTCTGATAGTTGGCATAGCTTTCCGTGGTCTTGGAATTGCTGTAGGCATAGTCGGAGCTCAGATGCACGCTGCCAGCCTTTTCCGAGAGCCTCAGACCCTTGGAAGCGCTGACCTGATAGATTTTAGGATCGGTCTTGAACCTCACTGTCAGAGGTTCCGCTCCGGCCTTGGAGTTTATGATTACAGCTCCGGAAGTAAGGTCGCCGTACTGCACCGAAGGAATGCCCCTGATCACCTCCACGGACTCGATATTGTCTGTCGAAATTCCCCTGACGTCCACGCCCGAATTGGGCACGGACCCGGCCTCGAAGGTTGAAGTTCCGGCTATGGTGCTCACGGTACCGTTCATAGCCGAATTGATGCCTTCCATATTGGCATTGTTGCTGAGCGGGGAACCGTCCACTATGACTGCTGTTCCGAGACTGTTCATAGTGCTCGCTGACGCGGTTCTGAGATTCAGGCTCTGGGCGCTCGAAAGGCTCGGATTCGAAAGGCTGGCTCCGGGAAGCAGCTGCATCACATCGCCCAGACTGCTGGTAAGGGCGTGGTCTATGGCCTGGCGCGATATAAGTGAGGCGGTCGCCTCCCCGGTCTTGTTGCTCTGGGCCACTATCTGCACCTCCTCCAGGCGGAAAGTGCTCATCTGCAGAGTGAAATCCTTTCTGACCGAAGTGGAGCCAGCTCCCAGAACGAGGGTTGTATCGATGCTTACATAACCTATCATCTCCACCCCAAGAGTGTATTCTCCCCTATCCAGATTCTCAAAGGCGTAAGACCCCGAAGCATCCACCACCGAATAGAGTCCGCTCGGCTTGAGTATCACCACAGCACCCTCGAGAGGCAGTCTCTGCCCCTCTTCGACCGTGGTTATCTTACCCCACAGACGTATCTTCCCATTCTGCGGCAAAGCTTCACAAGGAAGGCTCAGAAGGCAGAACAGCAGGGCAATGATACATGTGTAAGAGCGATTCATACGGCAATTATTCACTGAGCCTGTTGATACTCTTCTCAAGTTCCTCCTTCAGGCGGAAATCAGTCTCAGAAGAGAGCAGTTCCCGACAGAAATCCAGAACGTCACCGCGGCGGTACGAGTAGCGGTACCACCCTAAAGTCTCTGCTATGAGCAGTTTGACTTCTGCGTCCTCGCAGCGTGTATAGTACTCCACCATAGGCTCGATGGCATCGCAGCGGCACTGATTGCGCTGGGCGCGGATAAAGAGTTTTGCGCTACGAAGATCTCCCTTGGGGTCGCGTAGATTCTCAATGTCCTCCAGGGTCGATTTGGCGCAGGCGTCTATATATCGAAGGACTTCCGCCTTGCCCTCTTCTCCCTTCCAATAGGGCGTCTGCTCTACCAAAGCCCTCGCCTGGTCGGAAGGAATAGTGACCAAAGTGGCTTTAGTGTGGAAAAGCACACGCTTGGCAGTCAGGGGATCAAGATACATCTCCACTGTCTTTCTTGCGAGCAGCGGGCTCTGGTTGTAGCTGGAGTAGCGGGCTGCAAGCCTCTGGAGCAGTTCGTAGTCGTCGTCGAGTCCCATCAGGATCGCCTGGTCCAGACAGGGGGCGGACAGTTCCACCAGGGCATTGAAAGCGGCGAGTCTGACGATGGGTGAAGATGAATTGCTCTGAAGATTCAGAAGGGCCTCGTCAGAAAGCCCCGAAGTTCTCGCCAAAGTCTTGATTGCAAGAGATTTAATCTCGCTGCTCTGCTCTTTTTCAAGTATCTTTTTCCAGTCTGCCGTCTTCAAGGTGGACACTCCCGAAGCGGCCCTGTCCCATTTGCTCAGAGAAGAGAAATGGAAGGTGGGATCGCCGAACAGATGGGTCTCCAGATTCCAGACATTCCTGTAGATGTTTCCGGCGCAGACTCCCTGGTCGAAAAGCCCGAGCAGCTCGCAGGGCCACACATCCTGGAGCGAATTGACCGAGTGGGCAAGCGCGGCAAGGGTGGAGTTGGAATCTGAGAAAAGATAGTGGGAGACTATGTAGTCGTCTTCGGTAAACTCCCCGTTGAAACAAGCGTCGAAAATGACGAAACGGGAGCGAATGCTATGACTGTCAACGTCTTCGGGATATATGTCCATAGACCTTTCATAAAGGCTGTCCTGCACGGTGAGAAGACTGTCAGAGGCTTCCTCGAGCCACTTTTCGGGAATTCCGAAACGGGATATAAAGCCCTGGGCGGTAGAGCTGGGATTGCGCGAAGAGCGCATCTTGACCCTGAAATAATTTTTCGCAAGATTCAGCCATCCGTCAGGGGTCGAAGCGTAGGGCGAGCCGTTCAGAAGCTGCATATCGTTGTAGCCGTGATGGTGAAGAACAGCCAGGTCGACCTCCCCGAGAGATGACAGCAGCCTGTCCTTTACAGAAGTGTCGAAGTCGAAATTGATGAAATCCAGCCTTCCACCCTTCTGCGATAGCGAGGGAATCTGCTCATAGAGAGCCTTGTATTCGGCCATTCTGGAGACCATGGACTCGGAATTGTAGCCGTGCCCGGCAAATAGCAGCACTCTATTGAGATCCGAACTCTGTTCCTTGGCGCGGACCGCCTTGCGCAAGAATGCATCTATCAGCTCATATTTGCGAGCCTTATCGGAAGGCTTTATGCGCGAAGTGTAGATGTCCGAGCGCACCCTCTGGGCGGACGAAGGCAGGAGTGAATAGTAGAACAGGTCCTTGCGCTCAGGGTCTTGCTGAAGGTATCTGAACTCCAGCGAGAAAGTGTCATAGAAACGGTCGGAAGGCACGGAGGACGAGCGTATAGGCCTCTTCTGATCCATCTTGAATGCACTGCTCAGATGCTGGGCGTCCCTTATCATCGCGACCGGGACATCTCCTACCAGCACCGCTCCTTCAAGGCAGCTGCCGGAGTGAAGCTTCTGAAGGGCCACCCTTATCGAGTCCGGCACTCCCCACTTGTCCAGAAGCAGTATACCTTTCTTGCCGTCAAGAGCCATAGAAGCCACATAGGAGTCTATTGCCTCACGAGCATAAGAATAAGTCAAGGAATCCGTAACCACGGCTACCGAAGGTTTGAGTTTCGGGGCGGCGAAAGACAGGAAGGAGGCGGCGCACAAAAAGGCTGCCAAAAGAGATGTACGAAGTATTTTAGATCTAACCATAACAACAAAAAAAATGACTCAGTCCCGAACGAGGCGAGACTCGAAAAAGTAAATACAACTGCAGCAAATATAGGAATTAGTTTCAGAAAAATTCAGAATTATTAGTCAAAATACCCAATTATTGTTATCTTTGGCAAGATACCATAGACATTATCTTCAATGAGACACAAAAAAACCTTTTTCTGCATTTCAGCCGCTCTGACGGCCCTTATTTCCCTTTCATCCTGCTCTGAGAACAAGGGCGAATTCTCATACCTGTACGAGAATCTTCCCTTCGATATGCCCTATGTCCAGAGGCCTTCGATTCCCGACTACAGCGTCTGCCTGACCGATTTCGGAGCCAAGGGAGACGGCGTCAGCCTGTGTACCGACGCTTTCCGCAAGGCTTTCGAAGAGCTGGAAAGCAGAGGCGGAGGCCACCTCATTGTCCCCGCCGGACTCTGGCTCACGGGCCCCATCGAGCTCAGGAGCAACTGCGACCTTCACGTTACCCCCAACGCAGTCATCATCTTCAATCCCGACAGGGATCTCTACCCTGTGATCAGCACCGTATTCGAAGGGCTTGACACCAAGAGGTGCGAGTCGCCCATACACGCCCAGGGACAGAAGAACATCTCCATCACCGGAGGCGGAGTCATCGACGGCAGCGGCGAGGCCTGGAGGATGGTCAAGAAGGACAAACTCACCGCGGGCGAATGGAGCAAACTCGTCGCTTCGGGCGGAGTCGTAAGCCAGGACGGAAGAATCTGGTACCCCGACGAGGGCTTTATGAAAGCTGCCGCAAAGAGCAATATGAACGTCCCCGAGTACATCACGAGCGAAGAGCAGTGGAACGAGATAAAGAGCTTCCTCCGGCCCAATATGGTACAGCTGCGCTCCTGCGAAAACGTGCTTCTGGAAGACTGCACTTTCCAGAATTCGCCTTGCTGGAATGTTCATCCTCTTATGTGCAAAAATCTGATTGTCAACAGAGTGAACATTCGCAACCCCTACTACTCCCAGAATGGTGACGCAATCGACGTGGACAGCTGCGAGAATGTCCTCATCATCAATTCGAGCTTTGATGCCGGAGACGACGGAATCTGCATCAAGAGCGGAAAGGATGCTGACGGACGCCGCAGGGCAAGACCCTGCAAGAACCTTATCATCGACAACTGCACCGTATATCACGGTCACGGCGGCTTTACGGTAGGCAGCGAGATGAGCGGAGGTGTCGAGAACATCAAGGTATCCAACTGCCGCTTCCTGGGGACCGACGTAGGTCTGAGGTTCAAGAGCACAAGAGGCCGTGGCGGAGTGGTCAGGAACATCTACATCAACGACGTCTATATGAAGGACATCATAGCCGAGGCCGTGCTGTTCAACCTCTTCTACGGCGGAAAGAGCGCCGTGGACGCAGCCGCTGACGGAGATGATGCAGTAAGGAAGGAGCCCGAGTTCAAGGTGGACGAGACCACTCCCGAGTTCAGGGACATCTACATCGAGAATGTCTATTGCAACGGAGCCGGCAGGGCAATGCTGTTCAACGGCCTTCCCGAAATGCCGGTCAGCAACATCAACATCACGAACTGCACCGTCACCGCCGACAAGGGCATAGACATACGCAACAGCCGCGACATCTTCCTTAAGAACGTGGTATGCTACCCCAAGACAGGAGAAGCGGTGAGCACCAGCAATGTAACCAACTTCAACAACGAATAGCGATGAGAAGAGAACTGATTGTGATTTCTGCGGCCCTTTGCCTTCTGTCAGGCTGCAAAAGCGAGACCCCGATGTCCGTCCGTATGGTAGACAGCCAGATGCACAGATGCCCCGAGGCCACCTATCTGGACTACACCCCCGGCAAACTGAAGTGGAACTACACCCCCGGACTCGAGCTGCGCTCTTTTCTGGATGTCTATGAGGCTTACGGAGATGAGGCCATATATGATTACGTCCACAAATGGTACGACAGCATAGTGAACGAGGACGGCACCATCCAGACCTACTCTGTGGATAAATACAGCACTGACCTTATCTGCCCGGGCAAGTCGCTTTTCTACTTCTACGACAAGACAGGGCAGGAGAAATACCGCAAGGCAATTGAGCTGGTAAAGAGTCAGATAGACTCCCACCCCAGGACGAGCGAAGGAGCTTTCTGGCACAAAAAGGTCTATCCTCATCAGATCTGGCTCGACGGAGTCTATATGGCAGAGCCCTTCTACGTCGAGTACGCCAGCCGCTATATGGAGGGAGAGGAGAGGCTTCAGGCATACAGGGACATAGTGAACGAATTCGTCGTTGCAGCCAGGCACACCTATGACCCCGTGACAAAGCTCTACCGCCACGCCTGGGATGAGTCCCACTCTATGTTCTGGTGCGACAAACAGACCGGACAGAGCCAGCACTGCTGGGGACGCGCCCTGGGATGGTACACTATGGCCATCATAGACGTCCTGGACTTCCTACCCGAGGATTTCGAGCCCCGAGGCGAGCTGATTTCCCTGCTGCAGGGAATTTGCGCCGAACTTCCCAAGTGGGCTGACCCCGAGAGCGGAGTGTGGTATCAGGTTCTGGACCAGCCCGGAAGGGAGGGCAACTATCTTGAGGCCACCTGCTCCGTGATGTTCTGCTATACCTTCCTCAAGGGCATAAGGATGGGCTACCTCGACGCTTCTCTTCTGCCCTATGCCAAAAAGCTCTACGAGGACTGCGTGAGGGAGTTCATCACAACCGACGAGGATGGCTTCATCAGCCTCCAGAAATGCTGCTCGGTAGGAGGCCTTGGTGGCAGCACCAACCGTATGGGTGACTATGCCTACTATCTGAGTGAGCCCATCAGGCCGAACGACTCCAAAGGTGTGGGTCCGTTTATCTGGGCCAGCCTGGAGATGGAACAACTTAAATAGTTTTTTAATAACTTTGCATAATATTTGTTAACACATTTTGATTGTTAATCCGATTGTTCAATAACCCAAATATCTAAATCCATTATGGCACAAAATCTTTTTTCTCTTGAAGGAAAGAACGCCTGGATCACCGGCGCTTCCTATGGTATCGGCTTCAACATCGCAAAGGCTTTCGTTGCAGCCGGCATCAAGACCATCATCTTCAATGACATCAACGAAGAATTCCTTCAGAAAGGACTCAATAACTACAAAGAGGCAGGTATCACCAACGTCAAGGGATATGTCTGCGACGTAACCAAGGAAGACGACGTCAAGGCTCTCGTGGAGAAGATTCACGCCGAGGTCGGAAACATCGACATCCTCGTCAACAACGCCGGCATCATCAAGCGTATCCCTATGCACGAGATGTCACGCAAGGACTTCCAGCAGGTAATCGACATCGACCTCGTAGGACCCTTCATCGTGTCTTCAGCAGTGCTTCCCGAGATGATGGAGCGCCGCGAGGGCAAGATCATCAACATCTGCTCTATGATGTCCGAGCTCGGAAGAGAGACCGTATCGGCTTACGCAGCAGCCAAGGGAGGACTCAAGATGCTCACCCGCAACATCTGCTCTGAGTACGGCGAGTACAACATCCAGTGCAACGGTATCGGACCCGGCTACATCGCCACTCCCCAGACCGCTCCCCTTCGTGAGAAGCAGCCCGACGGAAGCCGTCACCCCTTCGATTCATTCATCTGCGCCAAGACTCCTGCAGGACGCTGGCTTCAGCCCGAGGAGCTCGGTGGTCCCGCAGTATTCCTCGCATCTCACGCTTCAGATGCAGTGAACGGCCACATTCTCTACGTGGACGGAGGTATCCTCGCATACATCGGCAAGCAGCCCGCTTAATCATCGAGTAGGAGTACGATATGGCAAAGATCAACTGCACAGTACGCCAGGCGTCCAGCAATCTTGACGCCAAGCATTACGACACAGAGCGCATACGCAAAGAGTACCTTGTCGAGAACGTGATGGTTCCCGATGAGATCAATATGGTATATTCGATGTTCGACCGCATCATAGCAGGTGGAGCAGTTCCCGTGAAGGAAGAACTCCTGCTCAGCGCCCCCGAGGTTCTGAGGGCAGACTTCTTCACCCAGAGAAGGGAGCTTGGAATCATCAACGTAGGCGGCAGCGGCAGCGTGGTTGTAGGCGACGAGGAGTACCACCTCGACTACAAGGAGGCTCTTTATGTAGGCCGCGGCAACCGCCACGTGACCTTCAAGAGCGATTCGGCCGACGCTCCCGCACACTTCTACTTCTGCTCTGCCACCGCACACCGCGAGACCGGAGTCAAGAAGGTCAGCAAGAAGGACGCAGTGGTGATGCATCTCGGAAGCCTCGAAGAGAGCAACGAGAGAACCATCAACCGCCTGCTTGTAAAGGAAGTTGTCCCCTGCTGCCAGCTCCAGATGGGTATGACCGAGCTTGCTCCCGGTTCGACCTGGAACACTATGCCCGCCCACACCCACGACCGCCGTATGGAGGTTTACTTCTATTTCGAAGTGCCCCAGGATGCAGCCGTATGCCACTTTATGGGTGAGCCTCAGGAGACCCGCCACATCTGGATGCACAACGAGCAGGCTGTCATCTCCCCGCAGTGGAGCATCCACTCCGCCTGTGCAACCCGCAACTACACCTTCATCTGGGGTATGTGCGGCGAGAACGACGACTACAACGATATGGACTGGTGCGCAACCACTGACCTGAAGTAAGATGAAGAATTCTCTAATAATAGCTTCCCTTGCACTCGCCCTCTGTCTGGGCGGGTGCAAAAGTGCTGAAGAGGGCCCGAAGGTGATGGCCCGTGAAGTACCCGAAAGGGCCGACGATTTCGTGTTCGAGAACAACCTTATCGCAGGCCGTTTCTACGGCAAGGCTCTCGAAGGCAATCCGACCTCTCCCGGAATCGACATCTGGGTCAAGATGCCCGGCAAGCTCGTAGCCGACGAGTGGTATGCCGCAGCGCAGACCGACTCCGAGTACTACCACCACGACCACGGCGGAAAGGACTGCTACAAAGTGTCCGTAAGCCTTGGCGGAGGAGCCTCTGCTCCTTATATCGACGGCACCCTGAGGTATCCCCAGACCAACTACCGCGCCAGCGAAGTGCTGGAGAAGACCGACACTAAGGTGGTCTTCCGCCTGAGCTACCCCGAGTGGGAGGCCGCAGAAGGAGTGAAGGTGAGCCTCGAGAAAACAGTTACCGTGACTGCCGACAGCTACTTCTGCAAGGTGGACGACTGCTACACTTTCAGCGGCTCTGACTCGCTGACCGTTGCTGCCGGAATTTACCGCCATGCCGCTCTCGGAACCATAGTTACTGAAGGCTGCGAGCCCGACGGATGCTACTGGATATGGGAGAAGGCTTCCGACCAGAGCATCGAGAGCGAGGACGGTATGCTTGGCGTGGCCGTTTATGTTCCCGGCGGAAGCAAGGCCGAAATCACTTCCGATTTCGAGCACGGCATCAGCACCAGGACAGTTGCAAGCGGCGAGACCTTCAGTTACTATTTCGGTTCCTGCTGGTCAAAGGCCAATCTGAAGACCGACTTCGCCTGGGGTGCTGAAGTAAAGAAACTCACTGCTTCAGAATAGTTTATGCATAAGCTTCTACTTACGCTATCAATATGGATGACTCTGTGCGGCTCTATGGCTGCACAGAGTTTTCCTTTAATATGGAGTGCAGATTCCCACCCTGCGATACTCGAGGTCCTGGGTTCTCCTTCCCTGATTCAGACTCCGCTCGGACCTGCACTTGAGTTCGACGGAACGGACGATGCACTGATGCTTGACTCGGTGCCCGTCGCCGGAATGGAGGAATTCACCATAGAGATGATTTTCAATCCCTATCCCGACGCTCCCTTCGAGCAGCGCTTCATGCATATGGGCGCCTATTCGGGAGCGAGGATAATGTTCGAGAGCAGGGTCAAGGAGGACAACACCTGGTATTTCGACGCCTTCGTGCATATGGGCAGCAAAGAGAAGTCATTCGTGCTGATTGACCCCAATCTGACCCACCCCTGCGGCAGGTGGTACAACCTCACCCTCACCTGCGGCAAAGAAGGTATGAAGAGCTATGTGGACGGAGCCCTCCAGGTCAGCACCGATATGCCCTACGAAAGCGTCATCGGCGAAGGCAAGACTTCGCTGGGCGTAAGGCAGAATCTCGTCTGCTGGTTCAAAGGTTCCATTTTCAAGCTAAGAATCACTCCCCGCATCCTCAAGGTGGAAGAGTTCCTCGGCGATGCTGAGGCTCTGAACGCCAGATAATCGCAAATACATAAAACCACAATGACACGTAAAATATTCAGTCTGGCGGCTGCGCTGCTCCTTGGAGTTCTATGCATTGCCGCCCCTAAGAAAAACCACTACACCAACCCGATCCTCTTCTCGGACTATTCTGACCCCGATGTAATCAGGGTTGGTGACGACTATTGGATGACTTCCTCTTCATTCACCTGCTTCCCCGGGCTTCAGATCCTTCACTCCTATGACCTGCTGAACTGGGAGATAGTCTCAAGCGCCCTTATCGACCTGGGCGACGATCTCGCTTTCGATGCTCCCTCCCACGGGAATGGAGTCTGGGCTCCGTGCATACGCTACAATGAAGGAGTGTACTGGATATTCTGGGGCGATCCGGACAGGGGCATATACCAGGTCCACACGACCGACCCCCGCTCAAGCTGGAGCAAACCCACCCTGGTGCTGGAAGGCAAGGGCCTCATCGACCCTTCTCCGCTCTGGGATGAGGACGGAAGAGTATATCTCGTGCACGGCTGGGCAGGCTCGAGAGCCGGTTTCAAGAGCGTGCTGAGCGTCTGCGAGATGAACCGCAACTGCACCGGAGTAATTTCAAACCAGGTGATGGTATTCGACGGCAAGAGCAACGGCAACGACACCATCGAAGGCCCCAAGTTCTACAAGAGGGACGGATGGTACTATATATTCGCTCCTTCGGGAGGAGTAAAGGAAGGCTGGCAGCTTGTATTGAAAAGCCGCAATGTATATGGACCTTATGAGTGGAGGAAGGTTCTGCATCAGGGCAGTACTGACATCCACGGCCCTCACCAGGGAGGCTGGGTGACCGATTACAAGGGCAATGACTGGTTCCTTCATTTCGAGGACCGTTACGCCTGGGGCAGAGTCTGCCACCTGCAGCCTATGGAGTGGAAAAAGGACGGCTGGTGCGTCATAGGACTCGATCCGGACAAGGACGGAGTGGGAGAGCCGGTTCTGGAGTACAAAAAGCCAGCCGTCAAGAAGGAACTAGCTTCAAAAGTTCTCACTGAAGTCAGTGCCCTTGAAACAGTTACAGGATTTCGAGGAGTGGATATCCCCCTCAACTGGCAATGGGAGGCCAATCCTAAGTTCCATTGGTTTATGACCTGCCCTTCAAAAGGCTGTCTGAGGCTCAACTGCATCAAGCAGGACGAAGGCTGGAACAATCTCAGGGATACGCCCAACATCCTGGCCGAGAAGATAGTAGGCCCCAGGACCGTCTTTGAGACAAAGCTGGTGTACACTCCTTCATACGAGAGCGAAAGGGTCGGAGTGGCAGTAATCGGAAGGGATTACGCTACGCTCGAGCTTACAAATGCAGGAAGCGAAGGAGTTTTTCTGCGCCGCCTTGACTGCTACAACGCGAAGGAAGGCGCAAAGGAAGAAGTGAATTGCAGCCTGAAGTACTCTGAAGACAAGCAGATTACCCTTTATGTAAGGCTGGAAGTAAAGGACCAGGCTGTCTGCACCTTCTCCTACAGCCGCGACGGCAAGGATTGGGAGGAGATAGGCTCGGATTTCAAGGCCCGCGAGGGAGACTGGATCGGAGCCAAGATTGGTCTGTTTGCAATAAGTGATATCAAGAAAAACGATGGAGGCTATGTCGAGATTTACTAGACTTTCCCTGCTCTGCGCTCTGATTGTTTCTTTCCCCTTCGGAGCCCTGGCAAAAAAGACGGACGACAAGAAGACGGTAAGCGATGCTATGCGCAAGGCTACCGAGTTTATGGTGGAGAAGGTCTCCAACAACGGAGGATATCTGTGGAACTATTCCCCCGATTTCTCACGCTGCTGGGGCGAGCTTGAAGCCAAGAGCAGTATGATATGGATCGAGAGGGGCACTCCCGCTATGGGGCATCTCTTCCTGGATGCGTATCACATCACCGGAGACGAATACTATCTCAATGCAGCCAGAAAGGCGGCTTCGGCCCTGATCTGGGCCCAGCTTCCCTGCGGGGGATGGAACTATATGGCTGATTTTGCGGGAGAAAGCTCCCTGAAGGACTGGTACGGCAAGGTCGCCTCCGGCTACCGCTACTGCGCCCAGGAACACCTGCACTACAGCGGCAACGCCACCTTTGACGACGGCACAATCGACGCCGCCACTTTCCTTCTGAGGCTATATACAGAGGAGTGGGATCCCGCTCTTCGTCCTGCCATAGACAAGGCCATTGACTTTATGATACAAAGCCAGTATCCCGTCGGCGGATGGCCCCAGAGATGGCCTCTCAGGCACGATTTCGTACACGAAGGCAAGGCTGACTACTCTTCCTTCATCACCATCAATGACGGAGTCCATACCGGCAACATCAATTTCCTTCTGGACTGCTATCAGATACTCTCCGAAGAAAGAGTGCTGGAACCCATCCAGAGGGCTATGAGCTGCGTTCTGGTGCTTCAGGGCGGGAAGCCCCAGGCCGGCTGGGCAATGCAGCATCAGCTGGACCTGAACTACAGCCCGGGACACGCCCGGGACTTCGAGCCGAGGGGCTGGGCCTCAACCGCCACGGCAGAGATGGTGGGCAACCTTATGACCTTCTACACCTGGACCGGCGACAGCAAGTATCTGGCAAGGATACCTGACGCGCTGGAGTTCCTCAAGAGCATTGAGTACAGCAAGGATATGGTTGAGTTCTTCGGAGTCAAACTGAAGGAGGGCCAGATACTCTGCCCGACCTTCGTCGAGGTGGGGACTGGCAAGCCCCTGTATCTGCACCGCGCCGACGGAAAGTATTTTGTGGATTACGACCCCAACAATCTCATAACCCACTACCGCTCTTACAGGACCATCAACTACTCGGCTCTGGAACAGAGGTATCACGAGCTGCTGGAAATGAGCGTGGAGCAGGCTACAGCAGACTCCCCCTTCAAGGGAGACGCGAAAGTGAAGCGCTACCCCGCGATGATGAGCAAGGGAGCCGGGCAGAGCGTAGGCAGGGAAGAGGCCCTGGAGCTAGTTTCCCTTCTCAAGGACAAGCCCTACTGGAGCGGCAAGCTCCCCGGAGTCTCGGGAGAGAATCCCGGCTTCAGCGATGCTCCCCTTCCCTCTGAGGTAATCTCGATTCAGAGCTATATGACCAATATGGTGAAGTTGCTGAACTATTTTGTATCTTTGTAGAACGACTAACAATTGAAACCACAATAACATTATGTCATCTTTCATCAACGACGATTTCATGCTCTCCACTGATACCGCGAAGATGCTGTATCACGAGCATGCAGAGAAAATGCCCATCATCGACTATCACTGCCATCTTGTACCCCAGCAGATAGCCGAGAATATCCAGTTCAGGGACATCACACAGCTCTGGCTTGTGGACGGTCACTACGGAGACCACTACAAGTGGAGGGCTATGAGAGGCAACGGAGTAAGCGAGGAGTATCTGACAGGAGGCAAGCACAGCGCCTGGGAGACTTTCGAGAAATGGGCCGAGACCGTTCCCTATACTATGCGCAACCCTCTCTACCACTGGACTCACCTCGAGCTCAAGAGAGTGTTCGGAATCGACAAGATTCTCTGCCCTGCCACCGCAAGGGAGATTTTTGACGAATGTAACGCCAAGCTCGCCACCGAGGAGTTCCGCGGACAGGCGCTGATACGCCGCTTCGGAGTCGAGACCGTCTGCACCACTGACGACCCCGCTGACGACCTGAGATACCACAAGATGATTGCCGAGCATCCTTTCGGCACCAAGGTTCTCCCCGCCTGGAGGCCCGACAAGGCTATGGCTATCGAAGACCCCGAGAGCTACAAGGCTTATCTCGAGAAGCTCGGACAGGCAGCCGGAATGGAGATCCGCAGCTACGCTGACCTTCAGACCGCCCTCCAGAAGAGGCACGACTTCTTCGCTTCTATGGGTTGCAAGCTTTCTGACCACGGTCTTGAGAACTTCTACTCCGCAGACTACACCGAAAGTGAGGTTGAAGCCATCTTCGCCAAGGTTCTCGCCGGCAGGAAAGTCAACTGCGAAGAGCTGCTGAAGTTCCGCAGCGCCTTCCTTTTCGACCAGGCAGTTATGGATGCCGAGGCCGGTTGGGCCCAGCAGTTCCACATCGGAGCCATACGCAACAACAACACCCGCATGTTCAAGCTCGTAGGTCCCGACACCGGTTACGATGCCATCCACGACCAGGAGATTGCCGCCGCAGGCCACAAGTTCTTCGACCGTCTGGCCGAAGCCGACAAGCTCGCCAAGACCATACTCTACTGCCTCAATCCCAAGGACAATGAGGTGATGATGACTATGGCCTACACCTTCAACGACGGCACCGTTCCCGGCAAGATGCAGTTCGGCTCAGGCTGGTGGTTCCTCGATCAGGAAGTCGGAATGCGCCGCCAGATGGACGCTTTGAGCGTGCTCGGACTGTTCAGCCGCTTCGTGGGTATGCTCACCGACTCGCGCAGCTTCATCTCTTATCCCCGCCACGAGTATTTCCGCCGCATTCTCTGCGACGTGGTAGGCTCTGACGTGGAGAGCGGAAGGCTTCCCAAGAGCGAGATGGAGAGAATCTCCCAGATGATTGAGGACATCTCCTACAACAACGCAAAGAACTACTTCAACTTCTAAACCATTGCAGCTATGGCACTTGAAAGCAACAAATACTATCAGGCAGCTCTTGAATACATCAAGACTACGGACCTTGCAGCCCTCGAAAACGGCAAGCATCTTATCGACGGAGAGAATCTGTTCGTGAACATCGTCGACTCAGCCATGAAGACTCCCGAGCAGGCCCGCCTCGAGGTGCACGACAAGTATATCGACATCCAGATTCCCCTCTCAAAGGGCGAGAGCTTCGGTGTGAAGCCCCGCAGCGAGTGCCGCGAGGCTGACGGAGAGTTCAACTCCGAGAAGGACATCCTTTTCTTCAAGGACAAGGATTGGGAGACTGTCACCGTAGCTCAGGGTGAGATGATTACCTTCGAGCCCGAGCAGGCACACGCTCCGCTTATCGGCGAGGGCACTATCCACAAAGCAATTTTCAAAGTAAAGGTAGCATAGTATGGGAGCGCTATTTATGGCGGCGCTTCTGTGGATCGGAGGTCTTGCAGGACCTTTGAGCTACTCTGTATCGCGTAATGCCGACCCTGTGGTCGGCATTGCTGTTGATATGATGAGCTCCGATCTGGAAATGGTTCTGGGATCAAGGCCTGAAAAAGGCGGCACCGCAGTATCAGACATCAGAATCATCCAGCTTGACAGGCAATCGGTCAACCTGAGTTCGCTCGGAGTGCCCCGAACTGTAGCTGACTCCTTGAGGAGTCTCAAAGAAGCTTTCTGGCTGGGAGTGCACAAGGGGCAGCTGGTGGTGGTAGGGTCGGACAAAAGGGGCACAGCATACGGAGTGCTCGAAGTCTCCAGGCTTGCCGGGGTATCGCCCTGGGTCTGGTGGGGAGATGCAGTGCCCGAGCGCAGGGAAGCGCTTGAAATACCTGATTCATACACCACCTTCCAACACCCAAGCGTCGAATACAGGGGCTTTTTCCTGAACGATGAGGACTGGGCTTTCAGGGCCTGGAGCACCCAGACTTTCTCGCCTCAGGACAACCCGGAGACCATCAGCGCAGACACCTACAGGGAGATGTTCAAGCTCCTGCTGCGCCTGAGGGGCAACACCCTGTGGCCGGGAATGCATCCGGGGACAACTCCCTTTTTCAAAGTTCCTGGAGCAAGGCAGGCGGCGGATTCCTGCGCGATTTTCATCGGCACTTCGCACTGCGAGCCCCTTCTGCGAAACAATGTCGGAGAGTGGGATGTCAAGGCCCGGGGACGATACAACTACATCACCAACAGACAGGCCGTGCTTGACTATTGGACCGAGAGACTCTTGGAGATGAAGGACTCCCCCGCCCTATATACTATAGGTATGAGGGGCATACACGACGGTTCTATGGAAGGAGTGCGCACTTTGGAAGAGAAGACAGAGGCTCTCCAGAAGGTCATCTGGGACCAGAGGGAGCTGCTTTCAAAGTATGTAAATCCGAAGGTGGAGAGAGTGCCCCAGATGTTTATGCCATACAAGGAGGTGCTTCAGATTATGGAGAACGGACTGGAGCTGCCGGAGGACGTTACCATAGTCTGGTGTGACGACAACTACGGCTATATGACCCGCCTGCCTGACGAGCGGCAGCAGAAGCGCAGCGGCGGGCACGGAGTGTACTACCATCTGAGCTACTGCGGAAGGCCTCACGACCACCTGTGGCTGAGCACGATGCAGCCCGGTCTGGTCTATGAGCAGATGAGGCTCGCGTACGACAATAATGTGCGCAAGGTCTGGATAGCCAATGTCCACGACCCGAAGGTGGCCGCCTACGATCTGGAGCTGTTCCTCGATATGGCCTGGGACATTGACTGCGTAGAACCTCAGAGTGTGGATGCGCATCTTGCTTCATGGCTCGAAAGGGAGTACGGCAGAGAGGCTTCGGAGCTGCTTACACCTGCGCTGAAAGAGTTTTACAGGCTCTGCTCAATCCGCAAGCCGGAGTTTATGGGATGGAGCCAGGTGGAGGTCGCAGATAAGGAGCATTATCCCGGTGGCCTGACTCCTGTGCGTAATACTGAGTTCAGTTTCAGCGAATTCGGGAATGGAGCCCAGAGATATATCGACTCTTACAGGAGCATTTCACTCGCGGTGAAGAAGGCCGGGAAGACAATTCGTCCTGAGCTGAATGACGCATATTTTGCTGCCGTGGAGTATCCTGTGCTTGCAGCAGGAGCGATGGCGGAGAAGATGCTTTATGCGCAGAGAGCCCGCCAGAGAGCACTTACGACTTATGCTCCGGGAGTGTGGAAGGCAGACAGTACGATGATGGCGGCTTCGGCTCTGAGCAGTCTGGCATACCAGAAGATACGTTCGCTTACCGATTATTATAACTTCACGATGAGTTCAGGCAAGTGGAAGGGGGCTATGAGTGATGTGCCGAGGCATTTGTATGTGTTCTGGGACCCTATGCTCCCGGTGGCTTTGAAGGAGCAGGAGATAGAGCAGTGGGGTGCTTTGGGAGTTGACTGGCATTCGGATTCGGTGAAAGAGAGCGGGAAGGATTATTATGCGTCAAATGCCTGCCGGTTTCATTCAAGGAAGGGCGAGGTGACGGTGGTGCAGAGTCTTGGGCATAGCGGGGCTGCGGTGAGCGTTGAGCGTGGCGGAGGGTTGGAGTACCGTTTCAGCAGTGCTCCGATGAAGGGTAAAGCGGTGCTTCGCATTGCGCTGATTCCTACTCAGGCTATCGATACGGGAGATATACGTTTCAAGGCGAGTCTGGACGGACAGGAGCAGGTGTTTTCGCTCAAGGAGCCGTACAGGAGCGAGACTTGGAAGGAGAATGTTTCGAGAGCTCAGGCGCGATTTGAGATGGAGGTGGAGAATCTTGGTGAAGGGGAGCATATTCTGACTCTGGAAGCTTTGGACGGGAATATTATTTTCGACCAGTGGATGTTGGATAGCAAGATTGGCAGGAAGTTTTATGTCTTTCCGCTTGCGCCTGAGCGCTAGTCTGCTCTTGCATTTCGGCCAAAAGGTAGTTTCTCCTGTCACTTCGAGCGAGCGTTGATTCAATTGTCATTTCGAGCGAGCGTTGACTCGATTGTCATTTCGAGCGAGCGCAGCGAGTCGAGAAATCTAGATAAAATGCTGATAATAATAGATTTCTCGACTCCGCTCGAAATGACAGAGTGGGTAGCGCTGCTGCAGCCGGGCCGGGACTTTGCGGAAGCAAAGTCGGAAAGGCGCAAAGGCCATGGGGTTCGGGGTCCCCACAAGCTATAGCGCAGTGGGGTGAGGGCTCGGGGCCGCTGAACCTGGCACTTAGAATCCGGTCCTCAGACCGGACGGCGGAGGCCGGGATGGAGGGCCAAAGGCCCGGAATCGGTAGGCCGGGAGCCGGGGGTTTGGGGCCGTGCCCCAATAATGTAAAAGGGGTCTCCTGGAGGACCCCCTAATACAAAATTATTAACCGCAAATACCCAGGAATTTAAGTCAGGTTAACCGATAGCGGCAAGCATGCACCCAAAACAAATTACCACAATGACCGTGCATACACTATGCTAAAGAAAAGCAATAGACGCCATCAGCAGTAGCAAAGTTACTAAAGGTGAAGTTAAATCTTGTATAATAGGATACATATAATGTTTGTTTTAGTTCATTTTAAAGAAATATAGTTTAATTTTGTATCATATTATCTAAAACATGAAGCATATAGGTATAAAATTATACATTTTAATTACATTCTTGGCATCTTTGCAACTCAATGCCGAAGAATACAACTTCACCCGCTACTCACAAAGCGAAGGTCTGTCGCACACTATTATCGAAAGCATTCACCAGGACAGACAGGGCTTTCTATGGCTTGCCACCTGGAGCGGTATAAGCCGCTACGACGGCCTGTCTTTTGAGAACTACTCGCTTCCAGGTTCAGAATCCCGTGCCGGCATTAAATTCCTGAAGGTTTGCTCGGATAAAGACAATAACATCTGGGCCCTCGGCAGTGACTCTTCGCTTTACAGGCTTGACCACAATTCGGGAGCCATATCAGCTGTGATGAAAAACTTCAGGATAAAAGACTTCAGAATAACCAAGTCCGGAATCTATGCCTGGACAACGGACAACATGCTGATGGAAATCTGCGCAGAAGGAGACAATTCTGCCAGGATGGCAAAAGACCTGACCCCGCTCATAGAAGCCAAGAGCGTCAACGATGTTTTCGAAGATGAGGGCGGAGCTCTTTGGATAATGACTGACGGAGGACTGTACTCAGATAGCGGCAAGATCAGGGACGGAGAATGGTTCAGTGCTGCAGAAAGCGATTCGGGAGAGCTCTACTTTGGAGGTTCCGAAGGCACAATCCTCATAGCCAACAAAGAAGGCAGGACCTTCATACGCAGGATTGAAGCTCTGGCGGACATAAAAACACTATTCCCCATCCCGATGAGTGAATACCTGATAGTAGGGTCGGCTAAAGATGGACTATATCTTGCAGATAAAGAAATCAGCGCATCGGAAAGCATTCAAAACGAGATGTTTGTCGATGGGGACATAGAGTGCCGCAGAGACTCGAAAAACAGGGTATGGCTGTTTTCCAAAATGGGCGGAGTGGGCTACCTGGAAGCCGCCCGGAAGCGGATTGTGCCATTTTTCAACCCCTCGCAACAAAGCAGATGGGATGAAGAGAACAATGCCAGCGCATTCTTCATAGACCGCCAGGACAACCTGTGGATAGCCGGATCATGGAAGGGACTGGAGAGAGCCTGTGAAAAGGACAATTTTTTCAAACTGTTGGCAATCAGCACTGAGCAGACTAATGCAAAATCAGAAAGCCGCAGCGTTAGAGCATTAGCCTTGACTCCGGAAGGAGGGATGCTCGTCTCGACCAGAGACGGCAATGTGCATCTTCTGGACAAGGATTTCAAAAGAACACAACGTTTCAACACAGGACACCCTACTTATACAATCTGCGTAGCTAAAGACGGGAGATACTGGTTCGGAACCAAAGGCGGAGGAATAGTCTCATATCCGGACAACGTCCGCTACCCGAAACAGAACGCATATTACTCGAACGACTCAAATATGGTGTACTGCATCACCGAGGCGGAAGACGGCAGACTGTGGATAGGCGGCTTCGACTCAGGTATCAGCTACCTCGAACAAAACTCCGAAAAGGCCAGATTCATCAGCAAGAAGAATCTGCTTTCCATCCCTACTGACAGGGAGAACCAGATCCGCCATATAGCATTCAGCCCGGACGGGACATTGGTGGCCGGAGGGCCTTTGGGAATTTTCTTCTGCGAGAACAGTCAAGACGAGCCCCAGGATATGGTCTTCAAAAGGATTGAAAGCCTTATAAACATTGATATACAGCATATTATGTTTACATCCAAGGGGCAGACCATACTATCTTCTTTCGGAAGCGGGGTTATGGTTCTGGATTCGATTTCGACCTCGGCGCTCTATCACAACCTGAATACAAGCAACGGCCTGAATTCGAATTTTGTGCTTTCAAGCATAGAAGACGATTCAGGGATAATCTGGATAGCCACAGACAGAGGCATCAACCGTCTTGACCCCCAAACAGAGAACATAACCAGTTACACCTATAAAAGTATGGGGTTGAATCTGAGGATGAATGAAGGCAGCCCGCTGCGCACCGAAGACGGCACACTGTTCTTCAATACCAACTCGGGAATTCTGCATTTCAACCCCCAGACCAAGAGCGGCTCGACATTCAGGCCAGAACTGTTTCTCCAATCTGTAAGCGTCTCGGGCCGCAATGTTGACATCCCGGCCAATGCTAAGCTAAAATGCTTCAAGCAAGACAGACTTGTCCTGCGTTTTCACGCTATAGACCTTAAAGATGCCGAGAGGGTGAGCTATGCCTACAAGTTGGACAAAAGCGGGGACTGGACTCAGTTGGGAAGCAACAATGTGCTGGTCCTGAACGGTTTGAAGATTGGAAGGCACACAGTCAGAATCAAAGCGATGAGCATAGACGGGCTTGACGCCCGCAATGAGTTGGCCCTGGATATAAGAGTGAGGCCGGGATGGGAACTGGTAATGGGCATCACAGCATTGATACTGGCGGCAGCCTTGATGCTGGTCTTCAGAAGAA
The DNA here is from genome assembly GCA_945874355.1 of uncultured Bacteroides sp. Lineage (GTDB taxonomy): Bacteria > Bacteroidota > Bacteroidia > Bacteroidales > UBA932 > Cryptobacteroides. Next base: position 132,881 of record CAMCGB010000004.1, read on the forward strand.
GCAGAAAAGAGCTGCAGGACAATTCGCTAAAGGGCGAGGACAAGGACTTCAAGGATAGACTTGAAACAATTCTGAAAGAGAATCTGGACAATTCGGAGTTGAATGTAGATGCAATATGCTCCCGGATGGGCATTGGAAGGACTCTGATATTCAAGAAATGTAAAGCCATAATCGGAAAGTCTCCAATCGAGTACCTTTGCGAGCTGCGTTTCGAGAAGGCCTGCAGCCTGCTTCGGGACACCAAACTGCCCATCAGCCAGATTGCTTACAAGACAGGCTTCAACGACACGCACTACTTCAGCGTCGCCTTCAGGAAACGTTTCTCGATGACCCCGAGCGAATACAGGAAAAGTTCAAAAGCAGCGAATTGATTTATAACACCTGTATTAGAAAATCAAAAAACTTTTGTATCTTTGCAGAAAAGCGAAATTATGCCACGTAAAGCCTTTTTCAGCAAACAGGAAATAATAGACAAAGCGCTCGAAATCCTCAGGCAGCAGGGTCCCGAGGCCATCTCGGCGCGTTCATTGTGCAAAGCTCTGGGCTGCTCTGTCAGTCCATTGTTCACGGTCTATAAAAATATGGACGAAATCTTCAGCGACCTTCACGCCGCCGCCGAGAAGCTGTTCGAAACCTATATGGCCGATGTCACCGACTATCAGCCCGCTTTCAAGGAATTCGGGATGAGACTGGTAAAGTTCTCGCGCGAAGAGCCCCAGCTCTTCCATTACCTGTTCCTGGACAAAAACAGTGAAAGTATTGTCGCTGACAGAAAAGCCAGGGAATGCCTGCAGAATATTGAGGGAGAATACGATCTGAGCGAGAAGCAGGGCCTGGAGCTGTATTTCCAAATGTGGGTCTTTGCCTGCGGACTCTCAGCCCTTTGCAACAAAAACCCACAACAGTACAGTGACAGCGATATAAGCTACCTTCTCTCTCTCCAGTTCTCCTCCGTCCTCACTTTTCTCAAATCAGGACGGGAGGTGCTGGACATCACTCCTATAAAGAAATAACTTCACCAGCCTTTACCGGCGCGTCATAAAGCCAGTCAGAGCCGCGTAAAGCCTTGATTTTCAGATAGCCGTCACGCTCGCAGCGTATGACGGCCTTTTTTATGCGGCCGCCTTCCCAGCTGAGTTCCTCAAGCAGGAAGCCTCCGCGGGCCCTGAGCCCCTTCACGCAGCCGTCCTTCCAGGCTGAAGGCAGGGCAGGCAGGAGATGGACAAAGCCGTCGTGACTCTGCAGAAGCATCTCCGCAATACCGGCAGTACAGCCGAAATTGCCGTCTATCTGGAAGGGCGGATGGGCATCGAACAGGTTGGGATAGGTTCCACCTGCCTGACCGCTCTGAACGTCGGGACTCACATAAGTGAGCTGGTCGCGTATCAGCTTGTATGCGTGGTCGCCGTCCAGCATCCTGGCCCAGCAGCACACTTTCCATCCCATTGACCATCCGGTGGACTGGTCTCCCCTCTGGATCAGAGTATTGCGGGCACCATCAAAGAGCTCAGGACTAGCCGAGGGCGAAATTTCCGTGCCCGGGAACAAGCCCCAGAGATGGGAGATATGACGGTGATGGTCCTCGGGGTTATCCCAGTCCTGCGCCCACTCCTGAATCTGCGAATACTGCCCTACCTTAGTGGGTGTCAGAGAGTTGCGCATCCTCAGGAGAGTGTCACAAAAAGCCTTCTCGCTTCTTTTTAGGGCTTTCGGCGAGCGAAGCTCCCTGGTGGCCAGGATGGTATTGTCAAAAAGGTCACGAATCATCTGGTTGTCCATAGTCACTCCGGCGTGCAGATTGCCTCCCTTGCCTTTGGGGCCGTTCTCGGGGGAGTTGGACGGACACACTACCAGATAGCCGGTGTTAGGATCCTCAACCAGGAAGTCGATAAAGAACTCGCAGGCGCTCTTCATCACCGGGTACATCCGGGCTAGGAAGTCCTTGTCGCCGCTAAAAAGGTAAGAGTCCCAGATATGGTGGCAGAGCCAGGCCGAAGCCGTGGGCCAGATACCGCAGTATGCCCTGTCAACGGCACCGGTACACCTCCACAGGTCAGTATTGTGATGGAGTACCCATCCGCGGCAGCCGTACATTTGCCTTGCGGCTTCCTGCCCGTTCTCGCTGAGTTCCTCCACCATACGGAAGAAAGGCTCCTGGAGTTCGCTCAGGTTGCACACTTCCGAGGGCCAGTAATTCATCTCGGCGTTGATATTGGTCGTATAATTGCCGTTCCATGGAGGTGCGGGGCTCTCATTCCATATTCCCTGAAGGTTGGCGGGCTGGCTTCCGGGCTGCGATGAGCTGATCAGAAGATATCTTCCAAACTGGAAATAGGTCGAAATGAGGTCAGGATCAAAGCTTTCGGCGGAGTTCCTGAGCCTCTTTTCCATACTCTCGCAGGCCAAGGGGGTGTGACCGAGATCCAGACTCACCCTGTCGAACTGGGACTTGTAGTAATCTGTATGTTCCTGGCGGGCCTGCCCGTAGGGTTTGTCGCTGTTTGCCATCCAGACGGCATTGCGCTCCTTTGCATCAGCGCTTATATCCCTATAATTCACGAAGTTGGTCGCGATACTGATATAAACGGTCACTTCGCTTGCTCCTTTGACTATCAGCCTTTCTCCCTCGCCGGAAACGTTGCCGTCGGGGCAGACCACCTTAGCGTCGCAAACAAAATTCACCTTGCCCGGGAAGAACTTGGTGCCTGTGCTCATTCCTTCCAGCCTCAGAAGATTGTCCGGTGTTATGCTGACGCTAACCCCGGGCATAGGACTCTGATAGAAAAGCTCGCAGTCAAGGCTTTCCGGAGCCGTGGTAGAGATGTGATATACAATCAGATTGTCCACAAATGAGGCGAAGGCTTCGCGATGCACCTTAATCCCGTTCTTCAAACTGTAATCCACATCAGCAATGGCTCTCGAGATATCCAGGCTTCTTGAATAGGACTCGGGCCTGCTGTGCGAAGGAAGGGATATCATCAGCGAGCCTACGGTCTGATAGCACATCTCATTGCCCACTTTGGAGAGGAAGCTGCGCGTTCCAAGGTCCTGGGCCTCAGCATACTGCCCGCTGAATATCAGATGGCGCATGTTATCAAGCTCGCCAAGGGCGTCGGGATTGTAGTTCTGGTAGGGGCTTCCCTGCCAGATGGTATCTTCATTAAGCTGGATCCTTTCAAGGCCCGGAGAGCCGAAAATCATCGCCCCAATCCTGCCGTTTCCCACGGGCAGGGCCTCGACCCAGGCGCTCGCACTGCGGTCGTAGCGCAGCACATTATCCTGCGCGCTGAGGGCAACAGAAGCAATCAGGAGGAAGGCGGATGCAAGGAATAGATTAGTTATCCTAGTCATTTTCAATAATTTTAAGGTCTCAACATATTCAACAGCAACTGCTGTCCCACTACATTTGCCCAGTTGTCAGGGCTCTGGCTGAAAGTACCGCTGGCTTCGTACATTCCGTCTTCGAGGTCGGATGCAGACTTGGACTCTTGGGTGCTTCCCACCCCGCTCAGGCAGGCAGGGATATCCAGGCTGGTCAGCAGGATTTCTCCCCTGCCGGCACGGATTCTAGACAGCACGCTATAGACTTCCTTTTTATGGTCAGCTACCGCAGCGGCAAGTATTTCTGAATTCTCGCAGCGAAGACCAATACGCCGCCTGTCGTAGGTGGCAAAGCACTGGTACTCCCAGTTGAAGACGCAATCAGTCGGAAGGCCGGCCCAGAGTTTATCTTCCCTATTGAAGTAATTTCCTCCGTACCAGGCAGTTCCTATTTTCTTTGAGCCTCTGTAGTCCAAGGTCTCCTTATCAGCGAGAAACTCTGCCCAGCGCTCGGTATTGTCCACTATCACGAGCCTTCCACCTTTGTACACCCACTCCATGATGTCGCTCATTCCGCTTCCCCACTGCTGCGGCTCGAAATCTCCGACCAGAAGACAATTGCCACCTGGTGTTCCGCTCTTGTACTCTCTGGTACTTATCCCCATCGAATGAAGGAAGGCTGCCAAATCGCCCTTGCTGTCAGCTACGCATACATCCTGGCTCACACCACTCGCATCCAGCGTCACTGCAAAGATTTCGTCGCTTCCTCTGCAGATGGTCTTTGCTCCCTTTCTGAGGGTGGCCTCCACTACTGAATAGCCGCTGCTGCAGACCGGAATCTCAAATGGCCCGCACAGATGCTCTCCATAGACAGTCCCACCGCTCAGCTTCACTTTCAGGCCTTGAGCAATGTTGCAAACGCTGCCGTCAGGCTGCCTGAGCGCGAGGTCCAGCTCAAAACTGCCTTTCAGGCCGGTCTCATTGATGATGAAAATATCAGCCTCACTGGCCTTTCCGGCGGGCAGCACCTTGTGATTGAGTTTCACAGACAGCACCAGGGGCTGGTTATAACGCGAAATAAGGGTCGGATTGCCCTTGTGATGACGGTAGTTATCAACGATACCGGAGTGGTTCTCAAGTTTCATGCTCTCCCAACCGTTCACTGCATAGCCGTCCACAGTATTATTGATACGGATATTCTCTATGATGCGGCCCTGGTAGTAATAGGCCACATTTCCCATAGCCACCGTCAGCGAGTCAACACAGGGGAACGCTTTACTGAATCCTCTGGTCTTGAGGAACTTATCATAGGCATCATACCAATTCAGATAGTCTTGGGCCTCCCAGCTTGAAAGCCTGCCGTCAGACAGGAGTTCCTCCCTGATGAGCTCGAGCCTTGGCGGCGTACCTATGGCTCCCTCTTCACCCCAGAAAACAATCTCGCCTTTATTCGAGCTGCCGCGAAGATAGTCCGTCGAAGACTTGTAAAGGGCATCGTGATACACCCCGGGCCCGCCTGCATGGTGATTGTCCCACCAGCCGATAGCCCTGAAAGTCGTGTCGTAGGGCATAAGGTGAGTTTTGAAATGGGCATCTTCCTCCCCTTCGGGATTGACCCCATTGCAGGAATTATAGACCAGTATGCGCGAAGGATCCAGAGTGTGGGCCATTCTCATCTGCCCGTAATCCTGCTTCTGGGGAGAAGCTCCCCTTTCGTTATGCATATTGTAGATGATAAGGCTCGGATGGCTGCGGTCGCGCACCACCATACGGCGCAACTTCTCATTGCGGTATGCAAAATAGAAGCGGCTCTGAGAATTGTCATCGTCAAAGCGCGAAATCGGGAACTGGTTTCCGCCCGGTTCCTCCCAATAAAGCAGACCTAGCGAGTCGGCATAGTTCAGCACATTGCTCTGGCCTATGGCCCTATGAAAGTTCAACATATTGAGTCCCAGCTCTTTGGCGGCCTTTACCTGTCGAAGGGCAAGGGAGTCGGAGGGCATCAGGCCGTTGCGCGGCCAGAAACTCCAGGAGATGGAAGTACGCAGAACTATCCTCCTGCCGTTCAGGTAGAATTGCCTGTCCGAATCCACATCGCGGACCTCAAACCATCTGAATCCGAAACGTTTGCTTACGCAGTCCTCTCCCGCCGAAACCTTGAGTGTATAAAGGACGGGGTCTTCCACACTCCAAAGCCTTGCGGAAGGCAGGCTGATAGTGCGCTCGAAGGTATTCATCCCTTCAGAAAGCTCCGTGGCAATGACTTTTCGATAAACCGTATTCCCTTCGGGATCAATCAGTTCATACTCAAGAGAGAGCTCTTTGCAAGCCTTGTCAGCTTTGAGGCTGAGGACTACATCGACTTTGCGCACGTCTTTTCGGTTGCGCACAAACACATCGTCGATATGGGTCTTGGGTGTGCATACCAGAGAGACATCTCCACATATACCTCCAAAGCCGTGGGAAGGATTGGTCAGATACTCTCCCCAGGAATACACCTGGGAGTCTTTCCAGTTAAAGTTGCCGTTCGGGTCGGTAATGCGGACGCTGAGAGTATTCTCGGACCCGTAGTCCAGATAGTCGCTCACATCCACGCCAAAAGGCGTACCGTTAATTATATCATAGCCGGCAAGACGGTGATTGACAAACACTTCCGCGCGGAATCTGACTGCTTCGAATTCAATCACAACCCTTTTACCCTTCCAGTCGGAAGGCACATCGAAACGGGTCTCGAACCAGGACACCCCGACATAATTTCCGTTCACGCCGAAACTCTCGCCGTTCCATCCCCACAGGTATTCCTCCACGGTTGCGGGCAGATGTACTCCATCTGCATCAGGTTTCTCAAGCAGAGACCATCCGCCGCTGGGGATATTCACCGCGAGGGTTCTGATATCAACAGGAGGGAGGTACAGACTGTCGTTCTGCCAAGCGGCATTTTTATCGAGGGTTATGCTCCAGGAATTGCCGCTCAAGCTGATTCTCTGCCTTTCTGCAGGCAAGGCATCAAGGCTGGCGGAAGCAAGCAGCAGGCAAGCGGCAAGCAGAAAGTTGCGTGTCTTCATATCACTTGGTTTCAAGGGGGTTCCAGGTGTCGGAGCCGGTGCGGAAGATGTTCTCCAAAGTGTATTCGCGGGCCTGCGATGCCGAAAGCTTATGGGCCCAGCTGACTCTGCCCGAAGTCTTTGCACCCTTGCCGCTGCATTTGTACTCGGCGTAATAGGCCGTCTTTTCACGCTCGGGGCGGCTCCAGTTATGCCAGCCTTCAGCTGTAATATGGCCTCCCATCTCGCACTCGAGATACACTACCCTTGCATAGTCTCTCCAGGGACGGCCCAGATACACTTTATCTATTCCGGGATCGGCGGTAAGACGGCAGTTCTTGAACACATAGCCGAACTCTTCGCCCTGTGAAGTGGAAGCGGCGGTGATGTAGCTGTTGCGCTTGGAGTGTATGGTGCAATTCTCGAAAAGCACGGTTCCCGAGCCGAAGATGAAGTCAGTCGTACCCTCGATATGGCAGTCCAGATAGTAACTGCGGCAGGTTGTGCCGTTCTGGGTATAGCGTCCGTTGGTAAAAAGAGTATCCTGGTTACCCACGAGCGAGCAGCGGTGGAAGAAGATGCAGTCGCCGGTAGTCATCACGGCTACAGCCTGCCCCGCTTCGCTCTGCGGGCCCGAATCGTTGACCACGCTCAGGTCCTCGAATGTCACATTCGAAGCATCCACGAAAAGGGTCGCGCTTCCGAAAGTGCCTATTTCGTGACCGGTGTCCGGCCAGAGCTTGCGGGCGCAGTTGTCATATACAAGTATAGTTCTGTCGGCACCCTGACCCACAATCCTCAAGTTGCACTTGGAGGCGGGGATGATGATTCTTTCCCTATAGGTTCCTTCCTTTATGAGTATGGTCTTGCATACTTTGTCCAGATAGTCGGGGACTGCGTCAATTGCCTGCTGGACAGTTAGGAAGTCTCCCCTGCCGCTCTGGTCCACCACATAATCGTAGCGCACAAGATGGGAGGCAAGAGCGGGGATTTTCACTTTTATCGAGTCGCAGACAATGTCGCAGTTGCGTCTTGCTCCGCGGGCGTTGGAATGGGTATTGTCCTCCCGTCCCTGCGGAATTGCGGGGCAGACTCCCGGCTCCACCCACATAAAGTACTCGCGCGAGGCCTCGTCACCCGCTTTTTTGAGCCAGTCGATGGTGGCCTTCTCCATATCGATGAGCACAGTCCCGGTCTCGCGGGCCACCTCGCGGCAGGCCTGGGGGTAGTCGCCAAGGGTGGTCTCGTCGAGCACTCCGTCCTTGAAATGCCTTCTGGCTACGCTGGTGAGAAGCACCGGCGTCACACCCATAGAGCGGGCGGTGGAGATGAACATCCTCAAATTGTCCTGATAGGCACCCCAGGCGGGGGCATAGACTTTCTCCTTGTCCTTTTTCTGGTCGTTGTGTCCGAACTCTATGAACAGATAGTCTCCGCTTTTCATATTGGCCTTCACCTCGTCCCAGAGCCCCTCATCGATGAAGCTCTTCGTACTGCGGCCGTTCCTGGCGTAGTTTTTCACCTTAACCGAGGAGTCGAAGAAATTTTCGAACACCATTCCCCAGCCCCTTTCGGGATTAAGGCCGGAAATGTCTTTGTCGGCCATAGTGGAATCACCCATAAGATGAAGAGTAACCACTTCTTTATCGGAGCTTTCTGCAGCTCCGGCCCCAATACACACGAGTAGGGCGGCCAGGCTCAGGCCCAGCAGTTTAAGCGTAGAATGACGCATAAGAATGGATTATTTGCTGTTAAGTACAAAATCTATCAGTGCGGACATCTTCTGGAGATAGTCCTTGGTAGAGATGCAGAGCGTACCGTCCGTGCAGCGGTAGGGCGAGGTGTCGTACTCGTCGCCCACATTGGTCGATACGAACTCTGTCGTATGGCTCTTCTCTGTGGGGGCTCCGGCCTTGTAGGGATTGGAAGTGCTCGAAAGAGGGCTGAGCCAGCAGCCGTTCTTCTGCTGGGCAGATAGTATCTCCTTCACCTGGGCCTCGGTGGTCCTTCCCGCAGGTACGGACACATAGTAGGGCTCGAGGGGCACCTCACACTTGGCATACAGGGGCGAGCAGGCCAGAAGGCTGTCGCGGTCGAGCTTCAGGGCGGCCTCGTACTGCCTTCTCAAAGCCTTGGTGTTCACCCAGGCGGCGGAGCTGTAGTGGCCGATGGTATTGCTGATGTTCTGGTCCGTGTAGTAGTGGCCGTTGTCGGTATTGGAGCCTTCGCGATGTACGTACAGAGGCTTGCCGCTGTCGGGATCCACGAAGCGGGGCACCAGAATGGCCTCCGGGTCCCTTGAAGGACGGTTCCACTTGGCGACTTCGCTCTGCGGCAACTGCTCGCTTTCGAGCCACTCGATGGCGGCGGGGATGCCGGAAAGGAAGCGTGTGTCGGCAGTGATGGTATAATACCTCAGGAGCTGGCGTATCATTGCAACGGTAGTGCCGCTGTTCACCGCCCTCGGCTCATAGGAGCGGGCATGGGCGGGCTTGAGGTCTTCGACCGTGTACTGGTCTGCCCATCCGGCGTATGGCTGTCCCTGTTGAAGAGTGATTATCAGATACATAGCCCTCAAGACGGGCTCCCTCAGGGACTGCATTCCCAGGCACTGGCAGCACTGCATGAGGAACTCGGTGCACTCCGGAATCACGTCGTCATTTAGGGTTATGAAAGAGGAATAGTCAGCCTTGCCCTCGAAGGGATGGTCATACATCAGGGGATATCTCTGGGGCCAACCTCCTACGGGGTACTGGCTTTCAAGCACAAAGTTAATGGCCTTGTCCAGAGCCGGCTTGAAAGCGGGATCGTACTTTTCAACATACATTCTGAGCAGGAACTTGGCGCACTCCGAGCTGGCGGAGTCGTCGAAAGTGGCATTACCGTAGTAGTGGCGGAACTCTTCAAGCCTCCAGCCGCTGCGGCCGACGGTATTGTACCAGTCCTTGAGGGAGTTCTCTCCGGCAAAGTCAAAAACATAGTTCCATCCACCGCATTCAAGCTGCCCCCAGATCAGGGCCTGGGCCACTTTGCAGGCCTGCTCATAATAAAACTCGTCGCCCGTGGCGTGATATGCGTCCAGCATCAGATGGCCTACCTGAGGGGTACCGGGAGCCTGGGTCCATACCATAGTGCTCTTGGCTTCCATCTCGCCCCAGCGGCGGGAGAAGTCGGGGAGGTAATTCCATACGAATCCTCCTCTGACGCTGACAGAGTCCATCATAAACTCGGTCGCGGACTTCATTGCGTCCAAGGCTTTGGTTTTCAGACTGGGAGCCTTTGCTCCAACAGTCAGGGGCGCGGCTATCGCGCAAGACAAAAGAATTGTTTTGAGTGCGGTGGTCATTTTTCAATATGCGGTTTTAATAATTGTCGTAGTGCGTCTTCGGCAAAAACGCTACCAATTTACTAAAAAAAACACTACCTTTGGCCGATTTGCGGAAAAAGACTCAATAAACCGATCAATATGAACAAAGTTTCTCTAATCCTCGCTGCAGCCGCCCTGACCATCTGCGCCGCCAGCTGCTGCAACAATTCAACAAAAGAGCCCTCTGAGGCTGAAAACACAGAACAAGTTATGACCAAGCAGAGTGACAATTTCATTTTTGCCGACCAGACCCGCTGGGATGACGCCGGCGGCGGTGTAGTCCGTCAGGTAATGGGCTACAATGACAACATCATGATGGTGAAAGTCAAGTTCACCAAAGGCCAGGAAGGCGCCATGCACAGCCATCCCCACTCACAGGTGACCTATGTCGCTTCAGGCGTATTCGAGTTCACCATCGGCGGAGTCACAAAGATTGTCCGCGCAGGAGACGCCCTCTACAAGCAGCCCAACCTTGAGCACGGCTGCGTATGTCTGGAGGACGGTATCCTCATCGACTGTTTCAATCCGATGAGGGATACCTTCATCCAGGAATAATCACTTCCACTCGGCGAGAACTGAGTGCACGAGTATTCTGCTCTCGGTGCCGACAGTGCTGGTATGTTGCAGGCCCAGGCCTCCGAAACCGTTTTCAACGATAGGAGCGCTGAGGTCTGCACTTCTTTTTACATTGGGGTCTGATGCCAGCTCGGGACGGCCCATAGGCCCCTCGACGCGGGCCTTCAGAAGGCCGCCTTCAGTCCATACTTTCAGTTCGCAGCCCGTAAGGAAGCAATCCACGGTGACGCTTTCGCTTATGGGGCTGATCTGCCCGTTGTCATACTTTACCAGGAGCACATCCACAGCATTGGCATATTTGGTGGTACGGATCACCCTCAAGGCATAGCCGCTCAAAGTGCGGGTATCGAACTTGATGTACAGGTCCAGGTACTGCTGTCTTGCACTCGCAAAGCCCTGGCCTCCGTCCTTTGCGGGGTCCACTTGCCAGTGGACTCTCATATCGCCATACTTTCCCTTCAGAGGAGTGTACAACAGGCGGGCACCCTGCTGAAGCTGCTGGATTCCAAAACCTTTGGCTCCGTTGATGCCGCTTCCCCAGCACCACGACGGCTGCGAATTGTCGGTCGTCCAGCTATAGTCACAGGTGTCGGAAGGCTTATATGCATCTACGGTCCAGAAGCCTTCCAGAATGCGGGTTTGGGTCTGGCAGGGGAAGTCCGAGAAGTCAGTACTCAGGATGTCGGACGTCACCGAAATGTCAGAAGCGCTGACTTTCCGGCGGCTCACCACCGTCACTTCCTCTCCCTTTTCGCACCTCAGGTGCCTGGGAGCTATCTTCGCCACTATATAATAGCCTTTGTCGGCCTCGCTCAAGGTATAGGAGCGGAGCACATTCGAATTGCGGGATACCTTCACCGGTATGGCATCCTCTCCGCTGCGCTTGAGGCTTCTGCACCAGGTGATTTCCGAGAGGTCACGCCGCCCCTGAAGGTCAAGGGTGTAGTCAAGGGTATAGACCCCGTTCTCAAGACTCAGGACGGGAGCCGACGTGAAGGCTGGAGCGGGTACGAAATCGGGATATACAGTGAGGGCCACGGCGGCTTCCAGGCCAGAATCGGTGTAGGCGATAAGGTCGAAACTCCTGGCCTCATCTTCGCTGTTCAGACTCTTTACGCTTATCGTTCCGCCTTCAGTCGAAGAAAGGGCGACATACTTTTCGAAGCCGGGCTGCACTTTCCATCTTACAGTCTGATTGTCAAGAATATACCCTCCATTCCTATAACTATGGGCTGAAAACTCCAGAGCAGGACCTCCGGTCTGTAGGGCAGCCGTTCTTACGCCCAGATCAAGGCAGGTGGGGATATTAGAGTAATCCACCCCGTCGCGCTCCGAAAGGGCCTCAACACTGGAGCGCAAGCCCTGGGGGTCCCAGTCGTCTTCTCCGCGCAGGAGGTTGAAGGTATTGTAAAGCACAGAGCCGTCCTCATCGATGAGCCGGTAGGCGCCGAGCTGGGTTGACTGGTCCAGACAGACGGTGTTATAGGGCTTGGCCGCCCCTACGAAAGCGCTGTGCGAATCGAGAGTGACATTGTACTGATAGCATCTAAGCCACTGCTCGGGGCGGAAAGTCCAGCCAAGATACAAAGGCCTGCCGGCGTAGAAAGCGCAGTCCACCAGAGAGTGCCTTCCGACGCTTTTGCTAATGGCCTGAACATCTTCCTCGTGGCAGACATTGAAGCGGCAAGAGAGGAACACACTGCCCCAGGGGCTTACGCTTCCAAAAGGCTGCCTGCCCCAAAAGTCGAAGTCACAGCCCAGATAGACGCCGTTCCTGTTCAGCGAGTCGTCGGTACTCTCGAAATGGCAGCCCACAAAAAGGATTCTTCTCGCGCCTTCCAGAGGGCAGAGGTTCAGCCTAGAAACGAAACGTACATTCTCGGCATACACCCTGTCACCGCGACAGAAGGCGAGCTGGGCCTGGGTGATGGCGCTGCGCCTCTTGGGCCTGTTAAGGGAAGGGTCCAGAGGATATTCGAGGTCTATGTTGCAGTAGTTGCCCATAGTAAGGTCCTTGAAAACCAGGTCGTCACCGAAGAACTCGAACATAGTGAAATTGCCGATCGAGCCCTGGGTCTGGCCTCTGGCGCTGCCCAGCACCACATCCCTGGGGTCGTCCGATAGGCCGAGCAGCTGCAGGGCATTGCACCTTACCGTCATTCCGATGGGGGTGCTTCCGTCGGGATTCCTTCTCACCTCAGGGTCGTCAGGATCGTCAATCCAATAGACACCCGGGGCTATATAGATGCGCATAGGCTCCAGCGCAGTGCCGTCGACGGCCTTGGCTATGGCCTTATGGAAATCATTGAACACATACTCGCTCTCCTGCGCCTTGCTGTCCAGCAGGAAAGTCTTGGGTCCCAGCTCCACCGTTTCACCTTTGTAGTTGATGGACTGCGCTCCGGCAAGCACCGGACATAGCGCAAGAAGGGCTACCGACAATAACAGATACTTGTGTCTCATTGGTTTGTAATATTAATTGCAGGGAAAATACTTATGCTGATATTGCGACTGATGCCGGCCGGATACAAAAGGGCGTACTCGTGAATAATCTGCTGGGGAGGAATATTTTTCTGCTGCAAGGGAGAAGTAGTCCACCTTTTCTGTCCGGAACGCACCCCTGCCTTATCCCCTATCAGACGGTTCCTCCAGGGATTGGTCACAATTATTTCCAGAGTATTGTCACCCTCTTTGAGAGAGGAGAGCACGTCTATTGAATGGTACGGGTCCCATAGGCTTTCATATTCAACACCATTGAGCCGTATTGTTGCAGTGGAGCCGAAGGCCGGAATACCCATCAGGGCCGCCCTTGCACCTTTCAGGGCGTCGGACGGGACATCGAAATGCATAGAATAAAGTATCTCTCCGGAGTAATGCCTTTCAACGGGATCGAGAGATGAGGTCAGTTCCTTGAACCCTCCTATTGGACGTGTACCCAAAAGAGGCTCGTCAATGAAAGTCATAGTGCCTACCGTGCCATCAAGAACTATGACCAGCGGGTCAGGAACATCCACTCTGCAGGCTGTACAATCGGAAAAAGAAGCGTAAAACGAACCGGTCAACTTATGCCAGGACAGCATTCCCGGTCCATTTGAAGGGAACAGAGGACATCCGTCAATATCGGTAATGCCATTAACATGGGGGATGCGGTCACCTCCCTCCCCGAGTACGACGAACACTCCCTGTCTTGGATCCAGACTCAAGGGCACAGTAGTGACTTGATCATCACAACGATATATTTGCCAGTCACATACAGAGCCGTCCATCGGATTCCAGATCTGAGGTTTACCGAAGGGAAAGTCAAATCTGGCCTCAAAAGAGAGAGCGGAGGAGTTGCTCTTGTTCACCAAATAGTATACCTGCCTGCCGTCTATCGCCTTGTGGCAGTAAAGAAGACGGTCGATGTCCACATCTGTATCCAGGTCCTTTCTATAGCTGCGCTCCAGTTTCCTTTTGTCCGTAATCACCATTCCGCTGTCCCAGATGTTTTCAGCTATGACTTCGAGTTGTTTGTCATTAACGCTCCTGTTCGTGAGAGAAAGTGTGGACACAGGCCTTGGGCCATAAATCAAAGCGCCTCCACGAGCCAGCTCTTGAATGGCAGACGCCGTCTCCAGCTCGAGTCTGGGGCTTCGCAATGCCAGAAATTTGAAAGGGTGAATGCCGTCCAGATATATGATAGAATCTTTTACACTCAACCTGCTTCTCAAAGTTTCCGAATTGATATACTGAAATTTGCATCCTTTCGGCAGAAGAGTTTCAATTTCAGATTCACTCATTTCGACATTGGGCAGTTCGTCGCCGATAAACACCAGGGCATCGGCACGGACTGAACCTTTTTGAAGCACATACTGGATTCTGGACTGCTCTCTAAAAAAGCCGTCTGAGCGCATAAACCAGGTATTGTTGCGGTTAAAGGTCTGACCGTAAATACCAAGGGTCACTCCCGGCCTTAGGTCCAGAGGCTGATGCACATAACTGTGCAGGACCATACGGTTTACACCCTGAGTATATGCCTGATCGGCGTAGAGTTTGAGGTCAATAGGAGAATCGCTGTACAGTGCCATACCAGTATAGGCTTCGCTGGCTATCACGTCTTTATTGTATATAAGTCCGGCGTGGTAAGGAAAGGCATGCTTGGAGTTGTTGCCGGGCTCAAAGACTATGGGCCACTCCCTGTATGCACTACTCTGTGCCCAGAATTCAGTCATAGGCACATCGCAGTACTGATAAGACTTAAGAACATCGACGGGCGGCATCGTCGGCCCGCCGTATATTCCTTCGGAGTAGAGTTTCATCCCGTTGCGGTGGCACAGTTCGGAGAGATGCTTGAAGTAATAGTCCAGAACCAGTTCACCCCTTGTGCGATTAAAATCATAGAGGAAAGCATCTGAAAGCTCCTTTGAAGCGATTCTTTCTCCACACAGCACAGGGATGTACGCAGTAAGGTCGTAACCTCGGCGCGAAAGGAACTCGTAGGGCATCTGCCGGGTCCAATTCTGTTCCCCGCACTCCCAACTGTCAACCAGAAAATAGGTAAAAGTCTTCCCGCAAAGGTCCGAGGCGGCCTCAATGAGCTTGCGGGGGAAGGCCTCGAAATGGATATTGAGCGCGGTTGTATCCATCTTGTCGCACTCCAGACCGACTCCCTGGGGAGATGCCGGATGGTTGAATTTGCCGTTGGACGTGTATCCGAAGCGTATTACAGTCCAGTCTCCCGAGGGAAAATTCCAGCGCAGAACTCCATCCTCATCCATTTTGGAAGTAAGGTCCACAACTTCTGCAGCAGAAGCGATGACAGCCTGGGGATCAGAGTCATACACTCCCCTCTCGCCTTTGCTCAGAAGACAAAGCTCGGTAAGAGTGGTGGCACTGAAATCCGAATTCACCTTCAGCCTCCAGTGCTTCGAACTGCTGCGGGGGAAAGGCAGTTTCTGCAGACTTGACGCCGAGCGGGGATATACCTCAGCCACAGTGCGGTATTCTGCCCCGTCGTCGCTGACTTCAATCTTTACGGGTATGGGGAAACGTGCGGCTGACACTGCAATGTAAATCTGCAACTCATCGGCAGCAAACTCCCCGGAAAAGTCCAGATAGACATATTTGTCTTCGTTCAGTGTGAGTCCCGTCTGCGGATTGCCGTCTATAAGGATCTCAGGATCCACAGGGTCCAGCAGATCGATGTGTCTGGTCTCGTCGTGATACTTGTGACTCTTGATAAGGGTTTCCTGAGGGTACGAACCCCTGCATCTTACTGAAGGAGCCGCCTTGACGAAAGAATTCGGCTTTTCTCCCCTGTAGGCCACAACTTTGACGTCCCGATAGAACCTTTCCTTAAAATATGGCTTCTGAAGAGCCACAGTTCGCTTAGCCCCACCTTTTATATATGTTTTGCGCCAGGTATACTGCTTCATGGAAGTCTCCGGAGTAATCCAGGGGCCTCCGCTCTCGCTCCATCCGTCACAGTTAGCGGCTCCTATCTCAATGCCGAGGCTGTCGGCAACCTGCAGGGCATAGGAGAAAAGGGAGAACCACTCGTCTGAGCCAAACTCAACCTGAGGGCAGTCTTGCAATCCCACAAGACGATAGATATTCAGAATCGTGGCGTTGCTTATACCCTGGGACTTCATCGCATTGAGGTCCTTGCGTATTCCGTCCTTTGTTATGCCTCCGTCCATCCAATGCCACCAGGTGGCCACTTGATACTGTTCAGAAGGTTTTTTGAAATCCTCTTTCCTGAGGTCATCATTTCCTCCATAGGCCCGAAAGGGAAAGGCTGCAAGTAAAGCGGCCAGAACAGGACTAATCAGGCGTTTCATATTTTATTCAGAGTCAAGAGTGCGGTATTTGAAATTGCTGAACTTCACTTCGCCCTCACCGATGGCGACAAGTCCGGGCAGAAGGCTCTGGAACTCGTGGAAGACGTTGTGGTTGTAGCCTGAAACTTCGATGCCCCAGTCGTCCTTGTGCCACTCTTTGCCGTCGAAGCTGTAGTAGGCCGACACCACCTGGCGGTCGTTCCTGAGGCGCAGCCAGATGTGGGTTACGTCCTGCATCCTCTGTCTCACACCGCCCTTGTCGCGGCGGAAACGCATAGTACCGCGGGGACCTATGCCCTCACCTACATAATAGGAGCTGTTATAATAGAGGACAAGACCGGCGCTGGCAGTGGGGTCGCGCTCGATTTCGACCTCGAACTCATAGGCGTGGTCGCCTGCGACGAACATCAGTGGAGCGGCGTCAGCAGGGCTCTGTCCGGTGGCCTTGAGGGTCAATGTGCCGTTCTGCACGCTGGCTCTTGAAGCATCGAAGTCCTTGTAATACTTCCAGTCCAGACCTATGCGGAACTCTCCAAGGCGGCTCTTGCGGTCGTAGCTCTGGAGGGGAAGCGGAGCGGGAAGTTCACCCTCGACTATGTTCTTGCCCAGAGAGTGGAACCATCCGTCCTCCCCGAGCTCTACGGGTTCCAGAAGAGTCTGACGGCCAAGGTTGTAGTAGCCGTTTTCGTAGGCGTGATAGACTATGTACCATCTTCCGTCGGGAGTGTCGATAAGAGAACCGTGACCGCGGCTCCACCAGCGGTCGTCACGGCTATAGGTGTGCACCAGAGGGTTGTAGGGCGAGTCCTCCCAGGGGCCGTCCACGCTCTTGGAACGGGCTATCGCCACCATATGGCTGGTGGGAGGTCCGGCCGTACCGCCCTCAGCAGCAATAAAATACCACCAGGGACCGATTTTTCTTACCTTCGGGCCTTCAAGGGCGAGGCCCTCGGTAATCCAGTCCTCGGGGATGGGCCAGCCGGCATATACCTTTTCGAGGGTGCCGCTTACGGTGTCGAGGCCGTCTTCGGTCAGCCTTATTCTCTGGCCTCCGCTCAGGAAAAGCCACTTCGTTCCGTCTTCGGCAACTGCTATGCAGGGGTCAATCTGGCCTACGTGCAGGTCGTGGGGTTCGCTCCAGGGTCCGTACGGGCTGTCGGCATAGACCACGAAATTGCCTCTTCCGTGGACCGTGAAATAAATATAGAACTTCCCGTCACGCATCGAGATATCGGGAGCCCAGACGCTTCCGAGATACTCCTGGAGGGCATAACTAATCGGCTCCCAATTGACAAGGTCCCTGGAATGCCATACCACGAGGCCCGGGTTGTAGTCAAATGAGGAGTGGGTCATGTAATAGTCCTCTCCGTCCCTTACAATACTGGGATCGGGGTAGTCACCAGCGAGGACAGGATTGACATAAGTTCCGTAGGAATTGTTGCTCTCTGAAGAGCAGGCGGCGGCAAATAGCAGGCACACCAAGCCAATAGCGGCAGAAATCTGTCGTTTCATTTTGAATTGCGGTTATTATTTAGTGTCTTAAGGACAAGAGCCTTACTCTGCGGGCTCGAAATCATCCTTGCCTACTGAGCAAAGGGGGCAGAGCCAATCTTCGGGAAGGTCCTCGAAGGCAGTTCCGGGAGCGATTCCGTTATCGGGGTCGCCGCTTACAGGATCATAAATGTATCCGCAGGTTTTGCATACATACTTTTTCATACTCTTTCTGTTTTAGTTAATCCGAACAAAATTAAGCAAAAAATGCTAACTTTGCGCCGTTTTATTTGGAAAATGCCTGTTAGAGGGAATTAATCGCGAATAATGGATAAAATAAAGTATGTGCTTGCCGCCCTTCTCGTGCTGCTTTCAGCAAACGCGCTGGACGACGGGAGTTTCATCCAGACCTTCTCGCGCACCGACGGCTCAGTCTTCGAATAGCGCACGCCTTCATATTCCCGAATCCGCCGAAAGCTCATCGGCAGCAAGTACACAAAGAAACACTTTCCACCCAACAGGATATCACCAAAGTAGGGTGAAAAGTGCTATATTTGCACAAAAAGTAGGGAGAAAATCCCTAAAAGGTAGGGAGAAACCGCAACGATGAGTGTTATGATAAATAAATTAGAACAACTTGTAACAAGATATCGGGAACTTGGTATTGACACCCAGATAGACTATGAAAAATTCTATCTATACTCGTTGATTACCCATTCAACAGCTATCGAGGGCTCAACCATCACAGAATTGGAGAATCAGATAATGTTCGACCACGGTGTGAGCTTAAAAGGAAAGAGTATAGAGGAACAGAGTATGAACCTCGATTTGAAGCTTGCATACGAGAAGGCCATCGAACTTGCAAAACTTCACAAGCCGTTTACGATAGATATGCTCATTTCGCTATCTGCGCTTGTGATGAAGAATACCGGCAGGGAGTATAACACAGCTTTGGGCGTTTTTTCATCAGCTCGCGGTGAGTTGCGTTTGCTCAATGTTACTGCAGGTATTGGAGGTCGTTCATATATGAATTATAGTAAGGTGCCTGCAAAATTGGCAGAGTTTTGCGAGAGATTAAACTCTGAGCGGGCAAAGGCATCCAGGATGTCGGTAGATGAGTTATATCAATTGACATTTGACGCTCACTATAATCTTGTAACAATTCATCCCTGGGCTGATGGCAATGGTCGTATGGCTCGTTTGGTGATGAATATGTTGCAGTTTGAATTTGGACTTATCCCAACAAAGATACTAAAAGAGGACAAGGAGGAATATATCAAGGCATTGGTTGCGACACGCGAGGATGATGACCTTGATATTTTCAGAAGGTTTATGGCCGATATGATGGAGGAGAACTTGCGAAATGAGATTGCCAGCTATCTGTACTCTATCGGAGTTCAGTATAGTGGGGAGAAAACAAAAGAAGGTAGGGAGAAACTGACAAAAAGTAGGGAGAAAATCGTTGAATTGCTTGCCGAAAATGGGAAACTGAGCGCCGCTGCACTCGCCGGGAAGATCGGCATTTCAGCCAAGGCCATAGAAAAGCACCTTGCCAGGCTCAAAGCTGACGGCATCATAGAGCGTATCGGCCCAGCCAAAGGGGGATATTGGAGAGTAAAATGACAGGGAAAACAGGCTTTTATTTTGCGTAGAAGTACAATATTTTCATTATTTCGCAAAATAAAATATAATTTACCAGTCGAAAGTGACCTTCCCTGAAAATGGGTTACACATTCACTGGACCGGTTTACATTGGAGGGCCCGAGTCTGCAATTTTTCACTATAATTGTAAACAAACGGTAGTATACCGGGATCCCCCCAACCTCAATAAAGAAAACCGAACATCCAGAGAGGGATCTGGTTATCGAACACATATTCAATGTCGTCCTTTACCACATATCCTTCCCTGGCGACGCTTATCTGCTTCTTTCCCTTCTTCCTGCCTCCGACTTCGAAGGTCTTGCCGTCTATCTCAAAGTCAGATACGGGAGATTCCAGAGTCTCGTATTTCTCTTTCGTCCAACAGAGAAAGACGGTCTCGCGAGCGTTTCCGATTTCGGCTCTTTCTCCAGACAGCACATAGGCCATATTCGGATTATGCAGGTAGATTTTGTCCATCTTTCGCAAGACGGCATCACCGTTGGCTTTCATGCTCAATGTTGAGACTAATTCTGCTTTTTCCAAATACTCAAGATACTTGGGGAGTTCATCGCGGTCCAGGCCCAGGTCCCTTGCCATATTGGAGTAGTTGATTGTGACCGGGACACTCCTCGATATGTAGTACATGAATTTTTTGAGCTTCTGAGTAGCGGCGATAGTCATCTTTGCATACTTCGGAATATCCAGTTCTACTGTAGTATTGATTATCTGACGAAGGCGGGTTTCGAACTCGGGTTCGCTGCAAAAAGGATAGCAGCCTTTTTTCATATACTCGTCGAAGTATTTGAGGGGGCGTTCCGGACCATAGGGAAAGTCCACTTTGCCCTTCAAAATCTCCTCAAGGGTGGCCGGCTTCAATGACCAGCCGCAGCGTAGATTCAGATACTCCCTGAACGACCAGACCGGGAGGTGGTATTCAATGACTCGGCGACTGAGGTCAGCGCCACCATCTTTCAGGTCCAGCATCGAACTGCCAGAATAAACCACATGGAGCAGCGGGAGAGAGTCATAGATGTTTTTGATTTCCCGGCTCCAATGTTCGTATTTGTGAATCTCGTCAATATACAGATACTTTCCACCGCGGGCGAAGAACTCCCTGGCAGTATCCAGCAGGGTATGGGCACTGAAATAAATGTCATCGGCCACGACATAGAGAGACTCATCCTTATGCCCGCCCATTTTGATGTGCTGGAGGATGAGGGTTGACTTTCCTACACCTTTCTGCCCCAGGATACCAAGGACACGGACATCCCAGTTGATAGTTTTATGCTGCTCCCTAAAAAAATCCATTGGTGTCAGTTCAAGGAGCAGATTATACTGTTCATAAAGTGCTTTCATAATCATTGCGGTATTTATCCGGCACAAATATACAAATATTGCGGGAACTTTCCCGCAATATTTTCAAAAAATTGCGGAGAAAGTTCCGCAAGAATCTGGAGTCATGTCGAGCCTTTCAGTGGCTACGACTGGCTTTGAAGCAACTGAAACTCAATCGAAAATAAAAGCCGGCTCCGAAATTGGAGCCGGCCTTTATTTCAGGCATTAAGCCAAACGGTTCTGCTACTACTGCTGAGGCAGACCGTAGCCGTTGGTAACCTTACCCTTTGACTGCTGGATGGTCTCCAGAGGGATGGGGTGGAAGTAAAGAGGAACATTTGAGAGCTCTATACCAGAGAGCTGGTTGTAATCCCAAAGTCCTTCCTTTCCGGCTACCAT
Source organism: uncultured Bacteroides sp. (assembly GCA_945874355.1). Classification (GTDB taxonomy): domain Bacteria; phylum Bacteroidota; class Bacteroidia; order Bacteroidales; family UBA932; genus Cryptobacteroides. Next base: position 153,874 of record CAMCGB010000004.1, read on the forward strand.
ATCGATAGCCCAAGCGGTCTTGACATAACCGTCAGCCTCAAGCGCTGCAATCTTATCGGCAGACAGATTCTCGAAGAGACCTACGACAGCGATGTTATGCTTGGTTCCGCTTACAACGCTGGCAACTTCTGCAAGCTGAGTATAATCGTAGCATCCTCTCCATCCGGGAACAAGAGCAGGGTTGGTCTCGCCGGGAGCGGCATCGTAAGTAAGGGTAGCCACTTCCTTGCCGCTCAGATCCACAAACTTGGTCCAGATATAGCCGGGGAGCACCTTACCATTGGCGAACTGGTGATAGCCGTCCTTCTCGAGGTTAGCCAAGACAGTCTTCAGCTCGGCACGGTAATCAAGAGCCATCTGAGGGAAGTAACCGGTACGAATCTCAGCCCACTTGATATTGCCTTCTCCGACGGTCTCTCTCTTGTACTCAGCTATAACTGCCTTTACGAGAGCCTCACCGGAGAGTCCTGAAAGCTTGTGGTTGTTGTCGCCGAAGGCACGGGCGCGCAGCTGGTTGAGCATATCGAGAGCCTCTGCATTGTCGCCAAGGGCGGCGTCAACTTCTGCGAGCTCAAGCATAGTGATGGGCACACGGAAGAAGGCGTAGTTCATACCTGACTTGCGGCAGGCAGTAACATAAGGCACAGCCATCTTGTTGATGTCCCACTTGTTGATTGCAAGACCGCCGCTGTTGCGGGAGCCGGACTTGAAGTTGACCAGCTTCTCGCTTCCCTTTCCGTCTGAACCGGTAATAACTACGCTGGCATCCCTTCTCTTGTCTCCGTCCTCATAAGCGGTGTAGTAGAATATGGGGTTAGCCCTTGTTCCCGCGAACACCTTGCAGGGTGCAGCCACCTTGGTAGCTCCGTCTGAAGGACGGCCCTGTGAGTAAGGACGCTCGCTCTGGTTGGGAGCGACATTACCAACCTCATAGAGAGACTCGGGAGACACCTGCATATCCATAATGTACTGGAAACCTCTCTGGAAAGGATTGTTGGCATAGCTGCGGTCGTCAGATGTGATAAGGATGGAAGTACCCTTGCGCTCTCCGAGCACCTTGCGAAGGTAGGTCTGAGCCTCCTGATAGTATTTCTTCCAGTCAGTCCTGCGCACATACTTGGCGTCGGTGTTGCTACTCAGGCCCTTATCCTCGAACTGTACTGAACCATAAAGGCCCTCAACATCGGTTCTTACGGTCTGCCATCCGCCGGCAAACAGGTTGCACTCTGCGATAAGCTGGTTGGCGAAAGTGCGGCTCATCCTTTCTGCGGTGATTCCACCTTCTCCGAGGTCATACATCTTTGATTCAACCTCCTTGAGCTTTGCGATGCAAGCATCGAGGATATCATAGCGAGAAGCAAGAGCATAATCCTCAACTACCTGGTTCTCAACACCGAAAGGCACATCTCCGAAGTGCTTTACGAGCTCGAGATAGCTGTAGGCCCAAAGGGTCCAGGCCTCGCCGTAGAGCTGGGTCCAGTCGTTCACTCCGTTTGCATTGACAAACTCATCCTTCTGCTCGATGATGCCGGCGACGCGTGCACAGCGTGCAAGAATCTTATAGAGATTGTTGAACTGGCCTGCCTTATTATTGACACCGGCCTCGCGGGGCTGAAGATAACCGATACGGCCGTTGTTGGACGTAGCCTCAGGATAGTACTCACAGTCTGAAACGTCGTTCCAGTTGTAGTTTCCGCCACCGGCAACGCCTCTATAGGTAGCGTAGCAGTATGAGAGAGTCTTGAAAGCCTCGCTCACAGAAGAAGTGACAAACTCGTCGTCGGACTTGTCCGGAGAGCTGACACCCAGATAGTCAGACTTGCACTGGGTCAGAGTGAGACAGAGAGCAAGTGCGGCAAGAGTATATAATATCTTTTTCATACTTTATTCCGATAATGATTAGAACGATACATTGACACCAAGGACGAATGAACGGGCACGGGGATATGCGCCATAATCGATACCGGGGGTAGGATAGTTGGCGTTCATGTTGTTGTTGGTGCTCACCTCAGGATCAAGACCTGAGTACTTGGTGAGGGTAAACACGTTGTAGGCTGTTGCATAAACTCTCAGAGAGCTGATGCTCAGAGCCTTTGCGAACTTCGACACGCTCGGCAGAGTGTATCCGAGGGTGAGGGTGTTCAGACGCAGGTAAGAGCCGTCCTCGATACCAAGGTTGGACACGATACCGTTCTCATTGTAGAACAGAGGGAAGTTGGCGTTGACATTGGCAGCGTCCAGGTCTGAAGGTTCTTCAAGACGGAAGAGCTGTCCGTTCTTGTCGATGTCGTAAAGCTTGTAAGAGTCCTTGAGGAGGGCAAGGTGGTTTTCATAAACACCGGTCTCCTTGTAACCGTTCAGGCTGACAAGCTTGTTGATGTTGTAGATTTGGTTGCCCACGCTGTAGTTGAAGTACAGGCCGAGATCCCAGTTCTTGTAGTTGGCGTTGATATTGAAACCTCCGGTGAAGAGAGGGTTCATATCACCGATAACCTCATAGTCTTTGGCATCAACTGTACCGCTCCCGTCCACATCCTTGAATTTGACCATACCGGGGTATGCGTTCTGTCCCTTGGGAACACGGTTCTCGGCTCCGTGGAACACACCGGTGATGTTGGAAGAAAGATCGGGAACACCGGGCTTGAGGGTGTATACGCCGTTAGCGTAGGTGAAGTCGTCTGCAGTGTACCATCCGTCGTACTGAAGTCCCTGAACCAGACCAACAGGCATGCCTACCTGGAATACATAGTCGTTTCCGGGGTTGCCGGCGTGGAACCAGCTTGAACCGTACTGGGTTGATACGTTCTCTGCGAGAGCGTCGATGTTGTTTCGGTTGAAGTTGATGTTGGCGCTCAGATTCAGTCCCCAGTCCTTAGTCTGAACCAGGACAGCGTTCAGGGCAAGTTCAACACCCTTGTTGCTGGTCTGGCCAATGTTGGCGAAGGTAGAGGTAAATCCGGTGATACCAGGGATGGTAACGTTCATCAGAAGGTCCTTGGTAGTGTTCCAATAGAGATCGGCGCTACCTGAGAGCCTGCTGTCAAGAACTGCAAAGTCAATACCGAGGTTGCGGGTGATGGTGGTCTCCCACTTCAGGTCAGGGTTGGCCATAGAAGCGGCAAGGTCGTAAGAAGTATAGTTCTGGCCTCCGATGGCGTGGGCGGTAGAGCTGGCGCTCCAGGTCTGAGACCAAAGGTCGGAGCTGATACCGTCATTACCTACAGTACCGTAAGAGAGTCTGAGCTTGAGGTCGTCAAGCCAGTTCACATCCTGCATGAAAGGCTCGTCGCCAAGTCTCCAGGCAAAGGCTGCTGCAGGGAAATATCCCCAGCGGTGTTTGGGAGAGAACTTGCTGGAACCGTCGGCACGCATCGTAAGGGTAAACAGATAGCGGTCGAGAAGAGTGTAGTTTACTCTACCGAAGTAAGAAAGAATCCTTGAAGGAGTGGTGTATCCGGTGGAGAACATATCGGTAACCTTCAGGGCAGTAGCGCTCTGGTCAAACTGGTTGATCATAGCAAAGGCGTTCTCCTTGGTATAGTTGGCGGGGAAGCGGTCAGCCCTTATCTTCATCGAGTTACCTCCGGAATTGGTCATTTCCTGTCCGAGGAGAACGTTGAAGTTGTGGGCTTCTCCGAGCTTGAACATATAGTTCAGGGTGTTGGTCCAGCGCATATTCCAAGAGTCTCCCTTCACGAGGGTGGCTTCGCCGGCCCACTGCTTCTCTCCGGTAGCATCATCAAGATAGCCGCTGGCAACTGCTCCCGACCATGTTCTCTCCTGCTTGTATGAACGGGCAAGGGAGATCTCAGAGTGGTAGGTGAGGCCCTTTACGATGTTCCAGTTGATGGAAGCATTTCCCCTGATGGTCTGACGGTTGCGCTGAGGCTCATAGTCAAGAATCATCTGGTAAGGATCGTACTGGTCCCAAAGAGCAGACTTTCCGTACTGCTCTACAGCGCCCTCGCGGAATGCGGCCTTATCACCGAGGATGTCTTTGGTAGCGATAGGACGGAAGCGGTAAGCAGAAGAAAGGGTGGAGCCGCTACGGCTTCCGGTTCCTTCATATCCCATTGCGCTCACGTCGGTGTAACGGACGTCAAGGGCCATATTCAACTTGTCGCTGATCTTCTGGTCAACCTTCAGGGATACGTTCGCCCTCTTGTTGTAAGAGTTGATTTTCATACCGTCCTCGTCATTGTAGTTGACAGAGAAGAGCACCTTGGTCATATCGGTACCTCCGCTCACTGACACGTCGTGGCTGTGGGAGAATGAGTTGTTGTAGATCTGCTTCTGCACATCGTACTTCTCTACATTCTTGTAACGGTTGATGTCGCCGTATGCGCCGATTCCGTAGAGCTTGGTGAAAGGATCCACATAGTAACTTCCGTTAGCCTCGGCATTTGCCCATACATAAGCAAGATAATCGTAAGGGTCGAGGGCCTCGATATACTTTGTAGGGGTGTTAAGTTTTGCGTAGCCGCTGTAGGTAACCCTTACTTTTCCTTCCTTGGCACCCTTGGTGGTGATGAGGATAACTCCGTTTGCACCACGGGCTCCGTAGATAGCGGTAGAAGAAGCGTCCTTGAGCACGTCGATTGACTCAACCTGGTCTGAAGGGATGTCGCTGAGGGTTCCGGCAACTCCGTCGATGAGCACGAGAGGATCGTTGCTCTGGGAGATTGAACCGCCACCGCGCACGCGGATGTTGACCGTAGCGTCAGGACGACCGTCCTGGGAGATGACGTTCACACCGGCGAGCTTACCCTGGAGGGCCTGGGCCACATTGGCAACAGGAGCTGCGGCAAGGGTCTTGGAATTGACAGAAGCTACACTTCCGGTCAAATCACGCCTCTTGACGGTCTGGTAACCGATCACGACGGCGTCATCAAGGAACAGGGCGTCCTCCTCAAGGATGATGGCAACGCTCTTCTGTCCTTCTGTGAGGGTGATAATTGCATCTTTGTATCCGATGCAAGAGGCAACCAGAGTCGCCTTGGGGGATACTGTCAGGGTGAAATCTCCGTCAACGGTAGTCACTGCTCCGTTAGTGGGGTTGCCCTGTTCAACGATGCCGGCGCCTATTACAGGAAGGCCCTTTGCATCTTTGACAGTTCCCGTAACCTTCTGCTGTGCGAAGGCTGTTGTAGTCCCGAGAATAAGGGCCAATGCCCCCATAAGGACTGTCTTCAGATGATTCTTCATCATAATGATTGGAAAACTGTTTGGTTATTAATAAAATTGGTGTGTGACCTAAACTATCATCAAATTAAGCCTCCAAAGATACTAAAAGATTCAAAAAAACAAAATAAAATGACCGCCAAATTTAACAATTCAGCGGTCAATTATTAATAAATTTGTATAACGAACCGGGGTTCAGGCCCGTTTACTCCTGTTTGAAGCCATATCCGTTGGTCATTCCGCCGATAACAATCGCATTGAGATTAAAAACCTGGTCAGACGTAAGAGAGCCAATTGTTCATTGCTGTTTAATTTTGGTTTGTAATAGTGTATTATTAAAAATGTTTCTAAGCGACAGTTCTACAAGGCACAAAGTTAATGAATCATCGACAGAAAACATACAAATTTCAAACATTATTATACAATTTGTCAATATTGTCTTTACATAACGGCAAAGCAAAGGGATATCAATTATTTTTTGTATTTTTGCCTTCCGATTATCACAATTCTCAAAATATGGCAAAAATCATCACTTTCGGAGAAATCATGCTCCGACTCAGCCCCGAGGGTAACGACAGATTCATCCAGGCGGACAGTTTCCGCATCATCCCCGGTGGCGGCGAGGCCAACGTTGCCGTCAGTCTTGCAAATTACGGCCACGACGCCTATTATGTCAGCAAGCTTCCCAAGCACGAAATCGGTCAGATTGCAGTGAACGCCCTGCGCAAGTACGGCGTCAAGACCGACTACATCGCAAGAGGCGGCGACAGGGTAGGACTCTACTACGCCGAAACAGGAGCCTCCATGAGGCCTTCAAAGGTCATTTATGACAGGGCGCACAGCGCCATTGCAGAGGCCGAAGCTTCAGACTTTGATTTCGATGCCATCATGGAAGGAGCCAGCTGGTTCCACTGGTCCGGCATCTCTCCCGCCATCTCCGACAAGGCCGCCGAGCTCACAAGACTCGCCTGCGAGGCAGCCAAGCGCCACGGAGTGACCGTGTCGGTTGACCTGAACTTCCGCAAGAAGCTCTGGACCTCGGAGAAAGCCATCTCCATAATGCGTCCCCTTATGAAATATGTGGACGTGTGCATAGGCAACGAGGAGGACGCAGAGCTCTGCCTGGGATTCAAGCCCGACGCTGACGTTGAAGCAGGAAGCACCGACGCGGCAGGATACGAGGGCATTTTCCGCCAGATGATGCAGGAGTTCGGATTCAAGTATGTGGTATCCACCCTTCGCGAGTCATATTCAGCCACTTTCAACGGCTGGAAGGCCCTCATCTACGACGGCAAGGAGTTCTACCAGTCCAAGAGATACGAGATCAATCCCATAATTGACCGTGTGGGCGGCGGAGACTCTTTCTCCGGAGGCCTGATTCACGGAATGCTCAAATACCCCGGCGACCAGGCATCAGCCCTCGAGTTCGCAGTTGCGGCTTCCGCCCTCAAGCATACCATCAACGGTGACTTCAACCTCGTAAGCGAGGCAGAAGTGCTCAGCCTTGCAGGCGGCAATGCCAACGGAAGAGTACAGAGATAACACTCAATTACAATGGCAAAATACAACAAAATCCAAGTTCTTGAGGCGATGATGTCCACCGGCATCGTCCCCGTCTTCTACAATGCTGACCTGGAAGTCAGCAAGAATGTCCTGAAAGCCTGCTACGAAGGCGGCATCAGGGCTTTCGAGTTCGCCAACAGAGGCGACTTCGCCCACGAGGTGTTCGGAGAGCTTGTAAAATACGCCAACAGCGAGCTCCCCGGAATGATTCTGGGTATAGGTTCAGTGGTCGATCCCGGCACCGCTTCGCTTTATCTGCAGCTCGGAGCCAACTTCATCGTAGGACCTCTTTTCAACCCTGAAATCGCTCCCATCTGCAACCGCAGGCTCGTTCCCTACTGCCCCGGCTGCGGCAGTGTATCTGAGGTAGGTCAGGCCCAGCAGGCAGGCTGCGACGTGTGCAAAATCTTCCCCGGAGATGTGCTCGGAGCCAAATTCGTCAAAGGCATCAAGGCTCCTATGCCCTGGACCCAGATGATGGTGACCGGCGGCGTCAAGCCCGAGAGGGAGAACCTCGAAGCCTGGTTCAAGGCCGGAGTGAGCTGCGTCGGAATGGGCTCGAACCTCTTCCCCAAGGATGCCATCAAGGCAGGAGACTGGGCAAGAATCACAAAGCTCTGCAAGGAAGCGCTGGACATCGTCAAAGAAGTAAGATAAACCTTTATTAATATGAGTACACAGAAAAAACTGATGACCAACTGGCGTTGGTGGATGGTAGCACTGCTGTTCATCGCCACCACCGTCAACTACATGGACCGTCAGGTGCTGTCCCTCACCTGGAAGGACTTCATCGCTCCTGAGTTCCATTGGACCGACAACGACTACGGTACCATCACCGCCCTCTTCTCCATCATCTACGCTGTATGTATGCTGTTTGCAGGCAAGTTCGTAGATTGGATGGGAACCAAGAAGGGTTACCTCTGGGCCATTGGAATATGGTCTACCGGCGCCTGCCTCCACGCAATCTGCGGATGGGCCACCTGCCATCTTGAAGGCTATGAGTCTATCGCCGCAATGCAGGCCGTCGAGACCGGAAGCGCAGCCGCACTTGCCATAGCATCGACCAGCGTATGGCTGTTCATCGCTGCACGAGCCGTACTGGCTCTCGGTGAAGCGGGCAACTTCCCTGCCGCCATCAAGACCACTGCCGAGTACTTCCCCAAGAAGGACCGCGCTTTCGCCACCTCTATTTTCAATGCCGGTGCTTCTGTAGGTGCCCTCGTCGCTCCTGCAACCATTCCCCTTCTCGCCCAGTTCTTCAAGGACAGAGGCGTAGGCGGCGGCTGGGAGATGGCATTCATCATCATCGGTGCCCTCGGTTACATCTGGATGGGTCTCTGGGTATTTATGTATGAGAAGCCTGAAAAGAGCAAGCACGTCAACCAGGCCGAGCTCGACTACATCCACCAGGATGACGAAGTTGAAGCAAAGCCTGAGGTTAAGGAAGAGAAGAAAGAAAAGCAGATCTCCCTCTGGAAGTGCTTCACTTTCAAGCAGACCTGGGCTTTCATCACCGGTAAGTTCTTCACCGACGGTGTATGGTGGTTCTTCCTCTTCTGGGCTCCTGCATACTTCTCTGACCAGTTCGGATACCACTCTTCTTCAGGAATGGGTGTAGCCCTGATCACTACCCTGTATGCAATTGTTACTATCCTGTCCATCTTCGGAGGCTATCTTCCCAAGCTCTTTGTCGAGAAGAAGGGTATGAACCCCTACAACGGACGTATGCTTGCGATGCTCATCTTCGCATTCATTCCTATCGTTGCCCTCTTCGCCCAGCCTCTCGGAGCCAAGTCAGCCTGGTGGCCCGCAATCCTTATCGGTTTGGCCGGAGCAGCTCACCAGGCATGGAGTGCCAACCTCTTCTCCACCATCGGTGACATGTTCCCGAAGAGCGCCGTCGCCACCATCACCGGTATCGGCGGTATGGCCGGAGGTATAGGTTCGTTCTTCATCCAGAAGGGTGCAGGTATGCTCTTCACCGCTACCGACAAGATGGGCGAGGCTTTCAACTTCCTCGGTTTCGCAGGAAAGCAGGGAGGCTACTTCATCATGTTCTGCTTCTGCGGCGTGGCTTATCTGCTCGCTTGGGTTATCATGAAGACTCTCGTGCCCAAGTACAAGCCTATCGTAGTCAAGGACTAGTTTCCTTTCCGAATAAGTACACAAGCCTGCACCCCGAAAGGATGCAGGCTTTTTCCATTTTTAATAATAACCTCACTGTGCTTCGCAGCAGAGTTTGTGCAAAAATAAGTTGATTGGGCTGTCATTCGGCCTTGGAGGCGTATCCAATCTGTTGACATGTAACCCTTTCCGATACTGCATCTTTCAATTTCGTATACCTATTATTCCTGATTTTCCACTTTCGGTTTTTCTGGACGGCCTCGTCTCTGGGTGACTGGCTTGACCTTGGAGACGTAGAGCGGAGCGCAGCCATCGGGGATGGTGAAGCCGAAGGCCTTGCAGATATAAACCTTTGACCCGACGAACGGAGTGATGAACTTCATCTTGCCTGTGTGCTCAATACAGCGGATTGTACGCATCTCGGCGACGGATAAATAGAAAAAGGCAGGTTATCGTTGGAATTGATGCCTGCCCTTTTCATACGATTGCGGTCATAGACCTTTTTGGACTTGTGTGTCAACTTGCGCATTGAGATCTGCTTCCCGTGGCGCTCAATTTCCTCTGCTCTCGAAGCCCTGCGGTTGGCCAGAAGAAAATCCTTTTCGGTGATCCGCAGTTTTCTGTTCTTCATTTGTCTTGGTGTTTCGCTACAAATATACGCCTTTTCGAGCGATTATCAAGGATGAAGGACCGACCAAGAGAAAACCCCCAGTTCTCCAAGTTCGTCAATATCAGATTATATAGTGATTGTCAATGCTGGCCAGGCCTGCATCTGCAACCGGTACGGAGGAGTCAGAAATAGAGTCGGAGAATACGGAGCTACCATCGCCAACATTTCTCCAGACAGAGAATACTTTGTGGTATCATATAGAGATTACGTCTGCATCTTCAGATGGGACGGCGGAATGTACCGTAGAATCTGTCCAGGCTTCAATGTCGCGGGTGCATATTTCAGTGGCTCCGATCGTATTGTCATCAACAAGGTCGGCGGAGGTGGCGGAGTCCGATGCCCTCTGGATATTCTCCCCGGAATACAACTACAGTTACCCCGGCCATCTGAAGAATCTCATTGACTGGCTCTCACGTCCGCTTGTAGCCGGCGACCGTCAGACTCCGCTTGCCATCAATGGCAAGAAAGTTGCGCTGAGCGGAGCCGGAGGTGCGGCGGGTACAGCCAAGTGCCGAGAGAAACTGACTGAACTGCTCACCCTGCCATTCATTCGGGCCGATGTGATGACTGAGCCACAGACGGGGATTCAACTCAGCAAGGAAGCCTGGACGGAAGGGCGAATGGTTCTGAATGAAGCGCAGAGGGAGAGTCTGAAATTACAGGTGGCCGCTTTCCTGAAATACCTTGGATAAGAAATAATATCTCACAACAACAATAATAATCTGAGTATTTCAATTTCGTATACCTATAATTCCTGATTTTCCACTTTCGGGTTGGCAGGACGGCCTCGTTTCCGGGTGACCGGCTTGGCTTTGGAGACATAGACCGGAGCGCAGCCGTCGGGGATGGTGAAGCCGAAGGCCTTGCAGATATCAACCTGTGACCCGACGAACGGAGTGATGAACTTCATCTTGCCTGTGTGCTCAATACAGCGGATTGTACGCATCTCGGCGAGGACAGCCTCGGTAGAAGAGAACTTCTTGCGCAGAACATCGTCCTTCTGCCATACCGAGCGAACGTATGAGGCAAGGATGAGACCCACGAAGTAGATGAACATGCGACCTCTCTTTCCGCCTTCGGACCATGTCCTGAGGCGGTCGTGGCCGAGAGGACCTTTCTGGAGTGCGAAGCACTTCTCCTGCTCGTCACGCATGCCGTAGTTGTTCATAGCCTGTAGAGGATCCATATCCACGCCGATGGTCTTGCTGGCAAAGAAGCCTGCAGTAAGGAGCATGGTGTCGAGCTTCTTCTGGTTTACGACGTATGACTTTACACTGTCGTCATCATTGAAGGTTATCTCAAGAAGGTTGAACCTCTTGGCTGTATCCTCGCGGTCTGCGACCGGCTCCTTGGATGCAATCATACGGTCCACTTCGGCAGATTGTTCTGCCACCGAGTGTTGTATATCACATATCTTCTCGCCGCGTTTGAGCGGGTTATAGTACAGGTTCAGCTTGTATTTGTTGGCCTTGATCACGTTGTCGCCGTTGCCGCCGACCGAGTAGTCCATGTCATACTGGGCATAGTAAAGATTGTCCTTCGGAGCGATTGTCATATCTTGAGGGAAGCCATGACTCATGTCGATCTCCTTTATCTTGCCGAGAACGTCACTGCCGGACACTTTCACGCTCGTGATAACCTTCTGACCTTTGGCGATATACAGTTCCAGGTTCTTCATCGACTCATATCCTCTGTCGGTAATGAGAACGAGGTTCTTGAAGCCGGCATGTTCGAGCTCCTTCATGATGAGCTCGATGGTCCTGCAATCGGGCATGTTGCCCGGCAGTTCCTTGTAGTAGATCGGCATGTGCGATGTGAGCGAGTACACAACCACCTCAAGGGTCTGTCTCAGTGGCATATGCTCCTTGTTCTTGCCCCAGCGGATGTCAACAAGGTTGAAGCCGTAGGTGGACATGGAGGTGGAGTCAACGGCACAGAGTTCATCCTTGCCGACCCTCTTCGCCCGGCAGCGGAACAGGTCCATCCTGTTCTTCTCCGTTATGCTCTGAGTCAAGCGGGTGATATTGACGCTGTTGAGTTCGTGCTCCGAAGGGGCCTTCACCTCTTTCTGCCACTGGCTCAGCTGGTTGTATGACAGGTTCTCGATGAACGGGAAGTAGGCCATCGTAAGCACGTCGTTGACCATTTCATTGTTGCCACCAAGAACTTTGAGCAGATCATCCTTGACACCTGTTGCTTCCGCGACCTTGTCAAGAAGCCACGTCGCACCATATTGGCGGTCGACATCGTCATCCTGATACGACACGCGGCCTCTCCTGCGAGCGCTCGACAGTTCGGATATCTCACTCATGTCCCAGTCGGATGGAAAGATGAGTTTGTTGCGCTCAGCAACAGAAGCATAGAAGTAGTTCGTTCCGGGGTGGAAGCGATTACCATCCTCAAGCGTTCCCCAATGCTTGTAAGTATACTGCTTCTTCCCGTTCTCTCCAACCGTGAAGACTTTGGTTGAAGCGTATCTGTGTTTGCCCAAAGTGTGAACTATCACCTTGTACTGAGTGTCTTTATTGACTGGTCTGCCGAGTGCCATATGCTGTTTCTTTACGGGTATAAATATACCTATAAAGATTGACATGTGCAAGAGTTTTATGATTTATTTTCAATTATTTACGACTTTTAGGTATAAGAGTTTGAAAAACTCAGAATAATAAACAGGCACAAAAGTATGAAAGAGACAATTGAAAAGGTCCTCGAGACCATGCGCAGCGCTGGCAAGCCTGTGTCTGCCGGTGAAGTGGCCACCCTTTCCGGACTCGATCGCAAGGAGGTGGACAAGGCTTTCGCCCAGCTCAAGAAAGACGGGGCCATCGTATCCCCGGTCCGCTGCAAGTGGCAGCCTGCCGAATAAAGCTAGTCATATGCTTCAGAAGAAGGGAGGTCATCAAGTTCACGGCCTCCCCTTTTGTTATTTCTTTACATAGGCTGTGGCCCTGCCGCTTCCTGTCTTCTCGATGTAACCGTCAGAAACCAAATCGGCCAAGGTGCGCTCTATGGTCGTCAGGCTGATATCGGGGCAGGCCTGGGCGATTTCTTTTTTGGTGATCTTCCCGGGAGTGCGCTCGATGATGGCCTTGATGCGCTCGGGTTTGGACACTTTGCGGTAACGGAGGTGTTCCACACGGTCTTCGAACTCGTTATAGGCCTTGACCACGATACCGAGCATATATTTGAGGAAGGGCAGGTAGTCATTTCCGTCATCGTGCCAGTTCTGGGAGCTGGCCTGCAGGGCCTCGTAGTAAGAATCCTTGCTCTTCTCGATAAGCATCTCAATACTGATATACTTGCCAACGATGAATCCGGAACGGTACAGGAGCAAGAGTGTAAGGAGGCGGCTCATACGGCCGTTTCCGTCATTGAAAGGATGGATACACAAGAAGTCCAGAACGAACACCGGCATCAGGAGGAGCGGATCGTATGTGCCGGCTTCGATAGCCTCGTTGTATCTGGTACAGAGGTTCAGCATAGCATCCGCAGTCTGGAAAGCCGGGACCGGACGGAAGCGGACAGTCTCCGTTCCATCTGCGTGCTTTTCCGCGATGATATTGTCGGAGTTCTTGTAAATGCCGCCCGCGGCACTGCTGCTGAAGGAATAGAGATTCCGGTGCAGTTGGAGGATGTTATTGGGGCGAGGGGCTATGTACTCATAGGATTCGTGGATGGTGGCCAGTACGTCTCGGTAGCCGGAAATCTCTTCCTCATTGCGATTGCGAGGCTTGACCTTTTCCTGGACGATCGCTTTCAGGCGTTCGTCCGTCGTATAGATACCCTCAATACGGTTGGAAGCGTCGGTACTCTGAATCTTGGCCACTTCCAGCAAGGCGGTAAGAACGTCAGGCTCCGCTTCGATGAAGAGTTCCTGGCGACCCCTGCATTCGTGCAGGCGGGTCAGAACGGCAACTACCTCCGGAGTGAGGAGATCTTTCGGGCGGTTTATGAAATCAAATTCGTGCATAGCGCGTTCGGTTTACAGGGCAAATATAGTGTTTTTCTGCCTCAAAAAAGAATTATCTGCATCAAATTTGAGAAAATGATGCAGAAAACCACTAGAATGAGGCAGATTACTGTATACCATTACTTGCTTTTGCCATAAAAATTTGCCAATTGGTTTACAGCCTTGACATCAATCTCCCGGCGTTCTTCAGGGACATCGATATAGTGGCTCAGGG
>CAMCGB010000005.1 GCA_945874355.1 uncultured Bacteroides sp.
CTGATTATCTTTCTATAAAGCATATAACATTTACACTTTTCCTAAAATTAGTGACGTACAAATATACACTTTTCCTAATTATAGCACAAGGAATTCGTATTTATAATTATATCAACAAGGCCGCTGCAAGTGGCAGCCTGCCGAGTAATAGGTTATACTCTGCGAAAAGTGGCGAAAATTTGAAGTTCTCGCAGATTCACGGTAGTATACCTCCCTTTCATATTTGGCTTCCCAAGTCTAATCAGTGTCAATATCTGTCCTGGTGCGGCAAAAGGGGTGTTTGCTATTTTTCATAACTTTGCAAAAACACTAATGATTATGACCACATCCAAATTTATCGCCATTGCGGCGTTTGCACTGATAAGTGCCACAATGCCTGCCCAGACTCAGAAGAGACAAGTCATCAACGACGGAGGTACCGGCAGATTCAAAGCCGAAATAGTATCCGACGCTTCGCTGAACGCCTTCACCATCTACCGTCCCCAGAACATCAAGGATGTAGCCGCCCGCGAAGGCAGGCTGCCCATCGTTCTCTATGCTAACGGAGCCTGTGCCAACGACAACGTGCAGATGAGACTCCTTCTCAACGAAGTTGTATCCCACGGGTATGTCGCAATAGCCATAGGTCCCTACGACGAGGACAACGTGTATGACAACTGGAGAGAAGTCCTCTACGGAATGCGCGGGACCAAGAAGGTACTCAAGATGGGCAACGGAGAAGTGGTGACTCCCTTGAGTGAAGAGCAGATGAAAGCAAGAAGGGAAGCGGCCCAAAAGAACAGGAAGAAAAACAGCGGAAATGACAGCGGCTTCCGCACCTACGGCAGGCAGCTGCTCGAAGCCCTGGACTGGCTTACCGACCAGAACATCAACCCCGAATCGGAGTACTATCAGTGCCTTGACCTGTCTAAGGTAGCGGCAATGGGACAGTCCTGCGGAGGCGCGCAAGTGCTCTCTATCGCTCACGACCCCCGTCTTGGAACCTGCGTGATAATGAGTTCAGGTATCGGAGACATTCAGATGTCCGGAGCATCAAAAGAGTCCCTCAAGTATGTCCATACTCCTATGCTCTACATCAACGGCGGACCGACGGACATAGCCTACCAAAATGCACTGAAGGACTACGACAGGATTGGCGATGTGCCTGTTGCCTTCATCTCCACTGACCCTGACGGACATCACGGAACTTACTATGAAAAAGACGGAGGCGCCTACGCTGTGGGTATAGTCAAGTGGCTTGACTGGCAGCTCAAAGGCGACATCTCCCAGGCAGGAGTATTCCTGGACGAGCAGTACGGCAAGAGAGCTTTCCCCACCTGGGAGTTCAAACACAAAAACTTCTAATTCATTCGGCGTAAAAATGGTAAAGGCTTGGAAAGAAAAGGTTGTCATCCCTACCTATGAATCGGGAAAACCCGAAAAGAATCCCATATTTCTGGAAAACCGTGTATACCAGGGATCAAGCGGAGTTGTGTATCCGTACCCCGTGATAGAATCCATCTCGGACGAGAAAACAGACCACGAATGGGATGCTGTATTCATCGAGAACGAGTAACTTAAAGTGATGATTCTGCCCGAATTGGGAGGAAGGGTGCAGATGGCGTGGGACAAAGTCGCCAAGCGTCATTTCATCTATTACAACCACGTCATCAAGCCTGCACTGGTTGGCCTTGCCGGGCCCTGGATAAGCGGGGGCATAGAGTTCAATTTGCCACAGCACCACCGGCCCAGTACTTATATGAGGGAGGACTGCAACATTGAGCATCTGGCCGACGGAGGAGTAACCGTATGGTGCGGAGAGCGGGAAAGGATGTTCCACCAGAAAGGGATGGCAGGTTTCACCCTCCGCCCCGGAAAAGCATATTTGGAAATCAGGGGCGTAGTCTATAATCCCACAGAAACTCCCCAGACTTTTCTATGGTGGGCAAATCCTGCCGTAAAGGTAAATGACGCCTACCAGAGCGTATTTCCGCCCGACGTGAACGCTGTATTCGACCACGGCAAGAGGGCAGTAAGCACATTCCCCATTGCGACAGGCACCTATTACAAGATGGACTACAGCGCAGGAGTGGACATATCCAATTACCGCAATATACCCGTGCCCACTTCCTATATGGTGGCAAAGTCCGGCTTCAATTTCGAGGGCGGATACGAGAACGACTCCCATTGCGGAATGCTTCACGTCGCCGACCGCCACGTCAGCCCGGGCAAAAAGCAGTGGACCTGGGGCAACGGCGACTTCGGCCGTGCCTGGGACCGCAACCTTACAGACGAAGACGGCCCTTACATCGAACTGATGGCGGGAGTATATACCGAGAACCAGCCCGATTTCACCTGGCTTATGCCTTACGAGGAAAAGAGCTTCGTACAGTACTTCTACCCGTACCGGGAGCTGGGAGTGGTGAAGAACGCCTCCAGGGATATGGTGCTCAACATACTTCCCGCCCCGGAAGGAAAGGCCCGCCTTATGGCCTTCGCCACTTCTGTCCAGAACTGCGACATCGTCCTCAAAGACCTTGAGGGCAAAGTCATTTTCAGCGAGAGCGCGTCTCTCTCTCCCGAAGCAGTGTACGACAGGACAGTCAGCTGCGGAAATGTGCCTTTCGAGCGTCTTGAATTAAGCGTCGGAAGACTGTCCTGCAGGGCTGTGTACCCCAGGGATAACGGGATTCCCGCCGCGGCCGAGGCTGCACTGAAGCCTTCCGAAATCGACACCTGCGAGCAGCTGTACCTTACGGGGCTGCATCTGGAACAGTATCGCCACGCCACCTGGAGCCCTGTCGAGTATTACATGGAGGCCCTGAGGAGGGACCCTCTCGATGTCAGGAACAACAATGCCCTCGGCCTGTGGTACATTCGCAAAGGACGCTTCGACAAAGCTGAAGGCTATCTGAGAACTGCCGTCAAAGTCCTTCAGCGACGCAACCTCAACCCCTACGACGGGGAGCCCCTGTATAATCTGGCCTTATGTCTGAAATACCAGGGGAAACTGGACGAGGCTTATGACTGGTTCTATAAGAGCACCTGGAACGCAGCCTGGCAGGATGTGGGGTACTTCGCCTGTGCCCAGATCAGCGCCGCACAGCAGCGCTGGGACGATGCCCTTTGGGAGGTGGACCACTCGCTCTGGCGCAATTATCACAATCATAAGGCCAGGGCGTTGAAGGCTGCCATCCTCAGGCACCTGGACAGGAAAGAGGAAGCCGTCACGCTGTGCCGCGAATCCATAAAACTGGACACATTCAATTTTGGATGCCGTTTTGAACTCCGCCTGCTCGGAGAGGATTGCGGGAGTTTCGGGGAGTTGATGAGGGGCGAGAGCCACAACTACGACGAGCTCGCACTTGACTACAAGGCGGCAGGCCTTGACGCCGAGGCAGACCAGGTATGGACCCTTGCCGAAAATGAAGGTGCCGTAAGCATAATGTCATATTATTATTGGGGACGATACGACAGGGCCGCCGGAATGAGCACAGATTACGCATTCCCGAACAGGCTGGAAGCCATCGCTGCCCTGAATGGCGGTCCGCAGGACGACCCGAAAGCGCCCTTCCTTCTGGGCAACCTCTACTACGACAAGCGGCAGTATGACCTCGCCGTCGAAGCGTGGGAGAAGTCCGCTGCCCTGAATCCCGGCTTCCCCACAGTGTGGCGCAATCTCGCCCTCGCCTATTACAACAAGCGTCACGAAAGCGGCAAAGCTCTGGAAGCAATGGAGAGAGCCTTCTTTCTGGATGAAAGCGATGCCCGCGTGCTGATGGAACTGGACCAGTTATACAAAAAACTGCACCGTCCTGCCGGGGAGCGTTTCGATTTCCTTTCCCGCTACCCCGCTCTCGTTGAGAGCCGCGACGACCTTCTGCTTGAGAGGATTACGCTTCTCAATGAACTCGGACGCAACGAAGAGGCAAAAGACCAGATTGACTCTCACCGGTTCCACCCCTGGGAGGGAGGCGAAGGCAAGGTCCCGGCCCAATACCAGGCCGCAAGAGTTGCACTTGCCCGGAAAGCGATGGAAGAGAAGCGATGGGACGATGCCGTCAGCTGGCTTGAAGAGTGCCTGGTGTATCCGCAAAACCTTGGAGAAGGAAAGCTGTCCGGAGCACAGGAGCAGGACTTCTATTGGTATCTTGGCTGCGCGTGGAACGGAGCAGGCGACAATGACAAGGCACGCGAATACTGGGAGAAGGCAGCAAGCGGCAAACTGAAACCCGCAAGTGCGCTATACTACAACGATGCCAACCCGGAAAAAATTTATTATCAAGGACTTGCCCTTAACGCCCTGGGACGGGTGGACAAGGCACGCGAGAAGTTCCAATCCCTTTTTGACTTCGCATCGCAGCACATCGACGACGAGGTGACAATGGACTACTTCGCAGTGTCGCTACCCGACCTTCTGGTCTGGGACGAAGACCTCACGAAACGCAACAGAGCCAACTGCAAGCACCTCCTGGATCTCGCAAACAAAGGATTAGCTCTCCTGCAGTCGAAGGAAGTTCAGTAAAAATTTCTAACTTTGCGTTTTCGGGATGAAAAGCAAAGTATCCAGAATATTCTTCCCGGCCCTGGTGCTTCTCTGCACGGCCGCCGGAGCATTGGGACTCGAGAACAGAATCTTGAGGCCTTCCTACGAGTGCAGCCCGGCCCAGAGCAGGGACACGGTCATCTACCTGCCCGATGCCTATAGGAAGCTCTCCTCCGGGACCCAAGCTGCCGCGGCCGATTCGCTCGTGGACGACACTCCGGAGGTTCAGGACAGCTCAGAAGGAAGGAGGCTCTCGCCCCGCGACTCGCTCAAACAGCTTCTTGACACCAGCCTCTGGGACAAGCTCGACTCGATCTACCTTGCCGACTCCGCCGCCAGGGCCAAAGAGAAGTTCGAGCAGTGGTATGCCTCCCTCTCGCCCCAGGAACGCAAGAGCTACGACCAGGAGCAGAAGGCCAAAATCAAGATGGCCCGGGCCGACTCTCTTGCCAAAGTGAAAGAGCGCAACAAGGAGATACGCGACTCGATAGTCGAGTCCACCCCCAGAATCCTGGAGAGCTATTTCCTGCCCGACTCTATGCATTATAAAAGGACCATAGTCTGGACCACGGACCCGAGGTTCCACAAAATGGACGTGAGCATCCCCGATTCGGGCTATAACTACCACTTCAACGACTACCGCTTCCGCAGGGAGGACGTCAACGCCACCTGGCTGGGAGTGGCAGGTTCGCCCGTCCAGTACTACGACTATTTCAAGCGCGGCAGCAAGGAGGATGTGGAGTTCTACACCGCGCAGGAAGCCTGGAGCTACTCTTCCGCAACCCTTCCCCACTACAATACCAAGACCCCCTACACCGAGCTCTGCTACACCGGAACCCTGCTCGCGAAGCAGACCAAAGAGTCGGACAACATCCACCTGTTCACCACGCAGAACATCACCCCGGAGCTGAATTTCAGCCTGGAATACAATCACTTCGGAGGTGGCGGCATGCTCGAGAAGGAAGAGACGAAGAACAACTCCTTCGTGGCCCAGACCAACTATCTGGGCAAAAACTACCTTATGCACGCAGCATATATTCGCAATGTGGTGACAAGGCAGGAGAACGGAGGCCTCATCGAAGAGAAATGGATACGGGATACGGTCGTGGATACCCGCGACATAGCTGTCCACCTGAAAAATGCCTCGTCGGAAATCAAGAAGAACAGCTTCATAGTGGAGCAGCAGCTCAGAATCCCCTTCAACTTCATCAACAAAATCAAGGCGCGCCGGGATTCGACCTTCACCTACGACGCTGACTCGCTGAACAGGGACATCACCAGCGCATTCATCGGGCACAGCAGCGAGTTCTCATCCTACGGCCGCAAGTACAACGACAAGATCAGCGACCAGGCAGGCAAAGACTTTTATAACAATGTATTCAACTACAACCCTGCCTCAAGCAACGACTCCCTCGGAGTCAAGCGTCTGGACAACAAGGTCTTCCTCAGGCTCCAGCCCTGGGCGAGCGACGCAATAGTGTCGAAGCTGGACGTAGGCCTTGGAGACAGGCTGGAGACTTACTTCGACTCCACCTCACTGCGCCCGACCAAGCACAGGGAAAACTCCGTGTACGCTTATGCCGGCGCTCAGGGACAGCTGCGTCAGAATTTCTTCTGGGACGCAGGGGCTGAGCTCTTCCTGCTGGGCGCAAAGGCAGGAGACTTCAGCATCGACGCCAATGCCTCACTGGTGTTCTACCCCTTCCGCCGTGCAAGAAAGAGCCCGTTGAGCCTCGATTTTCAGTTCAACACCTCTCTCAAGGAGCCCACATACTACCAGAAAGTGATGAATACCAATCACTTCAAGTGGGAGAACGACTTCTCGAAAAGCTCCAGTACCACCATTCAGGCAGGGCTTAACATACCCAGATGGAAGTTTGAGGCAAAAGCCGGATATGCACTCCTGACAGACCCTCTCTACTACGGAGGCGACGGAATCATCGCCCAGAGCCCTGAGGTAATAAGCGTCATAAACGCATCGCTGCGCAAAGAATTTGTATTCGGCCCCCTGCACCTTGACAACCGCGTGCTGCTGCAGTACTCTTCCGCCCCCGAAGTCGTACCGGTTCCCCCTTTGGCGGCCAACCTCAGGTACTTCGTCCAGTTCAATGTCAAGAAGGACATAATGCAGATGCAGCTCGGAGTCGATGCCCTGTGGAACAGCAGCTGGTACTCTCCGGCCTGGAACCCCGCCCTGGGCGTATTCCACAACCAGAGCGAAAGGCTCTACAACAATGGCCCGTATTTTGATTTGTTCCTCAACATCCAATGGAAGCGGGCCTGCATATTCCTCAAGTTCCAGAACGCAGGACTCGGCTGGCCGATGGACAGGGCGGACTATTTCAGCGCCGACCGTTACATACTGACAACCAGGGGAATGGACGGCTTGAAGATAGGTATATGGTGGCCCTTCTCGGCAGAGCCCCGCGGACAGGCAAGATAGTATTGTATGAGTAAAGACAAGGCAGGAATAAAAGACAGATCCACAGTTATAGTGCCGGCTATAGCGGCCTTCATCCTGCTCGGATGCCTTGTCAGCCTGCTGTTCAAAAAAGAAATCCACAGAGAACCCAGGGAGCATTTCAGAAGCGTGATAGAGCTCAAGGCGGTGAGCGATACCACGAGCGCCCTTGTTGTGGGATACAACTACTTCATACTGGAGCAATTCGCGCAGAATCAAGGCGTTACTATGGATATCTCCATAGCCCGCCGGGGCGAAAGTTTTCTGGATTCGCTAAAAAGGGGCAGCATAGACCTGCTCGTCCTGCCTTTCAGCGAAGACAACCCCGCCATAGGAGACGACAGTCTGCTGGTCTCAAGGCCCCTGGACTCGCTGAGCGTTTTCGTGATGCGTGAAAGCGAAAACTCAGAGATGCAAAGCCTGAACCTCTGGCTTGAAAGCTGGACGGAAAGCGAAAGCTACGAGGCCACCCGCGACAGCTACCTCAGGCGCTACAATGTGTATCGGAGCCGCAGACGCTCCACCATCAGCCCCTACGACTCGCTGATCCGTCACCACGCAGACTCCCTGGGCTGGGACTGGAGAATGCTCGCCGCCGTCATCTACCAGGAATCCCGCTTCCACATCGAAGCCACCTCAAGGCGCGGTGCCAGAGGACTGATGCAGATGATGCCCTCAACCGCGCGGCATTACGGCCTTCTCGACCCGCTCGACCCGGCAGAAAACATTGCCGCGGGGGCAAGGCTTCTGGGATCTCTTATGAGGCGCTATCGGAAGGTGGGGGAGAACCCCGAGGAAATCTTCAAATACGCGCTGGCGGCCTATAATGCCGGAGTCGGAAGGATTGACGACATACTCGCCCTGGCGCGGCACAGGGGTGTGGAGACGGGACGATGGGAGAATGTATTGGAAGTCATCCCCGAAATGAATGACCCCGAGGCACTTGATTCTACCGGGATAGTAAAACTGGGAGTCTTCAAGGGGAAGGAAACCATCGCCTATGTGGACGAGGTCATTTCAGTATATGAGCAGTTTCTAAGAATCTGTCCGTAAGGGGCTGGATGAAGCGCAGCAGAAAGCCGGGCAGAAAAGCCAGGATGACGGTGCCAAGCCCTATCACAATCCCCTCCTGACGGGCGAGGATGATGTCGCCGGGATTGGTGAAAGCCGCCATTCCGAAAGGATTCTGGAAGAAAATCATCGCAAGAAGCGCGGAAATCACCACTATCGAGCAGTCCATCACTATTTTCATTGTGTCGAAGCGCTTGCCGGTGACTGTGCTGAGCGCGCTCACGGTCATCTCGGCCGAGAGCATCCAGGCGTTGCTTTTCACCTCCAGGCTCACTCCCACAGCCGTTACCAGACTGGCCAGAAGTATCAGAAGGAACTTGTACAGGAAAGAAATGGCGCTGAGCGAAGAGAGCATCCACAGGCAGGCATCCACCATATAGCCGAAAAGTATCGACGCGACTATCTGCATAAGGTGCGAGGCCTTGAAATCAGAGCGGAGAAGCAGAATCTGGACAATCATATAGACCATATTCACGATGAATATGAACGTACCGACCGAAACGGACGGATATTCGAGATTCAGCACATAGGCGGGGCAGGAAAGAGGAGCGGTGCCGAGGTTCGCCTTGATTGAAAGGGCCACTCCAAGAGCGACAAGAAACAGCCCGAGGGTGGCTACAAGATATCTGATGATAATATTTTTGCTTTCCATTTTGAAAAAGTGTAATTTCGCAAATCTAAGAAATATCGACGAAATATGAGAAAGTTTACAGTAATTATGCTTCCTGTACTGATGATGGCCGCATGCTGCGGACCCGAGCAGGAGAAGGTACCTGCAATTGATATGTCCTATATGGACCTCAGTGTGAAGCCCGGAGACGACTTCTATAGATATGCCAACGGAGGATGGATCAAGAACAACCCCCTGAAGCCCGAATACGCCCGCTTCGGCTCTTTCGACCAATTGAGGGAGAACAATGTCGAGAGGCTCAACGCCCTCTTCAGCGAGATGTCCGGAATGAATCCCAAGCAGGGAACCACGGACCAGAAGATTGTGGACCTGTACAAGCAGGGACTCGACTCCACCCGCCTCAACTCCGAAGGCGGCGCTCCGCTTAAGAAGTATCTGGACCGCATCTATTCAAGTGCCGACAAGAAGGCCCTGAGCGAAACCCTTGCCTATCTGAGTTCTTTCGGCGAGGGAGGCCTGTTCTCGCTTGGAGTAGATGCCGACCTGATGGACAGCGGCACCCAGGTTCTGTACCTTGCCCAGGGAGGGCTCGGAATGGGAGACAGGGACTACTATGTGGATTCCCAGAACGCAGGCCTGCACGAAGGCTACCGTGCCATGCTTGAAAAGCTGTTTGCCCTGAGCGGACTTGACAATCCGGCCCAAAGGAGCAGGAATGCCCTTGAGGTGGAGGACGCGCTTGCCGCCGCCTCCTGGACCAGCGTCCAGAACAGGGACTACACCAAGCAGTATAACCCTATGAGCACCAAAGAGTTCGAGGCAGCCTACAGCGGCTTCGACTTCGCCACCTTCTTCTCCGCCCTGGGCATCGCTCCCCAGGAGAAAATCATCGTCCAGCAGCCTTCGTTCTTCGAAGCTATGAACGCATTCTACGCTCAGACAGATCTCGAAAAGCTGCAGGACTATCTTGCCGGACAGCTCATCCAGAACGCCTGCAACGCCCTGTCTGACGATTACTACAACGCTCACTTCGACTTCTTCAGCACAGCAATGAGCGGAGTCACTGAGCACAAGCCCAGGTGGAAGAGAGCTATGAGCGTGCCCAACAGCCTGCTTGGAGAGGCAGTGGGACAGATGTACGTGAAGAAGTACTTCCCCGAGTCTTACAAGAACCAGGTGCTCGACATAGTAAAGCACCTGCAAATCTCTCTTGGTGAGCATATTGACAGCCTTGAATGGATGACTCCCGAGACCAAGAAGTACGCCAGAAAGAAGCTCGAGGGATTCACCGTGAAGATAGGCTATCCCGACAAATGGAAGGATTACTCAAGCCTCGTGGTTGACCCCGCAAAGAGCTATTACGACAACCTGGCCGAAGCAGGAAGATGGTATGTGGCAGAGAACCTCTCAAAGATGGGCAAGCCCACCGACCGCAGCGAATGGGGAATGACACCCCAGACCGTAAACGCATACTACAACCCCACCACCAACGAGATCTGCTTCCCCGCAGCCATACTCCAGCCGCCTTTCTTCAATGCTGACGCAGACGAAAGTGTCAACTACGGCGCCATCGGAGTGGTGATAGGCCACGAGATGACCCACGGATTCGACGACCAGGGAAGACTCTTCGACGTCAACGGCAATATGAACAACTGGTGGAGCGCCGAGGACGAAGAGCAGTTCAAACAGAAGACCGCAGTGCTCGTGAACCAGTACTCCGAAGTGGAAATCCTCCCCGGCGTACACGCCAATGGAGAGCTTTCGCTGGGCGAGAACATCGCAGACCACGGCGGAGTCAGCGTAGCATACACCGCTCTGCACAACGCCCTCAAGGGTAAGGATGTAGCTCCTATAGACGGACTTACCTCAGACCAGCGCTTCTTCATCGCCTACGCCCACGTATGGGCCCAGAACGCAACTGACGAGGAGAAGGCCAGACTCACCAAGCTCGACGTACACTCTCTGGCAGAGAACAGGGTCAATGTGACACTAAAGAACTTCCCCGCATTCTTTGAGGCCTTCGGCATCAAGGAGGGAGATCCTATGTTCCGTCCCGAGAGCGAAAGGGTTTCTATCTGGTAGCCGGGTATGTCTGCCGGAAGACTGATTGCCTCACGGCTGGAATTCAAAGCAAAGATGGCTGTCGCTTCGATAGCCATCTCTTTCTTTGTCATCATCATAGCCGTGGCCGTCACCCAGGGCTTCCGCAGCGGAATCCGCACCCAGATACGCGACTTCACGGGAGACATTGTGCTCCGCCCCCAATGGACATCCTCCACTGCCGGAGCAGATCAGAGCATACTCAAGGATCCTTGCTATCTTCCTGATATTCTCGCACTTGAAGAAGTCGAAGGGGTTCAGGCCACTATCCTTCGCGCAGGCATAGTAAAGGGAGGGGAATCCATCTACGGAGCCCTTTTCAAGGCTGTCTGCGGAGAGCAGGAACTGTCAGCGGGAGGAGCTGCGATAGGCCGTTCCCTTGCCCGGCGTGAAAAGCTGGAAGAAGGCGACAAATTCAACTGCTACTTCGTCTCCGAAGGCTCCGGCGGAGTAAAAGTGAGGCGCTTCACGGTAGAGTCGATATACGACGATTCCCTTGCAGGAGTGTCTCTTGGAGAGGGGCAGAGCCTGATTATGCTCAACGAGGCGGACCTTCGCAGGATCAACCGTTGGGACGAGAGCCTTGCAAGCGGACTGGAAATCACCCTGAAGGACAAATACAGCGACCGGCAGCAAAGCATCAAGGCGGCAAGGAAAATAGGGGAAATCATCCTGCTCTCCGGCTGCAGCGAGCAGGAAATGGCCTCAAGCATAGCCAGTTGCGAGGATTACTCGCAGATTTACGACTGGCTTGACCTGATAAGCTACAATGTCTATGCTATACTCTTTCTGATGATAGCCGTTGCCGGCTTCAATATGATTTCAGGAGTGCTGATAATGCTCTTCCGCAACATCTCCACCATTGGCCTTCTGAAAGCTCTGGGAATGAAAGACAGAAACGTGGCGGGAGTGTTCCTGCGCATCAGCGCCAGGGCTGTCGTACGGGGCCTTGTCATAGGCAATCTTGCCGCCTTTGCCCTGTGCTTCATCCAGAAATGGACCCACATCATAAAGCTCAACCCTGCAAACTACTACCTCTCGTATGTCCCTATTGACCTCAACATCAAAGGCATATTGGCTGCCGATGCGTGCGCGTTCATCTTGATTCTGCTCCTGACCCTGATTCCCTGCCTGTTCATCTCGAAGGTCGATCCCGCGCAGAGCGTCAAGGCCGAGTAGAAGCGGCTTTGCGGCGGTTTATGAGGCGGATGTTGTTCAGGGCCGCATAGTCCTGGGGATCAAGCTTCAAGGCCTTCTTATAGTACTTGAGGGCCTTTTTGTCGTTCTTTTCGGCCACCTGCCAGTACGATCCGATGTTGTCGAGGAAAACCGGATTCTTGGGATAAAGCTTGTTCATCTTCTCGCTCAAGGCGAGGAAATAGCGGTACGAAGAGGGGCTTCCGACCTGGAAGAAAGTATAGCAGAACTCCCCTATGCACTGGCAGAAGACCTCGTCCCTATCCTCAGGAAGAGCCTCATTGTCCAAAGTCCAGTCAGCACCCTTATTCTTCACGAAAGAGTCGATAAGCTCGTTCACCAGTTCGTAGCTCAGATCGGGACAGTCCTTCTCGTAGGAGAGCATAGCCGTAATCTTATCGAAATGGTAGCGCAGCTCCAAAGGCTTCAGGATAAATGCCTTGTCGATGGCAGTCAGGCAGGAGGCGAAAAGCGAATCCACAAACACATCCTCCTGGAAATAGTTCACATCCCTGCCCGTGGAGTCCTTGAGCGTGAGCACCGGCTTCTGTCCGAGATAACGCTCGGAGTTCTTCGGCTGGATTTCAGTGCTCCGGGACTTGGCGAAGCAATAGTTGAAGCGGGCTTCGTAGGCGCGCGCATCGTCGGGGCAGGCGGCAATCCAGTTGTCGACTATGGTCTGTACTCCGACCCCGGCAACGCCCGCATTGCGTATCTGGCGCTGATATTTTGCGAGGTAATCGTCCCCTGCACTCTGGGCGAGGAGCATGGCGCAGCTCAAAGCGGCAAAGAAAGTGATGATAAGTCTTGTCTTCATTCTACATCCATCAATATTCGTCTTGACATAGGCAGCAGGTTGTTGCACCTGCGGCCAAGATTCTTCACAAAACCGAGAGGCACTCCGCGGTAGGTCACGGCAAGATAGCCCAGCGGAGCGTCAGGCAGCTGGAGAGAGTCCCTGTGAAGGTAGCGAAGGGCTGTCTTTTTATCCAGCTCCACCTCCGGGTATTCGTGGGAGTACTTGATACTCAGCGCCCAATCCGGGTCCGTAGGCTTGCTTTCAAGCGGGAAGCGGCGCGGTGACAGGGTCTGAAGCCCCGCGGCTTTGCGAGCCCTACTGTCTTCAGCGGTTTTGCGCATCGCACCCACCCACTGGCCTTCACCCGGGACCTCTCCCGCGCGAAGAAGACTTCCGCACTCCGTCAGGGCGACCCCGCTCTGCGGGAACTCGTCCTGTGGAGCAAGTATCTCCGCACCCAGACTCTCACTAGCCCAAAGCAGTATCTCGTCATTTTCGCAGCGCTCGTAGGTGCAGGTGCTGTACACCATCACTCCCCCTGATTTCAGGCTCGGCCACACATCCGAAAGTATTCTTTTCTGGCGGGCGGCGCAGAGCTTCACCACATCCTCGCTCCACTCCTTGCGCGCCCTGGGGTCCTTGCGGAACATCCCTTCCCCGCTGCACGGAGCATCGCAGACTATGATGTCGAAATACGCTCCAAGAGAAGCAAAGGCCTTGGGATCCACGCTGGTAGCCAGCACGTTAGGGTCACCCCAGCGGGCAATATTATCGCGCAGCACAGAGGCCCTGTCCTTCATCACCTCGTTGCTCACAAGAGTGAAATCATCCCCGAAACGCTCCCGCAGCGAGGCGCTCAAGTCTGTGGTCTTCCCTCCCGGCGCAGCGCACAGGTCAAGCACGCGCACCCCGGGGCCGAACTGCTCGAGAGCCTTGCGGAAAACGTGGCCCACATACATCGCAGAGCTGTCCTGCACATAGTAGCAGCCTGCGTGGAAAAGGGGATGCAGGGTAAACACAGGCCTCTCCCTGAGGATGTAACCATACTCAGACCAAGGCACCCTCTGAGCCCCCTCCAGAATGGGAAGAGAGGAAGAAGGAGTCTTGAAAGGATTGAGCCTGACTGAAACCGGAAGCATCAGAATTTCATATCTTTAGGCATCTGGGGCATACGGCCCTCGGAGATGTCGACCAGAGTGTCCACAGCCTTGTCGAGGGCAGACTGGATCTTGCCGGAGAGCATGGACTTCATTATAAAATTCAGGTTGGCGTCTGCCACGATGCTGAACTCCGTCTTGCCGGGGATGGCGCTGCGCTCGAAATGCAGGGCGGCCACGAACTCCACCGGCGACTGGGTGCTGATGATGCGTATCAGGCTGTAGGGCTGCCTCTCGTCAATCTTGACCCCGATGGTAAAGCCCTGGACAGTGATGCTCAGGGAGTCGTAGTCAGCGTTGATTTCGGCCTGCATCCCGGCAGGAGCCAGACGGGAGAAGTTGCGCATATCGCAGAATGCCATATACAACTCTTCGGGACATTTGGACACGATTCCGGTCTTGCTTGTATAGTGAGCGGTCATATTCAAATAGTTTTATTAATTTTGCAAAGATACGCAAAAATCCGATGCATAAGATATATTTCGAAAAACGCTGCATCATCATCTGTTCCCCACAGGACCAGAGACTTGCAGACCCCAACTCAGTAGAGTTCCACATAGGGGAAAACATCAGCATACATACTTTGGTGGATATGTTCGAGGCTTCCGAGTCGCTGAGCAAAATATTCATCCCCACCGAGAACACCGAATGGATGTACCGCAGGGTTTGTGCCGAGTTCAAGGAGGTGGATGCCGCGGGCGGACTGGTTTCGAACCGCAGGGGCGACTACCTTTTGATAAAGCGGGGCGGACTCTGGGACCTGCCCAAAGGCCACCGCGAGGAAGGTGAACTTTTGAGCGTCACGGCCCTTCGTGAAGTTATGGAGGAGACCGGGGTGGAGAGGCTGGAACTGGGCGATCTGATCTGTGTCACGGACCACTGCTACCTCAGGGACGGAATCTGGCACCTGAAGCACACCTGGTGGTATGATATGCTCTACCCCGACCCCGTGGAACTGACTCCTCAGAGGGAGGAAGACATCTCAAAAGCAGCCTGGGTAGCCCGTTCGAGCCTGCCTCCGTACATCAAAAACAGCTACCCTTCCATAATGGAAGTTTTCCGCGAAGCCAGAATCTGAGCCTGAAGTGAAACTTTTTGTCTCCTGCAGCCGTATAATAAAGAGTAATTACACTTTAGAGATGAAACTTTCACAATTCAACTTCGACCTTCCCCAAGACAGAATCGCCACCCGCCTCATGCCTGAGGTGGACGGGCACATACAGTGGCGCGACGAGTGCCGCCTGATGGTGCTTCACAAAAAAAGCGGCGAAATCGAGCACCGCAAATTCAAAGATATAGTGGAGTACTTCTCCAAGAGGGATCGTTTCGTGCTGAACGACACGAAGGTGCTTCCGGCCAAGCTTCTGGGCAAGAAAGAGAAGACCGGAGCCGACATTATGGTGTTCCTGCTCAGGGAGCTGAACAGGGAGCAGAGGCTCTGGGACGTGATTGTGGACCCCGCCCGCAAAATCAGGATAGGCAACAAGCTCTACTTCGGAGACGACGACAGTATGGTGGCCGAGGTGATCGACAACACCACCTCCAGAGGCAGGACCCTGCGCTTCCTTTATGACGGACCCTACGAGGAGTTCAAAGAGTCGCTGTTCGCCCTCGGAAAGACCCCTGTCCCCGAGTGGGTGAAAAAGGACCCCGATGAGCTGGACGCAGAGGAGTTCCAGACCATATTCGCGGCCCACGAGGGCGCCGTATCTGCCCCCGCCGCCGGCCTGCATTTCAGCAGGGAGCTGCTCAACAGGATGATACTGAACGATATCGATAAAACTTTCATAACAGTTCATATGGGCATCGGACACTTCCGCAGTGTGGATGTGGAGGACCTCTCGAAGCACCGTATGGACGGCGAAAGGATGATCATCACGGAGCAGGCGGCAGAGGAGATCAACAGCACCAAACGCGCCGGCCACAAGATTTGCGCCGTAGGAGTCACGGTGCTCAGGGCCCTGGAGACGAACGTCACCACCACCCGCGAGGTAAGGCCGGCAGATATGTGGACCAACAAGTTCATCTTCCCGCCCTACGACTTCAGCATCGCCGACTCTTTCGTATCGAACTTTCACCTCCCCCAGTCCACAATGCTTATGGCCCAGGCCGCATTCGGAGGCTTCGACAAGGTGATAGGTGCCTATGACACAGCCCTCGAACAGGGTTATATGTTCGGCCCTTACGGCGACGCCCTGCTGATTACCGACTGACACCACGCTCCACTTTTGGAAATATCAATAAGGAAGACTACCTTTGTCCAAACTTGAATTGTGAAAAATGGATAAAGGTAGTTTTCCCGTTGTATGCGCCATCGCGCTCAACTATGCTCTGGGCTCCTCACCCAGGCTTTCCTCCCTTCTGAGGGAGAATTTCAATTCGGCAGAAGAAGTATTCGCCCTCAAAGGCGAAGCGCGGCGTCTGCTCTTCCACAACCAGAGCGAGCTCCAGGTCCTTGGCGACAACAGCATCCTGAACAAGGCTCAAAAGGAATACGAGAGCCTGCGCGGGCAGGGAGTCAGCTTCCTCAGCATTTTCGATCCCGCCTACCCGCCTTTGCTGAAGGAGTGTCCAGACGCCCCGATACTTCTATATATCAGAAGCTCAAGCAGGCCGGAGGAGCTGTTCCGGGCCGACTGCTATATCTCCATTGTAGGCACCCGCCAGATGGACCGCTACGGCAGGGACTGGACCCGCAGGATGGTATATGCTATATCGCGTTCAGCACAGAAGTGCGTGATAGTCAGCGGACTAGCCATCGGAGCAGACATTACCGCCCACCTTGCGGCCCTGGAGTACGGACTTCCCACCATCGCAGTCAGCCCCGTCGGTATCGACACGGTCTATCCCTCTTCGCACCGCAGATATGCAGAGACAATTGCCCGTTCTCCCCTCTCGGCCATAGTCACCGACTACCCCTGCGACACCATAGCCTACCCCGGAAATTTCCTCAGGCGCAACCGCATAATTGCCGGCCTTGCGCACAGCACTATACTCATAGAGTCACGCCTGAGGGGCGGCGGAATGATGACCTGCAGGCTGGCCTCCAGCTACAACAGGCAGGTTTTCGCTCTGCCCGGAAGGCTGGACGACGCCCTGAGCCAGGGTTGCAACAGCTTGATAGATAAAAATATAGCCTATCCTATCTTCTCCATTGACTCGCTTCTTGAGAACCTTGGGCTCAGCAGTGCCGACAAGAAGACCGGAGGCGCGCAGGCCCTGATCCAGGCTCTTGGATCCCTGGTCCAGCCCTCCGACAGCGACATCCTTTCCCTGTGCCTGAGAATAGTGGCCCAGGTCTGCGACTCCCCGGACTGCGACATAGAGACGCTCTGCGTCACGCTTGACATTCCTTACAGCACGGCCAGCAGCAGCGTGAAGCTCCTCGAGTGCGCTTCAATCCTGGAGCAGGACCTGCTGGGACGCCTCAGCATCAGGGAAGAGTTCTTCTGTCCGTCTTTAGCTAAGAAAATCCGCTCTTACCTCAAACGGATTTGAAGAGTTTTTCATACCTTTGCATTATATGGAACTGATAGACACCCACAGCCACATTTACGACCCCGCATATGCCGAAGACCTCCCGGATGTCATCCTCCGAGCCCGGCAGGCAGGCGTGAGCGCCATAATCCAGGCCGACATAGACTCTAGAGAGAGGGAGGCGATGCTGTCCGTATGCGCCCGCTTCCCCGATATGCTGCCCTCGATGAGGGGCCTGTATCCCGGCAGCGTAAAGGACGACTGGAGGGACGAGGTGGACAAAGTTATAGAGTCCATCACCCCGGACACCGTAGCAATAGGTGAGATAGGGCTTGATTACCACTGGGATACGACCTGGAAGAAGGAGCAGGAAGAGGCCCTTCGGGTTCTTCTGGACCTGGCCTACAGCAAAGACCTGCCAGTCAATATCCACTGCCGGGACGCCACCGAAGACTTCATAAGAATTATAAAGGACTACGCCCATCTGCACCTGAGGGGAAACCTGCACGCATACAGCGGAAGCCTGGAAACCTTCAGGCAGATAAGCCGCTACGGAGACTGGAGCGTAGGCATAGGAGGAGTGGTTACTTTCCGCAATTCAGCAATTGGCAAGGCCATAAGGGACATCCCACTGGAGCGGATAGTGCTTGAAACCGACGCCCCCTACCTTTCCCCGGTGCCGCATCGGGGAGAGCGCAACGAGAGCTCGCACCTGACGCTTATTGCCGGATTCATCGCCTCGGCAAAGGGCATCAGCATCGAAGAAGTAGCCGCAAAGACAAGCGAAAACGCAAAACGACTGTTCGGAATATGAATCTGTTCAAAGACAAAGACTCGGGAGTGCTCCTTATTTACACCGGAGGCACCATAGGGATGAAAGAGGACCCTCAGAGCGGGACCCTGAAGCCCTTTGATTTCAATGCGCTGATGGAAGAAGTGCCGGAGCTGCGCAAGTTCGCCACCCACATCGACTCCTATACCTTCAACCCGCCCATAGACTCGTCAGATGTGGAGCCTTCCCTCTGGGTGTCGCTCGCCCACCTGATCGAGCAGGAATACAATCACTACGACGGATTTGTGGTTCTGCACGGCACCGACACCATGGCCTACAGCGCTTCGGCCCTGAGCTTTATGATTGACGACCTGGGCAAAAGCATAGTCTTCACCGGCAGCCAGCTCCCCATAGGCAGCCTGCGCACGGACGGCAGGGAGAACCTGATTTCGGCCGTCGAGATTGCCTCGTCGAAGGATTCGAAAGGCCACTCGATGGTGCCGGAAGTGTGCATCTGCTTCAACTCGGGCCTGTATCGCGGCAACCGCAGCCGTAAAATCAACGCCACCGGTTTCGATGCCTTCACATCCCCAAACTACCCCCAGCTCGCTACGGCAGGAATAAACATAAAATACAACTACGGCTACATCCACTACCCCGAGAAATGGGACGCGGGCATCACTGTCCACGATGAGCTTGACACCAGGGTCTCCATCCTGAAGATCCACCCCGGAATCACCCGCCAGGCCGTAAGGGACATCCTCCTGGGAGAAGGCAGCAGGGCCGTGATTCTGGAGACCTACGGCTCGGGCAATGCGCCTTCTTCGCCGTGGTTCCTGGAGCTGGTCAGCGAAGCCTCCCGCAGCGGAAAGATTCTTCTGAATGTAACTCAATGCCTGAGCGGAGATGTGAATATGGACATCTATGCCACGGGCAAGTCTCTCAAGGAAGCCGGAGTCATCTCGGGCTACGACATAACCACAGAAAGCGCCCTCGGGAAGTTGTTCTCCCTGATGGGCCGCTACAAGGACAACTCCAGGGTGAAAACCCTTTTGGAAATGAATCTGAAAGGCGAAATATCAAAATAATTCTTGCCATATGAATTTTTTTTGCTAAATTGCACCGATTTTAAAAAGTCGAATAATATTACAACTAATACATTATTAAATTCATTATGAAAAAGTTTTTCATGTTTTTGGCAGTTGCCGGCGTAATGGCCTTCTCTGCCAACATCGCATCCGCTCAGGACGAAACTGCTGCTCCGGCAGCTGCTGAAGAGGTTGTTGCCGCTCCGGCAAATGACCTTGAGGCTCTTACCGCAGGAGCTCCTGAAGTTCCTCTCCATCAGGCTCTCAAGACCAAGTTCATCGAGGGTGGTGCAGGATTCATGTCCCTGATTATCATCTGCCTTATCATTGGTCTTGCTCTTTCTATCGAGCGCATCCTCTACCTTACCTTCTCAAAGATCAACACCAAGAAGCTCGTTGCAGCCGTTGAGGCAGCTCTCGAGAAGGGTGGCATCGAGGAGGCAAAGAAGGTTTGCCGTGAGACCCGCGGACCTGTAGCAAGCATCTTCTACCAGGGACTTCTCCGCTATGAGCAGGGTGTTGATGTCGTTGAAAAGACTGTCGTTTCTTACGGTTCAGTTCAGATGAGCGAAATGGAGAGCGGTCTCTCTTGGATTTCCCTCTTCATTGCTATCGCACCTTCACTCGGATTCCTCGGAACCGTTATCGGTATGATCCAGGCATTCGATGCTATCCAGGCTGCTGGAGACATCTCTCCTAACGTTGTTGCCGGAGGTATGAAGGTCGCCCTCATCACCACTGTAGCAGGTTTGATTGTTGCAATGATTCTTCAGGTATTCTACAACTACATCCTTGCGAAGATTGAGTCCATCACCGTTGATATGGAGGATTCTTCAATCTCCCTGATTGATGTACTTACCAAGTATAGCGAGAAGAAATAATCATTTTTGCACACAATTATATGAAACTCAATAAATTTTTCAAATGGCTCTTGCTGGTGCTGATTCTCGTCAGTGTCGGTCTGTTGGTGTGGGGCTTCGTTGTAGGCTTCGCATCCAATGACGGCCGCGCTGTAGAGGTTCTGCTCTACTGGGCCTACTTCATGGTCGGCCTTGGACTCGTTTCGTGGGTCCTCATAGGCGGTATCGTGATGGCGAAGAACAATCCGAAGTCCCTCATTAAGCTGGGCGTCGGACTCGTAGTCATTGCGGCCATTTGCTTTGTTGCATACCTTCTCGCTCCCGCCAATCCCGCATTCGGCAGAGAGGGCATGGACAGCTTCGGAAAGCTTAAGCTTACCGATACAATCCTCAACCTCACATACTTCGCCGGCGCTCTTGCAATTGTTTCAATTGTAGTCGGAGAAGTTCGTCTTGCAATCACTAATAGGAAATAAATTATGGGCAAGAAGAAAACACCGGCAATCAACTCAAGTTCTACTGCGGATATTGCATTCCTTCTGCTGTGCTACTTCCTGATGACAACGACTATGGGATCCCAGACGGGTCTTTCACGCCGTCTGCCCCCTATGCCGACTGAAGACCAGAAGCTCGAGAACCAGAAGGTAAACAAGCGCAACATCCTCATAGTCAAGATTAACAGTCACGACAGACTGTTTGCAGGTGGCGAGCCCATGGAAATCACTTTCCTCAAAGACAAGGTGAAGGAATTCCTTACCAACCCCACCAATGACCCCAACCTTCCCGAGAGGGAGATGAAGGAAATTGAGGGCTTCGGTCAATATCCTGTTTCAAAGGGCGTTATCTCGCTCCAGAACGACCGCGGTACCAGCTACCAGGCTTATATCGCTGTCCAGAACGAGCTGGTAAAGGCCATCAACGAGCTCCGTGACGACTTTTCGTACAACAACTTCGGAAAGAAGTTCATGGCCCTCGATGAGGATCAGCAGAATATTGTAAAGGACGCAATTCCTCAGCAGATCTCTGAGGCAGAACCTATGGAAGTTAAAAGGAGATAAATATTATGTCAAAGTTCAATAAAGGCGGAAAGAAAGAGATGCCGGGAATCACTTCGAGTTCCCTCTCTGATATCGTATTCATGCTCCTCTTCTTCTTTATGGTTACCACGCAGATGCGTGAGACCGAGAACAAGGTTATGGTGAAGATTCCTGAAGCATCCGAGTCAGTGAAGCTTGAAAGGAAGGACCTCAACTCATACATCAACATCGGAACCCCTATCCTGTCCCTCCAGGGCCAGTACGGTACCGAGCCCCGTATCCAGCTGAACGATTCTTTCAAGACCACTACGGACATTCGTGACTTCATCGCCGCAGAGCGCGATTCCAAGAGTGAGGCAGACCGCCAGTTTATGACCGTCAGCATCAGAGCTGACCAGGATGTAAGAATGGGTATCGTCAGTGACGTAAAGCAGGAACTCAGAAGATGCTCCGCACTGAAGATCATGTACTCTACAAGAAAACCGGCTGAGTAAAGTCAGTCAGTACACGATAGAAGCAGCCCCCTTTATGAGGGCTGCTTTTTAAAATCCAAAAAGCAATATGAAGGAAGTAAGCCGTAAAAAGGTTAAGGACCTGCTGGAATTGCAGGCAGGTGAAGATGTTCTTGCCAAAGGTTGGGTAAGGACAAAAAGAGGCAACAAAGAGATTGCTTTCATAGCACTGAACGACGGATCCACCATCAAGAACATTC
This sequence comes from uncultured Bacteroides sp., assembly GCA_945874355.1. GTDB lineage: Bacteria > Bacteroidota > Bacteroidia > Bacteroidales > UBA932 > Cryptobacteroides. Next base: position 21,888 of record CAMCGB010000005.1, read on the forward strand.
AGATTGTGGTGGACAAGAATCCCGAAACTGAAGCCGTGCTCGCCAAGATTACCACCGGAGCATGCATCGCAGTCCGGGGCAAGCTGGTCGAGTCTGTCGGGAGCGGGCAGAAGGTTGAGATACATGCTGAGCAGATAGAGATTTATGGCACCTGCGACCCTATGAGATATCCTCTCCAGAAGAAGGACACCTCTATGGAGTACCTCAGGACAGTGGCCCATATGCGTCCCAGGACCAATACTTTCGGAGCAGTCCTCAGGCTTCGCAGCCAGATGGCCTATGCCATTCACGACTACTTCCACTCCAAGGGCTTCGCTTACCTCAACACTCCCCTCATCACCACTGCCGACGCAGAGGGCGCAGGGCAGATGTTCCAGGTGACGACTCTCGATTTGAACAATGTCCCCAAGGACAAGAAGGGTCAGGTTGACTATTCAAAGGACTTCTTCGGCAAGCAGGCAAGCCTCACCGTGAGCGGACAGCTTGAAGGCGAACTGGGCGCAACCGCCCTCGGAGAGATTTACACTTTCGGCCCTACTTTCAGAGCCGAGAACTCCAACACTCCCCGTCACCTGGCTGAGTTCTGGATGATCGAGCCCGAGATGGCTTTCTACGACATCAAGGACAATATGGATCTGGCCGAGGACTTCATCAAGTATCTGGTGCGCTATGCCCTGGACAACTGCCTTGACGACATCACTTTCCTTAACGACAGATATGACAACGAGCTCATCGAAAGGCTGCGCGGCGTGGTTGATACCGACTTCGTCCGTCTGGAGTACACCGACGGCATCGCCATCCTCGAGCAGGCCGTCAAGGACGGAGTGAAGTTCGAATACCCTGTATATTGGGGTGTTGACCTGCAGAGCGAGCACGAGAGGTTCCTGGTTGAGCAGCACTTCCGCAAGCCAGTAATCCTGACCGGCTATCCGAAGGACATCAAGGCTTTCTATATGAAGCAGAACGAGGACGGAAAGACCGTCAGGGCTATGGACGTGCTCTTCCCCAAGATTGGAGAGATCATAGGCGGAAGCGAGCGTGAGGCTGACCTCGAGAAGCTTGAGGGCAGAATCAACGAGCTCGGAATGAGCAGACGCAGCCTGGAGTGGTACATCGACACCCGCCGCTTCGGAAGCTGCCCTCACAGCGGATTCGGCCTCGGATTCGAGAGGCTGCTGCTTTTCATCACCGGAATGAGCAACATCAGGGACGTGATTCCTTTCCCCAGAACCCCCAAGAACGCAGAGTTTTAACCCTTATAAACAATCAGTATGCTTGTAATTGGTATAGCCGGCGGCTCAGGCTCAGGCAAGACAACGGTCGTGAAGGCCATAACAGAGAGGCTCAGCAACGAGAGAGTTGTGGTAATCCCCCAGGACTCCTACTACAAGGACTCCAGCGACCTTACCGACGAAGAGAAAAGGGCCCACAACTTCGACCATCCGGACGCTATAGACTGGGACCTGCTATGCTCCCAGCTCAACCAGCTCAAGCAGGGTCAGAGCGTGGAGCAGCCTGTATATTCGTACATATCCTGCAGCAGGTCCAAGACCGAAACTGTCAAGGTGAACCCCGCTGACGTGATCATCGTCGAAGGTATACTGATATTCACATGCAAGGAGCTTCGCGAGCAGATGGACATCAAGCTGTTCGTGGATGCGGATGACGACGACCGCCTGATGAGGGTTATGTCGCGCGACATCAGCGAAAGGGGCAAGGATGTGCGCTGGGTCATAGAGCGCTACTCCCGGACCGTAAAGCCGATGTACCTGCAGTTCATTGAGCCGAGCAAGCGATACGCCGATATCATCATCCCACAGGGAGGGCATAACAAAGTCGCTATCGACATCATTACCAATACAATAGAAAAGTCTCTGAGAGACAAACTCGGCAAATGAGCAAGAGGCTGAGCACAGAAGACAAAGCAGGAGTATATATGACCGTCATAATCCATTTGGCGGTCATAATAGTCTTGCTTATAAGCGGACTGGGCTACAGCCTGAAAAGCGAGAACAGCTTTGTGCTGGACTTTTCTAAGTACGAGGACATAGAAAAACTTCAACGCGAGGCCGAGAAGCTGGAAAAGGAGCTGGCCTTCAAACAGAGCATCGCCGACAAGCTGGAGAAGGAGCTGGCTGCCGCCGGAGCCCGGAGCGAGGTGCGCAATGTGGCGGTGGACCGCTCGCAGCTCAAGGACGACCGCGGCACTGACGCGGAGAAGCTCTACAAAGACGCCGAGAGGCTCCAGAAGGAGCTCTCCTCGGGCTATGAGCTGCCGAGCTCGGATGTTGCCAATCCGAAGAGCAACTCTGCTGATAAGAAGAAAGAAGAGAGCAAGCCGGCAGCCTATCAGGGACCTTCGGTAGTGTCATACGAGCTATCGGGCCGTAAGGCAAGCTACCTTCCCATTCCGGCGTACAGGTGCCAGGGCGGCGGCGAGGTGAAAGTACTGATAGGTGTGAGTCCTGCCGGAGCAGTGGTGGAGGCGAAGGTGGACGACAGCGCTTCGTCCTCTGACCAATGCCTGAGGAGCTACGCTATAAGGGCCGCCCGTCTGTCTAAATTCTCAATCAAATCCGACGCCCCCTCCAAGCAGAGCGGCTACATCATCTACTCCTTCATCGCCCAGTAGCCCCTTCATTGCCCAGTAGCCTCTGCGGCGTCCTCTCCCCTATCGTCAATAATCCTCCATTCTCCACCTTTATCACCGCCTTGCCGTGCAATCTTCTTGGTTTCGCGTAAATAAACGACGTCGCGAGCCACTGTTCTCTCTGATACATTAAGGCTCCGGGCCAATTCAGCCAATGAAATACCTGGATATCGGCGCATTAATTCCAGAATAATCTGTTCCCGTTTAGCCCTTCCTTTGAGGTTTCTTCCGACATTTTCTATGACATTTTCTATGACATTTTCTATGACATTTTGGGAAGATGCAGGACTCTTCTTATACAGAACTGTTGTAAAGGAACCTTCAGTATGGTACTCCGGTGCCGGAAGCCCAGCAATACGCATCAATTCTGTCATTCTTGGAATTCCGGAACCTACTTTCTCCACTAAATCCATCCGGGTGAAGAGATCGAACACCTTAGGATTGCGGGACTTACTCATGTGTCCAAAATTCTTAGCCACTATAGGAAGCAGACCGCCTGGATTAGAAATCTCAAGTCTATCGTCATATAACTCCACCATAATATTGGCGGCAGTATCGTAATAATCCCGGTGGCAAATTGAATTGGTAAGTGCTTCTTTTATAGCATCTAACGGAATCTCCCACTTCTCTATACGGGAATTGAAGCCGTCCATGATGTATTCTACAGCCAAACGTTGCTTCAGCCATTTGGTAGTCTCATTGTACTGACTGAGGAGCGGACCTCCAATGGTCTTGGAGTCAATTATGTGGACTTTGTTCGTCCCTTTAAAGAGAACGCAGCGCACAACAGCTTGTGGAATCCTCTTTCCGCATTCATCTGAGAAAAACATCGGAACGACATTGGTCATTTCTCCTTTCTTGCCAAGCAGTCCCATATTCCATATTAGTTCCGAATCAGGGGAAGTAGAGGTAATGCCAGCCTTCTCCTTAAATGCTCTTACTGCTTGCGTAGAGACCTCCTCCATCTTGAACCATTTATTCATCGCTTCGTCATAATGTAGGGCACCTGCATCATCGAATAGTTGTCGGATTTCGGTCGGAGTACGAAGTTTCTGAGAATTGGCTCCCCGCCGCACAAAGATAGAACCAGAAGCGACATAAGGCTTTTGATCTCCTTCTTGAACTTCAATCACCCAGATTTCGCGCCCCTTAACAGTGAGTGGATATAACTCGCTATAAACTGCCGGTTGAATGGCGTCTAGAGAATCTTGAATTGATGAACGCTTAGTATTGTCGATGGTGAAACCCTTTACGAAATCGCTTTTATTATTTACTCCAATAAAGATGTAGCCACCGGTAGCATTGGAAAATGCACATACCTCTTCACTCAATTCCCTCACCTTTGAGGGTACGGCTTCTTTGAATTCGATGTGCTGGCCTTCTCCTAGGGCAATCAATTCTAATGCTTTTTTCTCGTCAATCATATCGTTAGGTCTTTGTTTGCAAAGATACTGAATTGATTTGGATTTTTCACGGCAACATAGAATGCGACAAACGACAACGGTGACTTCGGGAAGGTACTTAAGAACCTTGTGGACAACGAATTCATCCGCCCGTACAACTATTTCGGAAACAAAAAGCGCGATACCATCTACCAGCTCTCCGACTTCTATACCATGTTCTACTTCTCGTACATAAAGGACAATTACGGACGTGACGAGAATTTCTGGACCAATAGCGTCAATCTGCCGCTGCGCAGGAGTTGGGCCGGTTATACATTCGAGCTGCTCTGCCTGCATCATCTGGAGCAGATTCGCAAGAGCATCGGGATCTACGCCGTTCAGTGCGAGACATCAGCCTGGTTCAGCAAAGGAGAAGAAGGCAAACGCGGCGCCCAGATTGACCTTCTGATAGACAGAAGAGACCGCGTCATCAACATCTGCGAGATGAAATACTCAATCAACGAGTTCACCATCGACAGCGAATACGACAAGAGTCTTCGAAACAAGATACAGGTCTTCAGGGATGAGACGAAGACCCGGAAGGCCCTTCACCTGACGATGATAACGACATACGGTGTAAAGAAAAACATGTACAGCAACAGCGTCCAGTCCCAGGTGGTACTTGACGACCTTTTCGCGTAGATTGCAATCAAGTCTCTCCCGATTCGGTAAAATGAGAGACGAATGAAAAACCGGCCGGAGTGAGAAGTTATCATCAGATTGTTTATCTTTGCGTCATTATGAAAACTATCACAGTAGTAGCGGCGGCAATCCGCAACTCGAAAGGAGAGATATTCTCTACCCAGCGCGGGTACGGCGAGTATAAAGACTGGTGGGAGCTGCCAGGGGGTAAGGCCGAGCCGGGTGAGACCCTGGAACAGGCTCTGAAGCGCGAGATTATGGAAGAACTGGACACTGAAATCAGCGTTGACAGTTTCATCACCACTATAGACTATGACTATCCCTCTTTTCATCTTACATTGCACTGCTACTGGTGCAGCATCGTTTCCGGTAAGCTGGAGCTCAAAGAACACGAAGCCGCGAAGTGGCTCGCTCCGGATGAGTTGGAGTCTGTGAAATGGTTGCCTGCCGACCTGATTCTTCTTCCATTTTTAAGAACTGACAGATAGTAGCCTATGTCACAAAGCCTTCAGAACAAGCCGTATGATGTTACGGATATGTACTCAATCTGGGAGTACAGCAAGAATCTGCTCGGACGAACTCTCGAAGAGACCGTCGGTAGGGAACTGGATGAGGACAATACCGGCAAGGGGCGTCTCGGACAAATGGTTGAGCGCTATTTCTTCGGCTACGAGCCCAACAGCAATCCTACACCGGACTTCGAAGAAGCAGGCGTGGAGCTGAAATGCACCCCGCTTAAAGAGCTCGCCGACAAGAGCCTGCAGATTAAGGAGCGCCTCGTCTGTTCGATGATAGATTACAGCGAAGACCACAAGCATCCGTTCAAAGAGTCTCACGTCTATGTCAAGTGCGCCGTGATGCTTCTCCTCTTTTACCTGCATCAGGCCAGGGTGCCGGTCCAGCACCTCAAGTTCCTGTATTCCGTATTGTGGCAGATTCCCGAGAAAGACCTCCTGATAATGGAGCAGGACTACGATAAGATTATCGCAAAGATACGTTGCGGAAAGGCTCACGAACTGTCAGAAGGCGACACGACATACCTTGGAGCCTGCAGGAAGGGGCAGAAAGGTGATTCAGACGTCTATTACACGCTGCCAGACGGAAAGCGCTGCGAAATCCCGGCACCCAAACGGGCATTCTCGCTCAAGCCGCAGTATATGCGCACAATTCTGGATTTCATCCGGAACTATGGTGAGCGGGCCGGAGTGAATACATCTGCTATTGTCGGAGGCTACGGTGAGGGACTTATATCCACAGAGGAACTCAAGAAGCAGTCATTTGAAGACATTCTGAAGGACAGATTCAAGGAATACATAGGGAAGAGTTATTCTGAGCTGTGCGAGATTTTCGGCCTCGAGGAATCCACAGCCAAGAGCAAATATGCCCTCATAGCCAATGCGATACTTACGATGCGGGGCACACGATGCGATGATGTGACCAAGTCCGAGGAATTCCGCAAATCCGGCATCCGCATCAAGACAATCCGTCTGCAGAAATCCGGGCGGCCAAAAGAGGCAATGTCCTTTGAGAACATCAACTACTTTGATATTCTCGAGGAAGATGATTGGTATGAGTCCCGGCTTTATGAATTGTTTACCAGCCGCTTCCTGTTCATTGTTTTCAAGGACTGCGGATCCAAAGGTGAGGAGGACTACCGTCTGCAGAAAGTTTTCTTCTGGACTATGCCGTACGATGATTTAAAGGACGCGGCTGCCTACTGGCAGAACATCAGGGACAATGTTGCCGCCAACCACATAGATACTGCTTACTTCTACAGGGAGAGCGAGCACAGGAAATTCCACGTACGGCCCAAGGCGAAGGATTCACGCGACCTTGCCGCCAATCCGAACGGAGGAATGTGCAAAAAGTATTGCTACTGGTTCAACCACGAATACATCCAGCATATTGTGGAGGATGAGAGCGGAGTATCTGTTATTCAGCCTTGAGCCTCTTCTCCAGCTCTTCGCCAATTTTCGTAACGATTCCGCAAACCAGAGCGTTACCCATCAGGAAGGCCCGCTTGCCGTTGTCCACACCTTTGCACTCGGTCCAGTTCGAGGGGAACATATTGATGTGCTCCAGCTCGACCGGAGTCAGGCGGCGTATGCGTCCTGTTTCATCCTCGATTGCGTGACGGCATCTGTCCGGGCTTTTTCCACCCTCGGAAGTGATGATTGTGCGGGCTGGTTTATCGATTGAATCCGGGAAATCCATCGCGCCTTCGGTATAGAAATATTTGAAGCCGTCAGGCCTCGTCCTCTCTTCGCGCTTTGAGCCCTTGAAATAACGCCACCGTTCCATCTGGTCATCAGGAATATAGAAAGACTCGATGTCTGCGGGACGGTTCTCACCACGTACCAGGCAATCTCTCAAATAGATAGGAGCGCCTTTGAATACAGGATTGGCATCTGTGGAATATGCCACCCCATCAATCATCAATCCTGCTTTTTTGAACGGGCTGTCACCGCCTTTCCTGTTGAAGTTCTCGGTAATGTCCACCAGCCTGTCCTTCCTGGCATCGGAGAGTATGTGCGCGTCGAGCGATGTAAGGTCGCGGTCACACTCTATGGGGAAGGCTTTTGCAAAGATGCCGCTATTCTGAATCCAGTCATTGGGAGTAGTAAATCCATCAGCGACAGGAGTGCCTTTTTTATACGCACAGATGTATGTTCTGCGGCGCTTCTGGGGCATTCCATAGTCTGCGGCATTGATAACACGCCACTCGACAATATAGCCTTGCTCATTCAGGCACTCAAGAATGATTGCAAAGTCACGTCCGCGCTGTTTTGCCGGTGAAAGGAGCAATCGGTCCACATTCTCCAGGAGCAGCAGGCTCGGAGCCTTGGCGCCTTTCTTTACAAGGATGTTGTAGATAGCCCACCAGAGAATTCCTTTTTTCCCTTCGATTCCTTTTGACCTGCTTAATGTCGAAGCTACTGAATAGTCCTGGCAAGGGAATCCGCCGACAAGCATATCGTGGTCCGGTATATCCTCCACCGGGACTGAATTGATATCAACATTTGATACACTGCCCTGCCCGAAGTTCTTTTCATAGACCATAGCGGCGTGCTGCACTTTTGTCGCAGGCTCCCATTGGTTTGCCCAAACAGTCTTGAAGAAATCTTTGTCGGCCTTTTCCAGACCGACGCGGAATCCTCCGACCCCGGCAAATAGTTCTATGACTCTAACTTCTTTCATGCTTCCGGATTTAGAAGGCAAAGTTAAAGTTTTTAATTCTTCGATCCAATAGTTGGAGAAGAAAAAATTGAGTTCAGAGCGGGGTAATGAGAGCGTAGCGCCTTACTTGAGGCTCTTGTAAAAGGCTTCGAGGGTGCGGTAGGCGGACTCCCGGCGGGGGTCGCTAAGAGAGTAGCAGCTGAGCTTTCCTTCCTCGTCGATGACTCCCAGCTGAAGCACGGGAGAGCCCTCGGAGCGCAAATCCTTCCACTCGGGAAGGGCCTCGCCGTTAGGATTGCCGCTCTTGCAGAAATTGGCGTAATAGGCCATAAACAGGCGTGAAGTGGCATAGTCATCTTCGGTCCAGCAGTATGTCCTGTTGCTGCTCAGATTACCCATAGCATACTCAATATCAGCCGAATGCACTGCACCAGCAGCCCTCTCGACCTTTCCATCCACAGCTTCCTTTCCGGCAAGGGGCCGGGGCAGGCGGAAGAAATAGCGCCATACGCTCTGGCCGCTGGTACCGGCGTGGTAGTCGCAGGCCTTCCAGGTCGGGAAACCGGTGAACAGGTCAGAAGCGAGATTGTTGCCGGGTTCAGAAACGACATCTTTGTTGCTTTTGATGCCGTATGCCTCGAGTATGAGGCCGGTCCAGTCGCCGAAGCGCTCCTGGAGAGATGGCAGAACTTCGTTAATGGTCTTTCCTCTCAAAGTGCCTTCCAGAGAGTTCCAGCCTGCAAGGAGAGGCACCCTGGCCTGCTTGCCGGCAGCATAAATCGAGTCGGGCTGCTCGCCGAGGAAGTATCCGTCTAGAACGGCCGAAGCCATACCTCTGGGCGGAAGGAGGGTCTGAAGACTGTCGGCGCTCAAAGCACGTGCGTCTGCTATAGAAGAGAGACCTACACTCTGAAGCCTCTGCTCTCCCTGAGCCTCTGCCTCCTGAAGCGAAGAAGCGTAGTAGGGCGTCAATTCTGCTCCGGAAGAAAGGATGGCACCGCAAATCTTGTCTTTGCTCAGAGGGGAAGCCATCAGCAGAGAGACCGAGAACGAACCGGCGGACTCACCGGCAATGGTGATGCGCTTGGGATCACCTCCGAAAAAGCGTATGTTCTCACGCAGCCAGTCGATTGCCGCAACCTGGTCGAGGAAACCATAGTTGCCGCTTCCGCCATAGGGACTTTCGGCGCTCAATGAACTGTGGGCAAAGAAGCCGAAGACACCCTCGCGATAATTGGCGGTCACACAGATAATGCCCTGTTCGGCGGCCATAGCCTGCCCGTCATAGCGGGGCTCGGAGCCCGAACCGGCCATAAGTCCGCCACCGTTGAAATACAGCAGCACCGGCAGCGAGTCGCTTTGCTTCTCGGCCGGGGTCCATATATTCAGGTACAGGCAGTCCTCGCTGAACCCGGCACCGCGGAAAACCATATCGCTATAGATGATGGGCTGCATAGGGTCAGGCCCGAAAGCCTTGCACGGCTTGACGCCATCCCAATTCTGGACACTCTGGGGAGCCTTCCAGCGGAGCTCCCCTACCGGAGGCTGTGCGTACGGGACGCCCAGAAAAGCCTTGACCCCTTCTTCAATCTGAACTCCCTCCACGGTCCCCGAAAGGGTATCCACAAGGAGCCCAACTTCACTGGTGCACGACAGGCACACAAGAGCAGCAGAAAATGCCGCTGCGATAATACGAATCGATTTCATATTCAAATATAACTCAGATTCGCCTGAATTCAAACACCTCTCAGCGAAAAAACGATTGCGGCGCCGCGGGAGTCAGATTTCTCCACTCGCTGCGCTCGGGCAAAATGACAGAGAGAGGCAGCTGCAAAGGCAGGCGGGCGGAGAGTTCTGAATGGGACTTTGCAAGCGCAATACGAGCCAAAGGCGAGCTAAAGCGGTCCCTGAAGAACTCTTCACCGATGCCGCAGCTGCCTCCCAGTTCAGGGAACAGATTTCTCGACTCGCTTCGCTCACTCGAAATGACAAGGGGAAGACTCGGTCGAAATGACAAAAAGAAGGCTTCGCTCATGAAATGACAAAGAAAGGGCGCGGGGCTGCGCTTAATCGGATGACAGGGGGAGGCAGCGGCCGAAGGGCAACAAGACGCCAAATCAGGCAGAACAAAAAAGGGTGACCGAAACGGCCACCCCTCAATAACAGATATATATCCGAGCCTTACTTGGACTGCTCAATAGCTGCCTGCGCCGAAGCAAGCCTTGCGATAGGCACACGGAAAGCAGAGCAGCTCACATAATCGATACCGATACGGTTGAAAAAACGAATAGAATCAGGATCTCCGCCGTGCTCACCGCACACACCGCACTTGAGGTCAGCCCTCCTGCCGCGGCCCGACTGGATACCGTACTCAACGAGCTTACCCACACCCTTCACATCAATAGTCTGGAAAGGATCAGCATCCAGAATCTTATGTCCCAGATAGTTACCCATAAAGGTACCTACATCGTCACGAGAGAATCCCAAAGTCATCTGGGTAAGGTCATTGGTTCCGAATGAGAAGAACTCAGCAGTACGTGCCATCCTCTCGCCGGTAAGAGCCGCGCGGGGGATCTCAATCATAGTACCGAAATGGTAATCGATATTCTGCTCCATCCTCACCTCAACCTCACTCTTGATGCGGTCGCAGATAACCTTCTGGAAGCTAAGCTCACGGGCAGAAACAGTCACAGGAATCATAATTTCAGGCTGGGGATGGTATCCCTCCTTCTGAAGCTCTGCCACAGCAGTGAAGATAGCCCTGTACTGAGTCTCGGCGATAAGAGGATAAGCCACGTGCAGACGCACACCGCGAAGACCCATCATAGGGTTGACCTCGTGCAGGCTCTCGCCCCTCTTGACCACCTCATCCACACTGATGCCCAGCTCATTGGCAAGCTCCTGCTCCTTCTCGACAGTCTTGGGAACGAACTCGTGAAGAGGAGGGTCCAGCAGACGGAAGACAACAGGCTTGCCGTCCATAACCTTCATAGTGCTCTTCACCGAAGCCTTGATGAAAGGCTCAAGCTCCTCAAGGGCAGCCTTGCGCTCCTCGTCAGTGTTGCAGAGAATCATCTTGCGCAGCTTGGCGAGAGGAACCTCAGAGTTCTTGCCGTAGAACATATGCTCGATACGGAACAAACCAATACCCTCAGCGCCGAACTGAAGAGCCTTCTGTGCATCCTCGGGAGTATCGGCATTGGCACGGATGCCGAGACGGCGGTACTTGTCCACAATGCTCATGAACTTGATGAAGACAGGGTTCTCGCTGGCATCCATAGTCTCGATCTTGGAATCATATACAAGACCCTTTCCGCCATTGAGGGAGAACCAGTCGCCCTCCTTATAAACCTTGGAACCCTTGCCGAAAGTGACAGTCTTGTTCTCAAGGTCAATCTTCATAGCCTCGCAGCCTACGATGCAGCACTTGCCCCATCCGCGGGCCACAAGAGCGGCGTGCGAAGTCATACCTCCCCTCTGGGTAAGGATACCTGCGGCAGCCCTCATTCCCTGGATGTCCTCAGGAGAAGTCTCCTCACGCACGAGGATAGTCTTCTTGCCCTCGGCGGCAGCCTCCATAGCAGCCTCGGAAGAGAATACGAGCATACCTACAGCTCCACCGGGAGATGCAGGAAGACCGCGTCCCACAACCTTTGCAGACTTCTCGGAGATAGAGTTGAGCACAGGGTGGAGAATCTCATCGAGCTGGGCGGGAGAAACTCTCAGGATGGCAGTCTTCTCGTCAATCATACCCTCTGAGAGCATATCCATAGCCATCTGCAGGGCGGCCAGACCGGTGCGCTTGCCTATACGGCACTGAAGCATCCAGAGCTTGCCTTCCTGAATGGTGAACTCGATGTCCTGCATATCGTGGAAGTGGTTCTCAAGCCTCTTGCGTATCTCGTCAAGCTCCTTGTAAACCTCAGGCATAGCCTTCTCGAGAGACTCAAGGTGCTTGTTATGCTCATTCTTAGTGGCCTCGTTGAGAGGGTTGGGGGTACGGATACCGGCAACCACATCCTCACCCTGGGCATTGATGAGCCACTCGCCGTAGAAGTTGTTATCTCCGTTGGCAGGGTTGCGGGAGAATGCCACTCCTGTAGCGGAGCTGTTGCCCATATTTCCGAACACCATTGACTGCACGTTCACTGCTGTGCCCCAATCATCGGGAATCTTCTCGATGCGTCTGTAGGCAATGGCCCTCTTTCCGTTCCAGGACTTGAACACGCCTCCGATAGAGCCCCAAAGCTGGTCATTGGCATTGTCGGGGAACTCCACTCCGAGAACCTCCTTGACCTTGAGCTTGAACTGCTCGCACAGAGTCTTGAGCTCCTCGGCGGTGATATCGGTATCTGAAGTGTAACCCTTGGCCTCCTTCAGCTCGCTCATCATCCTGTCGAGCTGCTGGCGTATGCCCTTTCCGTCCTCGGGCTCAATGCCCTCTGCCTTCTCCATCACTACATCGGAGTACATCATGATCAGACGCCTGTAGGCATCGTAAACGAAACGGGGATTGCCGGTCTTTTCAATAAGTCCGGGAATGGTCTCGGAGCAGAGTCCGATGTTCAGAATTGTATCCATCATTCCGGGCATTGAGCTTCTTGCGCCGGAGCGGCAGCTCACAAGAAGGGGATCCTTGGGGTCGCCGAACTTCTTGCCCATTACCTTCTCGGTGGCGTGAAGGGCGGCTTTAACCTCCATCTTGAGGTCTTCGGTATAACCACCGCCAAGCTGATAATACTCAGCGCAGCATTCAGTGGTGATGGTAAATCCGGCAGGAACAGGCATTCCAAGCTTGCTCATCTCAGCAAGGTTAGCGCCCTTTCCGCCCAAGAGTTCCCTCATTGAGCCATCTCCCTCAGCGCTCTTGGCACCGAAGCAGTAGACGCGTTTTTTCATTTCGTACATAACTTAACTTCTTCTAAATTATTAAATTTCGTAAATTTTCAATTTAAAGCGCGAATTTATGACAAATTTCGGACTATAGCAACTTTGAAGCAAGTTCCGACAGCACACTTCTCTCACCTTTGCGCAAAAAGATGTGCTGGAAGACCTTCTGGCCCTGCATCTTTTCGCCCAGATGAGTCAATCCGTTAGACCACTGGTCCAGGTAAGGCTGGTCAATCTGGAAAATGTCTCCGGTGAATACCATCTTTGTCCCCTCGCCGGCCCGGGTGATAATGGTCTTCATCTCGTGGGGAGTGAGGTTCTGGGCCTCGTCTATGATGAAGTAGCACTTTCCCAGACTCCTGCCCCTGATGTATGCAAGAGGCTCGATGATGAGTTTCTCCTGGGTAAGCATACTGTCTATCCTCTGGGCCTCGCGCGAGCCGGGACGGAACTGGGAGCGTATGACATTCAGATTATCCATCAGCGGCTGGAGGAAAGGGCCCATCTTGGCCTTCTGGTCGCCGGGAAGGAAGCCAAGGTCCTGATTGCCAAGGATGACCGTGGGGCGGGAAAGGATGATTTGCTCGTAGTCCTTCTCCTGCTCAAGCGCGGCGGCAAGGGCGAGAAGAGTCTTTCCGGTGCCGGCGCCTCCGGTCAGGGACACCAGCGAAATGTTGGGGTTCAGCAGGGCGTCCAGGGCCATTGCCTGCTCGTCGTTGCGCGGCCTGATGCCGTAGGCCTGGCGGGATTTGACCAGAACTATCCGGTCGCGGGAGCTGTCATAGCGCGCACAAACGCCTCCTTTTTCAGAATCAGTCCAGCTCAGCGAGAACATCTGGTTTGCCGCGGGCTTGCTGTCCGTCACATCCTTCCATTCAAGACAGGTATCGGGGCCGTAGCACAGGACCTGCATCTTTTCGGAAGAAAGGGTATAGCGCTGGACTTCCTTCTGGCTGTTTTCAATCTTGGACTCTTCCAGCTTGTCGGTAAGATAGTCCTGCACCGCCATCCCAGCCGCTTTCGCCTTCAGCCTCAGATTGATGTCCTTCGTGACTAGGGCCACAAACACGCCGGGAGTGGTATCCCTCACCCACATTGCGGTGGAGAGTATCCTATGGTCCTGGGTATCGTCCCTGAAAAGGTCCTTGAAGGCGTCCGGGAAGGGATGGTTAGGTTCTATGCGTATGGTTCCCAGGCCCTTGCCCAGGCTCACCCCGCCTTTGGCGAAGGTCTTCCCGTCTGTCAGGCGGTCGATTTCCCGCATAAATCCGCGGGCGTTGTATGAAAGGGCGTCATTGCCCTTCTTGAACTTGTCCAGCTCTTCTACTACTGCCACCGGGATGACCAGGTCGTTGTCCTGGAACTTTTTGACGGCCTTGTAGTCGTGAAGTATGACATTGGTGTCAAGGACAAAAATCTTCTTATTTCCCATACATGTTATCAGTTTCAGTGTATTGCGTTTCAGTCCTCCCCTTCGGCGCCTTTGAGCAGCGAAGCCAGGATGGATTGCAGGCCTGAGTTGCCCTGGGTGCTGATCTTCAATTCTCCAAGAGCAGTGTCGGGGTGGCCCAGCGGATAATAGGCGACATCCTGGAGCAGCAGCTCAGCATCCAGATAGTCAAAGTCCTGGTCCCTTATCTGGATGACGACTCCGGGGATATTCGAGAACAGCACCCTGAGGGCCTGCTTCTCGCCGTATGCGTCCATAATGCCCGAAATGTCAGCGTCCAGAGCGCAAAGCCGCGAACACATACGCGAAAGGGTGTCCATCAGGGAAAGAGGTCCCACGGTGGCAGCGCTCAGAAGCACTCCGTCCTCGCTGAACTCCCTGAGGACCTCGTAGCAATCCAGGAAATAATCGCTGTCCTCCAGCCTCGGAGCCGGATCGGAAAGGGAATAGAGCGCGGACAGGCGCGAAGCTCCCAGACGGAAGTCAGATGTATCGAAAGGGATGTATATGACCCAGCTTCCCGGCTCAGGAACCAGACTCTCCCCTATCAGGCGGGAGCTGCCCATTTCGGGGAAGCGGCTGCGGTAGGGTTCAGAGATGAAATCGTCCTGCTCTTCGGTCTCGCACACGGGTCTGAGGCCCTGGGTAAAAGCGAGGCTGCACTTGCCTTCCCCGCTGATGCATTCATAGTCCTCAAGGCAAATCCCAAGAGAATCGAGGCAGTCGCATGCGGCGCTGACAGAGTGATAAAAGGCGGCCATTGACCCCAGCAGCGTAGGGTTCCACTTCCAGGAAGCCCTGGTGCAGAGGTCCCCGATTTTAAAGGAGCCTTCCAGCCAGAGAGTGTCTATAATACTGGAAGTCAGCAGGAAACGGGTATATGAAGAGCTGAACTCCAAAGGGAAGACTTCTTCTGAAGAGCGCACCGCGTCAAGGCACTCCTGAGCCGAGAGGCTGCGCAAATCGTTGTTCTTCGGCACCACATCCGGGGTTTCGTCCACAATCCCGGCAGGACTCGGCGGGGCGGCGAGCGGACTCGGGGCACAATCCACCTCCCGGGCATCCATCACACTGCGGAGCATCATTTCGGGAGTCAGGTCGAGGCGTACTCCGTCGATTACATATGTGGAATAAAGCAAAGAAGGGTCTTTTTCCATTTGTTCAAGCTCTGAATACATCCTCAAAATTATGAAATAAATTATCAAAATCAAAGCATTCCCAAGAAGGAAAGTTTGGCTATCTTTGTTCCATGTATATGAAAGAGCGCATAGTGTATGAAACAGGACATCAATACTTACGATAGACAGATAGAAGAACTTTTCGAGCGGCACCCCAGCGTGCAGAGGCAGGGATTCGGCGGCGGAGCATATAAAGAGGGGCTGGACGGGATACGCGCCTACGACAGGGCGCTGGGAAGCCCCTGGCAGAAATACCCCTGCATACACGTCGCCGGCACCAACGGCAAGGGCTCCGTCTGCTCGATGCTCTCCGCGGCCCTTTCAAGCCGGGGAGCCAGTGTGGGGCTATACACCTCTCCCCACCTTGTGGACTTCCGCGAGAGGATGAAAATCATCAGGGGAGCTTCATTCCTGATGCCCGAAAAGAGCGAAATCCTCTCCCTTCTGCACCGCCAGTCCACAGAGGGGCTGTCCTTTTTCGAGATTACTACCGGGATGGCTTTCAGCTGGTTTGCAGACAGGAAGGTTGACCTCGCAGTTATCGAGACCGGGCTCGGAGGAAGGCTTGACAGCACCAATATCATCACCCCCTGCCTGAGCATCGTAACCAGCATAGGCCTGGACCACTGCGACCTTCTCGGCGACAGCATAGAAAAGATTGCGGCCGAGAAGGCAGGCATCTTCAAGAGAGGAGTAAAGGCTCTGGTCTATGGGAACGATCCGCTCACAGCAGAAGTTTTCCGCTCGAAAGCGGCCGAATGCGGAGCCGAGCTCTACTTCGCCGACCATTACGCAGACTCCCGTCCCGAGATCGGACTCCTTCTGGAAAGCTTGGCAGGGAAGCTGGACCTTCAGGGCGAGTATCAGAAGCAGAATCTGCGCACCGTCCTTTGCGCGCTCAGCCTTCTGGGCATAAAGCTCGACGGGGACGTAACGGATGCCATATGCCGCTGCGCCCGAATCACCGGGCTGCATGCCAGATGGGAACAGATTGACTCTTCGCCACTTACAATCTGCGACATAGGGCACAACAGCGCCGCCCTCGAGAAGAATTTCGCACAGCTGCGCGGCCTCGGACGCAATATGTACATCGTTTACGGGGTGATGGCGGACAAGGACCTCGAAGCCATAAAGCCTCTGATGCCGCGAGAAGCCAAGTACTACCTCGCCGCCCCGCGCATCAGCCGTTCGCTGGATGTGGGAAAGCTCTACAACGCCCTCGAGGGGCTCGACCGCCGTGCATTCCCCAGCGTGGAAAGCGCCGTAGCACAGGCAAGGGAAGACGCTCTCAAGGACCCCGACGCGGTAGTATATATAGGTGGAAGCAACTATCTGGTGGCCGAATGCATCTCTGAATACAGAACATCAAACGCCACAGAGCAGATATGATAAGAAAAGCATTCTTGACCCTGCTGTCGCTAAGCTGCGCATCCCTGCTGTTTGCGGCCCCGGCAGATACCAGTAAGGAACTGGACAGGCTATGGTCCCGCTACCGTAAAGCCGAAAAGCTGGACTTGCCTCAGGATATGGAAAGCATACTCCTGAAAATCAAAGATATATCTAAAGAAAGCGGAGATGCCGCCTCATTTTACAAGGCGGCCTGTCTGTATGTGGACGTATGCTCGGCCAGGAACTGGAAGCAAAGGGACGAACTGAGAAAAGCCCTGGACACTGAGGTGGAGAACTTCGGGAACGCCCTTATGAGTTTTCGCCACAAATGGAGCTACCCCTATTCCGAGCAGGCCTTCAGATATATTCTGGACAACAGCGAAGCTCTTAAAGGGAGCCTTACCCGCGGGCTCTATCCCGAGCTGCCTGAGAAACTTGCCGATAGCGACCTTGAATACGCCATCTGGGCCTGCGTCAAAGCGGGGAACAGGAGCGCACTGAACTGTGCGGATCTGATGTCTATGATAGGAGGGGAAGAGATGAAAAGCCTCGCCCTGCGCCTTGAGCTGATTCTTCGCAGCACCGACAGAAAAGAGCTCAAAGGACGCCTGGAAGAGTTCTGCTCCGGGTGCCCTGACCCTCTTGTGAATCTTCTTGCACAGGAGCAGATCCTCAGGCTGGACTTCTATGCCATGGAGCAAAAGGAGGAGAAAAACGAGCAGGATTATCTGGCTCTGAGGCAGAAACTTAAGCAGCTTGTCAGCCGCGCGGCGACGCTTGTCAAAAAAGGCAAGACGCCTTCTTTGAACGGCGATGCTGAAGGGATTCTGAGGCGGCTGGAAGACAAAGAACTAAGAGCCGAGGTGAAGAACGACACCTTGAATGTGTATCTGAGAAACCTTCAGGGGGTAAAGATAGAAATCAGCAGAAAAGGCAAAAAGGAGATGGAAAAGAGCCTCAACCTGGAGCGTAAAAAGTTCTATCTGATTGATACTCTTACTCTTAATCTGAGCTCACTGGAGGATGCCGACTGGGACATCAATCTCAAAAGCGGGATTCTTACAAGCACGCTTACATATCCCAAAAGGAGCCTTTCGCTTGCCCTTCGCAGGGACTCTGACGGCATCAGGGTCTATGTCGCAGACTACCGGAGCGGAAAGGGACTTGACGACTACAGCCTGCAGGTCCGCAGCACTGAAGGCAAACTGATGGGTACTTATTTCATTAAAGGTGAGGGCTTCGTGGAGATAGGAAGCCAGGCCGAGCAGCAGCTCTCACAAAAGGGAAATTGGGCTGTGGCGGAAGATTATATAATTAAAGAACGCAGAACGCTGTTGAGCCCGAAGTGCAGGCTGCCTTACTCTTATCCGAGTGAAGAAACTGGCAGTCCAAGCCTTCAAGCCCAGATACTGACCGACCGCAAAGCCTACAGGATGGGTGAGACCCTCCTGTATAAAGCAATCATTTACAGCGGTTTTCAGACCCAGAGACCGGCCCCGGAACATACTCAGGTCTGCGTAAAGCTTCTTTCGCCCAAATCGGAAATCGTCCTGAGCGACACTCTGTCCTGCTCCCCTCTGGGCAGTGTCAACTCTGATTTCAAGCTTGATAATCTGAAACTTAACGGAGACTATTCGCTTTGCGTCGAGCTCCAGGGCAGAAGGATCGCTTCCTGCAGGGTGAGGATTGACGAAAGCAACCTTCCGGACTTCGATATGCAGTGGGACGGAAAGAATCGTATGCTTCTTCCGGGCGACCATATCAGTGCTGCGGGGCAGATACTATGTTTCAGCGGGCGTAGCCCCAAGGACTATAAAGTAGAGCTTTCTTTGCTGCAGGGCTCTGAAAAGCTGGAATCAGCAACACTGAGAAGCGACTCCGAGGGGCGTTTCAGCTACTCTTTCCGCCCTGCCGATAAGCAGCAGGAGGATCAGCAGAGGTTCTACTGGCGCTACTACAGCATCCAGGCCACAATCACCGCTCCGGACGGGCAGACCCTGTCTTTCTCGAAGAACATCTGCGTAAGGCCGGGTCTTGAAATGAACCTGAAGCTGGACAATGCACTCAAGGGAGAAGTCCGCCTGAAGAGTTCGGAAAGGGCCGGATGCATAAAGGATAACATTCTCACTCTCAGCTTCTTCGATCCTTCCCTTGAGCTCAGACAGTCTCTCAGGGTCAATTATTCGCTGCTGAAAGGCTCCACGCTGATTCGCAGCGGCAGGAGCGGAGGCGAGAGTTGCGGGATTGATGTCAAGGATCTTGAAGACGGGCTATATACCCTCAAGGCGGAAGCCGTCGCGATGGCGGACAACGGCAAAGAGTACTCTCGCGCGGATTCCAGCAAAGTGCTGATTCTCAAAGAGGGGAGGTCCCTTCCGGAGGAAGTGGAGTTCTGGTACAGCGAGATGGAGCCCTCCAAAGGCAGCATAGCTTTCGGAAGCGGAAGCGGCGAGCTGTGGGCCAATGTGGCGCTGCACAGTGAAGGCAACCACCTGATTCAGAGCCGCTATGTGCACCTTGGCAAAGGAGAGATTCTCTGTCAGGAGTTTGAGGAAGAACTGCTCGCAGGAAAGGAAGGGCTCGGCATATCTTTATTCTTCTTCAAAGATGCGGGGCGGCATCAATACACAAAAAAGATTGAAAGACCAGTTGAGCGGGATGAGCTGAAACTAAGATTCATACGTACAACCGACATAACGGCGCCCCGGCAGAACTGCACTTTCAGCGTGATTGCCGACAGGGACTGCGAGCTGGCGGTAAGCGTGTTCGATCTGGCGAGCGAAAAGCTGATGGAAAATATATGGAGCCCCATACCGAAGCAGGAGCGGCACTTCCCTCCCGTCCCCTTCAGCGGCGTGTGCGGAAGCCACGATTCGTCTTTCGGCTATGCCCGCCCCTTAATGAGCTCAGGCATAAAGTATACCGTCAGAGCCTCGGTAGCAGCCAAATCGCTTCAGGACAACTTTGAGATGGCTGTTGAGGAAGACAGTGTGGAGAGCTCTGCCGCTCCTGCAGAAGGGCAGGAGGAGGGTCAGGAAGTCCGAATAAGGGAAGATTTCAGCAGCACCCTGTTCTGGGCTCCGGAGATGGAGCTGCACAAAGACCAGGAGTGCGTCTGGTCTTTCCGCTCTTCTGACAAGCTGTCGAGCTTTGCCGTGCAGCTGTTCGCCCACGATTCGCAGATGAACAGCGCCGCTGTCCGCAATCAGATGAGGGTCAGCATACCCGTGGAGCTGTCCATCAGCAGGCCTGCATATCTTTACAGTTCAGACATTTGGACAGTCACCGTCGCGCTCACCAACAATAGCGATGCGAGCGTCCAGGGCAATCTCTCGCTCAAATTCACAGACGCTCTTCCGGGCGACGGCAAGACTCTGATGAGCAAGGAGAAAAAGAGAATCAGCATAGGAGCTAAAGAGAGCGTGAGCATAAGTTTCGAGAGCCGCGTTCCCGACTGCGTCCTGCTGGGCGTACTCGCTTCGTTCAGCCCCACTTCCAAAAAGGATAGGGAGAGTTTTGGCGGCGATGCGCTCTTTTTCACCGTGGACGTAAGGGAGAGAATGCGCACAATAGTGGAGAGCCACTCTGCCCTTGTCTCAGAGTCTGACAGACTGCCCGTGCAGCTGGACTCACTTCGCGCCTCTTTCAGCTCAACGGACCCTTCCAAGGCGGACATCAGTTATATAAGCATATCCGAAATGCTCTCCAAAGCCTTACCCCAGAGCATAGAGCACCGCAGCGACAACTCTCTGGACCTCTGCAAGGAGCTTTTCGCCCGGACTATGCTTGACAAAGCGGCGGTGAGCGGATCCGACCCGGCTGCAGAGAAGCTCCTGTCGTGCCGCAACCCTGACGGAGGCTTCGCCTGGTTTGCAGGTATGGACTCTTCGGAGCAGATTACCGCTCTCGTGCTGGAGATGTTCGGCGCTTTCAGGCCTGCTTTGAGCCCTGCCCTGGAAGAAGCCATCGCGCCCGCGCTGCGCTACCTCGACAGGCAGTTCCTGCTCGTCAAAGACATAGCTCCCTGGAGAGCCCGCCTCAACCTGGAGCAGTACCTGTATGTGCGCTCGATGTTCCCGGAAGTGGAGATTGAGGATGAGTGCCGCAAGGCTATGGCCAAAAAGGAATGGAAGGAAAGGGTGGAAGAGTACCTGGTTCCCCGCTCCGAAGCAGGCCTGAATGGCAGGATACTCGAAAAGGCACGAAGGCTTCTGACCCTTTCAAATCTAAGCAAAGATTCTGCATCAAGGCTCTCATCGCAACTTGGACTGAACTCCTCTTCGAGGCTAGAGAAAGCCGCGCGAAGGGACCTGGAGTCTCTCGCCCAGTATGCGGTATATAACGGACAGGGAGAGTACTACTACCCCAACGCCATTATGCAGCGGGGGCTTCTTGAGAGCGAGCTTTACGCCCACTGCCTTCTCTGCGACCTTTTGGAGCGCAACGGCAGGAAAGAGATTGCAGAAGGCATCAGAATGCACCTGATGCTCCAGAAGGAAACCCAGCACTGGGAGGACGACTTCGCCTGCCTGCTCGCCCTAAGGACCATTTCCAGGGCGGAGAAGCAGACTCTTGAGCGCAAAGTGGTCACCCTCAGCTCCACTGAGACACTGCCCCTGGACGAGGTGCAAGCCTTCGGAAACGGCTTCAGCCTTGAGTGCAGCTACTATAAGGACGGCAAGCGGATTGAAAAGGGAGACGTTCTTGAGGTCGGCGACAGAATCAGCGCCGAGTACCGCATCCGCAGCGAGAGGAGCCGGAGTTTCGTCAGGTTCACCGCTCCCAGGCCCGCCTGTCTGGAGTGCGTGGACGGAAGGTCGCGCTACTGCTACCCTTCGGCCTATCGCGAAGTCAAGGCGGACAGGACCGAATACTGGTCAGAACTCTGGCCCGAAGAGACCACAGTCCTGAAGGAGGAGTTCCACGTTGTGAGAGCCGGAGAGTTCAGTAGCGAAGGTCTCGGAATCGAATCCGTCTATGCTCCCCACTACCGCGCCGGCATTCCAGCTGAATATCAGATGATTTCGATGCCGTCTGAGACGACCCAGCCCTGACGTCCGTCGGAAAGGGAGATGTTGGTGTACTTGCCCACCGAATCCAGAATCTTGACGCAGGTCCCCTCGTGAAGCACGAACAGGGCCTTGGCGCCGCTGTCGGAAGGTGCACTGACAGCATTCAGCACAGGACTCGTGACCACCGCCCTGTCGTGGCGGGAATAGGCCTTTGTCTGGGTGAGGGCCATAGAGAAGCCCGTGATGCAGAGCAAGAGCGAGACTATGGCCGATATGAACCCTGTCTTGCGCAGCGAAGTGCGCCTTGAAAGCAGGAAAAGCAGCAGTCCGGCAATGAAAATGGCCACCATAACCAGGGCAAGAACAGTCCAGGCATCAGGACTGAGCAGATTGCGGACTGAACGCATCCAGGTGCTGAGGAAGAATTCGGGCACCTGATCTATCCTGTCCTGCAGGCCGGAACGCACCAGTTCCAGGTTGTAGCTGGCATCGGAATAGGAAGGGTCCAGCTTCAGGGCCCTTTCGTAGTTCAGCACACTCAGAGCTTTGTAGTCGGCCTTCAGGTAGGCATTGCCAAGGTTATAGTACAGCTCCTTGGCTTCGTACCCCTGTTCCAGGCACTGCTCCCACGAAGAAGCCGCATCCATCCATAAACCCTGGGAGTACTGCTCCACTCCGGCGTTCCAGAGCGAATCAGCCCTCTCGTGTTCGCGGGCCTGGAGGCTGAAACTGCCCAAAAAGCACAGAAGCAGGAGCACGCTGAGCTTCGAGCCCGAAGTACGGCTCTTGTTGGAAGTAGAGATTGCTGAATCCATAGCACTTATCAGGCTGAGTGCCCTATTATAGTTGGCATTCATTGTATCATTGTGGTTATCAGGAGAATATCTTGCATACTCACATTCGTCCAGAAGGCTGATGAACTCGTCGCACAAGCTCTTCTGCAGCCCGCTCTCCTGAAGCCTTTGGGCGATATTTTCCCTTGAGAGCTGTGAGGCATCCATATTCAACTTGTCGGACACATATCCGAGCAGCGCTTTGTGCATAGCCTCGTAGAATGCGCCGTTCAAGCCCTTCTGCAGGAAGCTGCCGGCCATAGCCAGACGCTTGCGGGCCATCTTGGTCGCTTTGCGGGTCTTGGTCTGGACCACATCCTCGCGTCTTGAACGAAGGTACCTCAGAGTGAAGTAAACTCCAGCCCCGCAGACCAGCATCGTGCAGAGCAAAATCCAGAAAGGAAGAGAACCGAGAAGGAAGCCCCTGCCCGAATCCTTGAAAGAAGGAAGGGAAGTATTGATATAACGGATGTCGCTTCCAAGAGTCTTGACATCCTTGCCCCGATTCTCCCTTAGATAAGAAGCATCCCCGCCCGCAGCGGAGTCAGACTCGCTCTTGAGCACCTTCAGCGGCAGGTCGGAAGACTTCAGCACTACATACCTGCCCTCGGAAGTGTCCCAGTATGAATACTCTACCGGTCCGAGATTGAATTCGCCCCAGCTCCTGGGGATGAAGGGATATTCGAACTGTTTCCCTCCCGGGATGTCGGTGGTCTTCACATCATAGCATTCGAAATCGGCAGGGAAGCTGATTGCAGGAGCCGTGATGAGGGCGGTGTTCCCGCTTCCTGTGATTTTGATTATCAGGGAGGCGGCATCGTGGGTCTTGAGGGAATCGCAGCTCAGGGAGGCGTTCATCGAATATTTGCCCACAGCTCCGCCGAACGAAGAGGGTGCCCCGGCTGGCAGAGGTTTTACGTTTACCTTTATGGCGGGCGAGCTCACCCGCTTGCGTATGGTCTGATAGTCATCCTGGAAGAAACTGTCAAGTATGCTGCCCGTAGAAGGTCTTTGCACTCTGATATTTACAAGGCACACAAGCTCCGCCTTGTCTATAGTCAGTTCTCCCGCTTTCTGGGGTATCAGGGTCCACGAACTCAACACCGCGGTTTCGTAAATCTTTCCGTCCACATTTTCCCTCTGGAACTGAAGCTGCTGGCTGCGCGGGTGCTCATTGCTCCAGAAGCCCTGGAACTCGGGGAAGCGCACATCATCGAAGCCTACGATATTCGCCCGCTTGTAGAGTTTGAGCTGGGCCTCGAGGGGCTCTCCCACCATCACATTGCGCTTGCTCAGGCTCAGTTTGATGAACAAGTCGTCCGAAGAAACATCCTCAGTGCGGGAGGAGGAAGAAGGGGCGGCAGAAGAAGAGGACGAAGAAGACTTGTCGGAATCTGCGACCACCTCGATTTTGGGGTTCCCGGAACTGTATTCCTTGCCCTTTACCGTAAGGCGGGCGGCAGGAAGGGTGAAAGTACCTTCCTTCAGGGGCTCCACTATATAGGAAAATGAGAACTGCTTGCTGCTGCTTCTCTTGCCGTTGATGATGGTAGTGGAAGAACTCTGGCCTCTCTGCGGGCCCCACACCAGCCGGAAATCCTCTCCCGGATCCCACTCGATGGATGAGGGCTGCTCATCGGCAACCACAAATACCACATTGAACTGCTCGGAGACTCCCACCAGATTGGGTGCCTGTACCTTTATATCCACCTGTGCCGACGCTGCGGCAAGGCAGGAGAACAACAGAGTAAGAGTAAACACTAACCTTTTCATCACCAATTCTGTTCTTTCTGTTTCGATTTCAATTGAGCCGCTTTTTCCTTTTTCACTTTTTCCTGGGTCTGGGCCTCTTTGGCCTGAATGGCCTGCAGCATCGCGGCGGCCTGCTGAGGGCTTATATTGCGCGGGTCGGGACTCTGCTGGTCCTGACTCTGGTCGTCATTGTTCTGGTTCTGGTCCTGATTGTCCTGGTCCTGGTTCTGGTCCTGATTCTGGTCCTGGTTATCCTGGTTGTCCTGATTCTGACCGTCTCCTCCGCCTCCCTGGTTCTGCTCGTTCTCGAGCATCTTCTTGGCGTAGATGTAGTTTTCCTTCGCATCCAGGTCCGCCGGATTCAGCAGCAGACTCTGCTTAAAGCTCTCAAGGGCCGCCGCATAATCCTTCTGCTGAAGGGCTATATCACCCATATTGAAGTGATAATCAGCGTCCTGCTTCCCCGCCTGCGACACTGAGGCAAGAGTCTGGGAGGCATTCTGATAGTCTTCGCGACGATACAGGGCAGAAGCGAGATCGTAATTCGCCGCATAGGAAAGCGAGTCCTTCACCAGAGCCTTGCGGTAATCGATTTCGGCAAGTGAATAGTCCCCCTTCTTGAATTTGCGGTTGCCCGCGCGCACCTCGCTGCGGTCTTCCTGGGCGGACAGACCGTAGGCCGAAAGGGCAATAAGCAATATGGTTAAAGCAATTCTTTTCATCAGAACAATTTCTTTTTCGAGCGCCTGCCGGACAGCAACATTTCCAAAACAAAGAAAACAAGGGCGAGGGCGAAGAAATACATATACTGCTCATCGTACTCCTCGAACACGATGGAGTTGAAGGTCTCGTCTTCCATACGCCTCAAGTCGTCGATGATGGGATTCAGTCCGAATTCGCTGTTCTCGGCGTGGACATACAGTCCGTCGCCCTCGCGGGCTATATCCTTGAGCAGCGCCTCGTCCAGACGGCTGACCACTATCTGCCCGTCCTTGTCCCTGAGCAGCTCACCATCTAAGCTGAGCGGCTCTCCCCGCTGGGAGCCCACACCTATAGTATATATCTTTATTCCCGTCGAAGCGACCGTCTTTGCCGCCTCGATGGCATCGTCCTCGTGATTCTCTCCGTCGGTGATGACTATTATGGCGCGGCTTTTTTCGCTCTGGGCGCTGAAACTGCGGGCCGCCGTAAGAATGGCGTCACCTATGGCGGTGCCCTGGATAGAGACCGAACGGGTGTCAATCGAATTGAGGAACATCTTGGCCGACACATAGTCGGTAGTCACGGGCAGCTGCACGAAGCTGGTCCCGGCAAAGACCACAAGACCGATTCTATCGTCCTGCAGGCGGTCCACCAGCGAAGACAGGGCGAGCTTGGCCCTCGACAGACGGTCGGGAGAGAAGTCCCTGGCGAGCATCGAGTTGGACACGTCGAGGCATATCACTATCTCGGCTCCACGGGTCTGTCTTTCAGAGAGTTTGGCTCCGATGACGGGGCGGGCAAGTCCTATGATGAAAAAGCTGAAGGCAAGACAGAAAAGTATCATTTTCCACCAGGCCTGGGCGGACGAAGCCTCTGAGACAATCCCCTCCGGGCAGTCGGGAGCGAATCGGCGCAAAGAGCGTTTGCGGAGACCCCTAAGCACAGCAAAGGCTATGATTATCAGCGGGATGAGCAGAAGCAGATAAAGGTATTTGGCTTGAGCAAACAGTAGCATTACGGGATCCTCCTGATTAAAAGTCTGACAAGAAGCTCGGCGAGCAGCAGCACCAGGGCGGCAAAAGCCCAGCGGGGGAAGAGCTCCTTATAGACGGGGAAACTGTCTATGGTGGTACGGGTCTTCTCCATCTTGTTGATTTCGGAGTAGATTTCCGCAAGCTTGGTGTTGTCCGTTGCGCGGAAATACCTTCCTCCGGTCTCGAGGGCTATCTGCTTGAGCAGGTCTTCGTCGATTTCCACCTGCATCTGCTGCACTTCCACTCCCCAGGGAGTCATCACCGGGTAGGGAGCCATTCCGTTGGCCCCGACACCTATCGTATAGACCCTCACCCCGTAGGTCTTGGCTATCTCCGCGGCCGTAAGCGGGTGCACTTCGCCGCGATTGTTGACACCGTCGGTAAGCAGTATGACCACGCGGCTGGGAGCATCCGAGTCCTTGAGGCGGGCTACAGCCGTGGAGAGTCCGTTGCCTATGGCCGTACCGTCTTCAATCAGGTCGGTCTGCACTTCCTTCATAAGGTTGATGAGCGTGGAGCGGTCGGTGGTCAGAGGGCACTGGGTGTAACTCTCTCCGGCAAACACCACTATGCCCATACGGTCCGAAGGCCTCTGGGCTATGAACTCGACGGCTATGTCCTTGGCGGCATTGATGCGGTCCGGCTTGAAGTCCCTTGCCAGCATACTGGTGGACACGTCCATCGCAAGGACTATATCAATTCCCTCGCTGTCAACCCTTTCCATCTCGGTGGAAGATCTGGGACGGGCAATGGCCACAATAATAAGGCACAGGGCGCAGAGCCTCAAGGCAAATGGAAGATGCCTCAGGTAGGCAAGCACCCCGCGGCCGGATGCGGCCCAGGGCTGAAGCGAAGCCACTTCCACAGCGGGCCTTCTGCCCTTCAGCTCGCGGTACAGATACAGGCCCAGCAGAAGAAGGGGCAAAAAGAGAAGGTAGAGAAGGTAGGGATACTCAAAAAACATATCAGCTCTTCTGCGGCTCCTCCTCAAGCCTCAAGGTCGATGTCACGAATGAGACGGCAACTCCAAGCGCGCGGGAAGCCTCCTGCTCGCCGGCATAATGCTTGGCGAACTTGACATAGTCCGCGGTCTCGAAAAGCTCGCGTGCCGTAAGATAAAGCTCGGGGCTCAACTCTCCGCGGCCCTTCAGGGCGGCGAAAAGCTCGTCGGTAGTCATCTCCGGAGCGTCTATCCCGAAGCGGTCTTCGATATAGAACTTAAGGGTGTCGGTGATGCCGGAGTAGTACTGTTTCTGTTTCTCGGGGGCCCACCATTTCTCGCCCTTGTAGCCGTCCAGCTGCCGCAGGGCTATGATATAGGCCGGCTCTGCGGGTCCCGCGGCGTTCTCCCGGGCGGCTCTGCGGCGCTTTACCAGAATCACGACAAGGACAATCAGGGCAGCGAGACAAAGCACGATGATAATGTACGGAAGCACTTCCCTAAAGGTCACGGGATAACCCTTCTGGCCCTTGATGTCGTGGATTACAAAGGTAGCCGTATCCACAGGCATAGTGAACACTTCTATCTCGGAAGGCTCGAAGACCAGAGTGTCGCTGACCCCGTCCGCCCCTGTACGCAGGGCCCGCAGGACGGGAAGACGGAAAGTTCCGCTCTCAAAAGGCGCAAGCAGGACCGAGGCCTTCAAATCCAGGCCCGAAGTCTTCCTGTTGGTCTTGAGGGTATCTATCTTCCAGGAGCGTACCAGTACGAGACTGTCTTCAGGAAGGGCCGGAAGCTCTTCAAGGGCAAGAGTGCTGCCGCCGGGGAAGTCTTTCAGCGTGAAACCGTACTCCACCTGGTCGGCTATCAGCAGGGAATCCCTTTTCTGGGGACTTTGCACGAAAGTACTGCCGGAGGGAATAACATCCAGCATACAGCTTAGCAATATTGAGAGCAACAGTTTCATCTTCTTGAAAATAAAGCCATCAGAGCCTTGATGTAGTCCTGGTCGGTGGCTATGTCTATACTGTCTATCCTGTATTTGTTCAAAAGGCCGAGAGTGCCCGCCTCAAGAGAGGAGAACCAGTCGGCATAAGACTGTCTTACCCTGCGGCTGTCGGTATTGATCCAGGAGTCGCGCCCGCTTTCAAGGTCGCGAACGTGGACCAGTCCCATAGGGACAAGGCTCTTCTCCCTGGGGTCATGCACCCTTATCACCGACAGGTCGTGCCTCAGGCTGGCCACCTTGAGGGCATCTTCATATCGTGGAGAGGCGTCATTGGAGGCATCGATCATATCGCTCAGCAGAAAGGCCGTACACCGCTTCTTGATGGCGTTGGAAAGAAACCTCAGGGCCTGCGAGATGTCAGTTCCCTCACTGGAAGGCTGAAGCTCAATCATCTCCCTTATTATATGGAGCAGGTGCGAGCGGCCCTTCTGGGGCGGGATGAACTTCTCGACTTTGCTTGAAAAGAACAGGGCTCCCACCTTGTCGTTGTTCGAGATAGCGCTGTAGGCAAGCACGGCGGCGATTTCGGTAAGCATCTCGCGTTTGGACATAGCGCCGGTCCCGAAAAGCGAAGAGCGGCTCACATCCACGAGCAGCACTACGGTCAGCTCCCTCTCCTCCTCGAACACCTTGATGAAAGGTTCCCGCAGACGGGCGGTCACATTCCAGTCCATCGAGCGCACGTCGTCTCCCCAGTTGTACTCCCTGACTTCACTGAAGGCCATACCTCTCCCCTTGAAGGCCGAATGGTACTCTCCAGCAAATATCTGCTTCGAGAGCGCCTTCGTCCTGATCTCGACTTTACGTACCTTCCTGAGGAGTTCGGTCGTGCCGGTGTTTTTATGGAACGATGACGGCATTGATTATCCTCTCTACTAGCTGGTCGGGTGTAACATTCTCTGCTTCAGCCTCGTAACTAAGTCCGAGACGGTGTCTCAGCACTGACGGGGCCACAGCTCTCACGTCTTCAGGAATCACATAGCCCCTCCTCTTGATGAAGGCGTAGGCCTTGGATGCCGAAGAAAGGCTGATGCTGGCACGGGGCGATGCTCCGAAACTCAGAAGGGGCGCAATCTCCGCGATGCCGTACTCGGAAGGGGTTCTGGTCGCATACACCAGGTCCACGATGTACCTTTCAATCTTCTCATCCATATACACCTGCTTGACTATGCTCCTGGCACGGACTATCTCCTCGGGGCTCACCACACTCTCCGGCTCGGGGAATGATCCGGCATTGTGCATCCTCACAATCAGCCTCTCCTCCTCCTTCTTCGGATATGATACCAGGGTCTTGAGCATGAAACGGTCCACCTGGGCCTCGGGCAGGGGATAAGTTCCCTCCTGCTCCACGGGGTTCTGGGTGGCCATTACAAGGAAGGGGTCAGGCAGACGGTAGGTCTTGTCACCCAGGGTCACCTGCTTTTCCTGCATAGCCTCGAGCAGGGCCGACTGCACCTTGGCGGGAGCACGGTTAATCTCGTCCGCAAGCACGAAGTTGGCGAAGACGGGACCCTTGTGAACCTCGAATTCCTCGTTCTTCTGGGAGTAGATCAGAGTTCCGGTCACATCGGCAGGCAGCAGGTCCGGAGTAAACTGGATACGGTTGAATTTTGCTTTCACTGCCTTGGACAAAGTGCTGATGGCTAGAGTTTTGGCCAGTCCCGGAAGACCTTCCAGCAAGATATGCCCGCCCGAGAGCATGGCTATCATAAGGCTCTCCACAAGCTGCTTCTGTCCCACGATTACCTTGCCCATTTCCAGAGAGAGCAGGTCCACGAATTCGCTTTCTTTCTGAATCCTGTCGTTGAGCTCTCTGATGTTCACGCTTGAGTTTTGAGTTTCCATATTTTCGTTCCTGTTAATTCGAAACTTAAAATTATAATTATTTTTGCAATTATATATGCATTATCTCATAAAACTTTCATATCGGGGCTCTGACTTCCACGGCTGGCAAAGGCAGCAGGGGCAGGTCAGCGTGCAGCAATCTCTGGAGGAAGCGCTCTCCGTGCTGCTCAAGGAGCAGATCCGCGTTACAGGGGCGGGGCGCACAGATACAGGCGTAAACGCACTCAGGTACGTCGCCCATTTCGATGCCGCCAAAGATTTCGACTGCAAAGATATGATATACAAATTAAATGCCATCCTCCCCCGGGCCGTGGCAGTAGAAAAAATTGTCCCCGCACAGCCTTCTTTCAATGCCCGCTTCGACGCCCTGGAAAGGGAGTACCGCTACTTCCTGCACCGCAAAAAAGACCCCTTTGCCGAGAGCTACTCTTATCTTTACGCCTACCCCGATGTGGACTTCGGGAAGATGAACCGCTGTGCCGCGCTGCTTGTCGGCAAGCACGATTTCCGCTGCTTCGAGAAGGCCGGTTCGGACACGAAAACCTCCATCTGCACCGTGTTTGAAGCGAGTTGGCAGACCTACCGCCCCGAGATTGCCGCCTGCGGTGAAGAGGACGCCTACTGGTACTTCCGCATCAGCGCAGACCGCTTCCTTAGGAATATGGTCCGCTCGATAGTAGGGACCCTTCTGGAGGTCGGAAGGGGCCGGCGCAGCGAGGAGGACTTCGCTTCGCTGATTCTGGACGAGGACTACAGTCCGGTGAAGAGCATAATGCGCCAGAGAGCCGGGGAGAGCGTCCCGGGACAGGCCCTTTTCCTGTATTCGGTCCGCTACAGGGAGGATTTCTAGGCGCTCCGCCTTTCAGCTTTCATAAATCCAAAAAGTTTGATTATCTTTGTCTGATTAACTGAGTTCGATAAAATTTATTCCTTATAGAAATGCTGAATATCCTTCTACAGAGCGATCTTTCCGCCCAGGCTGCCCCGGTTGTGCAGCAGGAAA
Source organism: uncultured Bacteroides sp. (assembly GCA_945874355.1). GTDB lineage: Bacteria > Bacteroidota > Bacteroidia > Bacteroidales > UBA932 > Cryptobacteroides. The sequence goes on from CAMCGB010000005.1 coordinate 52,836, forward strand.
TGTCATACAGTCTGCTTGAAATGGCCGCCAAGGGCGGTCCGCTGATGATAGTCCTTCTTCTGCTTTCCATTCTCGCCATTTTCATCTTCGGCAAGAAGTGGTGGGCCATCCGCCGCGCGGGCAAAATCGACAAGGACTTCATGATGGACATACGCGACTATATCCACGAGGGCAAAATCAAGTCTGCAAGGACCCTGTGCTCCAAGTATGACACCCCCGTGGCCCGTATGGTAGAGGCCGGACTTGCAAGAAGCACTAAGAGCCTGAGCGACGTGCAGACAGCCGTCGAGAATGTCGGCAATGTGGAAGTGGCCCGTCTCGAGAAGGGACTTCCCTACCTTGCCACCATATCCGGAGGCGCCCCTATGATAGGCTTCCTCGGAACGGTGCTCGGTATGGTCCAGGCCTTCTTCAATATGTCCAATGCCGGCAACAACATCGACATCACCCTGCTTTCGAGCGGTATCTACACGGCGATGATCACCACCGTGGGAGGTTTGATAGTCGGCATCATAGCCTATTTCGGATACAACTACCTTTCTGCCAGGATATCGTCGCTGATCTACAGCATGGAGAGCGCCACCATCAAGCTTATGGACGCCCTCAGCGAGCCGGTGGAAAAGAAGGAAAGCGCAGTTAAACCCCAGCAGTAATGGCACTCAAGAGAACTACAAAGGCGGACCCGAACATGTCTATGTCCTCGATGACGGACATAGTCTTCCTGCTGCTCATATTCTTCCTGGTGACTTCGACGCTGGTGAACCCCAACGCGCTGAAGCTCCTGCTTCCCAAGAGCACGGGGCAGGTGGCTGCCAAGGCCACGGTCAGCGTATCGATAAAGGACTGGGGAGACGGACGCTACAGCTATCACATCAACGGAGACGAAAGGCCTACCGCCTTCTCGGGAGTTGAAGACGAGCTGGTGGAACTGCTTCAAAGCGAGGAAGACCCGACATTCTCCATCTATTCGGACCAGAGCGTCCCCGTAGGAGAGGTTGTCAAGGTTATGAATATAGCCAAGAGGAACCATTACAAAGTGATTCTGGCGACCCAGCCGGAATGAGCATATGACAGGCAATGAGGACAGAAAGTCAACACTGTGCGGAGTCATACTGACAGTCGCGCTGCACGCTGTGCTTGTTGCTTTCGCTCCTCTTTCGAAACTGACTTACCTCTACCCTCCCCCGCAGGAGGAGAGTATGGTGATAGAGTTCTCTGAGGACCCTCTCCCGCAGGACCCCCTGACGGACAAGGCGCCGGAAGCGGCAGAGCCGGATATGCAGGAAGAGGTCAAGCTGGTCCAGAAGAGCGAGTCGGTCTATGAGGCTGAGCGCGAGAACCTTACCGCGCAAAGCAAGAGCGATGACTTCGGAGATGTCCCCACTCCGGAGCCGGAGAGAAAAGAGGAGGTGCTGGACCCGAGGGCGTCGTTCCCCGGGATGGCCAAAAAGGACACGAGCCTGAGCGCGGCGCACGCCGCCGACAAGGCTTCGGACGAATTCAAGGCGGGACAGAGCGCAGGGAACACCGCCAGAGGCAACGCCGACGGCAAGCCCAATGCGCACGTACAGGGAAGGAACACGGTGGGCAACATCCCCCGTCCGGTATACCAGGTACAGGAAAGCGGCATAGTCGTTGTAGATATCTGGGTTGACAATTACGGTAATGTGAAAAAAGCCGTGCCGGGAGGCGACGGCACAACCGTTATGAACAAGGCACTTCTTGCTGCCGCAAGGAACGCGGCGATGGAGACTCATTTCAATATGAGCAAAGACGCACCTGCGATGCAGGAAGGCCGGATAACTTATTATTTTAATCTCAAGTAGTGATGGACCAGTTTACAAAAGAAGGTCGTAAACTTAGACCAAGAAAAACATCTTCGGCAGTAGCACGCGCCGAGAAAGTGGATTTCAGCAGTGAGAGCGGCCGTAGCGAGTACGGCGAGAGGCCTCACAGAAGCGAAGGCGGAGAGCATAGAAACTATCACGGCTCTCCCAGACCGGGTTATCAGGGCGGCAGCAGGAACTACCGCAGCTCTGAGGGTGGCCGCAGCCACAATTCGCCCGACAGGGAGCGCAGTTACCGCCAGAGCGACGGACCGCGCGCATCCAGGAACTCAGCCCCGAGACCGGGCAGGCCCCAGGGAGGAAAACCCTTCCAGAAGGGAGGCTTCAAGGGTGCCAAGCCTTTCAAGGGCAAGGCTTCAGGACCTAAGTTCGACAAGGCTTCTTCCGAGGGCATCAACCGTATGATTTCCCGCAGGCCTGTAGTAAACGGAAGCGAGAGCAGCGAGAGCTACGTTTCACCCGTAAAGGACGTGATACGCCTCAACAAGTTCATCGCCAACTCGGGCGTATGCTCCAGAAGGGAGGCTGATACCCTCATCCAGGCAGGCGTAGTGACCGTGAACGGAGTTGTGGTGACCGAGCTCGGAACCAAGGTCAACATCCACGACGACGATATCCGCTTCAACGGGGAGAGGCTCAAGGGCGAGGAGAAGGTTTACATCATTATGAACAAGCCCCGCGGCTATGTGACCACAGCCAGCGACCCTCACGCCGAAAAGACAGTTATTGACCTTATAAAGACCTGTCCTGCAAGGGTTTATCCTGTAGGAAGGCTTGACAAGAGCACTACCGGAGTGCTTCTTCTGACAAACGACGGGGAGATAGCCGAGAGGCTCACCCATCCTTCATACGACAAGAAGAAGATTTATCAGGTGGCTCTGGACAAGCCCCTCAGCGAGGAGGACTACCGCACCATCCTGGGCGGAGTGACCCTGAGCGACGGAGAAGTCAAGGCCGACGAACTCGAATACATCGACGAGAACGACAAGCGCAAGCTCGGAATCGAGATCCACTCCGGCAAGAACCGCATCGTACGCCGCATTTTCGAGTCCCTGGGCTATAATGTCAAGGCTCTCGACAGGGTTTATTTCGCAGGTCTTACGAAAAAGGGACTCAAGAAGGGTGAGTGGAGATACCTCTCCGAGGGTGAAGTGAACATACTCAAAATCGGAGCATACGTATAATGGCTCACCGCAGCGGTTTTGTAAATATCATAGGTAATCCCAATGTCGGGAAGTCCACGCTTATGAACGCCCTCGTGGGGGAGAAGCTCTCCATCGTGACGGCCAAGGCGCAGACCACCCGGCATAGGATTATGGGCATTGTGAACTCGGAAGACTTCCAGATAGTCTATTCCGACACTCCGGGCATCCTGAAGCCGAACTACAGGCTCCAGGAGAACATGATGCGCTTCGTGGACGGGGCTATCTCCGACGCGGACGTCATCCTCTATGTGACTGACACAGTGGAGAATGCGGAGAAGAATTCGGAGTATGTGGAAAAGTTCAGGGACCTGGTGTGCCCGGTGGTGGTCGTGATCAACAAGATAGACATCAGCGACCAGACGAAGGTACAGACTCTTATGCGGCAGTGGCAGGAAAGGCTCCCCAAGGCCAGGATTATACCCGCCAGCGCAAAGGAGAGGTTCAACCTCGAGGCGATTCTGCAGACTATAGTGGACCTGCTTCCCGAGTGTCCGCCCTGGTACGACAAGGACACTTTCACTGACAAGAATCTCCGCTTTTTCGCATCGGAGATCATAAGGGAGCAGATTCTTCTGAACTACAAGGAAGAAATCCCCTACTGCTGCCAGGTGGAAATCGAGTCTTTCCGCGAAGGAGCGGAGCGCTACGACATAGGAGCCGTGATATATGTGATGAGGGAGTCCCAGAAGGGCATACTCATAGGCAAGAAGGGAGCCGCGCTCAAGAAAGTGGGGACTCAGGCAAGACTCGAGATGGAGGATTTCTTCCAGCAGAAAGTCTTCCTGAACCTCTATGTAAAGGTGGATCCGGACTGGAGGCAGAGCCGCTCGGAGCTCAGAAAGTTCGGGTACGAAGATTAACAAATCAGGGAGAAAGACAGGGAGTACGAATATGGAAGACGAAGAAAGAATCATAGCAGAAGAGGAGAGCGAAGAACTCGTCCAGACCGAAGAGACCAAGCGCTTTGACCATATGCTGGAGGCAGACGAGCATCGTTTCAAGCTGTCCGGAATGTTCAAGAACTGGTATCTGGATTACGCCTCGTACGTGATTCTGCACAGGGCTGTGCCCCACATTGTGGACGGACTCAAGCCTGTGCAGCGCAGGGTTCTGCACGCAATGTGGAGAATCGACGACGGCAAATACACCAAGGTTGCCAACATCGTCGGCCAGGCTATGCAGTTCCACCCCCACGGTGACCAGTCCATACTCGGAGCCCTCGTCCAGCTTGGCCAGAAGGGATTCACTGTGGACTGCCAGGGTAACTGGGGTAACATTCTCACAGGAGACTCGAATGCAGCCCCGCGTTACATCGAGGCAAGGCTGAGCAAGTTCGCCAAGGAAGTCCTTTTCGACCCCAAGCTCACCCACTGGATGACTTCATACGACGGCAGGAACCAGGAGCCTACCGAGCTTCCGGTGCGTTTCCCTCTCCTGCTCGCCCAGGGTACCGAAGGCATAGGCGTGGGGCTTGCGTCAAAGATTCTCCCCCACAACTTTAACGAACTCATCGATGCGTCGGTAGCCATACTCGAGGGCAAGGAGTACGAGATTTATCCCGACTTCCCCACCGGCGGCTATGCTGACTGCAGCAAGTATATGTGCGGAAAGAGGGGCGGCAGCATAAAGGTGAGGGCCAAAATCGAGAAAATCGACCGCAACACCATAGCTATCACTGAGATACCTTACGGCCGCTACACCAAGGACATCATAGCCTCGATACTCAAGGCAAAGGACAAGGGCAAAATCAAAATCAAGAAAATCGAGGATATGACCACCGACAAGGTCAATATCCTCATCCACCTGCCCAACGACGTGTCGCCTGACAAGACCATCGACGCCCTGTATGCGTTCTCGGACTGCGAGTACACAATCGCCCCCAACGCCTGCGTAATCAAGGACAACAAGCCCGCCTTCCTGAGTGTTAACGACATCCTGGAATACAGCACCTTCCACACCAGGGACCTGCTGCTCGAGCGGCTCAGAATCCGTCTCGGCGAACTTGAGGACAGCTGGCACTACTCTTCCCTGGAGAAGATTTTCTTCGAGCAGGGAGTCTATAAAATACTCTCCAAGGACCAGAACAGCTGGGAGGAACAGCTCGACGAGATTCTCTCGAAGCTGAAGGAATGGCAGAGCATGTTCCGCAAGGAAATCGTTATGGACGATGTGCTCAAGCTGGTGGAGAAGCCCGTGAGGAAGATTTCCAAATTCGACGCCAAGGCCATCGACGAGAAAATTCAGGGCATAGAAAAGGAAATGGTCCAGGTTCAGTCCGACATCAACGGCATCACCGCCTACACCATAGCCTGGTTCAAGAATCTGAAGAAAGAATGGGGAGCAAACTTCCCCCGCCAGACAGAACTGACCGGATTCGAGACCATTTCTGCCACCAAGGTTGTCAACAACAACGCCAAACTGCAGGCAAATCTTGCAGAAGGCTTTGTGGGCACCTCCCTCAAGAAGGACGACGGCGGAGAGTATATCTGCGACTGCTCTGACCTCTCGGAAATCATAGTGATAGGCAGGGACGGCAAGTACCGCATCACCAAGGTCGAGCCCAAGGCTTTCTTCGGCAAGGACCTCCTGTATGTAAATATCTTCAACAGAGGAGATTCCAGGACCGTGTATAATGTCATCTACCGCCAGGGCAAGACCTCCATCTACTACGCCAAGCGCTTTAGCGTGACCTCAGTGACAAGGGAAAAGGAGTACGACATCACTACAGGCGAGCCGGGCAGCCAGATAGTGTGGTTCTCGGCCAACCACAACGGCGAGGCAGAAACCGTAAAGGTGCAGCTCAGGGCAAAAGCCAAGCTGAAAAAGACCAGTTTCGAATATGACTTCTCGAATCTGGCCATCAAGAGCAAGACGGCAAGGGGCAATCTTGTGAGCAAAAATGTAATCCAGAAAATAAGTCTGCGCAGCAAAGGCATCAGCACCATTGAGGGTAAGGATATATGGTATGACTCTGATATCCAGAAGCTTAACGACGAGGGACACGGACTGTACCTGGGCAAGTTCGAGGATTCGGACAAGGTGCTCGCCATCTTCAGCAACGGTAGCTATTACACCACGGGCTTCGAGCTGGTGAACCGCTACCAGGGAGATGTGCTGCGGATCGAAAAGTACGACCCGGACAAGACTTTTACTGTCCTGTATTGGGATCCGGAGTCCAAGAGCCACTACGTGAAGCGCTTCAGTTTCCCCATCAGCGACAACTCTCCCCAGTGCTTCATTGCCCAGGCCTCAAAGACCTATCTGCTCGGCCTGAGCGACGACCTGCACCCCCAGTATGAAATCAGCTGGAAGATTGAGGACAAGACTCCGGAAAGGGTGGATGCCGAAGAGTGGATAGCAAAGAAGGGCATCGGTGCCAAAGGCAAGAAATGCTCTTCGAAGCCTGACGTAGCTTCAGTGCGTTTCGTGGAGCCTCTTGTAAAAGAAGAGGACTTCCGCCTCGAAGAGAAGGAAGTCCATATGGAAGAAGATGATGATGCTCCTCTGCCTCAGATAGATATCGCCGATTCCGATGAGCTGGAATTCGAGGAGCCTACTCTTTTCTAGACTGCTAAGCCATAGCGATAAGCACCATAACCTGCGCTACCAGCACCCTCATGAACATTGACAGAGGGTAAACGGTTGCGTAGTTGAGGGACACATACTTGCTGCCGTAGGCGTTCTGCGCAAAGGCGAGCACAGGAGGGTTGGTCGTGCCTCCGGCTATGAGTCCGCATATCTGGAAGAAGTTCAGCTTGAAGACCAGTCTCGCAAGAAGGGCGGTTATCAGCACCGGTACTATGGTGATGATGGCTCCGTAGAGTATCCACCACCATCCGCCTGCGACAAGCGAAGACACGAAGGTCTTTCCGGCACCGAGTCCCACAGCCGCAAGGAAGAAAGAGATTCCGATTTCGCGGATCATCATATTGGCACTCAGGGTGGTATAGGTAGTGATATGGGCCCTGGGGCCGAAGCAGCTGAGAAGTATCGCCACGATGAGCGGACCGCCTGCGAGTCCGAGCTTGATGGGCTGGGGGATGCCGGGGATGGCAATGGGAATACAGCCCAGAATCACACCGAGGGCAATACCGAGGAATATGGGCAGCAGATTGGGCTTGTCCAGCGCCGAAGCCTTATTGCCCACAAGGGAGGCTATGGCATCTATGCCGGCTTCGTCACCTACAACCTGCAGGTAATCTCCCACCTGGACCCTGAGGTCAGGTGCCGCTACCAGTTCCACTCCGCTTCGCACAACTCTGGTCACTGTCACTGAATACTGTCCCTTGAGAAGCAGGTCGCTGAGCTTCTTTCCCGTAATGGACGGATTGGTGATGCCGAGTCTTTTGAGCTGGGGTGCCCCCTTGTGGCCTTTGATCCAATCGTTCAGGTGCATAGGCACTTCTGCCCCGAAGATGATCCTTATTGAATCTACGCTCTTCTGTGTGGTCACTATCAGCACTTTATCTCCCTGCTCAAGGACAGTGTCGTCACTGGGCACGAACTCGTTGCCATCCCTCATTATACGGGACACAACCATCTCCTGCTTGAGTTCCTGGGTCAGCACTTCTCCGAGCCTCTTGCCTATGATGGCAGGATTGGACACCTCGCAATGCATCCTGCGGGCGGCACTTTCGTTGCTTCCGCTCTGCGCTTCAATCTGGCGGGTCTCCTTCTCGAGGTCCACTTTGAAGGCGGCCTTGAGGACAATCAGCAGGGCGAGCACTCCCAGCACACCAATAGGATAGGCCACCGCGTAGGCAGAAGCCAGCACAGATGAGTCTGAAGAACTGCCGCCGCTGTCAAGCAGTGTCTGCTGGGCGGCACCGAGGCCGGGGGTGTTGGTTACCGCTCCTGACATTACACCGACCATAGTCTGCAGGCTCTCGCCGCTGACCAGATGGATGATGAAAGCCGTAAGGGCGGAAAGGAGTACCAGCAGGACAGAGAGCAGGTTGAGCTTCACGCCTCCGTTTTTGAAGGAGGAGAAGAATCCGGGACCCACCTGGAGGCCAATTGAATAGACAAAGAGTATAAGACCGAAGTCCTTCATGAAGGAAAGGACCTTGGCGTTGGGCAGATAGCCGAAGTGGCCGAGCACTATGCCCACAAACAGAATCCAGGTGGACCCTATGGTGATGCCCTTGAAGTTGAACTTTGCAAGGCAGAGTCCAAGGGTTATCACCACAGCGAAAAGGAGGATTGAATATGCTGTTCCGCTTACCATACGAAGTCGAATTTGACATCCACGGGAATTCCCTCAAGCATCATGTTGAAGCAGTCTGCGTGAAGATCCTTGTCGATTTCCGAATACTTTGTCACAAATTCAAGGGCAGCAGAGTAATCGCCTCTTCCCTGAAGGGTGAGCACAGTGTTCACAAGCTCTTCGATTCCCTTTCCGAAAGCCTCGTAGTCAATGTAGTAGCAACCGTCCTGATGGCGGGAGAAAGAGCCTCTTTCCTTAAGGAAGTTGTAGCATATGATGTTGGCAGTGCCTACCATCTTCTCGACTCCGAAGCGTGCTGAACGCAGCATTGCGGTAAGGAAGGTGGCATAACTGTCCTCGCGGGTTACGATTTCGTTGGTCTCGAACTTGCTGATTACGTCAGAAGCGAGATAAACGCCGAGCGAAAGGGCCTTAGTCTCTTCGAGCACAGACGCAAGATTGTCGAGTGCAAGGGTCAGGTCCCTGCCGTCGATGGTCTTCTTGACTCCCAAACCATGGGCTACCTCCCTGAAGGCCACATTCCAGAAAAAAGCCTTGTCGTTTACGTGGTCGCGGTCAGCGTCGCTGATTATCAGGTCAGCGGTAGGAATGAGGATACCATTGAACTTGGATGTGATGACATTCTGCATAAGGATGCAGCGGGTACCCTTCTCGGCCTGTACCTTGGTGTCGAAAGGCAGGCTGATGGCTATGTCCTTGATTCCGCAGTTTGCGGCTCCGGCGTAGTACAGTGCGTCGCACACATAGATGGTGGATTCGCTTCCGGGATTGAAGGTCTTCAGCGAGTCGTCGCAGGGAAGGTCCTTCTGGAACTGGGGCATCATTGCGCTGAACTTCCTGAGCTGCTCGGTGCGGCTGAGGTTCTTGAGCACGACGTAGGCGCTGTATGACCTCTTGATGCCGTGCAGGTTGTCGTCGTCGCTCTCATTGGGGCCTATCACCAGGTCCATCTTGCTGTCGTCCATCTCCAGCCACTTGATGGCGCTCTGCTCGTAAGAATCGGTCTTCAGGCCTTCAATCTTCGCAAGCAGATACTCCCTCACGCTGGGCACGATGGTAAGGTCGGCCGCAGCCCTGAGGTAATCGCAGATCTTGTCGATATTTTCTTTATACTCATCGTGATACCAAACAGTCTCGAGCTCTCCTTCGGCGTTTCTTTTGACCAGAGTGTAAGGGCTGTACTTGTAGGGGTCGTCAAAAGCGTTCCACTCCTGCTCGGTCATGTCTGAAGGATAGAAAAGCATTCCGGCAGGCTTGTCGGAGAAGCCGGGCAGGAAGCTCACACCGCTGATTCTGTCCCAGGGGCCGTAATTGATCATGGCATACTCACGCAGGTTCTCATCCTCTATGCTTTCAAGGAATTGCCTGTTTCCGAATACCTGCTTCCAATATATATTGTCGGCCTCCATAGCAGCGAACCTATACAGGTTGAGCACTTCCTTGCCATAAATTGAGATGGCGTCCGTATAGCTGCTGTTTTCAGGGCCTATTTCTACGGTAGCATACTTGGCGAAATTGCCTTCAGTCTTTTTGGACTCGCTGCAGGCTGCGCAGAACAACGCAACAATAGCCAGCGTGATGATCTGTTTTTTCATGATACTTTTGAAAAATTTTTATTAACTCCGTTTTCGACGGCAAAGGTATCAATAAAAACGACAAATCAACAAGCTTGGCTATTGATTGTATCTATAGGTGCAATAACCTAAAAGAATACTGCACTACTTTAAATTCCGTTTATCAGGTTGAAAACGCCAGGACCTTAAAGCTCGAAACTGATTGTCTGGACTCCGATTCCTTCGCAGCTGACCTTAAGGCTTACTTTGCCTCCCTCCCGTCCGCTGCGCAGGATTGCGAGGGCGCTGCCCTGATACAGGCTGCGGGTGGTAGCGCAGTGAAGTTCGTCGGAGTAGATATTGCCGTTGTCCACAGCCACGAGGCTTGCATCTCCCTCAACGCTGAAAGAAAGCATCTGCTGGGCCTGGGGACATCTTCTGCCCTTGCTGTCGACGGCAGTCACCCTGATGTGCTGAAGATCCATTCCGTCGGCCTTCCAGTCACTGTTGTCGGCCTCAAGAATCAGTTTCACAGGTTTTCCTGCTGTCTCTATGCGGTGACGGCATACTACCTTTCCGTCATTGCGGCCCACAGCCTCGATGTAGCCTTTCTTGTACTGCACGCCATCCCACTTGAGTTTGTTGCGGCTTTTGCCGTCCAGATTCTTTTTCACTCCGACACTCTTTCCGCACACATAGAGCTCAACTTCCTCGCAGTTGGTATAGGTGTAAAGGGTCAGAGTGGAGCCTTCGCGGCGGTTCCAGTGGTCGCTCATACGGGCCGTACCAACCTGAACATCGTTCCACATCAGGTCTTCGTTGCGGTCAACTATACCTATATGCACAACAGGCTCTTCGGGCACAAACATACTCTTGAGCAGGTAGGCAAGGGGCTTGGGCTGGAGCGAAATGTCGAAAGAACCCTGGGCCCAACCCTTTGCGGGCCATCCGCCGCTCTCTCCCAGATAGTCTATCTGGCCCCAGTATGCAAGACCTACCACCTTGTCCAGATCCATCTCGAAGAAGTTCGGTCCCATATTGCTGGTATTGGCCTCACTCTGATAGAAAATCATATTAGGGAAGTTCTTCGCATCGGTGGGGAAATACATATAACGGTAGTTGTATGAAGCGATGTCGGTCTCGAGGGCAAGCGGAGCCGGCAGTTCGTTGGTGTCTTGATTGCGGCCCCTGGGGTGCATTGCCACAGTCACGGGGCGAGTGGTGTCGTAACGGTTAAGCAGCACCTTCTGCATACGGTAGGCAGTCACTCCCCAATCGGCGAAAGGAAGACTCCAATAGGTCTGGAGCTCATTGCCAAGGCTCCACATCACTACGCAGGGGTGATTGCGGTCGCGCTTGATCCACTCGGGTATATCTTTCTGCCACAGGCTCGTCCACTCTGCCCTTCCGCCGCAGTACTGGTCCAGCCACTTGTCGTAAAGCTCATCCACCACCAGAATTCCATACTTGTCGCACAGATCCAGGAAATCCTTGCTGTAAGGGTTGTGGGAAGTACGTATATGGTTGAATCCGAACGATTTGAGTAGCTGCAGGCGCTTTTCTATGGCTTTTGGGTAAGCTGCTGCTCCGAGAGCGCCGAGCGAGTGGTGGTTGGCTATACCCTTGAGCAGGACTTTCTTCCCGTTGAGCTTGAGGCCGTAGCTGGGAGAGTACTCTATGGAGCGCACTCCGAACTTCTCGCTGAACGAGTCGGTAACCTTACCTTCCGAGTCGTAAAGAGTTACGGAAGCGTTATACAGATACGGGTCGTCGCAGTCCCAAAGATGGGGGTTATTGATGGTGAGAGAGCCGAACGAATACTCGTAGGGGCTCTGCCTGAGTTTGAACGAGTCTTTCTTGCGGAGCACGGTCCGGCCTTCGGCGTCGGTGACCACAAGCTCGGCTTCAAAAGCCTGTTTGGTGCGGTTGGCCACTTCGAAACCGACCGTAACATCGGCGTGTGAATCCTGGACAGCAGGCGTGGTGATGTAGAGGGGGTGACGGGTGAGATACAGATTCTCGTCGGTCACGACAATGTTCACGTCCCTGTACAGGCCTCCGCCGGTGTACCAGCGCGAGTTCAGAGGGTTGCGGGTGTCGGCAAGGACTGCGAGCACGTTCTCCTCTCCCCATTTGAGACGAGAAGTGATGTCGGCTTCAAATCCCAGGTAGCCGTAATCAGTCCCGCCTATCCTCTCTCCGTTCAGGAATACGTCCCCGACATACATTATGCCCTGGAAATCCACAATCACCCTTCTGCCTTTCCACTCCTCGGAGGGGACGAAGCTTTTGCGGTACCATCCTTTTCCCATCGCCTTGAAGCCGCGGCTCGAAAGGCGGCTGACTACATTTGCGCCGGGGTCGCTCTTGTCCGGACGCTCGGAAGCGGCGGGAGCCACCCAGGGCTGGGAAATCTGGAAATCGTGGGGCAGGTTCACGTCCTGCCAGGCAGAATCGTCAAAACTGTTCTGCTGGGGGCCGTCCTCCGGGACGGAAGAGTCACAGCGGGCAAACTTCCAGTCGAAGTTGAAGCTCATCTGCAGACGGGTCTGGGGTTCGGAGGCATACAGGAGCGCGAAGGCCAATGCTCCGAGCAAGGTCAATAAAAGTCTTTTCATTGCAGTAGTATTGTTTTGGTGTTATTACTCACGCCACAAATCCTCCCTTTCCTTGAGCGAGCGCACGCGCAGCTGTATGGAGGAGTTGCCCCTATAGTAGTTCTCAACTATGGTATAGCATATATCGAAAGGATTGCCTTCCTTTATATAATCGTAGTACTCAGCCATATTGAAGGCAATCGAAGGAATCTGCCTGTAGGGCTGGGACTCCTGTATGAGGTCGAGCTTCAGATGGGACCCGCCCGCTCCGACCTTTCGCGCCATACCGGCATCGCAGACGTTCTCGGTCAGGAAGACAGGATTGCCGTTGCCCGGGCCGAAAGGCTGGAACTGCTTCAGTATGCGGAAGAACTTGGGAGTAATCTGCTCAAAGTCGAGCTTCGCGTCGACATCTATCACCGGAGTGAGCATCTCGGTGCTGATTTTCCCTTCTACGAAACTGTCCATCCTGGATGCGAACTCGGGCAGGTCCTCCTCCCTGAGAGTCAGGCCGGCCGCATATACGTGCCCGCCGAAATTGACCAGGATGTCGCTGCAGCTCTCGATGGCCTTGTACAGGTCGAAGCCCGCTATGCTTCTGGCAGACCCGGTCACGAAGCCGTTCGAGCGGGTAAGCACCACTGAGGGCTTGCAGTAGGTCTCTACCAGCCTTGAAGCCACTATTCCTACCACTCCCTTGTTCCATTCGGGGTTGTAGACTATGGTGACATTCCTGCTGGCAAGGCACTCTCCCTTCTCTACCATTCCGAGCGCCTCGGAGGTGATTTCACGGTCTATGGCCTTGCGTTCGTTGTTGTTCTCGTTGATTTCTTTGCCAATCCTCAATGCCTCAGCCTCGTTGTCCGCTGTCAGCAGCTCGACTGCCAGCCTTCCGGACTCCATACGCCCGGCGGCATTGATTCTGGGGCCGATTTTGAAGACTATGTCATCGATGGACAAATGGCCGCTTTCCAGACTGGAGAGCTTGATCATGGCTTTGAGCCCCTCGCAGGGGTCCTCATTCAGCTGCCTGAGTCCGTAGAAAGCGAGTATGCGGTTCTCCCCCACCATCGAAACCAGGTCGGAGGCGATGCTCACGACCAGAAGGTCGAGCAGCGGGACAAGAGTCTCGAAGGGCACTCCGTAGCGCTGCGAATAGGCCTGCACCAGCTTGAAGCCCACTCCGCAGCCTGACAGGTCGTCGAAGGGATATGAACAATCGTCCCGCTTGGGATCCAGAACGGCCACCGCCTTGGGGAGAGAATCCTCCGGCAGGTGATGGTCGCAGATTATCATATCGATGCCCTTCGATGCGGCGTAGTCAACTTTGTCGGTGGCCTTGATGCCGCAGTCCAGCGTGATTATCAGGGTGAAGCCATTGCCGGCCGCCCAGTCGATGCCCTTGCGGGACACTCCGTAGCCTTCGTCGTAACGGTCGGGGATATAGAAATCGACCCTGGAGGTAAAACGTCTAATGAAAGAATAGACCAGAGATACAGCAGTAGTGCCGTCCACATCGTAATCCCCGTACACCAGAATCTTCTCGGAGTTCTCGATGGCCCTGCGCAGCCTCATCACGGCCACATCCATATCCTTCATCAGGAAAGGGTCGTGAAGATGATCCAGGCTGGGACGGAAAAAACCCCGCGCCTGCTCGAAAGTCTCCACCCCGCGCCTTACCAGCAGCGTTGCGAGCACCTTGTCGATGCCCACCTCCGCGGAAAGGGTGTTGACCTTTTCAGGATCAGCTTCTTCCTTCAAAACCCATTTATATTCCTTGGCCATATCCATACAAAGTTAGGAAATATATTTCAATTCCGGGATAAAAATCTTACTTTTGCAATCTTACAGAAATAACATCTTACAAAATATGGAATATAGCGAACAGGAACTTCTGCGCCGAGAGGCGCTCGTAAAACTGAGGGAGCTCGGAATCGAGCCTTATCCGGCAGCCGAATATCCCGTCAACACAAGTGCAGAGCAGATCAAGCAGGGATATGACCCCGAAAAGGGCAATTTCCAGGAGGTCTGCATTGCGGGAAGACTTATGAGCCGCCGCATTATGGGTGCCGCTTCGTTCGGAGAGCTTCAGGACGAGAGCGGAAGGATGCAGATATATGTCAAGAGGGACGAAATCTGCCCCGGCGAGGACAAGACTATGTACAATACAGTCTGGAAAAAGCTCCTGGACATAGGTGACATCGTGGGCATCAAGGGATTCGCCTTCATCACCCAGACAGGCCAGCTCAGCGTCCACGCCAAGGAGCTCACCCTTCTGAGCAAGTCGCTCAGGGTGCTTCCCATCGTCAAGGAGCAGGACGGAGTAGTGTTTGACGCAGTCACCGACCCCGAGCTCAGATACCGTCAGAGATATGTGGACCTCATAGTCAACCCCCAGGTTAGGGACGTATTCGTGAAAAGGGCAAAAATCATCGCCACGATGAGGGAGTATTTCAACGAGGCAGGCTGCCTTGAAGTCGAGACCCCCATCCTGCAGAGCATCCCCGGAGGAGCTACCGCAAGGCCTTTCATCACCCACCACAACGCCCTGGACATCCCCCTCTACCTGCGTATCGCAAACGAGCTCTACCTCAAGAGGCTCATCGTGGGCGGATATAACGGAGTGTATGAGTTCGCGAAGGACTTCCGCAACGAGGGTATGGACAAGACCCACAACCCGGAGTTCACCTGTATGGAGATTTATGTAGCCTACAAGGACTACAACTGGATGATGGATTTCGTGGAGAAGATGCTCGCCAAGGTCAGCCTCACCGTCAACGGAACCACCAAGGTCAACATAGGCGGAAACGAAGTTGATTTCGGAGGAGAGTACCGCAGGCTCCCTATTCTGGAGGCCATCAGGGAATACGCCGGAGTTGACGTATCGGGTATGGACGAGCAGCAGCTGAGGGCCGAGTGCGACCGTCTCGGAGTCAAGACCGAACCCTCGATGGGCAAGGGCAAGCTCATAGACGCCATCTTCGGAGACTACTGCGAGGACAAGCTCATCCAGCCTACCTTCATCACCGACTATCCCGTGGAGATGTCACCTCTGACCAAGCGCCACAGGCAGAATCCCGAGCTGACCGAGAGATTCGAGCTCTTCGTGTGCGGCAAGGAGCTGGCCAACGCCTACTCCGAGCTGAACGACCCCATCGACCAGCTTCAGAGATTCGAGGAGCAGGCAAGGCTCAAGAGCAAGGGCGACGACGAGGCGATGTACATCGATATGGACTTTGTGCGCGCACTCGAGTACGGAATGCCTCCCACCTCGGGACTTGGAATGGGAATTGACCGCCTGACTATGTTCATGACAGGCCAGACCACCATCCAGGATGTGCTCTTCTTCCCCCAGATGAAGCCCGAGAAGATTCTTCGAAAGGAGGATAAGCAGCAGTAATGGCCCTGTTCATTTCTTCGGCACAGAACCCCAGGATCAAGCGCCTTTTGACCCTTCAGCAGAAGGGAAGCGAAAGGCGCAGGTCTTCTCTGTTCGTGCTGGAAGGAAGAAGGGAGATCGGCAGGGCTCTGAGCTGCGGCTACGAGGCAGAGAGTTTTTTCCTCTGTCCTGACATCTGCCCCGGGGAAGACCTTAACCTGGACGAGGATAAAGTCTTCACTGTAAGCCCTGAAGTATACGCCAAAATAGCCTACCGCGAAGGCACCGAGGGGCTTATTGCCATCCTGAGGAGCAAGGAGCACAGGCTTGAAGACCTCAAGCTGGGAAGCAATCCGCTGATAGCGGTGGTCGAGAGTGTTGAGAAGCCCGGCAATCTGGGCGCGATGATGCGCACCTGCGATGCCGCCGGAGCGGACGCCCTGATTGTGTGCGACCCCCTGACTGACATTTACAACCCCAACCTGCTGCGCGCTTCGCTGGGCACCGCATTCAGCGTCCAGTGCGCGGTATGCAGTTCGGAAATGGCAATAGACTACCTCAAGCAGCGCGGAATAAGGATTCTTACCGCCCAGCTGCAGGACTCTTCCCTGTACTGCGACTGCCCTATGACCTCTCCCTGCGCCATAGTGATGGGCACCGAGGCCACCGGGCTTAGCGAGGCGTGGAGGCAGGCCGCCGACGCCCACATCAGGATCCCTATGAACGGGATTGCAGACTCGCTGAACGTGTCAGTGAGCGCCGCAATTCTGCTATACGAAGCTGTAAGACAACGAAATGGATAAATTTGCACTCATCGGCTATCCGATAGCCCACTCACTCAGCCCGAAACTTTTCGGGGCCGCCTACGGGGGAAAGTACCGGTATGACCTTATCGAGGAGAGCGACTTTGACAAGGCCTGGAAGACCTTCGAAGACTCCTACAAGGCCATCAATGTCACCGCACCTTTCAAAATGGACGCTTTCTCAAGATGCGATCTTCTGAGCCCCGAATGCGAAAGGGTCGGAGCCACCAACCTGTGCGTCAAAACCCCCGAGGGCATCAAAGGCTACAATTCTGATTATCTTGGAGTAAGGGCCATTGTAGAGTCCCTTGCGGATGTGGAAAGCGTTTGTGTCATAGGCTTCGGCGGGGCCGGAAAAGCGGCTCTCGCGGCGGCTCAGGACTGCGGCAGGAAGGCTTCGCTCATCAGGCACGACGCCCTTTCGGAAGGTGCCTCGGCAGACCTTGTCATCTACACCCTGCCGCGCGCGGCTGAAGGATACACAAGGCTCGAGTGCACCCATCTTCTCGAAGCCAACTACCGCGACCCGGTGCTGAAAGCCCATCCGGGCTATATTCCGGGCACCAGATGGCACCTCCTTCAGGCTGTCACAGGCTACAAGCTTATGACAGGCGAGGATGTGGACATCAAAGAGATGGAGAAAGTATATCTATAATCCGGCGCGCCGTCAGGGCGGCATCTGAAGAAGAAGCGTCGACCTTGAAATCAGCCAGGGCATAGAGCGGCTCCCTAGTATGGTACAGCTTCTCTCTGTCCTTCGAAAGGGGACGATTAGGGTCAGAGGCCCCAAGTCTTAGATTTATAATATCGTACGGGACTTCAAGATATACACTCTGGCTCGTTTCGAGAACCTCCTGACGGGTTCTGTCCTGGCAGAAAGCCCCGCCTCCGAGGGCTATCACCGCTTTTACCGATTCTTGTTTCAGAGCCGTTACCGCTTCGCGAAGGCACTCCCTTTCAATGTTTCTGAATTCCTGCTCCCCGAGGGAAGAGAAGATTTGCGGAATGCTCATCCCCCTGCTTCTTTCTATTTCGCTGTCAAGGTCCAGGAACTTCCGCCCTGTCAGAAGGGCAAGAGAGCGTCCGACAGTGCTTTTGCCGCTGGCCATAAAGCCGGTAAGGCAGATGATGGTGTCCCGACCGCTCTGGGCGTCGTACTCCAAAGCGCACAGACGCTCCATATTTTCTCTGTCTTTCAGCATGAGGCGGAAGTGGGCAAGGTCCCTGGAAGCCTGTGAATCATCGAAATACAGCCCTATATACCCTTTCTCGGAGTATTTCTGATTGAAATGCTCCATTGCCCTTGCTATATGCTCCCTTCGCGACAGGGCGGGATAGTTGCCCCTTCCGTACTGGATGGTGCGGCGAATGATAGTCCCTGCATCAAGCTGCCTGTCGGCATCCGCGACAACCTTCCCGTAGATGCTTCGCGCTTTAGGGTAGAGCGAAGCCCTGTGGTCCTCGGCTGCCTGGGCTATGGTTTCTATCTGTTCGCGGGAAAAGAAGCGTTCCAGATTCTTGTCCGAAAGGATGATCCGTGCGGAATCGGAGTTATGGTTCTGCCTTCCGAATTCCAGCCCCGTATCGTGGTAAGCGGCTGCCGCATAGACCATTTCCTCGTCAAGGGAGTATTTCCGGGCTAGTTCCAGGCCCGAAGAAATCACCGCCCTCACGTGATCGGTACGATGGGCGGGGTCGAAAGAGGCATAGCGCGGGATGATGTTCCCTTCGATGTATGTAGAAAGTTCGGGACGTATCATAATGGAAAATAGCGTCGGCAAATATAACTCTTGTGCGTGGATTTTGTAGGCAATTCGCAAAAAAATCTTTATCTTGCGCATTCATTTAATACGTTATATTATGTCACTGAACAAAGTTATGTTGATCGGTAACGTTGGAAAAGACCCTGAAGTACGTTACCTTGAAGGAAGCGGCCAGAATGGCGCTGCCAGGAAAGTCGCACAGTTTACCCTTGCTACCACCGAGAGGTACAGGGACCGCAACGGAGAGACAAGAGAGAACACCGAATGGCACAACATCGTAGCCTGGGGCCAGCCCGCCGATGTTGTCGAGAGATTTGTAAAGAAAGGCACCCAGCTCTACATAGAGGGAAGACTGCGTACCAGAAGCTGGACCGATGCAAGCGGGGTGAAGAAATACACCACCGAAATAAATGTCGACACTCTGCAGCTGCTCGGCAGAAGGGAGAATCAGGACCAGCAGCCGTATGGCGCCCCTTCACAGGGCTCATACCAGAGGCCTTCGGCTCCCGCATACCAGGCTCCCAACCAGTATGCCGCCCCTTCGCAGCCTGCCTATACGGCCCCTTCAGTCGACGACAATCCGGCCGACGACCTCCCCTTCTAACAGTTGTTTGTACTGACTTCAAACCGATTCAATTATGGCAGAAAAGACCTATAAACTTATGAACGACAGCCCGATAGCCAGATGGACCGTGCTCATTCTGGTGGCGCTGATGATGTTCTTCGCATATATGTTCGTGGACGTGATGTCCCCCCTCAAGTCGCTTGTTGAAAGCTCATTGGGGTGGAACAGCAGTGTGTTCGGGACCTATGCCGCCTCCGAATACATACTCAACGTCTGCGGCTTCCTGATTATTGCCGGAGTCATTCTGGACAAGCTCGGAGTACGCTTCTCCGGAATCCTCTCAGCCGGACTTATGGTTGCCGGCGCGCTAATCAAGTTCATCGCGGTGAGCGACTGGTTCCAGGGCACCGCATTCTGCGACTGGCTGGGCAGCTGGTGGGTAGAGATGCCGGGCAGCGCAAAGCTTGCATCCCTGGGCTTCATGATTTTCGGCTGCGGCTGCGAAATGGAAGGCACCAATGTCTCCAAGATTCTGGCCAAATGGTTCAAAGGCAAGGAGATGGCTCTCGCAATGGGCCTCGAGATGGCAATTGCCCGCCTCGGTGTGTTCGCCGTGATGTGGATTGCTCCTATGATTTCGAGCCGTTTTGACGCTTCAATTATGGCTCCTGTAGGTCTGTGCGGCGCCCTGCTCGTAATCGGACTCCTGAACTTTGTAGTATTCGGAGTTATGGACCGCAAGTTCGACGCCCAGCTCATCGAAGCCGGAATGGCTACCGCCGAAAAGTCCCCCGAGGACGAGTTCCACGTGTCCGACCTCAAGGCCATTTTCACCAGCAAGATGTTCTGGATTGTGTCCCTGCTGTGCGTGCTTTACTACAGCGCCATATTCCCCTTCCAGAGATACGCCACCAACTTCCTTGAGGAGACCCTGCTCATCCCTGCCGACGAGGCCGCCAGGCTGTTCAGCTGCTTCCCCATTCTCGCAATGTGCCTGACCCCGCTTCTGGGCATCTTCCTCGACCGCATAGGCAAGGGAGCCAGTATGCTTATGGCCGGCTCAGTGATAATGATAGTATGCCACCTGAGCTTCGCGTTCCTGCTGCCCGCAGCACCCCACAAGTGGCTCGCACTGCTTCTGATTGTGGTTCTCGGCGTCAGCTTCTCCCTCGTGCCCGCAGCCCTCTGGCCGTCGGTTCCGAAGATTATCGACGAGAAGATTCTGGGCTCTGCCTACTGTCTGATCTTCTGGGTTCAGAACATCGGCCTCTGCCTTGTCCCCATGCTCATCGGCAGCCTGCGCGAATCCACCGGAGGATATCTGGTGCCTATGATTGTATTCGCAAGCTTCGGAGTACTGGCTTTCATCCTGAGCATCAGCCTCAAGCTTGAAGACAGGAAGAAAGGCTACGGACTCGAAAAGCCCAATATCCAGAAGTAATTATGTCTGAAAACGTTTCTTGCCCCGGGGCAGCTCCAAAGCTGCCTTTCGGCAAGGCAGGTGCGTGGATTGCGCTCCTGTGCCTGATGGTGCCGATGTTCGCGTCGTACTTTTTCGACGATATGTTCTCGACACTGTCGCAGATATTCCAGCATCCCGAGGCCCTGGAACTCGGCTGGAGCAGCGCTGATTATGGTTTCTACGCAGGAGGCTACAGCTTCCTGTGCGTCTGCGGAGGCCTTGTGGTCTGCGGCATCCTTCTGGACGTCTTCGGAGTCAAGATAATAGGTTCGGTTTTCGTAGGGCTTATGGCTCTCGGCGCCTCAATTGTGCTCTTTGCCCTGAAGAGCGGCTTTGACAGCAAGGTTTCGCTCGCCATCGCCTACGCCGGCTGTATGATATTCGGCCTGGGCAGCGAGATTGCCGGAGTGGCCGTCACCCGTTCTATAGCCAAATGGTTCAAGGGCAGGCACGTAGCTCTTGCAATGGGAGCCCAGGTTGCAGTCGCAAGGCTCGGGACCGCTTCGGCTTTCATCATCTCTCCCCTGCTGGTAAAGATGCAGGACGGGGGCGGAATCTACACCCTGGAGCAGACTGCAAGGCCCGCTGTCGTGGGACTCTCGCTGATAATGCTGGGAGTGCTTCTGTGGGGAGTATTCGTGTGGATGGACAGCCGTTTTGACCGCCTGAACTCCCTGAAGGCAGGCAAGGGCAAGGTCAAGGAGGAGGACAAGTTCAAGTTCTCCGACCTCGGAAAGGTACTGACCAACCCGCGCTTCATAATGATTGCGCTGCTGTGCGTATTCTTCTACTGCTGCATCATCTCATTCAAGAAGTTCGGCACTTCGATAGTCATCCCCCGTTTCGGCCTTCAGAGCGAAAGCGCGAAGTGGGTCATCTCCCTCATCCCCTTCTTTACCGTAGTCTTCACCCCGCTCTTCGGAGCGCTGGTTGACAAGGTCGGGAAGGCCACCCTGTGGATGGTGGCGGGCTCGGTGATGGTGCTCTGCGCCCATCTTCTGCTCTGTTTCGCACCCGAAGGCGTGGGCTTCTGGGGCTACGCTTCAATCGCCATTCTCGGAGTCGGCTACTCCCTGGTCCCTTCTGCGATGTGGCCTACCGTGCCCAAAATAGTTCCCGAGCGCAATCTCGGCACCGCCTACTCCCTCATTTACTGGATCCAGAATATGGGAATGCTGCTCGTGCCCATATTCGTGGGCCGTATTTTCGACTCTTATCAGGGACAGAGCGCGGCAGTCAGGGCTGAGTTCATTTTCATAGCTCTCGGCATAGTTGCCGTTTGCGTAAGCCTGCTTCTGGTCAGATCTTCAAAACTTCACCCCGAACTGGGCATGGACGAAAAGTGCCGCTCATAGACGATGGACAGACCTTTGCTCGACAGGATCGGCTCCCCCGGGGACCTCAAAACCCTTGACCGCGCAGAACTAAAAGAGCTCTGCGCGCAGATTCGCGACTATATAGTAGAGGTATGTTCGACCAATCCCGGGCACCTGGCTTCGAGCCTGGGCGCGGTGGAAATCATTGTCGCCCTGCACTACGTGTACTCCGCGCCCAGGGACAAAATCATTTTCGATGTCGGGCATCAGGCCTATGCGCACAAAATCCTGACTTCGAGACGGGAAGAGTTCAGAAGCCTGAGGAGCAAGGACGGCATCAGCGGCTTCCCCAATATGGCTGAGAGTCCCTACGACTCTTTCGGGGTGGGACATTCTTCGACTTCGATATCAGCAGCCCTGGGATACGCCGAAGCCGCAAAACGCCTCGGCGACGGAAGCAGGAGCGTAGCCGTGATTGGGGACGGAGCGATGACAGGAGGCCTTGCGTTCGAGGGGCTTAACAACGCCGGAGCCAGCCGTTCCGACATACTGGTGATTCTGAACGACAACAATCAGTCCATAGACAACAACACTGGAGCCCTGCACAACCACCTTCTGAAGCTCACCACCAGTTCTTCCTACAACCGCTTCAAAACCAGGATATGGGACCTTCTGGGAGACGGGGCCTTCAGGCATTTTCTGCAGCGCTGGGTCCGCAGCCTCAAGTCCTGGTTTGTCAAGAAATCCGGCGGAGACCTTTTCGAGTCCCTGGGTTTCAGGTACTTCGGCCCCGTGGACGGGAACAATCTCGACGAGATGATAGACACGCTCACCAAGATCCGTGATATGAAAGGCCCGAGGCTTCTGCACTGCATAAGCGTCAAGGGCAAGGGTTACGCCCCTGCCGAGCAGGATCCGGTGACCTGGCACGCTCCCGGGAAGTTCGACCCCGCAAGCGGCCAGAGACTCAAGAAGAAAGCGGGCGCAAGCCTGTATCAGGATGTGTTCGGACAGGTGCTGCTGGAGCTCTGCCGGAAAGATAAAAAGGTGGTCGGAGTAACCCCTGCGATGGCCAAAGGCTGCGGGATGACTCCCCTGAGCAGGACTCTCAAGGACCAGTTCTTTGATGTAGGCATTGAAGAAGAGCACGCCGTGACCTTCTCGGCAGGCCTTTGCGCCGCAGGTTTCAAGCCGTTCTGCAACATCTATTCTTCTTTCAGCCAGCGCTCTTACGACCAGATTATCCACGATGTGGCTCTGCAGAAGCTGGGAGTGGTGCTCTGTTTCGACAGGGCCGGGCTGGTCGGCGAGGATGGAGCAACGCACAACGGCTGTTTCGATATGGCGGCGTACCGCAGCATCCCGGGCATCGTGATCAGCTCCCCCAAAGACGAGATGGAGCTGAAGAATCTGATGTACACTGCCTACCTCCACAACTCCTCCCCTTTTATAATAAGGTATCCGAGAGGAGAAGGCAACGGAGCGGAGTGGAAAGACAAAGAGGCCGAAAAACTTGAAATTGGCAAGGCCGAATGCCTGATGGAAGGAAGCGAAGTGGCCCTTGTGTGCATAGGACCCATCTCGGCCGCAGCCATCGAAGCGGCCAAAGGCTGCAACGGAAGGGTGGGAGTGTACAATTTCCGCTTCCTCAAACCCTTCGACACAGAGGCGCTCTCCCACATTGCACAGCACTACCGTACAATCATCACAATTGAAGAAGGGAGTCTGAAAGGCGGGCTCTATTCTGAAGTATGCGAGAGTCTGCAAAGTCTCGGCGAAAGCATCAAAGTAGAGGGTCTGGGCATCCCTGACCGCTTCATAAGCCACAAGAGCAGAGCGGAACAACTTGCCGAATGCGGAATCGACAAGGAAGGAATTGAAAAAAGTTTGCAAAAATATTTGCAGATTAATAAATAATCACTATCTTTGCAATCCCTTACCGATAGGGGGACTTTGAAATACGATGCCGATGTAGCTCAGATGGCTAGAGCGCGTGATTTGTAATCTCGAGGTCGTGGGTTCGATTCCCTCCATCGGCTCATCAGCAAAAGGGCAAGTACCAGAGTGGCCAAATGGGGCAGACTGTAAATCTGCTGGTTTTACCTTCGGTGGTTCGAATCCATCCTTGCCCACAATATTCTAAGCGGGGTTCGTATAATGGCTATTATGCCAGCCTTCCAAGCTGGAAATGGGAGTTCGATTCTCCTACCCCGCTCAGATGTTGCCGATGTAGCTCAGGGGTAGAGCGCATCCTTGGTAAGGATGAGGTCATGAGTTCAATTCCCATCATCGGCTCGAATGCCGGTCTAAAAGCCGGCTTGTTTTTGCAACAACTTTTATACGTAATATTATGGCAAAAGAAGTTTTTAAGAGGGACAAACCTCACGTTAACATTGGTACAATTGGCCATGTTGACCACGGTAAGACCACACTTACCGCTGCTATCACCAAGGTGCTGGCAGACAAAGGCTTTAGCGAGGCCAAATCATTCGATCAGATTGATAACGCCCCCGAGGAGAAGGAGCGCGGTATCACCATCAACTCTTCACACGTAGAGTATCAGACCGCCAATCGTCACTATGCGCATGTCGATTGCCCGGGTCACGCCGACTACGTTAAGAACATGGTTACCGGTGCAGCCCAGATGGACGGTGCTATCCTTGTAGTTGCCGCTACTGACGGTCCTATGCCCCAGACCAACGAGCACGTGCTTCTCGCTAAGCAGGTGAACGTACCTAAGATGGTCGTATTCCTCAACAAGGTTGACCTCGTTGACGACGAGGAAATGCTCGACCTCGTGGAGATGGAGGTTCGCGACCTTCTGAACAAGTATGATTTCGACGGCGACAACGCTCCCATCATCCGCGGTTCCGCTCTTGGTGCTCTTAACGGAGAGCCTAAGTGGATGGACAAGGTTATGGAGCTTATGGACGCTGTTGACTCCTACATTCCCCTTCCTGTACGTGAGAACGAGAAGCCTTTCCTCATGCCTATCGAGGACATCTTCTCAATCACCGGTCGTGGAACCGTTGTTACCGGACGTATCGAGACCGGTACCATCCACGTCAATGACCCTGCAGAAATCGTAGGTTTCAACGACAAGCCCAAGAACACCGTCGTTACAGGTGTCGAGATGTTCCGCAAGCTCCTCGATCAGGGAGAGGCCGGAGACAACGTAGGTCTTCTGCTCCGCGGTATCGACAAGAAGGAAGTTAAGCGTGGTGAGGTTATCGCCAAGCCCGGCTCAATCACTCCTCACAAGCACTTCCTCGGACAGATTTACGTCCTGAAGAAGGAAGAGGGTGGCCGTCACACTCCTTTCCACAACAAGTATCGTCCTCAGTTCTTCATCCGCACCCTGGACGTTACCGGAGAGATTACTCTTCCTGAGGGAGTTGAGATGGTTATGCCTGGTGACAACGTTGAGATCGACGTTACGCTCATCACTCCTGTCGCACTTAACGAGAATCTGCGTTTCGCCATCCGCGAAGGTGGACGTACCGTTGGTGCAGGTCAGGTAACCAAGATTCTTGACTAATCAAGCATCCCAAAAGACCGGTACCCCGGTGCCGGTCTTATACAGGGGAATAGAACAATGGTAGTTCAGCGGTCTCCAAAACCGTCCATGTGGGTTCGATTCCTGCTTCCCCTGCAAATATCAAAGGTTACGATTTGGTAATTGTTTAACAGGTGCCACTTCCGCGCTTCCATACTGCGGCACCCATTAAATGTAAAGATGAGAAAGTTTATCAATTACTGCAAAGAGTCTTTCGTAGAGTTGACCAAGAAGACGACTTGGCCGAGTTGGCAGAAGCTTACAGGCTCCGCCATTTTGGTGATTGTCGCAACCGTTGTTCTTGCCCTTATTCTTTGGGTTATCGACTTCGCTTTCCAATCTCTGATGACCGGCATTTACAAACTGTAATTTGTTCTAGTCATGGGCGAAATGAAATGGTATGTTCTGCGCACCGCAGGAACCAAGGAGAAAAAAGCCAAGGAATACCTCGAGAAGGAAATCGAGAGGAGCGGACTGCAGGACGAAGTCGGACAGGTTCTTGTTCCGGTTAAAAAAGAGATAGTGACACAGAAAGGCAAGAGAAAAGCCGTTGACAAACTGCTTTTCCCTGGCTATGTTCTTATTCAGGCCGAGCTCAGCGCAAAGCTGGAGAACATCATCCGCAATCTCGTTCCCGGAATGAGCGGATTCCTGACTGAAAAGAAAACCACCAATGGAACTCAGGTTGAGAGAGTGCCCGTTCCTCTTCGTGACGAAGAAGTTCAGAGGATACTCGGCAACCAGGACGAGAACATCGATGCGGCTGCAGAGACCCTGGTCAATTGCAGTGTCGGAGATTCTGTAAAGATTACCGACGGTCCCTTCAGCGGCTTCGACGGCACTGTCGAGGAGATACTCGAAGACAGGAGCAAGATTAAAGTCATCGTCGAGATTTTCGGCAGAAAGACCCTAGTAGAACTCAGCTTTACTCAAGTAACAAAAGCATAAAAAATCATGGCAAAAGAAGTTACCGGATTCATTAAGCTCCAAATCAAAGGCGGAGCTGCAAATCCCGCACCTCCGGTAGGACCTGCTCTCGGTTCCAAAGGCTTGAACATCATGGACTTCTGCAAGGCTTTCAACGCAGCCACGCAGGCCCAGGCAGGTAAGATTGTACCGGTTGTGATTACTGTCTATTCCGACAAGTCATTCACATTCGAAGTTAAGCAGCCGCCAGTAGCTGTATCAATCAAGGAAGCTGCAAAGATCACCACAGCCTCAGGAGAGCCTAACCGCAAGAAGGTTGCAAGCATCACCTGGGACCAGGTAAAGACCATCGCTGAAGGCAAGATGCCGGATATGAACTGCTTCACTCTCGAAGCCGCTATGCGTATGGTTGCAGGAACAGCAAGAAGTATGGGTGTCACCGTCACCGGTGAATTCCCCGAGAACCTTTAAACCCCGGCACACATTATGAGCAAAATGACAAAAAATCAGAAAGCTGCAGCTGAGAAGTTCGATTCTCACAAGCTGTACTCACTCGCAGATGCGTGCCAGGTTGTAAAGGACATCACATACACCAAGTTTGACGCATCAGTAGAAATTTCCGCCAACCTCGGCGTTGACCCCCGCAAGGCCAACCAGATGATTCGTGGCGTCGTTACCCTTCCTCACGGAACCGGTAAGGTCGTAAGAGTCCTCGCCCTCTGTACTCCCGACAAGGAGAACGAGGCAAAGGAGGCAGGCGCAGACTACGTAGGACTCGACGAGTATATCGAGAAGATCAAGGGAGGCTGGACCGATGTTGACGTTATTGTCTGCACCCCTTCAGTTATGGCCAAGGTCGGTGCTCTCGGTAAGATTCTCGGTCCCCGCGGACTTATGCCTAACCCCAAGACAGGCACCGTAACCATGGAAATCGGCGCAGCCGTCAAGGCTTCCAAGGCCGGTAAGATCGATTTCAAGGTTGACAAGACCGGTATCGTTCACGCCGCCATCGGAAAGGTTTCATTCTCTGCACAGCAGATCTATGAGAACGCTGCAGAGGTGCTGAACGCCATCTCCAAGCTGAAGCCCCAGTCACTCAAGGGCACATATATGAAGAGCGCAGCTCTCTGCTCTACCATGAGCGCAGGTATCAAGGTTGATCTCAAGGCATTCCTCAACAATGCTGAGTAAAAATTCAATATTATGAAGAAAGAAGTAAAAGGTCAGATTATTGAAAGCATCTCAGCGCAGCTCCAGCAGTATCCCAACTTCTACATCACGGATATCGCAGGCCTGAATGCCGGACAGACAAGCAAACTCCGTCGTGAGTGCTTCAAAGAGGGCGTTGTCCTCACTGTAGTGAAGAACACTCTCTTCGCACACGTGCTCAAGGGACTCGAGAACGAGGAAGTAAAAACCCTGTCCGAGACTCTGGTAGGCAACACCGCAATTATGTACACCACCACCCCCGCCGCTCCTGCCAAGCTCATCAAGAAGCTTCAGAAGGAAGGATTCAGCAAGCCTGTAATCAAGGGTGCCTATGTACAGGACTGCGTTTTCATCGGAGAGGACAAACTCGAGGCTCTCGCAGCCATCAAGACCAAGGAAGAGCTCATCGGCGACATCATCGGTCTGCTCCAGAGCCCTATACGCAACGTCGTATCTGCTCTTGAGAATGCATCCGAGGGCAAGGCTGAGGACGAGAAGATCTACTCAGCCCAGGCTGCTCCTGCTCCCGCAGCAGAGAGCGCTTCAGAGGAAACAGCAGCACCTGAAACTCCCGCTGCAGAATAAAAAATTATTAACAATTTAAAAATTATACAATTATGGCAGATGTTAAAGCCCTCGCAGAAGAGTTGGTAAACCTTTCTGTAAAAGATGTTCAGGAACTCGCAAAGGTTCTTAAGGAAGAGTATGGTATCGAGCCCGCTGCTGCTGCAGTAGTAGTTTCAGCTGACGCAGGTGCAGGTGCAGCCGCTGAGGCAGAGCAGACTGAGTTCGACGTAATCCTCAAGAGCGCAGGTCAGGCTAAGCTCAACGTTATCAAGGTCGTTAAGTCTGAGCTCGGACTTGGTCTTAAGGAAGCTAAGGATCTTGTTGACGGCGCTCCTGCTACCGTTAAAGAGAAAATTTCCAAGGCAGACGCAGAGGCTCTCAAGGCAGCCCTTGAAGAGGCCGGCGCTGAGGTTGAGATTAAATAAATCCGCCTCTCCCTGCCAAAGGGGACAAACAGGTTTAGAGCCGGGGATAATAGGCTCTAAACCTTTTTTCCGTATTTAAGTTTTTCTCTATTTCTACGGCAGAATATGTCAAATAAGACCACCAACAAGCGTATAAACTTTGCAACATCAAAGATTCTGGAGTATCCGGATCTTCTGGAAGTGCAGCTGAAGTCGTTCAAAGACTTCTTCCAGCTTGAAACAACGCCTGAAAACAGACGTAATGAGGGTCTGTATCAGGTGTTTCAGGAGATATTCCCGATTGAAGACACGAGGAACAGCTACAAGCTCGAGTTCATCGACTACTTCATCGACCCTCCCCAGTATTCAATCGAGGAATGTCTTGACAGGGGCCTGACTTACAGTGTGCCCCTGAAGGCCAAGCTCAAGCTCTCTTGCACCGACACCGAGCACGAAGGTTTCGAGACCAGGGTTCAGGACGTCTATCTGGGCAACATACCCTATATGACTCCTGCCGGCACCTTCGTCATCAACGGATCGGAGCGTATTATCGTATCACAGCTGCACAGATCTCCCGGAGTGTTCTTCGACCAGAGCATGCACGCCAACGGAACCAAGCTCTACTCAGCGAGAATCATCCCCTTCAAGGGTTCATGGATAGAGTTTGCCACCGACATCAACAACGTGATGTACGCGTACATAGACCGCAAGAAGAAGCTGCCTGTGACCACTCTGCTCAGAGCCATCGGATACAATTCGGACAAGGACATCATCGACATCTTCGACCTTGCAGACGAGATTACCGTCAGCGAGAACGAGCTCAATGCCAACAAGGGCCGCAAGCTCGCCAACAATGTCCTAAAAACCAAATTTGAAGACTTCATCGATGAGGACACGGGTGAGGTTACCCCTGTCGAGAGAATCGAAATCATCGTCAAGAGAGGCGAAATTCTTGACGACGACAGCATCGATGCCATACTTCAGGCCGACGAAAAGACTATACTCCTTCAGAAGGACGAGGCCAACTCGAACGAGTACGCCATCATCTTCAACACTCTTCAGAAGGATCCCACGAATACGGAGATTGAAGCTGTCAACTACATCTATAAACAGCTCCGCAACTCTGAACCGCCCGATGAGAGCACAGCAAGGGACGTGATCGACAAGCTGTTCTTCTCGGAGAAGAGATACGACCTGGGCAATGTCGGACGCTACCGTCTGAACAAGAAGCTCAATCTCTCGATTGACCCTCAGGTGCGTGTACTCACCAATACAGACATTATAGAGATCATCAAGTATCTCATCCAGCTCATCAATTCAAAGGCTACGGTGGACGATATCGACCACCTGTCAAACCGTAGGGTGAGGACCGTAGGAGAGCAGCTGGCCAACCAGTTCAGCGTAGGTCTGAGCAGAATGGCCCGTACCATCAGGGAGAGGATGAACGTGCGCGACAGCGAGCAGTTCAACCCCATCGACCTGATCAACGCGAAGACTCTCTCTTCAGTCATCAACTCATTCTTCGGTACCAGCCAGCTGTCCCAGTTCATGGACCAGACCAACCCTCTTGCCGAGATTACCCACAAGAGGCGTCTTTCGGCTCTCGGTCCCGGAGGACTGAGCCGCGACAGGGCAGGATTCGAGGTTCGAGATGTTCACTACACCCATTACGGAAGACTCTGCCCTATCGAGTCTCCTGAAGGTCCTAACATCGGACTTATATCTTCACTGTGCGTTTACGCGAGAATCGACGACCTCGGATTCATCGAGACCCCCTACCGTGACGTCAAGAACGGCAAGGTGGACCTCAGCGAGCAGGGTTGCCACTATATGAGTGCGGAGGAGGAAGAGGACAAGCTCGTTTCGCTTGCCAACGTTGAGCTGGACGAGCAGGGCAATATCCTTGCAGACCGCATCCAGTGCCGTCTCGAGGCTGACTTCCCTGTAGTCACCAAAGACCAGGTGGACTATATGGACGTTGCACCTAACCAGATGGCATCTGTCGCAGCGTCGCTCATTCCTTTCCTCGAGCATGACGATGCCCACCGTGCATTGATGGGCGCCAACATGATGCGTCAGGCAGTTCCCCTTCTCAGACCTGAATCCCCGATTGTGGGCACCGGACTTGAGCAGAGAGCCTGCGAGGACTCCCGCACCCAGGTCGTAGCTACCAGAAGCGGAGAGGTTACCTATGTGGACGCCAATGAGATAAGGGTAAAATACGACCTTACCGACAATGAGAAGTTCGTAAGCTTCAACCCCGAAGAGACCACTTACAAGCTTCCTATCTACCGCAGGACCAACCAGAGCACTACCATCACCCTGAAGCCTATCGTAAAGAAGGGCGACAAGATTGAGAAGGGACAGGTGCTCACCGAAGGATATGCTACCCAGAACGGCGAGCTCGCCCTCGGACGCAACCTCAAGGTAGCGTTCATGCCCTGGAAGGGATACAACTACGAGGACGCCATCGTGCTCTCCGAGGAGATGGTGAAGTGGGACGTGCTGACCAGCGTTCACGTGGACGAGTACCTGACCGAGGTGCGCGACACCAAGCGCGGTCCCGAGGAGCTCACCTCTGACATCCCCAACGTAAGCGAGGACGCAACCAGGAACCTCGGCGACGACGGTATCGTACGCATAGGTGCGCACATCGAGCCAGGCGACATCATGATAGGTAAGATCACCCCCAAGGGAGAGAGCGATCCTTCTCCTGAGGAGAAACTCCTGAAAGCCATCTTCGGCGACAAGGCCGGCGACGTGAAGGACGCTTCGCTGAAAGCCAACCCTTCACTGAGCGGAACCGTCATCAAGACCGCCCTTTACACCAAACTCTCCAAGGAGAGCGGCAAGAAGGGAGCTTCGAAGACCGACCAGAAGACCCGCCTCGAGATGCGTCAGGCAGAGTTCGACCGCAGGGCCGAAAGACTCTACACCGAATTCATGCAGAAGCTCTCCGCCCTGACCAAGAACAAGAAGAGCGCAGGCATCACCGACCTCTACGGAGTCGAGATTCTCGAAAAGGACAAGAAGATCACGACCGACCTGCTCAAGAGCATCGACTATACCAATATCAACTCCAACAAGTGGACTACCGAGAAGGAGACCAACGATATGGTAAGGGATCTTATCAACAACTATTGCATAGCCCTCAAGACTGAGCAGGCCATATGCAAGAGGGAGATGGACAAGATCAAGGTCGGAGACGAACTCCCCAACGGAGTGATGCAGATTGCCAAGGTATATATCGCCAAGAAGCGTAAGATTACCGTGGGTGACAAGATGGCCGGACGTCACGGAAACAAGGGTATTGTAGCCAAGATTGTACGCCAGGAGGATATGCCTTTCCTTGAGGACGGTACTCCTGTCGATATAGTGCTCAACCCTCTGGGCGTGCCTTCACGTATGAACCTCGGTCAGATTTACGAGACCGTGCTCGGATGGGCCGGAGACAAGCTCGGACTGAAGTTCAGCACCCCTATCTTCGACGGTGCAAGCATTGACGAGATATGCGACTACACCGACAAGGCCGGAGTGCCCAGATACGGCAAGACCAAGCTTCGCGATGGCGGCACCGGAGACTATTTCGACCAGCCTGCCACCGTTGGTGTCATCTATATGATCAAGCTCGGCCATATGGTTGACGACAAGATGCACGCACGTTCAATTGGTCCTTACTCACTTATCACCCAGCAGCCTCTGGGAGGTAAGTCACAGTTCGGAGGACAGAGATTCGGAGAGATGGAGGTTTGGGCCCTCGAGGCATTCGGTGCGGCCAACGCCCTTCAGGAAATCCTTACCGTCAAGTCCGACGACGTGGTCGGCAGGGCCAAGACCTACGAGGCCATTGTGAAGGGAGATCCCATCCCTCCTGCCGGAATTCCGGAATCACTCAATGTTCTGCTCCACGAACTCCGTGGTCTGGGACTCAAGGTTACATTGGAATAATTGTTTGAACGTATAGTAATATGCCTACTTTCAATAGCAAAGACAACAAAATAAAGAGCAACTTCCAGACGATAAGCATCTCGCTCGCTTCGCCTGAGGACATCACCGCACGTTCCTGCGGCGAGGTCCTCAAGCCGGAGACCGTCAACTACAGGACCTACAAGCCTGAAAGGGACGGACTCTTCTGCGAGAAGATTTTCGGTCCTACCAAGGACTACGAGTGCTACTGCGGCAAGTACAAGAGAATCCGCTACCGCGGAATCATCTGCGACAGATGTAATGTGGAGGTTACCGAGAAAAAGGTGCGCCGCGAGAGGATGGGTCACATCACCCTCACTGTGCCTGTAGCCCACATCTGGTACTTCAAGTCTGCTCCAAACAAGATTTCCGCACTTCTCGGACTTCCCGCAAAGAAGCTCGAGTCGGTCATCTACTATGAGAAATACATAGTAGTACGTCCCGGAGAGAGCGGCCTCGAGAAGATGGACCTGCTTTCTGAAGACGAGTACCTCGACACGCTGGCCCGTATCCCCGGGAACAGCAACCTTGCTGACAACGATGAGAACAAGTTCATCGCCAAGATGGGAGCCGAGGGTATATATGACCTTCTCTGCGAGATTGATGTGGAAGCCCTGGGCAAGGAACTCCGCTCAAGGATGGTCACCGAGACCTCCCAGCAGAGGAAAACCGAGATTCTCAAGAGGCTTCAGGTCGTAAAGTGGTTCCAGGAGTCCAAGGGCATCAACAGGCCCGAGTGGATGATCATGAAGGTCATCCCCGTCATTCCGCCCGACCTTCGTCCTCTGGTACCCCTCGACGGAGGAAGGTTCGCTACCAGCGACCTCAACGACCTCTACCGCAGGGTCATCATACGTAACAACCGACTCAAGAGGCTCATCGAGATCAAGGCTCCTGAGGTGATTCTCAGAAACGAGAAGCGTATGCTCCAGGAGGCTGTGGACTCCCTGTTCGACAACTCCAAGAAGTCATCTGCCGTCAAGAGCGAATCCAACAGGGCTCTCAAGAGCCTTTCCGACTCGCTCAAGGGCAAGCAGGGACGCTTCCGTCAGAACCTGCTCGGTAAGAGAGTCGATTACTCCGCCCGTTCGGTCATCGTCGTCGGTCCGGAGCTCAATATGCACGAGTGCGGTCTGCCCAAGTTCATGGCTGCCGAGCTTTACAAGCCTTTCATCATCCGCAAGCTCATCGAGCGCGGTATCGTGAAGACCGTAAAGAGCGCCAAGAAGATAGTTGACCGCAAGGATCCCGTGATCTGGGACATCCTCGAGAACGTGATGAAGGGTCATCCCGTGCTGCTCAACCGTGCGCCTACCCTCCATAGGCTCGGTATCCAGGCTTTCCAGCCCCGAATGATTGAAGGAAAAGCCATCCAGCTGCATCCTCTCGCCTGTACGGCCTTCAACGCCGACTTCGATGGTGACCAGATGGCCGTCCACCTTCCTCTGGGCAACGCCGCCATTATGGAGGCCCAGCTGCTGATGCTCGGTAGCCAGAACATCCTCAACCCTGCCAACGGAGCTCCTATCACCGTGCCTTCACAGGATATGGTGCTCGGTCTGTACTACATCACCAAAGTACGTCCGGGAGCAAAGGGAGAGGGAATGAGCTTCTACTCACCCGAGGAAGTCATCGTGGCCTACAACGAGAAGGCCATCGAGATGCACGCCAAGATCAACGTGCGCATCCCTGCCGACAAGAACGACCCTTCAAAGGGCACCCAGATGGTCGAGACTACTGCAGGACGCATCATCGTCAACCAGTATGTACCCGATGAAGTTCCCTATGTGAACGAGGTGCTCGGCAAGAAGAGCCTCAGGAAGATTATCACCAATGTCATCAAGCACACCGGTGTGACACGCACAGCCAAGTTCCTTGACGACATCAAGAACCTCGGATACGACCAGGCATTCCGCGCCGGTATCTCATTCAACCTCGGCGACGTGCTTGTCCCGAAGGAGAAGACTACCCTCGTCGAGGAGGCCTACAAGAAAGTGGCCGAGATCCGCGACGACTTCGAGAACGGTTTCATCACCAACAACGAGCGTTACAACAAGGTCATCGACCTCTGGTCATCTGTGGACAACAAGCTCACCAAGATTGTGACCCAGCAGATTTCCGAGGACCAGCAGGGATTCAACCCCGTATTCATGATGCTGGATTCCGGAGCCCGTGGATCTACCACCCAGATCAAGCAGCTCTGCGGTATGCGTGGACTTATGGCCAAGCCCCAGAAGGCCGGTGCATCGGGAGCGGACATTATCGAGAACCCTATCGTTTCGAACCTTAAGGAAGGAATGTCAGTGCTCGAGTACTTCATCTCCACCCACGGTGCCAGAAAGGGTCTTGCCGATACCGCCCTCAAGACTGCGGATGCAGGTTACCTGACCAGACGTCTTGTGGATGTATCCCACGACGTAATCATCACCGACGAGGACTGCGGCACTTTGAGAGGACTCATCGCAACCGCCATCAAGAACAAGGACGAAGTGGTTGAGTCTCTGGGCGAGAGAATTCTCGGACGTACTTCCGTGCACGATATCTTCAACCCTCTGACCGGGGAGCTGATCATCAAGGCCGGCGAGGAAATCAGGGAGAAGGAAGCCGATCTTATCGACTCTCTGCCCATCGAGCAGGTTGAAATCCGTTCGGTACTCACCTGCGAGAGCCGCAAGGGTGTCTGCGCCAAGTGCTACGGCCGCAACCTGGCCACCAGCCGTATGGTCGAGAAGGGCGAGGTTGTCGGAGTGATTGCAGCCCAGTCCATCGGAGAGCCCGGTACCCAGCTTACACTGCGTACCTTCCACGTCGGCGGTACCGCTTCTTCATCTGCAGCCGACTCTTCAATCGAGTCCAAGTACAACGGTGTCCTTCAGTTCGACGAGCTCAGGACCATCGAAAGGATTACCGATGAGGGTACCACCGAGACTGTGGTAGTGAGCCGCATGACCGAGCTCAAGATCATCGACGAGAACACCGGAATCACCTTCTCACAGTACGACATCCCTTACGGAGCAGTGCTCTACAAGGCTGACGGAGACAAGGTTGTCAAGGGTGACCTGATATGTAACTGGGATGCCTACAACGCCACCACCATCGTGGAGACTGCAGGTACCGTACGCTTCGAGAACATGATTGAAGGCGCAACCTTCCAGAAGGAGAGTGCCGACGAGTTCTCGCTCAGCACCGACAAGGTCATTATCGAGTCCAAGGACAAGACCAGGACTCCTACTATGCTCATTGTCAATGAGGCAGGCGACATCCTCAAGCAGTTCAACCTGCCTGTAGGCGCCCACATCATGGCTGAGGACGGACATCAGGTCAAGGTCGGCGACGTCATAATGAAAATCCCCCGCGCCATCGGCAAGGCAAGCGATATCACCGGAGGTCTGCCCCGTGTTACCGAGCTCTTCGAAGCACGCAACCCTTCAAGCCCCGCTATTCTCTCCGAGATCAACGGTGAGGTTCTGATGGGCAAGGTCAAGAGAGGTAACCGCGAAATCGTAGTCCGCAACAAGTACGGTGTCGAGAAGCACTATCTGGTGCCTCTGACCAAGCAGATTCTTGTTCAGGAGAACGACTATGTAAAGGCCGGCACTCCCCTTTCCGACGGTGGAGTTTCGCCCAGCGACATCCTCAATATACTCGGACCTGTCAAGGCTCAGGAGTATATCGTGAACGAGGTTCAGGCAGTGTACCGCCTGCAGGGTGTGAAGATCAACGACAAGCACTTCGAAATCATCGTCAGACAGATGATGCGCAAGGTCGAGATCACCAACCCCGGAGACACCGA
This sequence comes from uncultured Bacteroides sp., assembly GCA_945874355.1. Classification (GTDB taxonomy): domain Bacteria; phylum Bacteroidota; class Bacteroidia; order Bacteroidales; family UBA932; genus Cryptobacteroides. Next base: position 88,975 of record CAMCGB010000005.1, read on the forward strand.
GTTCCTCTCTGAGGAGATGGTGGACAAGTGGAAGTTTATGGATGTCAACGACAGAATCTATGGCAAGTATGTAGTGCAGACTGCCGGAGACTCACAGAAATACCAGGAAGGCGACATCATCGATGCCAGACAGATGCGCAGCGAGAACTCATCGCTCGAGCGTCAGGGTCTGAAGCCGCTGAGCGCACGGGCTACCCAGCCCGCCACCGCAAGGCTGATACTCCAGGGTATCACCCGCGCCGCTTTGAAGACCGACAGTTTCATCTCTGCAGCTTCCTTCCAGGAGACCACCAAGGTGCTCAGCGAGGCAGCCATCAGAGGAAGGGTCGACCATCTGGAAGGCCTCAAGGAGAATGTCATCTGCGGTCACCTCATCCCGGCCGGTACCGGACTCAAGAGCTACCAGGATATCATCGTAGTCCGCAAGGATGAGATGAAGGACGAGTTCAACGACCTTTAGCGGTAAAAGATCTCTCCACTCGCTTCGCTCGGTCGAGATGACAACTCGAGCGTAGCCCGAAGGGCGGAGTCGAGAAATCTAATCAAAAAAGAGAAGGAGCAGGCTAAGCCCCTTCTCTTTTTTATTATTGCCTTGATTTCCGATTTGGAAAAGAAACGGATTCGGGGTAAATTTGCAGGTTATGAAAGTTTCAGATATACTGCTTCAAAGCACTAAAGCCTATCCCTCGCTCGAAATCGTTCCACCCCTGAACGGAATTTCGAGAAAAGAGCTGCTAGACAGCGTCAGACCCTTTATCGAATTCAGCCCCAAATACATAAACATCACCTGCCACAGGGACGAATACGAATATGTCAAGAACTCTGACGGTTCTTTCACGCGCCGCCTGGTCCGTAAAAGGATAAGCGAGAGTGCCGTGTGCGGAGCCATCCAGTCGGAGTTCAAAGTCGATGTGGTGCCCCACCTCATCTGCGGAGGAGCTACGAAGGACCAGATTGACTTCCAGCTGCAGGACTTCCGCTTTATGGAAATCGAGAATATTCTGGCCCTGCGGGGAGACTGCATCACCGGGGAGAAACGTTTCACCCCTCAGGAAGGAGGTTACCGCCACGCCAACGAGCTGGTCTCAGGCATCAGGGAGTTCGAGAAGCAGCGTGAGTGCGAGGGCTTTTTCAGTATAGGAGTGGGAGGCTATCCGGAGAAGCACTTCGAAGCCCCTAATATGGAAGACGACATCGCGCATCTCAAAGCCAAAGTTGACGCCGGAGCGGACTATGTGATAACCCAGATGTTTTTCGACAACTCGGTCTTCTACAGCTTTGTGTCCAAATGCCGCGAGGCAGGCATCAGCGTGCCCATTATCCCCGGACTCAAGCCCCTTTCGACCTTCAGGCAGATAGAACTTCTGCCCCAAGCATTCAGCATTGACATCCCCCAGGAGCTCACGAGCGAGATGCGCCTTTTCAAGGACGACAAAAAGGCTCTTTACCGGATAGGAGAGCTCTGGTGCATCAATCAGTGCAAGGACCTTATCAAGAAAGGCGTTCCGGCAGTGCATTTCTACACTATGGGCAAGGCTGATAATGTAGTGAATATACTTAGAGCGTGTTTCTGATGGCAGTAGAGCAGTTGTTCAGCGAGTTACAGAGCCGCATCCTGATTCTGGACGGGGCTATGGGAACTATGCTCCAGAGAGCAGGCCTGAGCGGGAACAGCGAGAGTTTCAACCTCAGCGAGCCCGATAAGGTGGCGAGTATCCACCGCGCATACATCGAGGCGGGAGCCGATATTATCGAGACCAACTCTTTCTCTGCCAATAGAATAAGCCAATCCGAGTACGGATGCGCCCAAATGGCTTCCGAGATGGCTTTCCAGGCTGCCAGGATTGCCCGTAGCGAAGCCGACAGGGCCGGGCGGAAGGTCTGGGTAGCCGGAAGTATCGGCCCTACCGGCAAATCCCTTACCCTCGCCCAGAAGCTCTCGGACCCTTTTTTCCGGGCCTATAGCTTCGACGAGATGGCTCTCTGCTACAAAGAGCAGATAGAAGCCCTCGCGCGCGGAGGAGTTGATATCCTGCTTCTTGAGACCTGCTTCGATGCCCTTAATGCTAAGGCCGCCATCTATGCCCTGCGCCAGAGCGGGTTGGAGCTGCCGCTGATGATTTCGGCTTCGGCTTCGGACAGGAGCGGAAGAACTCTGACCGGCCAGACCATAGAAGCCTTCTATACCAGCGTCGAACACGCCGGACCCCTGAGCTTCGGGCTTAACTGCTCGCTTGGAGCTGAGGACCTGACTCCCCTGATGGAAGATGTTGCTCAGTGGGCCGAATGTCCTTTGAGCTGCCACCCGAATGCCGGACTTCCGAACGAGATGGGAGAGTATGACCAGAGCCCCGTTCAGATGGCCCGGGCTATGAAGGCGATGGGAGAGAAAGGGCTGCTGAACATCGCAGGAGGATGCTGCGGCACCACTCCGGAGCATATACGGGAGATAGGAAAGGCCTTGGAAAACTGCCCTGCAAGGAAATGGAAAGCAGAGCGCAAGAGCCTGAAAGTAAGCGGACTGGAAGCAGTTGAAGTGGATGCTTCCCGCAACTTCACAAATATTGGCGAGAGGACCAATGTGGCCGGCTCGCGCAAGTTTGCCAAACTCATTGCCGCCCAGGATTACGACTCCGCCATTCAGGTGGCGGCAGGTCAGATAGAGTCAGGCGCATCGATTATCGACATCAATATGGACGATGCCATGCTCGACTCTACCCTTGAGATGGAGAGGTTCCTCAGATGCATTTCCGGGGAGCCGGCCGTTGCCAAGGCTGCCCTGATGATAGACTCTTCGCACTGGGAGACCATACTTGCCGGACTGAAAAACGCCCAGGGCAAGTGCATCGTAAACTCCATATCTCTAAAAGAGGGAGAGCGGGAGTTCCTGCGCAAAGCTCGGGAAATCAAGAACTTGGGTGCTGCGCTTGTGGTAATGGCTTTCGATGAGGAAGGGCAGGCAACCACTTATCAGAGGAAGATTGATATCTGCGCAAGAGCCTGGAAACTGCTGCGCGATGAGCTGGACTTCAAGGCGAGCGATATCATTTTCGATGTGAATGTGCTGTCCGTCGGTACGGGTATAGAAGAGCACGCGGACTACGGAAAGGACTTTATAGAAGCTGTCAGGTGGATTAAGACCAATCTTCCGGGTGCGCTGACATCCGGCGGAATATCCAACCTCTCATTTGCCTTCAGGGGCAATAATCCCGTGCGCGAGGCTATGCATTCGGCTTTTCTGTACCACGCGAGGAAGGCGGGTCTGGATATGGGCATAGTGAACCCCGGGATGCTTCAGATTTATGACGATATAGAGGAGGAACTGCTGAGAAGGGTGGAGGATGTGATTCTGAACTCCGACCCGGGTGCAACCGAGCGGCTGATAGAAAAAGCTGCGCAGATTGCAGCACAAAAGCAGGCAGCCCAGCAGGGAGGCGGGAAGAGTGAAGACAAGTCGGCAAAGGAGGAAAACTGCACCCAAAGGCTCATAAATGCCCTAGTCAGAGGTACTTCCGCAGACCTTGAGAGCGACCTTCTTCTGGCCCTCTCGTCTGAAGGCTACAGCGCTGTCTCCTTGATTGAAGGTCCGCTGATGGAGGGTATGGCGAAGGTGGGAGAGCTGTTCGGCGAAGGGAAGATGTTCCTTCCGCAGGTGGTCAAATCGGCAAAGATTATGTCTGAAGCGGTAAAAATTCTGGAGCCTTATATGGAAAGCGGGGACAAGGGAACACCCAAGAGCAAGCCAAAGATACTGATGGCCACTGTCAAGGGGGATGTGCACGACATAGGAAAGAATATCACAGGCATAGTACTGGGATGCAACGGCTTCGAAGTGAAGGACTTGGGAGTGATGGTCAGCAAGGAGGACATAATCGGAGGAGCTGAGTCCTGGGGAGCCGATATCATAGGTGTAAGCGGTCTTATCACCCCGTCGCTCTTCCAGATGGAGGAGTTGTGCCGCGCGATGAACGAGAAGGGGATGGACACTCCCCTGCTGGTCGGCGGAGCCACCACTTCGGAGCTGCACACGGCAGTGAAGCTCGCCCCCTTGTACCCGCACGTCTATTACGCTTCCGACGCATCGGCTAGTGCTGTGCTGGCTTCAAGACTTATGCAGGACAGACTTGAGACGGAAAAGGTGGAGCAGGAAAAGATGGCTCAGCTCCGCTCGCTCTACGCCTTGGGGAAGGAACGCAAGCAGAACGAGAAGCCGAAGGAGCAGAAGCAGTTCGCCCCGGAAAGCTATCTTAAAGGCAAGACTTTCAGCGATATAGCTCTTAAGGAGTTCAGCGTCAAGGAACTGCTGCCTTATTTTGACTGGAAGCTTTTCTATGCCATCTGGGGCATTAAGGGCGAACATACGGACGAGCAGACCACGCGTCTGAGCGAAGATGCGCTCACGGCACTTGAGCGTATGAGCCGGCTGAACGAGTGCTCAATCAGGCTGTGCGCGCGCTTTGAGGAGGGCTACAGCGAGGACGGTTGGATAATCACCGACAGCTTCAAGCTGCCAATGCTGCGCCAGGAGGAAGACAAGCTGCTGAGTCTTAGCGATTTTGTGGCCCCTGCCGAATATGGTTTCCGCTCTCCTTTCGGGCTGTTCGCCCTGAGCGTGCATCCTTTAGGCGGCTGCGAGTGCGAGTGTTGCCGGGACTCTTACTCCCATATGCTTGAGCGCACTCTCAGGCAGACTCTTGCCGAGGCGGCTTCTCTTTGGCTCGACTCCACTCTTGAGGCCCAGCTCCCGAAAGACGCCAAGGCCAAGCTCATCAAGCCGGCCGCAGGCTATCTTAGCTGCCCTGACCACTCCCTGAAGCGCGACATTCTTTCGCTTCTGCCACGGGGAGAGGAACTCGGCATCAGCCTTACCGAGAGCTGCGCAATGGTGCCGGACGCGAGCATCTGCGGCCTGATTTTCGCCCACCCAGACGCCTGCTACCCCGAGATCCGCTTTCTCAGCGCGCAGAGCCTGGACAGCTACGCCGCAAAGCGCGGCTTCAGCGCCAGCGAGAAGGACAGCTTCCTATCCCACCTGAAATAGAGCGCGGGATGAGAGAAGCCGTTATTTGATGCAAAAAATTATGCCGCGAAAACATTACTTTCCGCGGCATATAATTATCAGGTTAAGTCTTTAATTTATATAGCACTGAAGCTGCTGTAGTTGATAGCGATATTGACGCATTTGGATTTCTCGCAGCTTACGGTTTTGCCCGCAGCGGTGAATGTTGCACTAGCGGTCGTCCTCCAAAAAGTTATACGCTTTGTGGGCGTTATTCAGGTATCGTTACCGTCATACGGTAGATATTTCCCTTTTCAAGTTGCAAATCGCCTGAAAGCGTCTTGACGGCAGGGCCATAATTTGCCCCATCGACCGTTGCGGTGAATTTCAGCTTGCTGCCTGCTTCAAGTTTAGAGAAATTCCAACCGACGAAATACAGTGTTACGGAGCCGGAAGCAGGAATTACAATATCGGAATACAAATCCCAGATATGGATAGGTCCGCTTCCACGACCTATTATGCCATATTTAGGTATATCCAGATATTCCCAGGAATCGTTATACGACCAATTCTTGTTGACATCAGAACCATCAGTGGTTTGTATATTCATTTTGGACAAGGTTTTCCCTTTCATGGCATCAGGGAAACTGGCCGTCAACTTGAGCACTATCATTTGGTTGGAGAGCGTCACATTAAGAGTGTTGGCCTTGATATCGTCCTTATTGGCAACGCCATCCATTATACAGTAGTTTCTCAGGTGAGAAGCGTCGTTGTCCTCTGTCTGCTTGAGTAAATCAAAGTTTCCTTGTATGTACTCGCTTCCGACTTCTGCATTGTACAATGCGGAAAAATCTTTGCCTTCGTAATTCTTGTATGGGGTTGTCTTGTAGTACCGCGACCCATCGTAATTCAGTGCAGGGTAAATGACGATTACCTTTGCGGGCGAAGGGCCGCCGGTGAAGACACCTGTGAATTCCGCCTGGACACGGCCTGCCGTGCCGCTAGAGGTGAAATTGTCAACCGCAACCAACTTGCCTGCGTCGTCCAACGTGACTACGGAAATGGTCTCGGATGCTTCCCAGCTGGTCTTGAGGACGTTGCCGTCGGGCTCATAAGTAACCTTGGTGTTGCCTCCGATGTTGGCGACAAGAGTCATAGGCACGCCCTGGCTCTGCTCGGACGCGGGAACTTCATTTTTCTGGCAGGAAACGGCCACTGTGGCTGCTATCACTGCGAATGCAAGAATCTTCTTCATTTCTGTTCCTCCTTAACTAAAATAACAAATCAAGATCTCCTCCGTCTTTGAAGTCGGTGGCGCTGGCACAAATGACAGACTGTGCCTCAATCTCGATGACAAGGCACTCAGGCTTTTTGTAAATCAATTCTTGTTTCATTGTAGTTAATATATTTTTTAGTTTAGTTCAATCTGGTCTTTCTCTGTGAATGCGCGTCTGGCAAATGTAGTTTGTTCTCCCCGGAAAGTGCCTATCACAATCGGTCATTAAACTATCATTATCGTGCAAAAAGACCGCAGCGGCACTGCTATTCTGCAGAAAATTGTATTTTTGTATATGCTAAAGTATCGACCGAATCTCTTGCTATGCGCGATATGCGCATTCCTCTGCGGAGCGCCTGCAGCCCTCACCGCCGCGTCCAAGCCCGGAAGCGCCATCATAGAACTGCTGAAAGACTATGACAGTCAGAAAGGTAAGGCGCGCATCGCCACGGCTGACAGAATCTTTGAACTTCTCGACAGGGAGGAGATAACCGACGATCGCCTCAGGGCTTCGAGCCGCACCCCGTCGGACAGTCTGAATATGCTGGTCTGGTACTGGGCTGGCGAATATCTCTGGACAACGCAGGATTATGATGAAGGTCTGGAATACTCCCTGAAAGCCTTACCACTGACTGGACGCTGGGGAGATCCGCTGATGGAGAGCGACTGCGAGCATCTTGTGGGCCTTTTCTATTTCCGAAGGGCGGATTATGAGAAGGCGGTCGGGCATTTGAGCCGGAGCCTGGAACTTTGCCGAGAGGAAGGTGAGGAGAGCCGCGTAGGCAGTACCCTCAATTCGCTTGCCGGCGTCTGCCTTACGGCCAAGCAACTGGATGAGAGCGAGAAATACATCCTGGAGGCCATACGCATTTGCGAGAAGGCGAATGACACCAATCTGCTGCCCATACGCTACGGAATGGCCTCGGAAGTTTATCACATCAGGGGCGAGAACCTGAAGTCGCTGGACTATGCTATCAGGGCTTTCCGGCTGGACTCCCTGCAGGGCAATACTGCCAGAATGGGCATACGTCTTTCGCAGATGGCGTCGGCTCAGATGGCTCTGGGTCAGGAAGATGCGGCGGTGCAGTCGCTCGAGAGGGCGATACCTATTCTGGAGGAGGCCGGCAATCTGGGCTCCCTGTCCATCTGCCATAACCAGATGGGAGAACTTCTATCCAAACGGGGGCACAAAAAAGAGGCTGCCGCTCACTTTGAGATAGCCGCCGGGGTGTTTGCCGAGCGGGGCGATATGTATGGAGAGAGCCGCGCACAGAGGGGGCTGTACGAGGCGCTAAGGGAGAGCGATCCGGGCAGGGCGGACAAGCATCTGCTGCGGTATTCTACGCTGAAGGACTCCATCTACCACCGTGATATGCAGCAGGCGGTAAGCGAGTTCAACGTAAAGTTCAGGACCGAGGAACTGATGCGGCAGGAGGAGAAGGCGAGGATGAGGAATCGCGCCCTCGCTTTCGGGATTGTCGCTCTGACCTTCCTGGTGCTGTTTATCGGGGCGGTGTGGTTCTACACGAGCCGGCTGCAGCAGCGTAAGCTCAAGGAGCTGGAGCGGTATATCGCTATGCGCGACCAGTACGCCCGGGCAGCTAAGGATCACAAAGAGGTTGAGAATGAGGCCATCGTCGAGGCTGACGATGCCGACCTGCAGTTCCTGCTCAAGGTATCCGACACTGTAAACTCCCTTATGGATGAAGGCAAGAAGACGGACGTTGCCAGCATCGCTGCCTGCGTATGTATGAGCGACAGCCGCTTCTACCGCCGGATTGTCGCACTCACGGGCCACAACCCCTCAAGCTACATCCAGCGTCTCAAAATCCAGAGGGCGAAGAACCTGCTGGACACGAACCCGCAGATGAACTTGTACGAGGTGGCTGAGCGCTGCGGTTTCGAAGCATATCCCAACTTTGTCCGCGCCTTCAAGAACGTCACGCAGCTTACCCCTTCGGAGTACCGGAAACAGCAGGAAAAATAATTTCCAAAACTATCGTCATGAGTTACAAGAATTTGCTCGGAAGCATCGAGAACACTGAAAAGGCCATCAAGAGCGTGAAGGATATGTTCCAGAACAACCTCTCGGCCCAGCTTGCACTTTTGAGGGTTACCGCACCTATGATTGTCCTCTCCAACACCGGCCTGAATGACGAGCTGAACGGGGTAGAAAGGCCCGTCGGATTCCCCATCAAGGATATGGGAGAACAGAGGGCCGAAGTTGTGCATTCGCTGGCCAAATGGAAGAGGCTGAAGCTCGCCCAGCTGGGAGTCGAGCCCGGCAGGGGTATCTACACCGATATGAATGCCCTTCGTCCCGACGAGCATCTGGACAATCTGCACTCAATATATGTGGACCAGTGGGACTGGGAAAAGGTCATACGCAAGGAAGAGCGGAATCTGGACTTTCTGAAAAAGACTGTCCGCAGAATATACGAAGCCATCAAAGTCACTGAGAACAAGATATTTGTGGAATATCCCCAGATTGAGCCCCAGCTCAGCGACGAAATCCATTTTATCCACTCCGAAGAACTGCTGCAGATGTATCCCGACCTGAGTGCGAAACAAAGAGAGGACGAAATCGTGCGCAAGTGGGGCGCCGTATTCATTATAGGCATAGGTGCCCCGCTCTCCAATGGTCAGGCGCACGACTCAAGAGCGGCAGACTACGACGACTGGAGCACCATTAACAGCGACGGCTACTGCGGACTCAACGGCGACCTGCTTTTGTGGAATTCCGTTCTCGAAGAGGCTTTCGAGATTTCCAGTATGGGTATCAGGGTGGACGAGAGCGCACTCAAGCTCCAGCTCGCACTGAGGGGTGAGGAGTATAAGGAAAGCCTTATGTTCCACAGCAAGCTGCTCGCAGGAGAGCTCCCCTACACCATAGGCGGTGGCATAGGTCAATCGAGGCTTTGTATGTTCCTTCTGCGCAAAGCCCATATAGGCGAAGTGCAGAGCAGCATTTGGCCCGAAGAAATGCGCTCCGAATGCAAATCACAGGGCATAGAACTTCTTTAACAAGCTACTCCTGCCGGATGACACGGCACGCCTTCATTGTTTACCGGGAGCATCAAACTCAGCGGGATGTCCAAGATGAATTTTTCTTGTTGGCTATAGGGTGAATTCCGTCAAGGCCACCAGGTTCCGTCAATGGGCCACAAAAATTGCACGTCAGATTGCGGGAATGATTGCAGGAATGGTTGCAGGAATGATTGCGGGAATGGTTGCAGGGCTTCGAGCAATTCACCTCGCTCAACGAGGTTTACTAGTCAACTGATTATTAACAACATAGCAACTTACCCTATGTAAGGTGGCGACTAAATGATGCCACCTGCAACACCGCTAAAAGTTAACACTTTGATATTCGGTGCATTAGCATTTTCGGCTGTGTAAGGTGAATTGCACGAAGGCGCGGCGCTGCGATGTAAAGCTTTCAGGCTGCCACAAGGCGGACATATCCACCCCCGGAGAGGGCAGGGGGACGGGGCCCGGAAGATACAAGTTATCACGAAGTGATGACGCAGTAGATTCTGGGAGGGGCCGTAGCGAGGCGTAGCCGAGCGGAGCTCCGCCGTTGGCAGCCTGAAAGCTGATAGCAGCGCTGCCGCCCGGTTCAAAACAGATTTCTCGACTTCGCACTTCGTGCTCCGCTCGAAATGACAGGGGGAAAGCGCTGCGCTTGCTCGAAATGACAGGGGGAAAGCGCTGCGCTCGGTAAAGCTACTCCAGCGACCATTCGGCGCCGTCCTTCGTATCCTTGACCTTGATACCGAGGGCGGAGAGAGAGTCGCGGATATGGTCCGAAAGGCTCCAGTCCTTGGCAGCCTTGGCCTTGGCCCTCTGCTCGAGCACCATATCCATAAGCCCGGCAACCACCTTGGAAGATGCGCCCTGCGCCTGCTCCTCGTCCACAAGACCGAGAACTCCGAAAAGAACATCGTCGTAGAGCTGCACCAGCGCCTTGAAATCGTTCTGACTCAGGCGCAGCTGACCCGCCTTGGCAGAATTGATCAGCTTGACGCTCTCGGAGAAGGCAGCAAGCACCATAGGGGTATTCATATCGTCGCACAGCGCGTCGTAAATGCTATCGAAGATGGAAACAATCTCCTTGGAGTCAGCCTGGCAACTTTCAGGCGCTGCGACCAGCTCTTCTTCGCCATATACATACTCCTTGCGCGCCACACCCGCCATAGCATAAAGGTCTTTTGCGGCCTGCATCAGACGGCGCAGACCCTTGGAAGCGGCCTCGAGAGCCTCATTGGAAAAGTCCAGGGTTCCGCGATAATGGGCCTGAAGTATAAAGAAACGGACAGTCATAGGGCTGTAGGCCCTCTCCAGCTTGGGATGGGACCCGCTGAAAAGCTCCGGCAGGGTGATGAAATTGCCGAGCGACTTGCCCATCTTCTGCCCGTTGATGGTAATCATATTATTGTGCACCCAATAATGCACCCCCTGAGTGCCCCTGGAAGCCTGGTTCTGGGCTATCTCGCATTCGTGGTGGGGGAACATCAAATCCATTCCGCCTCCGTGGATATCAAACTCCCTTCCCAGATACTTCTCCCCCATCACAGAGCACTCCAGATGCCAGCCCGGGAAACCCTCTCCCCAAGGCGAATTCCACCTCATAATATGCTCAGGCTCAGCCTTCTTCCATAGTGCAAAATCATAGGGAGCCTTCTTGTCGGACTGCCCGTCGAGGTTCCTCGTGCCCTCGAGGGTGGCATCGAGGCTGCGCCCGGACAATACCCCGTAATGGAAATCAAGGTCGTACTTCTGCACATCGAAATATATGCTTCCGTTGCTCTCGTATGCATAGCCCGCGTCGAGAATCTTCTGAACGGCTTCAATCTGCTCCAGAATATGTCCGGAGGCGCGGGGCTCGATGGAAGGAGGGGCGACATTGAGCTTGCGCATAGCCTCGTGATAGCGCAGAGTATAAGTCTGCACCACCTCCATTGGCTCCAGCTGCTCGAGGCGGGCCTTCTTTGCAATCTTATCCTCGCCCTCATCGGCATCGTGCTCAAGATGACCTACATCGGTGATGTTCCTCACATATCTGACCTTATAGCCAAGATGCCTGAGCAGCTTGCTGAGCACATCATAAGTCACCCCGGGACGGGCATGGCCCAGATGGGCTTCACCATAAACGGTAGGACCGCAGACATACATTCCCACGTGACCGGGATGAACGGGCTTGAACAGCTCCTTGGTGCGGCTTAAGGTATTGTAGAGCAGAAGATTCCTCATATTCTGTGCTTTTTGGCGTTCGACTTTCTGCGCTCCCTTGGTCTTGGGAGCAAAATTTTACGAATATACGAATAAATTCGTATTTTTGAGCTTTAATCTTACGCAATGAAACTGATAAGCTGGAATGTCAACGGTCTTCGCGCCGTGGCGGGGAAGGGATTCAGCGAAATTTTCGCCTCCCTGGACGCCGATTTTGTATGTCTTCAGGAAACCAAGCTCCAGCAGGGGCAGATCGATCTCGAGTTCGAGGGTTACTCTTCCTGGTGGAACTACGCCGAGAAAAAGGGATATTCCGGCACCTGCATATACTCTAGACTAGAGCCCCTGAGCGTAAGTTACGGGATAGGAGCCGGGGAGCACGACAGCGAAGGAAGGGTCATCACACTGGAAACCAAAGACTTCTATCTGGTGAACGTTTATACTCCGAACTCCCAGGACGGCCTTAAAAGACTAGACTATCGTATGCAGTGGGAGGACGCTTTCAGGGAGTACCTGTGCCGTCTGAAGAGCAAGAAAGGAGTCATCGTATGCGGAGATATGAATGTCGCACACGAAGAGATTGACCTCAAGAACCCCGCCACAAACCACTTCAACGCCGGGTTCTCCGACGAAGAGAGGGCTAAGATGACTTCGCTGCTCGCCTCGGGATTCATAGACTCGTGGAGGGAGCTCCATCCCGAAGAGCAGAAATACTCCTGGTGGTCATACCGTATGAGAGCCCGCGAGCGGAACGTGGGGTGGAGAATTGACTATTTTCTGGTAAGCGAAGATTTGAGAAGCCGCATCGCCGGGGCGGAAATCCACAACGAGATTTTCGGCTCGGACCACTGTCCGGTGGAGCTGACCCTTTCCGACTAGGACTTTTTCGCACTCCCCTTTCCGAGACGGTCAATCACGAAGACCAGCGCGGCACCTGCAAGACAGCACAGCACGGCGGGCAGAATCTGGTAATCCAGAACTGCGGCGCTGCCGGTGCGTAGTACCTGGGCGCTGCTGACGGCCTGCATATCGTACCAGGGCCATACTTTAATCAGCGAACCGAGCACAAAACCCAGCAGGACTATCATCGTCTGCTTCTCCCATTTTGCCAGCAGGAAATGCAGAAGCTTCGCGAAAGCAAGGATTCCCACAATGCAACCGGCTGCCATTACAAGAAGGACAGGGACGTTAAGGGTGGAAACGGCATTCATTATGTAGTCATATTTGCCGAGAATCAGCAGGACGAAACTGCCCGACACGCCGGGAAGAATCATAGTGCAGATGGCAAGGGCGCCGCAAATGAAGATAAACCATAGCGCATCGGTAGTCTGGGTAGGAGACAGGAGGCAGAGCGCAACTCCTAGCCCGAGGCCAAGAACCAGAAAAATGGCATCAGTCCCCTTCCATCCCTTTATATCCCTGAACATCAGGGCGGAAGAGCAAAGGATAAGCCCGAAGAAAAAGGCCCAGGTTAGAACCGGATAGTACGCCAGGACATAGGTCATCAGCTTTGCGAGCGAGAAGATGCTCACAAGCACGCCGAGAAGCAGGGCAAGCAGGAAATTACCGTTGATGCTCTGCCAGAACTCCTTGAAACGGCCCTTGAACAGGCTGCTGTAGGTCTTCTTTTCGGTAAGGGCGTTCAGCGAGCCCACGATATCGGAGTAGATTCCGGTCAGAAGGGCGATTGTACCTCCGCTCACGCCGGGAACCACATTGGCGGCCCCCATTCCGAAGCCCTTGAGGGCTACATAGAAGTAATGCTTCAATGCTTTCATACTGTTATTCAAGACTTTCGGCAGTTACACCACGGGCGGCAAAGAGCTCTCTGAGCTGGTTCTTCGCGCTCTTCCAGCGGGGGATATCAATCTTGGTGCCCAGCACCTCAACCACCTTGGCGGCTATGATGGAACCGGCGTGTCCGCAGGCTTCAAGAGGAAGGCCAAGAGAATGGGCGAACAGGAAACCTGCCGCATAGGTGTCTCCTGCGCCGGTTGCATCTATGGTCTGCGCGGGATAAGCCTCGATGAAATGGATGTTCTCACCGCTGCGTATCCAGCTGCCGTCCTTACCGACCTTGACGACTGCCACCTTGCACATACGGGCTATCTCGTCAAGAGCCTTGCGCGGATCGTCAAGCTTGGTGAAAGCCTTGGACTCGGTCTCATTGGCAAAGACTATATCTACATACCTTTCTACTATGTCGTGCAGGAAAGCGAGGTTCGACTCCACTACATTATAGGAAGCCATATCGATGGAGATGATGCATCCGGCCTTGTGGGCAAGCTCCACAGCACGACGGGCAAGAGCCTGGTTCTGAACCAGATACCCTTCAATATGGAAATAATCATAGCCTTCGAAAAACTCCGGCTTCAGGTCTTCCGGCACCAGGTCCAGGGCGGCTCCCAGATAGACGGCGAAAGTCCTCTCGGCATTGCCTCCGCTCACGAAGACCATCGAGCGGCCGCTCGAGTGGGGACTCTTCAGAAGGGTGGTCTTCACTCCGTACTGCTCCTGGTCGCTCTTGAACAGAAGCCCCAGCTCGTCGTCGCCAATCTTGCCGATGAAGCCCGAAGGCATCCCGAGTATGGATGTGCAGGTTATGGTGTTGGCCGCCGATCCGCCGGCTACATATTTGACTCCCAAAGGTTTGAGCGCCGCCCATATTTTATCTCCCGTCTCCATGTCCACGTGCTGCATGCTCCCTTTCGGAAGATGATACTCGCTCAGCAGGCTATCGTCGGGCAGCACTGCAAGTATGTCGGTGAGAGCATTTCCTATGCCAAGAATACTTTTCATTTTATTCAATATTAAGGTTTGCAAATATAGTCATTTACTTAGACAGCTCGCTCATCTTGCTCTGCAGTTCCCGGGCCACTTTCTGCTTGCCCTCGCGGGGAGCCAGAGAAACATCATACCGGACACCCTCCCCTATGCGGAAAAGCCTGCGGTCGCGGTCGGAGTAGAGCGGATAGAACAGCAGGCTCTTGCCCGTCGCGTCATAGTACATCTTGGCGATGTGGGCGAATCCGGTGTAGAAATTCCTCAATTTGTCAGGGTCATATTGCTCATCCTCCTGCGGCTGTTCATTCAACTCGCGGGGCTTCTCGGGGAAGATGAGGATATTGTCCCCTTCGAGCAGAGCCTGAAGCGAAGCGTTGAAGGTACTCATCACATCGCGGGACGCACCCCTCACAACAGGGATGGGGTTGAAAGAACTCAGAACCCATTGGAGAATGGAGTTAATCCAGCGAATGATCCGGTCTCCCGCTTTACGGCCGAAAAGGCGGTCCAGGAAAGAGAGGGAACGGTGCATCTGGGCCACCGCAGTTTCCGTGTCAAGCATCACATTATGGATCCAGGGACGGAAATATGTCGGCAGATAGATTACAGCTGAAATGGGGCCGTACAGGAAGCCGTGATTGCACACGAATACAGAAGGGCACTCCTGCTCCCTGATATTCTCCCTTCCGCTTACCTTAAGCCTGAGGAACGGACGCGCAAGAGTGCACAATATCTTGACTCCGAAGCGCATACGGTACTTCTTGACAAACAGGGACTTGAGGCTCTCGCCCATCTTTTCGTTCGGGGCCTTTGCGTCTATGAACCGCATCAGCTTCTCCCGGTTGCGATAGTCAAGAGGCTGCCTGAGGGCAACTGCGAGCGCCACCAGCATAAATGCCAGAGGGAGCTGCATCACCCACACATCATTGGGTGAGGTCCACTTGACAGTTGAGAAGTCCGAACTCAGGAAGGAGTATAGCGCGAGCATAAGGAGCATTATGGCCGAAGAAATCAATCCGGCGGAAGTGGAGACCACCATATTGCTCAGGCTCAACTCTTTACTGCCATATTCTTCACCTGCCAGCTCACCTACCGCCTTGAAATCGAGGTAGAATTTGCGCACGGAAGAGCTGATCAGCGTTATGCCAAGGCCCCATACAAAAGTCCATAGGGCGACGAATACCAGAGTCCTGGCCCTGAACATAAACACGGCACCGAGGCACCAGGTCAGGGCACCGAAGATGAACTCACTGAGAGCCAGGCCCCTGAAGCGTTTTTTGGTCAGACGGGAGCATATATGGATTACGGCACCCATCAGCAGCAGCCAAACCAGCAGGGAGGCAAACAGCAGAGATGAATAGGAGCCTGCATAAGCCCTGGTCATAACAAACAGCACACTCATCACCCCGAGATTCATCGAGATGGTGGAGTACAGATTCATATCGGAAAAAATCCTGTACGAGGCTATGTCCGTGTATTTGTTCTCCGGCAGAGGAGCGTCCAGCACCAGACGGGTCGAAGGTTTTAGGAGCTTCCCGATTCCGGAAAGCAGCAGTAGAACAAGCAACAGGGCCAGATCCAAGCCTTTGAACCGGGGGACCAGAATCCAGACACAGAGAAGGTCGAATAAGAGCTGGATAAGGCAAAGGGTCACAAGACGCTCCCCTTTTCGGCTTTCAGGCCGGGACGGATAGTCGGAAATATTTATGGGACGGGCGCAGAAAGAGTCCCTCAGCACCACGCAGAGGCAGAACAGGGATACAAGGACAGAATCGGGACTGGAAGAAAGCACCGGATAGAGGAACACCAGCACAAGCCCTCCCGCGATGACAAGGCAGAAAAGAATGTCGAACAGGTATCTGTGCCTGTCCTGGTGCACGAGTTTGGCTATGTTGCCCAGCAGACAGGACTGCAGCATATCAGCGAACAGGAATACTGCGGCGGCGTAGAAGGGGTTGCCTATCAGCAGCTGCCCCAGCGTCATACACAGCACCAGTTCGAAAAAGTCAATCCTGTATAGCCCTATTCCCATCAATTGGCGTTAGTATTAAGGTCTATTGTCGCCTTGAGGCTATTGCTGCGGCAGTTGAGGCGGATTTCAGAGGGACGATGGCCGCTTCTGAGCACTATGAGCATCCTGCCCTTATACATCGGTTTTGCATCCACCCCATATAAAAGAGTATCTGTGTAATGGTCGGTATTGTCCATAGAGAATATGCTCGCCTCCCCTTCCAGGCTCACGCTCAGCTCCCGGTCATAATCCCATACTCTTCTTCCCTTGGAGTCAACTGCCGTTACCCAGATGTATTGCAGGTCCATCCCGTCAGCTTTCCAATGCTCCGGCGTTTCTGCTTCCACAAGCAGCCTGCTTGCTTTTCGGGAGGTCTCTATGCGATGACGCGACACAATTTTTCCATCTGCATCACGGGCTATAGCCTCAGCATAGCCACCCTTGCCATAAGGCACATTATCCCAGCGTATCATATTGGCCTGCTGTGGATTATCCTTGGGTACCTGCCTGATTCCAAGGCTCCTGGAGTTCACAACCAGCTCCACGCTCTCCGCATTGCTGAAGGTAAAAAGGGTGAGAAGGCTGCCTTCCGGATGGTTCCAGCTTTCATCCATCGCCTGCTTTCCGACCTGCACATCATTCCAGTTTATTGACTCACTGGAGCCTGCATCAACAACACCGATCCTTACCACAGGGCTGTCGGGAAGGAAGGCGCTGCGCACGAGGTAGGCCTGCGGATAAGCCTGGAGGCAATGGTCAAAGAAAGAGTAGTTCCAGCCCTTTTTGGGCCAGGCGTTGGACTCACCCCAATACTCGACGGCACCCCAGTAGCACAGCCCGACGGAATGGTCCCTATCCATATTCAGATACGGCTCCAGAAGGGCAGATGTTTCGGCTTCACTCTGCAGGATGTTCAGATGAGGAGCGTATTTCACATAATCCTTGTAACGGGCAGACTGGTAGTTGAAAGAGGCGACTTCGGTCACCAGCGAGAGCTCCGGAGGGCACAGATGGGTGTTGAAATCTGCATCGTGCCTTGATATCGCTCCGCTCCTGGAGGGATACATCGCTACGGTAGTGGGCCTTGTCCTGTCCCAGCGCTTCACCACCTGGTCGAACACCCTGTAGGTGGTGATTCCCCAGTCGTTCATCCCCTGGAAGCCAGTCAGGTCCTCTCGCATCTGCAGTTCATTGCCAAGGCTCCACAGCACTACTGAGGCCCTGTTGCGGTCACGCTTGATCCACTCGGTGATAAGGGAAGGCCAAAGGTCGGTAAAGTTGCGCCTGCCGCCCCAGTATGCGTCATCGCTCCATTTATCGATCAGCTCGTCCACCACAAGGATTCCGACCCGGTCCGCCAGACGCATAAACGAATCGGAGTAGGGGTTGTGGGAGCAGCGTATAGCATTGAAGCCGAATGACTTGAGCTGGAGCATCAGGCGCTCGGCACCCTTTTCGAAACTAGCGGCACCAAGAGCTCCGAGGTCGTGATGGTCAGAGACTCCCTGAAGGAATATTTTCTCGCCGTTGAGCTTGAATCCAAAGTCGGGAGAATACTCGATGGAGCGAATTCCGAAGCTGTCTTCGGCAGAATCCAGGAGCTCTCCGTTTTCAAAGAGGGAGACTTTTACCCCGTAAAGGGAGGGGCTCCCGGGGCTCCACAGTCTCGCTCCTTCGACTTGCATGCTCTCCAGCTTCACCTCCGTAATGCTCTGATGAGTGTGCTCAGGCATACGGCCAAAAGAAGCTGCAATCATCTGACCGTCAGGGTCAAAGAGCTCCGCTTTTATAGTGACATCGTGCCCCTGCCATCCGCTCACTTCAACCTGCACCGACACCTCGGATGACTCTTCAGACACCCTCGGAGTAGTCACATAGATTCCGTGACGGGAGATATGGGTCGGGTTGCGCAGCTCGAGATACACGTCGCGAATCAATCCGCCGCCGGTGTACCAGCGCGAGCCCTTGGACGCTCCGGTAGAGGAATACACTTCCACAAGGTTGTCCTGCCCATATTTGAGCTGCTTGGACATATCGACTTCGAATCCGACGTATCCGTAGTCAGTGGAGTAGAGCTTCACTCCGTTGACATAGACGTCCCCATAATACATAAGGCCGTCAAAATCAAGGACTACCTGCTTGCCTTCCCACTGTGCGGGGACGGTGAAGGTCTTGCGGTACCAGGCCTCGCCCATAGGCTTGAACCCTCTTGCTCCGCCTGCGGACTTGTCCCAGGGGAACTCAAACTGGAAATCGTGCGGCAAATCGACCCCCTTCCAGGCAGTAGTATCGCCGCTATGGGCTATACAGGTCCTGTATTCCCATCCGAAATTGAACAACTGTCTTTCGATTGCAGCTTCAGAGGGCTGCAGTGACAAGAAAAGGGCGGACAAGCCTATAACCAAGACCTGCCGCCATTTGAGAAATCTGATATTCATATCTGCCTTAGACGGTGAGGATGTCTTTCTCCTTGGCTGCCACAAGCTCGTCAACTTCCTTGACTTTCTTGTCGGTAATCTTCTGGATTTCAGTCTCGGCTTCCTTCTGGGTGTCCTCGGGCATACCCTCGTTCTTCTGGGCCTTCTTGAGCAGCTCTATGCCGTCACGTCTGGCGTTGCGGACCACTATCTTGGCGTTCTCACCGGCGCCCTTTGCCTTCTTGATGAGCTCTTTACGCCTCTCTTCGGTGAGAGCAGGAACGGTGCAGCGGATTACCTCTCCATTGTTCTGCGGAGTGAATCCGAGGTTGGCATCGATGATGGCTTTTTCAATCTTGGGGATCATATTTTTCTCCCAAGGCTGGATGGCCAGAGTCTTGGCGTCAGGGGAGGTTACAGATGCAACCTGTGCTATGGGGGTGGGAGTGCCGTAATAATCGACGGTTACTCCATTGAAAACCAGCGGATTGGCCTTGCCCACACGGTAGGACTTCAAATCTTCCTCCAGGAAGGCGACCGCATCTTTCATCTTGCTTTCTGTCTGATTGACAATTTCTTTAGCTCTATCTGTAAGCATATCTATGTGGTGTTATGGTTAAACGTGTACTGTGGTGCCGATGTTCTCGCCTGAGAGCACGCGGGCAAGATTGCCCCTCTGTTCTACATTGAATACTATCAGAGGTACATTCCCCTGCTCGCACAGGGCAAAGGCAGTCGCATCCATCACCTTCAGATGGTCGGCAAGCGCCTTGCTGAAAGTAAGGTCCTGGTATTTGACGGCGTTCGGGTCCTTCTCGGGATCGGCGGTATAGACTCCATCCACCCTTGTCGCCTTCAGAAGGGCATCGACTCCCAGCTCGAGGGCCCTGAGCGCTGCTCCCGAATCAGTGGTGAAGTAAGGGTTGCCGGTGCCTCCTGCGATAAGGGCAACTCCGCCCCTGTCGAGCACTTTGACGGCATCCTCCTTACGGTAATAGCGGGCCACGGGCTCCATAGGAGTAGCCGTAAACACCTCGGCCTCAATACCTTCCGAACGGAGGGCTGAGCACAGGCCAAGGGAATTGATGACCGTTGCCAGCATACCCATCCTGTCGCCCATCACCCTGTCGAATCCTTTACCCATACCCTGAAGTCCACGGAAGATGTTCCCTCCTCCGTTCACTATCGCAATCTGGTGTCCAGCGCGAACTGCGGCGGCTATCTCGGCTGCATAGGCTTTGAGGCTGGCAGCATCCACTCCCCTTCCCTCATTGCCTCCGAGGCTCTCTCCGCTCAATTTAAGCAATACTCTCATTTCCAATCCGGTTACGCAAGCATATCAATTCTCGGCGGGCAGGGTCTGCTTGCGGGAAGACCTTTCTGCCCGGCCCGGCGGCCGGCACTGCTGCCGACTTCAGACGCTTCTTGAAACAAAAGTATTCGAAAATTATGAAACTTGCAAGATTAGGACTATATTTGCAGTCCCGAATGATATTAAATTCTACATCAATGTTTATATTCAATTCATCTATCGGAAAGAAATTCATCCAGGCGGTGAGCGGAGCCTTCCTCATCCTTTTCCTGCTCCTGCACTCCGTAATCAACTTCTTCTCCGTCATCGACTCCTTCACAGGAAAGTTCGGCTCAGTTGCCGTTGACGACAAACTCTTCAGCGCCGGAGACGGTCTGTTCAAGCTCGGCTGCGACTTTATGTCCACCCCGGTCATCTCCCTGATGGTGCCTGTTCTCGCCCTTGGTTTCGTGGTCCACATCGCTTACGGATGCTGGCTTACCGCCAAAAACATGATGGCGCGCGGCGGAGTGAAGCGCTATGAGGTTTCAAGCAGGGCCGCTACCGACTCCTGGGCCGCACGCAACATGTTCGTGCTCGGTATCGTGATTCTCGGCATCATCGTCTTCCACCTCTTCCACTTCTGGGCCAAGATGCAGATGCCTGAGCTGCTGCACATCGGAACCTATGTGGACGACCCCTACCTGCTTCTCACAACCGTATTCGGCCACTGGTGGATACTCCTTATATATATAATATGGTTCGCAGCCATCTGGTTCCACCTTACCCACGGCTTCTGGAGCATGTTCCAGACTGTAGGCTGGGACGGACAGACCTGGTTCAAGAGAGTGAAGGTCATCGGTGTCATCGTAGTAAGCCTTATCTGCCTGATGTTCGTCGCTGTTGCAGTGAACGCCTTCATCCAGGCCAATTTCATAGGATAGTCGGATATTTTTGATTATTCATAAATTTTAATTAACTTTGCGACCCCTATTTTGTGTAGGGATCGCAATTTTTATTAACTATTTAAAGATCAAGACAGTGGACACACAAAGCTACAAAACGGTATCGCTCAACAAGGCGACCGTAGACAAGAAGTGGGTTGTCATTGACGCGACAGATCTCGCGCTTGGTCGTCTTGCATCCCGTGTTGCTCTTGTCCTTCGCGGCAAGACCAAGCCCGGCTACACTCCCCACGTTGACTGTGGTGACAACGTCATCGTAGTAAACGCAGAGAAGGTTGCCCTCGGCGGCAAGAAGATGACCGACCGTGTTTACACCCGTTACACCGGATACCCTGGTGGACAGAGGTTTACAACACCCAAGGAGATTCTCGCCAATCGCCCTGAAGAGCTTGTAAGGAGAGCAGTAAAGGGTATGCTCCCCAAGACCCGTCTTGGTGACGATCTGCTCGGAAACCTGTTCGTATATGCAGGCAGCGAGCATCCTCATCAGGCACAGAACCCTACAGTTATCAAGTTGGACGAAATTTAAACAGAGCAAATGGAACAGACACACGCCCTTGGAAGACGTAAGACTGCCGTCGCTCGAGTTTATCTGACAGCCGGCAAAGGCAATGTCACTGTAAACGGCCGCCCTCTTGAGGAGTATTTCTCCCTCGAGTCACTCCGTTACATCGTGAACCAGCCTTTCGAGGTTACCTCTACACTTGGCCAGTTCGACGTTAAGGTCACCATCGTAGGTGGTGGTATCAAAGGTCAGGCTGAAGCCATCCGTCTGGGTATCGCCCGTGCTCTCAGCGAGCTCGACAGGGAAAGCTACCGTCCTGCACTGAAAGCCGCCGGATTCCTCACCCGCGACGCCCGTGAGGTTGAGCGCAAGAAGCCGGGTCAGCCCGGTGCACGCCGCCGCTTCCAGTTCAGCAAGCGTTAAGCCTTACAAGTCTTACAAAATCAGCACAGTCGCGGTTCAAAACCGCCAAACGGACGGCTGCCGCGCTGCGGAAAAGGATGGAGACCGCCATCAGACGCTACTCCACCTTGATGAAAAGAGACCCTCAAGCAGGGACAACAAAAACAAAACAAACAAATGTCACGTACAAATTTCCAAGAATTGCTTGATGCAGGTGTTCACTTCGGACACTTGGCAAGGAAGTGGAATCCTAAAATGGCCCCTTATATCTTCGACCAGAAGAACGGAATCCACGTCATTGACCTGCACAAGACTATCGGCAAGATAGATGAGGCAGCCGAGGAGATGAAGCAGCTTGCAAAGTCAGGCCGCAAGATTCTCTTCGTGGCTACCAAGAAACAGGCTAAGGATATTGTCAAGGAGAAAGCTTCCGCTGTCAATATGCCTTCAATCACCGAGCGTTGGGCAGGTGGTATGCTTACCAACTTCCCCACCGTACGCAAAGCCATCAAGAAAATGTCCGTCATCGACAAGATGAAGGAGGACGGTACCTTCGACAAGCTCGCCAAGAGAGAGAGACTCCAGGTGGACCGCCAGAGAGCCAAGCTCGAGAAGAACCTCGGCTCGATCCGCGATATGTCACGCCTGCCTTCAGCCCTCTTCATCGTTGACGTTCAGAAGGAAGCCAATGCAGTCAAAGAGGCCAACCGCCTCAATATCCCGGTATTCGCAATGGTTGATACTTGTTGCGATCCCAGCTCAATTGATTATGTAATACCGGCAAATGATGACGCCGCAAACTCAATCGAGTGCATTGTGAGCATACTCTGCAAGGCTATCCAGGAAGGTCTTGATGAGCGCAAGCTCGAGAAGGACAAGAACGCCGAGGCCGAAGAAGTATCAGAAGAGGCTAAGGGCGGACGCAAGCTCCGTGCCCGCAAGGGTGGAAAGAGCGCCGAGGCCGCAGCCGAAGAGCAGAAAAGCGAATAGTTCCATTTAAAGAAACATAGACAATTATGGCAATTACAGCAGCAGACGTAATGAAGTTGCGCAAGATGACTTCTGCCGGAATGATGGACTGCAAGAAGGCCCTTGAGGAAGCCGCAGGCGACTTCAACAAGGCTATGGACATCATCCGCGAGAAGGGCAAGCTCGTTGCAGCGAAGAGGGCTGACCGCGAGACCTCCGAGGGTGCGGTCAAGACCCGTGTTGAGGGCGGAAGAGGCGTCATCGTATGCCTTGGATGCGAGACCGACTTCGTAAGCCGCAACGCTGACTTCCAGAACCTCGCAGAGGCCATCGCAGATGTAGCCATCGCCCAGTTCCCCGCCGACATCGAAGGCCTGAAGGCCTGCAAGATGGCTGACGGATACACTGTAGAGCAGGCCGTTGAGGCTCAGACCGGAAAGACCGGCGAGAAGCACGTGCTTGTAGCCTACGCTGTAGTGGAGGCTCCTTTCGTAGCTCAGTACGTTCACAAGATCAACGGAAAGCTCGGAGCCCTCGTGGGATTCAACAAGAGCATCTCCGAGTCTCTGGCAAAGGGCATCGTTATGCAGGTTGCTTCGATGAACCCTGTAGCCATCAGCGCTGAGGACTGCCCCAAGGAAGTTCTTGACAACGAGCTTCAGGTGGCTATCCAGAAGACCAAGGAGGAGCAGGTTCAGAAGGCAGTTGACGCCGCCCTCAAGAAGGCAGGCATCAATCCCGCTCACGTAGACAGCGAGGACCACATCGAGTCCAACACTGCCAAGGGATGGCTTACTCCCGAGCAGGCCCAGCAGGCTCGCGAGATCATCAAGAAGGTGAGCGAAGAGAAGGCTGCCAACCTCCCCGAGCAGATGATTCAGAACATTGCAAACGGCAGGGTTCAGAAGTTCCTCAAGGAGCAGACCCTCGTCGAGCAGGACTACCAGATGAGCGACGAGAAGATCTCTGTCAAGGCCGCACTTGCAGCTGAGGACAAGGAAGCCGCAGTGGTAGCTTTCAAGAGAATCTCCCTGAACGACTAACAACTATCTGCCTTGCGCAGAACCCAAAATAGGGGCGACCGGAGGGCCGCCCCTTATTTGTCTTGCACTGCACGATAAAAAAGAGCAGAAGAGTATATGTTGGTTTAATTATTTTTTATCTCTGTGCGAATAAACTGATGATAAGCTTTTTTTTGAAACGCAGCAATTTATTTGTAGATATGAAAAATTTTTTCAAAGGCGCCCTTGCCGCTTTTCTTACAGTGGCATGTGTTATTCCTTCATTTGCACAGGGCGAGAAGACCATTAAAAGGAAAGTAGCCATCGGTCGGTTCACCAACGAGACTCAGTACGCAAAGGGGCTGTTTTATGATAAGGAGAATGACCCGATGAGAAAACAGGCTCTGGACATCCTTTCTTCCAAACTGGCCGCCAGCGGAAAGTTCATACTTCTGGAACGGGATGACCTTGATGTTCTTGTTGCTGAAGCAGGTTCTTCAATGAACAAAATCGGTGCAGATTTCATTATTCTCGGATCCATAACAGAGTTCGGGCGCAAGGCCGAAGGGGAGCAGAAAGTATTCTCTTCGACAAAGACGCAAACGGCTGAGGCAGGAGTCAGCATCCGCCTTGTAGAAGCGGCTACAGGACTAATCATCTACTCCGATGAAGCTAAAGGCTATGCCGAGACAACGACAAAGCAGACAATGGGTATCGGCGGCACGGCAGGATACGACGCCACACTAAGTGACAAGGCCATCTCTTCAGCCCTTGGGCAGCTTGTGGAGAACATTATCAACAAGTGTATGGATAAGCCCTGGCGTTCATATTTTCTTTCTATTGAGGACGGCTCATACATCATATCAGGAGGTGCCTCCCAGGGGCTTGCTTCTGGAGATGTCTTCACTGTGTACAAAAAGGGCAAAACTGTCACTAATCCGCAGACAGGTCTGAAAATCGAGCTTCCCGGAACGAAAGTCGGGACCGTATCGGTTCTTTAATGCATCGGGGATACCCCTGAAACCGAAATCTCCTTCTGCTCATATGAGGGAGAAGAATTGGATGCAAGCACTCTTGAGAATTATTATATTTCTGACAAATAGCCATGAAGAAGATTATCGTTGCGCTGCTAAGCGCCATAGTATTATCAGGTTGCGGAGTGGGCTCATACTCCGTTTCATCAGGAAAGGCAGATACTGCAGCCCTGTCTTTCACCTCCACTGACAAGCTGCCTATTGTAGTGCTGGTTGACGGCAAAGAGTATAATGTTGAAACTGTCAAGACCAAGGCCTACAGAAAGGACAGAAATATCAAGAAGACGGCATTGAACACCATCTATCTCCAGAGCGGGCAGCACGACGTCACGGTGTCTGTATCC
Organism: uncultured Bacteroides sp.; assembly: GCA_945874355.1. GTDB lineage: Bacteria > Bacteroidota > Bacteroidia > Bacteroidales > UBA932 > Cryptobacteroides. Next base: position 114,205 of record CAMCGB010000005.1, read on the forward strand.
GGGAACGAAGTGTTCAGCAAGAAATTGTATCTGTCCGCTGCAGAACACCGAATCGTTGAGCTATGAGGAGAATCATAAGTATTATGGCAGCCTGCTTGATGCTGTCTTCCTGCGGGAGAACATCTTCACTCTATTATTGGGGCGGGAACACCAATGGAACTACAACCTATGAGCACCTTGCATATAAATCTTACGACAAGCAGACTCCCGAAAGCCTTTGCAAGCTCATTGTTGCCTACGAGGATATTGTCAGCCACCCGAAAGGTACCAGGCAGGTTCCGCCTCCCGGAATCTGCGCGGAGTATGGATATCTGTTGCTGCAGAGCGGGACAGCGGAGACTTTTTCAAACCACGCGACATTGAATCAGAAGATGACTTTTGAAGGCTTGGACTACGCCAAGTTGTTCAGACAAAGGGGCGAAGAGATGATGAAAAAAGAAATTGAATTGTACCCGGAATCTGAACGGTTCATTGCACCTCTTTTAAAGCGACTGACTGAATAACACGATGAAAAGAATTCTATACCTCCTCTCCCTCTTGATGCTACTTGTGTCATGCGGTACTGTAACACAAAGTATTACAAGGGGTGAGCAATATGCAAAGATGTATGAGGAAAAACCCGTCACATTGCTTGTGATGCCTCCAATAAACAATACATCCAACGTTGAGGCAAAGGACCTTCTATACACCTCTATCAGCAGGCCTCTTGCAGAAGCAGGGTACTATGTCATCTCACCGTTGCTCGCGATGGATGTGCTGAAGGCTGAAAGCGCCTATGATGCAGAACTGTTTGTGAATGTACCGCTGACTACATTCAGGAACTATTTCGGTTGCGATGCAGTCGTGTTCTCCGAGATAAACAACTGGGCGAAAAGCGGCTTTACAATCAATGCCAACATACGCTACTTCATCAAATCCGCCTCTACAGGCGAGATTCTCTTCGACAGGAGTTGCGATTTGATTCTGGATCTTTCGATTGACTCGGGCAACAATTCCGCAATAGCCGCTCTGATAGAACTGGCCGCTTCTGCAATCAATACGGCAATGACCGACCACATTGTCGCAGCAAGAAAGGCTAACTACTACATTTTCAGGGATATTCCGCGAGGGAAATACAGCCCGATGTATGGCCAGGACCAGAATGTGGCTGCCGAGCCGCAGAATGTTCACGCCAGAGTCCAGTAAAAGCCACTTCGTGGCAGGCTTTCGTGAAATTCACCGAGCGGTCCCCACGAGCGACAGTGAAGTGGGCTGATAGTTTTCACAAAGCGATGACGTATTGATGTGATGGGGTAACTCATCTGCCTATTGAGGAAAATGGGTTTTAGCAATTTTGGGGCTTTTTTTGCTATTTTGTTGATTTCGGAGGCATTTTAGCAATTTTTGACCGATTTTTTGCCATTTTTCGATGAGCGGAGAAGGTATGGGCACAGGGGATGAGCACCAGGGCAAGGGCATCGCGGCTAGTTCGTTAGGGAATGGGCACTTGACAGATGGGCACCGCAGCCGGAATATATGGTCTCCGGCTGCTCCGGCCACAACTGCGGGGAGCTATGGAGGGCTCTCCTCGCTGTGGCCGTTGCCGGCTTTGGGGCACAGCACACCACCCTGCTTTGATTGTACCACTGAGGCGCTATCGCAGAGATGTACAACATAGATTACTCCTTTCGAGCACATAGCTGATCTCATCCCTGATGGTTGATGGTTTTGTCCCTCGTGCAAATCACCTCGCACGGGGGAGTTTACGAAATCACTGACTATAAACAAGATGCCAATTTGCTCCATGTGAGGTGGCGGCAAATTGATGCCACCTATCACAGGGTAATTAACTATATTGCTTATAATCATTAAATTAGCAGAATCCGGCGTGCTAGGTGATTTGCTCGAACAAGCACGACTGCTATGACAGAGGGAGGCAGCTGCAAAGGCAGGCGGGCGGAGAGTTCTGAACGGGACTTTGCAAGCGCAATACGAGCCTTAGGCGAGCTAAAGCGGTCCCTGAAGAACTCTTCCCCGATGCCGCAGCTGCCTTGGTGCTAAGGTAATAGATTTCTCCACTCGCTTCGCTCGGTCGAAATGACAGAGGGGAGGCGCGAAATGACAGGAGAAAGCGCTCGGTCGAAATGACAGGTGAGGGCGCCTGGTCGAATGGACAGAGGGCAGGAGTGGGGCGCTAGAGGGTGTCGAGGAGGGAGCTGAAGATGGACTGCTCGTGGGCAGAGACAAAGCGGGTCTCGATGGGGACATAGAAGCAGCGCTCCATAATCTCGGCGGGCATACCCTTGAAGTCAAGCAGCCGCTGAACGTCCTTCTCGGTGGTGATGATCGATGCCGTAGGGTTCTTGCGCAGAATCGACTGCAGGCGGTTGATGTCGGACCACTCGTACTTGTGATGGTCAGGGAAACGCAGCCGGGAGACTATCTTGTAAGTGTCACTGAGATAATTCTTCAGCGCAGTATCATTGGCGATACCGGAAAGAAGAATGGCCTTCTTGGAGTAGACATAGCGGGGCTCGGTAGAAGGGAAAGCCCTCTCCAGAGGCAGATAGGCGATGGTGGCAAAGAACAGCTTCAGCGGACGAAGCGCCGGCCTGGCCGAAGGACCGGAAGCACCACCAGCAGCAGTACCCGCCGAAGCACCAGATCCGGCAGAACCAGCCGAACCGGAAGCAGAATCGGCAGCCGAACCAGAGCCAGCACCGGAAGCAATAGCATAACAAGTGCAGGTCCCCGGGTCATAATTCATAAGAGAAAGCGAAGCGGCAAAAGCTCTCTTCGCCTCATCGTCCATATCCGGGCTGCACTTCGTAACCACAATAACATCAGCACTATAAATCCGCTCCTTAAGATCGCGCAAGCGCCCCAGCGGAAGAAGACAGTCCTTATTCACCGGACGGAGACTGTTGACGAGAACCACCGACAGGTCCGCACGCAACTTCCGGTACTGAAACGCATCATCCAGCACAATAAAGTCAGCCTTGGGGAAATTCGAATCCCAACACTGAGCCGCCTTCTTCGAAGAAGACTGAAGAGACTCAGGATCGCAAAGGAACTTGCAGGCCTCAACCCTGTTCTTATCCACAGCTACAGTCACCGCAGGAAACTTCTTCTTTATCTGCAGAGGCTCGTCGCCGAACATCAGGCTGCTGCCCCCAACCGTTACCTGCTGGAAGCCCTTGCTCTCCCGCTTATAACCCCTCGAAAGCACAGCGAGCTGCGAATACTGCCACCTGCGACTCTCCTGCAAAAGACGCAGAACCATCTCCACGAAAGGAGTCTTGCCCGTCCCTCCTGCCGTCACATTACCCACGCAGACGCTGGGAACGGAAGGAGAAAAAATCTTCCTGCGAGCGGAAGAATAATAACGGTCCCTCAGCTTCAGGCTGAGATAATATGGAAAAAGAATTATACGGTCAAAACTCATTGTAACGCTCTTCTATAATTGTAAATATTTCCTCCAGCTCATCCCTTGAAAGGGTGGTTACCATCCTCATTCTCAAGTCCTTGAAATCAGGCAGCCCCTTAAAGTAGCAGGACAGGTGGCGCCTCATCTCATAAATGCCCCGGGGCTCCCCCTTGTGCTCAAGCGAAAGGGCGAGATGGCGCCTGGCGATGCTGACCCGGGTGTGCACATCCATCTCCGGAAGCAGCTCTCCGGTATTGAGATAATGCCTGATCTCTTTGAAAATCCACGGATGCCCGAAGGTGGCGCGACCTATCATTATTGCATCCACTCCGTAGCGGTCAAACGCCAGGGCGGCACCCTTGGGGTCCTTGATGTCCCCGTTGCCTATTATCGGAATATGCATCCTGGGATTGTTCTTCACCTGTCCTATCAGACTCCAGTCAGCCTCACCTTTATACATCTGGCACCGGGTCCTGCCGTGGATTGCAAGTGCCTGGATACCAACATCCTGCAACCTCTCGGCGAGCTCCACAATTATCTTCGAACCCTCATCCCAACCAAGCCGGGTCTTGACCGTGACAGGCTTGCCGACCGCCTTGACTATCGCTTCGGTGATGGAGACCATCTTATCGGGGTAACGCATCATCCCCGAACCGGCTCCGCGCCCGGCAATCTTGGTCACCGGACAGCCGAAATTGATATCTATCACATCGGCCCCGTGCCCCGAAGCGAGCTCAGAGGCCCTTTCGACCATCCTCGCCGCCTCAACCATTGACTCAGGTATATGCCCGTAAATCTGGATGGCTACAGGAGCCTCGCAGTCGTAGGTATGCAGCTTGGCAATGGCCTTGTCGGCATCCCGGACAAGACCGTCTGAAGGGACGAACTCGGTATAGACCATATCGGCTCCCCACTCACGGCACAGTATGCGGAAAGAGGCATCTGTGATATCTTCCATAGGTGCAAGCAGCAACGGCCTCGGGCCCAAATCCAGAGTTCCTATCTTCATCGGATGCAAAAATACAAAATTATGCATATATTTGATTCTCTAAACCACATCCGTATGAAACGCAGCATCTCATTATTTGCCATTTTATCCCTGATTCTCACCGCTTGCGGCGCCACTTCAGGACAGGAATCAAGTCAGGAAAAAAGTTACGACGGCCCCTTCGGGCTCAGCTCCCCGATCCAGAACGTACAAGGCAGGCAGACCCTGAGCCTGGACGGAGACTGGAAGGCCTTCGTGGACCAGTATGAAACCGGATACTACGACTACCGGCACAACATAATGCCGGACGAAAACACCTTCTTCGCCGACAAGAGCTTCGCGGACGACAAGACCAAACTCATTGAGTACGACTTCAATACCGCATCCACGCTGAAGGTTCCCTCCGACTGGAACACCCAAAGGAGAGAACTCTACTACTACGAAGGGACCATATGGTACCGCCAGAAGTTCCAGGCCGCCCCCAAAGAGGGAAAAAGGCAGTTCCTGCACTTCGGAGCGGCAAACTATGAAGCCGTTGTGGGCGTGAACGGGAAGCCGATTGCCCGCCACATAGGAGGTTATACTCCTTTCAATGTGGAAGTTACAAACCTCTTGAAGCAGGGCGAAAACAGCGTCATAGTAAAAGTGGACAACAAACGCAGGCTGGAAGGAGTGCCGACCGTGAACTCCGACTGGTGGAACTATGGAGGCATCACCCGCAGCGTGAATCTGGTCGAAGTGCCCGCTACCTTCATCCGTGACTATTGCATCCAGGCCGACGAGAATCAAGACAAGGACGGCTTCAAGAAAAACGAACCTACCCTGATAAGAGGCTGGGTGCAGCTCGACGGAAAGTATAAGGGCGAAAAGGTACGGCTGAGCATCCCTGAGCTCTCGGTTGAGCTTGAAACCACCCCGGACGCGGGCGGAATGGCTACTTTCAGCTTCCGCGCCCCCGCCCTCAGATGGTCGCCCGAACAGCCGAAACTCTACGATGTGACCATCAGCTCGAACGAAGACTCGATAAGCGACCGCATAGGTTTCAGGACCATCTCCACCAGGGGAAGCGAAGTGCTGCTGAACGGGGAGAAAGTATTCCTCAAGGGCATTTCCATCCACGAAGAGAGTCCCGAAGCTTCAAAGGGCAGATTCTGCTCCGAACAGGAGGCAAGAACCCTTCTTGGATGGGCTAAAGAGCTGGGCTGCAACTTTGTACGCCTTGCCCACTATCCCCATAACGAGAATATGGTCAGAGTGGCCGAAGAGATGGGAATAATGGTATGGGACGAGATTCCGGTGTACTGGACCATTGACTGGAACAATGAAGATACCTATCTGAACGCCGAGACCCAGCTGGGCGAAATGATAAGCAGGGACCACAACCGGGCGGCCGTGATTGTATGGTCGGTAGCCAACGAGACTCCCCGGAAGAGCGAGAGGCTGGAGTTCCTCAGAAAGCTGATGGAGAAGGCCCGCTCCCTTGACGGCACCAGGCTTGTCAGCGCGGCTATGGAGAAGGACTATCTGGACAGCACGACGGTTACGGTGGAAGACGAACTGCTGGAATTTGCCGATGTGATAAGTTTCAACCAGTACATAGGCTGGTACGACGGGGACAGCGACAAGTGCGACGCAGTGAAATGGGTATTCCCCGTGGATAAACCCGTGATAGTCACCGAATTGGGCGGAGGAGCAAAAGCCGGACTGCACGGAAGCGAGAGTGAGCGATTCACCGAAGAGTACCAGAGAAAACTTTACGAGAAGAATATGGCTATGCTGGACCGCATAGATGCGCTTGCAGGTGTCACCCCCTGGATACTCAAGGACTTCCGCTCGCCGAGACGCTTCCTGCCCGACATCCAGGACGACTACAACCGCAAGGGGCTGCTCTCCGAAAAGGGCGAGCGCAAGCAGGCATTCTACACCTACAGGGACTGGTCATACAGGGCAGACAGCAAGTCAGAGGAATAGCAACATCATAATTTACAAGGTGTTATGTCAATAGATAAAGACAACGTCCACGTTCAGAGGATAGAGGCTCTCAGAGCTATGATGCGCTCGAAAGACTGGGATGCGGTAGTCCTTTTGGCAGGAGATCCCCACTCGAGCGAATACCCCTCGGAACGCTACCGTCAGTGCGAATACTTGACCGGATTCACAGGAGAAGCCGCCGATCTGGTGATAACGCTGGACCACGCGGGGCTCTGGACGGACAGCCGTTACTTCATCCAGGCAGCCGGGCAGCTCGAAGGTACGGGGGTAGTTCTGCACAAGACCAGGGTCAGCGACGAAGTGAGCATAGGAGAATGGCTCGCCTCCGAATTCTCGCCCGAAGAAGCGGTGATAGTGGTGGACGGGCAGTGCACCAGCGTCAGTGCGCTGCGCTCTTTGGGATTTGAAGCGGTAAGCGTCCCGGACCTTCTGGACATAATATGGGAGGACAGGCCCGCTATCCCCCAGAGTCCCATATATATGATAGAATCGGGCGCGGGAAGACAGCAGAAAATCGAAAGGGTCAGACAGGCCGCCGCTGCCAGGGATTGCAGTTCGATACTTCTCTCAAGCCTTGACGAGATAGCCTGGTGCCTTGACTGCAGGGCCTCGGATATAGAATACAATCCGTTGATTATAAGCTATCTGCTCATCACCGAAGACAGCGTCGAGTGGTTCGTCCTGAAGACTGACGACTGTCCCTACGAGCAGACTCTCGCCACAGCCAGCATACTCGAGGGAGAAGGCATTGCGATACGCCCTTATCAGGACATACTCTACCTCGCTTCCACGCTCCAGGGCCGGATGTGGATAGACCCTTCGAGCCTTAATCTGGAGCTCTACTCTTCGCTGCTCTCCAACACTGAAGTGAGCCTTTACGAGCAGAAGAGCCCCGTCGCCCTTATGAAGGCTGTAAAGGATGAGTTTGAAATCCAGAGTCTAAGGAAGGCAATGATAAAAGACGGAGTGGCGATGGAGAACTTTCTTTACTGGCTGGAAAAGAGCCTTGAAGCCGGCAGGGAGATTGACGAGACGGAAGCTGCGGCAAAACTGCGGGAACTACGGGAGCTGAATCCGGAGTTCCGCAGCGAGAGTTTCAAGACCATATCAGCATACGGGAAAGGAGGCGCACAGCCCCACTATGTCACTCCCGACTACAATGCTCCCCTGCTGCAGACTTCCGGGCTGTATTTGTGCGACTCTGGAGGCCAATATACCCTTGGCACGACTGACATCACCCGCACAGTCCCCTTAGGCAAATGCTCCCAACTGGAGATTGAAGATTATACCCTGGTGCTGAAAGCCCACATTGACCTTGCAATGGCCGTTTTCCCGGAAGGCACTCCCGGCTGCAGGATTGACGCCCTGGCAAGAGAGGCCCTGTGGCGCAGCAAGCGCAATTTCGGCCACGGTACAGGCCACGGAGTAGGCTTTATGCTGGGCGTTCACGAAGGTCCGCAGGACATACGGCAGAACCTCAACCCGGTACCCCTGATGAGCGGAATGGTGCTTTCCGACGAGCCCGGAATCTATAGGGAGGGCCTTCACGGAGTGCGCCACGAAAACCTGCTGCTGGTCCGTGACGCGGGAGAGAACGAATTTGGGCATTGGCTTGAGTTTGAGACTCTTACACTATGCCATTTCGACACTTCGGCGCTCGACACAAGTCTGCTCACTTCAGAGCAGCTGGGCTGGCTGAACGAGTATAACCGCAAGGTTTACAGCTCTCTGTCGCCCTATCTCTCCTCTTCTGTCGCAGCCTGGCTCGAGGAGAAGACAGAGGCGGTCTGACGAGAAGTTGATGAATAGATTTCTCCACTCGCTTCGCTCGGTCGAAATGACAAAAAGAAGCACTCGGTCGAAATGACAGGAAGTGACGCTGCGAGCTAAAGCGGTCCCTGAGGAACGGGACTTTGCAAGCGCACCCTTGCACAAATTGCTCCTCCTTTCATCAGAAAGGCTGGCCGGGCCGGGACTTTGCTTCAGCAAAGTCGGAAAGGCGCAAAGGCCAAGGGGTTCGGGGATATGCCCCGTATTATATGAGGGAGGAGATGATGGAGTCGGAGACGAAGAACCGGCTCTCCGGGATGCGCACCCGCGAAGAACCCACTCTCTCAAGCAAGCCTTCCGACAGGGCCTTACAGGCAAGACTGCTGTCCAGCAGGTCCTGCTCAACGCCCTCGCAGGTACGCAGCGCAAGCATAATCAGCTCCTCGCGTATCTGAGCGGGGCTCAGAGTCTCAGCTTCGCTGGTCCAAAGCCCGTCCGAAGGGCTCATCTCCGAATTCCAGCTTCGGCAGTTGCCTATAAGGGAATGGGCTCCCGGACCCAGCCCGACATAAGGCAGCCGGCTCCAGTAGGCACTGTTGTGCTGCGAGCGCTTTGAATCAAGAGCCCAGGACGAGATTTCGTAATGCTCATATCCAGCCTCGGCAAGGCAGGTGCATATCTGATTGTACTGCTCGGCGCAAAGTTCATCGGGGCACTCCCTGTACTGGCCCTTCTCACACATGCGGGCAAGAATACTGCCCTCTTCGATGCTGAGCTGGTAAGCCGAAATATGCTCCGGCCTCAGTTCCACAATCGTCCGAAGAGTGGAAGCAAGTATTTGGGAATCAATATCGAATCCCCCGAAAATCAGATCCAGGCTGATATTGTCAAAGCCCGCTGAACGAAGAAGAGAGAAGGCCTTCAGGGCGAGCGCAGAATCGTGGCGCCGGTTCATCTTCTTGAGCACCCCGTCGTCGAAAGACTGCACACCCATACTTATGCGGTTGACCCCCAGAGCCTTCAGGGAGCGCAGATATGCCTGCGGACTGTGCACTATGTCGTCAGGGTTTACTTCCAGGGTAAACTCTCTGTAGTCCGAAGACGGAAGCGCTCTAACTATACGCTCCAGAATAGATGGAGGCAGCACCGACGGGGTGCCGCCTCCTATATATAAGGTGTTGAGTTCCAGAGTGGAAAGTATCTGGGAGCGCCTGGAAGCTATTTCATTTTCCAGAGCGCTGACATAAGCTTCGAGCTTTGAGGGAGTCTGACTACGGCCGCGGCACAGTATCACCGAGTAGAAATCGCAGTAGGTGCAGAAACTGCGGCAAAACGGGACGTGGACGTATATCATCTTCCCGTCTCAGGCTAACGGAGCAGCAGCTCGGCTGAACCCAGAAGCGAAGTGCTGGTATATGCCTGGACAGTGTATATACCCTTGACGAAGGCAGGGATATTGTTCACATATATACCCAGGTCAACTTCGGTGCCCTGATAATCGACTTCACGGGAAGCGGTAGCCTCCAGAGTTTCGTCTCCGAGAGTGAAAGTGGTACCCTTGCCGTCGCTGAGCAGGTTGCCGTCAGGATCGAATACCCTCACGAACACCTCCACGGGACCTCTCTGGGCCAGTTCGTTTTCAACCAGGGACAGGTTCACCAGAAGCCTTGTGACCCTGTTGCTGCGGTCGGTAGTCTTGTCGGCCGATGTGTGGGCCTCCATCCTGATGCCGCGGGCCTTTATGACAGAACCCACCGTAACTCTACCCGAGAGCTCTTCAACCTGCTGTGCGAGCTCTTCGTTCTGCCTTTTGGCCGATGCGGCTTCCCTGCGGGCCGATGCGGCTTCGGCAGTGAGCTTGTGGTTGAGGGTGTTCAGCGAATCGATCTGGGATATGTAGCCTCTCATTATCGAACGCAGAGTGCCGAGCTCCTTTTCGTAGCTGCGGATCTTGGCCCGGTTGGTGGCCTCGGTCTTTTTGACCTTCTCCACCAGCTGGGCTATCTCTTCGCGGGAGGAGTCCAGCTGGGAGTTGATTGTATCGTACTCCGAAGACAGTCCTTCGTAGTCGGCCTGAAGGGCAAGAATCTGCTCCGTAAGGTCCTGCTTCTCACTGTTCAGCTCGCCCACTAGCTTGTTCTTGGTGGAGGTGACATATATGAGAGCGGCCACAAGCAGCACGGCTACCGCAATCAGGGCATACATCACGGTCTTCAGACCGGAGTTTTCCTTTTTTTCTCTTTCTTTCCTTTCGAGTCTCTCGAGGGGATCTTCTCTTTCTTCCATAATAGTTCGTTTTATTCTTCAAACCTTAGTTCCGCAAACGCGGAACATCTTTTAGTCAAACTATGCAAAAGTAGCAAATAATATGCTAAATTCGCACAGTTAAACGATAATCAATATGAAGTACGTACTTAGAGCCCTGAAATATTTCCTGAGCATGACAGTTCTGCTTGCCGTAGTGCTTGCCCTTCTCGCCGCCTTCCACCTGGTGGAGGCGGACATCGACAAAATGTTCGTGAGCGGGATGAAGTCCGTCTGGCAGATAGCCCTGGTTCTGGCTGTGATTTCAGCCATCTACCCGAAGTTCGGATACGGCACGCGCAAGGCCCACATCAATGCCGACGAGCAGGGCATAAGGGCGGCAGTAATCAGAGTCCTGTCCAATCACGGCTATGTCACGGAGAAGGACGAGGGGAAGAGTATGACTTTCCGCAAGGCTTCAGCCCTCTCGAAGGCTGCAAAGATATGGGAGGACCGCATCAGCGTCGAGATAGTGGCAGCAGGAGCGGAAATAGAAGGCCTGACCAAAGATGTGGTAAGGCTGGTGAGCGCCCTGGAAGCTATTCCGACTCAAGAAGATGAGTAGCCGCAGCTGACAGGGCCTCATAGAACTCGTCACCATAAGTTCTGCGCAGTACCCCTTCCAGGAACTGATAGGCTCTGACGCCCTCGCGGCGGCCTTTGTCGAAGGCGCAGCGGCAGATTTCCCATTTATGAAGATTAAGGGCCTGGCCTCCTCCAGTCAGGGGAGTCACCCTTATAGGATAGAGCGAACAGCTGACAGGCTTACGGCAGCTGGCCATTTCTATTGCGCAAAGGCATTCTCCCCCGGGACCGAAATGGCAGTAGGCACATTCGGCACCGTTTACCAGAGGGGTCACCAGGTCGCCGTCCCTATCCACCTCGAAAAAGCCGGCATCCTGGGCGGCCTGCCTGCCCTGGGGTCTCATATATTGCTCATATCTGGGATAATCCCTTTCCAGCGAATCTATTTCCTCCTCATTGAGAGGAGCTCCGCTGTCGCCTATGATGCAACACGCTCCGCGGCAGGATTCATAGTCACAGGCAAAGTACTCAGTGACCACATCCTCGGAGACAAGAATGTCCCCAATCTGTATAATAGCTCCGAATTTCCGTTTCATTACAGGATTACGTACTCAACCTTTGCCCCGCGGCACAGCGCGCCGAGCATTTCCTTTACTTTCTTCTCATCCACTGCATTGATGGCCTGCTTGTAGCCGGTATAAAGGTCCTTGCCGTCACTGTAGCGCATCAGCATTATGTCAATCAAGGTCTCCGGATTCTTAGCGGCGCTCTCGAACTCGTTGATAACCAGCGCTTTATATGCTTTCAAATCATCCTTTGAGATGGCCATTGAAGGGATTCTTTCGAGTATGCCGCGGGTCCTTTCCAGAAGGGCGAAGGGCGTGGGGCTCTCCATTCCGTAAGGCAGGCCGCTCTCGTAGCAGGGTGAGCAGGTGAAATAGACATTCAGCCTCTCCTCGGGGAAGACCTCCAGACGGTCGGAAATGGAAAGGGAGCCCCCGACGCTGTCAAAGCCGCTGACCAGCTTCTTGCGGAGCAGCTCCACTGCCACGCGGAAAGTCATATAATTTTGGATATTGTAGGCTACAGGGGCAGACAGGGCAATGCTCACTCCCCTTTCCAGGCCTCCGAGAACTCCGGGCGATGACTCCGAATAAGTGGTAATCGTACCTGTCGAAGTGTTGGCGCTGATTCTGGGCCTCTGGGCGAACTGGCGGCCGGTGCGGAAGCCTACCAGAGTCCTGCTGAGCTCCCGCTTGAGGGTCTCTTCGTCGAGGTCCCCCACCAGGATCAGCATGCCGTCGTTGACTTTGTCGAACTGGGTGGCAAAATAGTGCTCACACCGCTCCGGAAGGTCTTCCGCAAGGTTCTCCGCGTTCTTCCTGCCGGTGTAGAAGTAGTCCGGTCTCATAAGCGAGTCCATCAGGGAGTTGACGTCCCTGACATACATTTTCGACATATCTATGCGCAGGGCCTCGCACTGACGGTAATATTCATAGTCCCGCTCCGAGACGTGCCTTGAATCCGCGAGCGAAAGCAGCGAACGCAGCAGAAGGTCCAGCTTGGATTTCGGAGCCCGGCCCCTGATTCTGAGGTCGGACAAGCTGGCCTGGGCCTCCATCGAGATGCCGTTGGCCTCGAGCATATAATGGAAAGAGTCCCCGTCCAGCCCGGCCGCGCCGCTCATCATCAGCATATCGGCCACGAAGGCAGCCTCTCCGCTGCGCAGCTCGCCAACGGAAGCCGTACCCCCTCGAAGCATAAGGGCATAATGGAACTCCCCTTTCACATCGGTTTTCTTGTATATGACCTTGATGCCGTTCGAGAAGGTCCACATCTTGCCCGCGGAGATGGTTTCCGTGGTTTCAGAATTCAATTTCACCTTCCCTTTCGGGGTGTACAAGCTCAGGGTGTCGCCGAAGTCGGTTTTGTAGGAAGCCGCATAAGGGCGGGCCGCAGCTTTGCGCCACGACGAAAGGAAGTCCTGCTTGAGGGCCTCCGCATCCGCTTCCGCCCCGGGCACACTGTAACGCAGGGTCAGATTGCGCTCCTGGTCGAGCAGCGCGGAAACGAAATTGTTGAACAGGTCCAGCTCCTTCTCCACGGGTATGGCCTTCGAAGCGAGGAAGGAGTTGATTGTGGCCTCCGATGCGAGGTTGGAGCCGAAAAAGTAGGCCGAAGCGCATTTGTCCACATATTCGCTGTTGCTCAGCTTCCGCCCGCTCTCCTCGCGGAGGGCCCGCATCACGAGCTTCTTCTTGGCGTCGCTGAACTCCAGGGCCTGGGCTCCGTAATTGTCCAGGGACGAAAGGGCCGAAGCGAGGATATCGGTGGCGGCCTGCAGGTAGTCTTTGGATGTCACCAGCGAAAAGATGTAACACTCGTCGGAGCTTCTCATCGAGCTGTCTATATACCGGCCGGAGAACTCGGCGAGCGGGATGTTCCGCCTTCTGAACTCAGCTTCCACGCGGCGCTTCAGGATGTTGGTCAGGACTTCGGCAAAAGTCCTGCTGACCAGGGGCTGGGGCGTATCCATCAGCTCAAGGGGAAGACGGCTGGCCTTATAGATGGCGTCCACAGATGCAAGGGAAGATGAATTGTTGGACATCACGGCCAAGGATATGGAGTTGCTCTGATTCCATTGATAATCAGAGCCTTGTGCACCTTTATCCACCTTGGGGACCATAATGGAGAGGAGTTTCATCCTTTCCTGGATCTTGTCGGCCTTTATGTCTCCGCTGACTATTATGGCCTGGGGGCAACGCTCCTGCGCGGCTATATCGAATAGCAGCATAAGGGTAGAGTCCGCAACGCTCTGCTCATAGGAGGGGACATTGCGGAAAAGGTACATACAGGACTCGGGAGAGTAACGGATGTAGCCGCAGCGCTCGTATCCGACGCCGTAGGCCGAGAGGAATTCGTGGGGAGAGCGGGGCTCAAAATGAGGGAGGCTTTCCAGGGCTTTGCGCTCCCTGTCCATAGACGGCACGCCCTTTCGGGCAAGGGCGAAATCAGCAAAACCTTTCTGGTTGTCGCTGGTCACAAGGTAGTAATCCATTCCGTTCGGCAGGCTTCCGACCGTGATTTCCTTAGCCTTCCCAAGGGACGGAAGCGCCTGGGAACGCATCATAGTAGGGAGCAGAAGCAGAATCAGGACGAGTATATGTCTGTAGTATGTCTTTTGTATCATGGTTCTACAAAATTAAAACATTTTTTAGTATATTTGCGACTTCGCGGAATATTAATTAAAGTACAATACAGTTATGAAGAAAATTTTTGCTTCCATCGCTGCAGTGGTTCTCGCTTTGAGTTCTGTTCAGGCACAGGACCTTGCACAGATTACAGAGATCTACAACACTGGTGCCGCTTCTCTCACCTCGGGAGACAAGGAGACAGCCCTCAAGGCTTTCGAGCAGGCTTACTCTCTTGCCACCGCTCTCGGAGACGAGGGCAAGGAGGTTGCCGACAACTGCAAGGGTGTAATTCCCGACCTTTATCTCTCAATCGCCAAGGGGCTTGTTAACTCAGCTGACTATTCGGGAGCTATCGCCAAGATCAACCAGGCCATCGAAGTAGCCACCAAGTTCGGGAATGCAGACATTGTCTCAGAAGCAAAGGAACTTCTTCCCAAGGTGCTGATGCAGAACGCAGGTACCCTCCTGAATGCCAAGAAGTACACTGAAGCTGCCGAGATTTACCAACAGGTGTTCGACGCCGACCCGACCAACGGCACCGCAGCCCTCAGGCTCGGACTCGCCCTCAACGGAGCAGGCCAGGCTGACAAGGCAAAGGAGATTCTCACCAAGGCTTCCGAGCTCGGCCAGGAGAGCGCAGCTTCAAAGCAGCTCTACAACATCTTCCTCAAGGAGGCCGCTTCAGCCCTGAAAACCAAGAACTTCGCACAGGCAGCAGAGTCAGCTGTCAGCGCAATCCAGTACAACGAGAGCGCTCAGGCTTACCAGATTGCAGGACAGGCTTACCAGATGCTTGGCAAGGCCTCCGAGGCCATCAAGTACTTCGACAAGTACCTCGAGCTTGCCCCGAACGCAAAGAACGCCACTCAGATTGCTTTCACCGTCGGAGCTCTCTACCAGCAGCTCAAGAACAACTCCAAGGCTGTGGAGTACTTCGAGAAGGCTGTTGCTGATCCTACCTACGGAGCTCAGGCAAAGAAGCTCATCGAGGCTTTGAAGTAATCGTACCGGGACGTGAGAAGACTGGAACTTCTTGCTCCTGCAAAGGATAAAGTAATCGGCATCGCGGCCATTGACTGCGGTGCCGATGCAGTATATATTGCAGGGCCGGAGTTCGGGGCACGCAAGGCGGCAGGCAATCAGGTGGAGGATATTGCAGCCCTTTGCGGGTATGCCCACCGCTTCGGCGCGAGGGTCTTCGTCACTTTCAACACCATCATAGAAGAAGGCGAGCTTGAAAGGGCCCACAGCCAGATGCTTGAGTGCCAGAAGGCCGGAGCTGACGCCTTCATAATCCGCGATGCCAGGATAGCCTCGTGGAAGGATATCACCGTGCCCCTTCACGCATCTACCCAGTGCTCGATCAGGGACAGCAAAAGGGCGCTGGAGTACCAGGCGCTCGGATGCTCGCGCATCATTCTGGAGAGGGAGCTTTCGCTTGAACAGGTGCGGGAGATATGCAGCTCTGTGGACTGCGAAGTGGAGTTCTTCGTGCACGGAGCCCTGTGCGTATGCTACAGCGGAGAGTGTCTGCTCTCAGAGAGGCTGGACGGCAGGAGCGCCGACAAGGGAGAATGCATCCA
Organism: uncultured Bacteroides sp.; assembly: GCA_945874355.1. GTDB lineage: Bacteria > Bacteroidota > Bacteroidia > Bacteroidales > UBA932 > Cryptobacteroides. Next base: position 129,967 of record CAMCGB010000005.1, read on the forward strand.
GGCCTGCCGCTCGCTCTATACCCTTGAGGATGAGAAAGGTAAGGTAATCCTGAAGGACAAGGCCGTGCTCTCGCTCAAGGACTACAGGCTGCTCGAAAGGCTCGCTGACCTTGCCCAGGCGGGTGTGTGCTCATTCAAGATTGAGGGCAGGCTCAAAAATGAGACCTATGTAAGGAATGTGGTCAGGGAGTACTCCCAGGCGCTGGATGCTCTAGTCGGGCAGAGTGAAGGGAAGTACGGACGGGCTTCGTTCGGGACAGTCAGAGCTGACTTCACGCCGGACAGCGGGAAGACCTTCAACCGCGGATATACCAGCCTGTACCTGGACGGCAGACGCTCCCGCGGATGGTCCAGTATGGATACCCCGAAATCTATGGGAGAGCTTATGGGCCAGGTCGCTCAGGTAAAGCACAAGGGGCGGACTATGGAAGTAAGGCTCACTCTGAGAGACTCAGTCAGGCCTGCAGGCAACGGAGACGGATTCGCCTTCGTGCACAAAACAGGCATCATCGGCTTCCGCGCCGACAAATGCGAGAACGGAGTCATCATAGCCAAAGACATAGCCCAGCTCAGCGCCGGGATGGCTCTGTACCGTAACATAGATACCGAATTCGAGAAGAAGGTGCTCTCGGGACGCTGCCGCAGGGAAATCCCCTGCCGCGTGGACGTGCGCATCAGCGGGGATTTCAACATAGAGCTTAAGGCCCTCACGCAGGACGGCAGGGAGATTGTGAGCTCGTTCGGCGCCGACACTCCCCGCTGCGAAAACCCCGCAAGGGCTCTCGAGATGATGCGCGAGCAGCTCTCCAAAAGAGCCTCAATCTACAATTTCAGCGTGGGTGACATAACAGTCGGAACCCGCTCGGGAGCCCTTCCGCTGCTGAGTGCGGCTACGCTCAACTCCATGCGCCGCCTGCTCGCCGAAGACCTCGACAGAGTGGAATGCAAAAGGGCTGAACTGCTCAACACTCCGCGCCCCGAAAATCCCTCCGCCCTGACTCCTATAGTTCAGGACAAAAGGGATGCTTCTTCCCGCACTCTTATAAAGAGCAAGTACTGCGTCAAGTACGAACTCGGGCTCTGCCCGCTTCACCAGAAAGGCATATCAGGCAGGCTCTATATCACAAACAATTCCAGACGCTTCGCCCTCGAGTTCGACTGCAAAGAGTGCGAAATGAGGGTGGTGGACTTAAGCTAGTCCAGCTCCAGCACTATCTCCACATCTCCCATTCTCAAGGCGCGGTTGCTGCTCGACAGAAGGAAGTCCCGGCTCAACGAACCCCTCCACACAATATCGTCCCGGTCTTTATAGGGAATGTTGATTGTAAAGCCATACGACTTAGAGTTGTACTTGACCACCGCCTCGCATTTCCACTCGGTCGTCGTACCTCCGTCATCCTCGTGGATCAGAAAAGCTATGTTTTCCATCTGAGGGGTGAAATCGGTCAGAAGTATCGAATCGAAAGGCAGGGTCCTGCCCAGCTGGCTGCGGCGCACAACTATCATACAGTCAGTGACCGAAGGGTTATAAAGGAGCAAATCCTCGTCCTTTGTGGCCCTGAAGCCGTTTACCGCCCCGCATTTCAAAAAGAACTCCGAAGCCCCGGCCAGCCAGCTATCGTAATTGCGGTGCATCTTGAACGACTTGAGCCTTAGCACTTTACTGCTGCCATCCTGCGATTTTGTACCCGAAGGGAGAAAGGGGTCCAGGGCCTCGAGCGGAGTGTAGAGCGAGTCGTCATTGATGTTGACCACCCACACCGGCCTTTGCTGCGCCACAGACTCCGTCACCAGGACAGAATCGAGGCTCGCGGCGTCATCGGACAGGAAGTAGCCGTAATTGCTTTCGCTCCCGTCGCCCGGATCGAAGGTGATGATGGGAAAGGTACTGCCGTCCCACAGCTCTGAATACGGCCAATAAATCTGCATCTTGCTGTCAGACAGCAGATCGAGGTAGCGCTGCACAGTCATAGTGCCGCCCGCCTTGGTTGAGAGCTGTTGCTCAAGATACTCCTGAAGCACATTCCGCAGGGGTCTGGAGTAGCTTTTGCGCGCTGCCTTTGTAGAGGAAGCTCCCACCCCGCTCCCGGGAGAGGCAATCAAATCCGAGAGCATATACTCCTCATCATAGCCGTTGAGGCTCGACTCGCTGACCGCATCATACACTTCTGACAGGTTCTCGCTGTCCAGCGCGAGACTTGAGAGCACCCGGGCGAAGCCGCGGTGGGAAAGGATGTCGCTCTGCGAGGCAGAATCGGAAGGCTTGCCCTGCGGACTGCAGGAAAGGAAACACAGCACCATAAGTGCGAAAAGGGCCGAAGGCCGCGAAAAAAGATCAGAAACCATCATAGAATATAAGTTTTGGTGCGCGAAAGTAAGAACACCAGCCGGAAGTGAGGTTAAAAAACAGAAAAAAAGAGTTTAATATTTCGTATCTTTGGGCTTACAAAAATTAATAACATGAAAAAATTTCTGATATTATCCTCTACCGCACTTGCGGTCATCTGTTTACTGTTCAATTCCTGCTGCCCCGGCCAGGGCCCTGCCGGAACGCGCACCCAGGCACTTGAAGATTCGCTTTGGGACTGCTCCGAATGGATTTCTGCAGCCGATGCTCCCGTAGTTGAAGGTCTCATCGTAAGCGGCAACGAAAGGGCCGCAGACGGAGCCAGCTGGTTTGCGGCTTCTTACCGGAACAGCGCAAAAGTTAAAAAAGTCACCTGGATGACCAGCGGTCTGGGAGTCTATCAGCTCTATGTGAACGGCAGACCGATAGGCACAGAAGTCCTCAAGCCGGGCTTCACCCATTACGCAAAGACCAAGTACTCATATACTTACGATGTCACTGACGCTTTGGACGCAAAGAAGGGTGCAAGCAATCAGTTCTCTGCCCAGCTGACTCCGGGCTGGTGGGGCGACAAGATTATCACTCCCTCCAGGCACGAGGGTATGATAGGCCGCAAGACCGCCTTCCGTGCAGTGCTGAAAATTGAGTATGAGGATGGCACCAGCGAGCTTTACGGCACCAACTGCGACGATTGGAAAGCCGGAGTTGCAGGCAAGGTAAAGCACGCCGCCATCTTTGACGGAGAGGAGTATGACGACAGGGAGCCTATGGGATATGAGGCCGCCGCCACTTTCTCCCGTCCCGAGCCCAATACCGAGTTCGAAGGAAAGATCTTCCCCAGCGAGGGCGCAGAAATCTATCACCGCGACGACCTTGCTCTTGAAGTCAAGAGCGCCTATATTTGGGAAGGAGTCAGCGGCAGCAGCGAGCAGGAGTTCGGCAAAGTCATCATCACAAAGAACTTCGACAAGGGCGGAAAGATGACCGTGAAGCCCGGACAGACCCTGGTGGTGGATTTCGGCCAGAATGCCGCAGCCGTGCCCGAGTTCGTTTTCAAAGCCGCCGAGGGGACTACCCTCACCTTCCTTCCCGGCGAGTTGCTGAACGACGGCAACGGAGCCAGAAGCCGCGGTATGGACGGCCCTGAGGGAAGCGTACACCGCGAAAATCTCAGGACTCCGGACAGCGCCATGCTGCTTCGCTACACCTTCGGCCCGGGCAAGGCTTACACCACCTATCGCCCTATGTGCACCTTCTTCGGCTACCGTTACGCATCCATCACTGCCGACTCAGAGGTGGAGATCCGTTCTCTTCGCTCTATCCCCGTCAGCTCAATCACCGCCGAGATGGAGACAGGCAGCCTCGAGTGCGGGAACGAGCTTATCAACCAGCTTATTTCCAATACTTTATGGGGTCAGAGATCCAACTATCTCTCGGTGACCACCGACTGTCCCCAGAGGAACGAGAGGCTCGGATGGACTGCTGATACGCAGGTTTTCGCCGAGACCGGATCGTACTTTGCAAACACCGGCTCCTTCTTCCACAAGTGGATGAGGGATATGCGCGACACCCAGAGCGAGCTGGGAGGATTCCCCGGAGTCGCCCCTATGGCCCAGTACGGAGCCGTTCCCACCAATATGATGAGAGTCGGCTGGGCTGATGCAGGAGTGATAGTGCCCTGGGTCGTATGGAAGCAGTTCGACGACAAGGAGATCATCGACGAGAACTGGGAAGCTATGGAGAAGTTTATGGACCACGTGGCCTCAACCAAATACGACCACTCGGCCCTGAAAGCCGAGAACGGGGATTATCAGTGGGGCGACTGGCTGAGTTACGAGCCTCTTGAGAGCCGAGACGGAAAGATTCGCGACGACAAGGGCAAGGTGCTTCCCGATGCAGAGGAGTACTGGAGCTATCTGGGAGCAAGCTACTGGGTTATGGACGCCGAAATGATGGCTGAAATGGCAAAGGCGAGCGGTCGCGACGGGAAGAAATACACTCAGATGGCCCACGATGCCAAGGATTATATAAGGAGCCGTTTCCTGGACGCTGATTGCAACTTCAAGACCGAAGTTCTGAACACTATGCAGACCCCCGCCCTCTTCCTTTTGAAGAACTCGATTGTGGAAGGAGAGGCCAAAGACCGCATCATCGCAAGACTCAGGGAGAACTTCAGGCAGCACGACAATTGCCTGCAGACCGGATTCCTCGGCACCTCTATACTTATGCCCACTTTGAGCGAGAACGGTATGGCCGATATCGCCTATGAGCTTCTGTTCCAGAGAAAGAACCCCAGCTGGCTGTACTCCGTGGACAACGGCGCCACCACTATGTGGGAGAGATGGAACAGCTATATGAAAGACAAGGGAATGGGTCCCAAGGGAATGAACAGCTTCAACCACTATGCTTACGGATGCGTTTGCGAGTGGATGTGGAAGACTATGGCCGGCATCGCTTCAGACAGTGCTGAGCCCGGATTCAAGCACATCATAATGAAGCCCGTTCCCGACCGCAGGCTGGGATATGTCCGCGCAAGCTACAAGTCCGCCGCAGGCCTGATCGAGAGCTACTGGCGCTACGAGGGCGACAAGTGGATATGGGAGTTCAGCATCCCCAAGGGGGCAAAGGCCAGCGTAAGCCTGCCCGACGGAAGCCCCGCAAAAGAATACGGTGAGGGCAAACACAAAGTGGAACTCAGCCTCTAAGAGTTGAGCCCGGAAAGCAGTATAAAACGCGGCCGCGACGAAAGGTCATTTATGATCCTTGCGGAGCGGAAATGAGAGAAGGCGCCGATGGTAGCTTCGGGAATCAGGGAATTGATTTCGACTATCGCGGCGCCCTCCTTTTTCAGAAGAGCCGAAGCCCAGCAGTCTATGGCCTTGTAGAATACTACCGGGTCGTCTTCGGGCGCAAACAAAGCCAGACCGGGCTCATAATCAAGCACATTGGAGTGCATCTGAGCCTTTTCGGAGGGCATTATATAAGGAGGGTTCGACACTATCAGGTCGAACTTTTCTTCGTCCCGGCTCAGGGCCCCGGGAGGAGAAGAAAGAAGGTCTGCGAGCAGGAACTCCGGCGCCAAACAGCCGGGCGGGACTTGCGGAAACTGGCCTCGGGCTATTTCAAGGGCCTGCTGGCTTATGTCAGTAGCGTAAACTCCGGCTCCGGGGCAGTCCAATGCTATACTCCAGGCAATACAACCCGACCCTGTGCACAGGTCCAGCACCCTTGGATTGGCTATACCTTTCTCCCGAAGCAATTTGAGGGCTTCAGATACCAGGATTTCAGTCTCCGGACGGGGAATGAGGACTCCCGGAGCGACTTTGAAACTGCGGGAGCAGAACTCGCACTCGCCAAGGACATATTGCACGGGCTCTGAGCGAAGAAGCCTTGACAGGTCATCCTGCAGAATTTCAAGCCTATCTGTAGACAATTCTGCCGAAGGGTCAAGTATATGGTCATAAGACCTGATTGAGAAGCGCTTGAGGAGCAGGAGCGACACTATGCCCAAGGCCTCTTCAGGAGGATAAAGCCCCTGAAGAGCGAGGGATGTAGAGCGTATGAATTCCGAAAGAAGCAAACTTGGGAATCAGGAATTCTCGATGATGGTCGAGAGGAAAGCGGTCATGTCAAGAGAAGCTGTCCTTACCATCTTGGGCACCAGCGAAGCGCTGGTCATACCGGGTATAGTGTTGATTTCCAAGAAGTAAAGCCCGTCATCAGAAAGGATATAATCCATCCTCACAACTCCCTTGCAGCCAAGATTGGAGTAGATTTCGCAGCTCGTTTTCTGGACCGTTTCACGCTGGGTATCGCTCAGGTCGGCAGGGCAAATTTCGCTGCTGTGGCCGTTGTACTTGGCGTCGTAGTCGAAGTAGTCGTTCTCGGTCACAATCTCGATAACAGGCAGCGCCCTTACCTTCAGACCGTCAAAATAGACAGCACAAGTAATCTCGCGTCCCTTCACTCCCTGCTCCACTATGACAGAGTCCCCTTCCGTGAAAGCATAGCGTATGGCGGGCAGCAGGTCTGTGAAACTGTTCACTTTGGTGACTCCGAAGCTGGATCCTCCCTGGGTGGGTTTCACAAAGACGGGAAGAGTGAGCCTGGACTCTATCTTGGCGCACATAAGTTCCAGATTCATACCGCGTCTGACATATACGTCAGGAGCGCACTTTACCATATCCTGCTCCCTCAGATGGGACTTGCAGGCATACTTGTCAAAGGCGACTGTGCTGACATACGCGCTGCAGGTGCTGAAGGGCACGGAAAGCATCTCGAGGTAGCCTTCCATAAGTCCGTTCTCCCCCGGGGAACCGTGCTGGGCTATATACGCATAGTCGAACTTCACCTTCTGCCCGAGGAGGTTGACGCTGAAATCAGTCTTGTCAATCTCGGGGCGGGCCCCTTCAGGCAGGATGACCCTCATCGAATCCTTTTTCTTGTAGGCAACCAGCGACCATTTGCCGAAACGGGCAAACACTTCGTAAATGTCATACATACTTCCGTCAAGTCTGGAAGCGACGAACTCTCCGCTGCGGCAAGACACCTCAGACTCTGAGGAATCGCTGCCGTATATTACCGCAATAGTCTTATACTTAGCCATATACGCTAAAAAATGATATCTGCTAGTTAAAATAGTAATCCTCCTGAGCCGAGCCGGAATCCTCGCCCTGCTTCTCCTCCTCGTTGTATCCGCCGAGCGAACGCCCCTCGACAGTGCAGTCGAAATTGAAAACTCCGTCTGCCGGCACCCTGAAATGGTCGTTCTCCATAGACCATCCTATGGTAGGGTCGGCAAGACACTTTTTCATCCATATTCCCCAGATAGGAAGGGCCATATTCGATCCGCTTCCGAGAGCCAGGGAATTGAAATGCACCTGCCTGTCCTCGCCGCCGACCCAGACGCCGGCAGTGATATTGGGAGTATAGCCTATGAACCAGCCGTCCGAGTTGTCGTTGGTCGTTCCGGTCTTTCCTGCGATTTCGCCCCTCAGGCCATAAACCGAGCGCAGACGCGCTCCCGTGCCCTCATTGACTACCCCGCTCATAAGATTGACCATCATATAAGCTGTCTGCTCCGATATGGCCTCCCTTTTCTGGTTGGAATACTCACCGAGCACACGCCCGTCGTTGTCCGTGATTCTGGTCACATACTGGGGAGTGATATAGGTTCCTCCCGAAGGGAAGGTATTGTAGGCCGACACCATATCGAAAACATTCACCTCTGCAGGACCGACGCACAGGGAGTAAACTTCGTCGATGTGGGTCTTTATGCCCATCTGGTGCATCATCCTTACAAGGGACGCTGGTCCGAGCTCCTTCATCAGGAAGGCGGAGATATTGTTCGACGAGTGGGCAAGACCCCACCTGAGAGTGACTGTCTGTCCGAGCCATTCTTCCTTGTCGGTGCTTCGGGGAGTCCAGGTGGTGCCGTCATCGAGCACGAAAGTCTGGGACTGGTTCACCACCCTGTCGCAAGGGTGCAGGCCTTCCTGCATAGCCAGGGTATAGAGGAAAGGCTTCACGGTGGAGCCTATCTGACGCTTGCCCTGACGCACATTGTCATACTTGAAATAGCGGTAGTTGGGCCCTCCGACATAGGCTTTCACCCGGCCCGTCAGGGGCTCCATTGCCACGAAGCCGCAGCGCAGTATGGACTTATAGTAGCGTATCGAATCGTCCGGAGTCATAGTGGTGTCGGCATAGCCCTTGGAGTTCCAGCTGAACACCCTCATTTTGACCGGCTTGCTGAACTGGGCGTAAATCTCCTCGTCGCTCACTCCGGCCTTGTGCTGGAGACGATAGCGGTCGGACCAGCGGCGCGCCTGCTGCATCAGCCTCTTCTCGGTCGCGGCATCGACATCATTTGCGAAAGGCTTGTTCTTCTTCCATTTCAGCTCCCTGTCGAAACTCTTCTGCAGGTTCTTTCCAAGATGCTCGGCGACTGCCTCCTCGGCATACTTCTGCATCTTGTAGTTGATGGTAGTATAGATTCTCAGACCGTCGCGGTCGAGGTCGTAGCGGCTTCCGTCCGGCTTTTTGTTCTTGTTGAGCCATCCGTATATGGGGTCCTCCCTCCAGCGCAGCGAGTCGCTGCTGTAGTCTTCTTCCCACTGATAATCGCTGCGGCGGGGCTTGCTTGCCGACATATCGCGGCGCAGCATATCCCTGAAATAGGGAGCAGTGCCGGAGTTGTGGTCCTGCACCTGATAAGTCAGCTCTATGGGCAGAGCGCAGAGCGAATCCTTTTCGGCCTTGGTGATTGAAGAGGCCTTTTCCATCTGTCCGATCACGAAATTGCGCCTTCCCAGGGCCAGGTCAGGGTTGATGACGGGATTGTAGCGGGTGGGTTTGTTGACCATACCCACGAGCATAGCGGCCTCCTGGATATTGAGCTCCGAGGGCTCCTTGGCGAAGAAAGTCTCGCTTGCCGCTTTGACTCCGTAGGCTCCGCTTCCGAAGAAGATGGAGTTCAGGTACATATCCATTATCTCGTCCTTGGTGTAGTCCCGCTCCAGCTTGACGGCCGTAATCCACTCTTTGAGCTTGATACCCACCATCTTGAAGGTCTTGCGGACCTTCCCGTACGAGCTCATGTCCTCTCTCGGGTAGAGGGTCTTGGCCAGCTGCTGGGTAATGGTGCTTCCGCCTCCCTGGCTGGAGTCGCCGAGCAGCAGGGTCTTGACCACCACTCGGGCCAGTCCCTTGAAGTCTATTCCGGAGTGCTTGTAAAAACGGGCGTCTTCGGTTGCCACCGCAGCCTGAACCAGATATGGCGAGAGCTCTTCGTAGCTCACATAGGTTCTGTTCTCTATATGAAAGGTGGCGAGAACCTCACCGTTCTCGGCTATGACTTGGGTGGCGAGCTTATTGTCCGGATGTTCAAGCTCCTCAAAGGAAGGAATCTCTGCAAACAGTCCTACAAACAGAAGCGCGAGGAGTAGCGCAGCGAAGGGCGTGAGGAACAGGATCCAAAACCACCTGACTATCTTTTTCCTGGTCGTGTCTTTCATCAAGCAAAAAATTTGTCGTAATATATTACGACCCCGTGGAAGAGTCAAAAAACAAACGCAAAATTAACGATTATATTTTGAATTTTTCCGAGTTTGTCCTTTTCTTTGCAGTCTGAAATTGAAAACATCACGAAATGGAGGGTAATCTGGTAATAGTGGAGTCACCTGCGAAAGCGGCGACAATTCAAAAGTTTCTTGGAGAAGGGTTTACTGTCAAGTCAAGCTTCGGGCACATACGTGACCTTCAGGACAGCAAGCTGAGTGTGGATGTGCAGAACGGCTTCAAGCCCGAGTACATCATTCCGTCCGATAAGAAAAAGGTTGTCAGCGAGTTGAAGAAGGCGGCGGCAAAAGCCGACACCGTGTGGCTGGCATCCGATGAGGACCGTGAGGGAGAAGCCATATCGTGGCACCTGAGCGAAGTCCTGGGACTTGACAAAAGCAGGACAAAGAGGATTGTGTTCCACGAAATCACCAAGGAGGCCATCCTGAATGCGGTCAGGAATCCGCGTGAGATAGACCTCAACCTGGTGGACGCACAGCAGGCCAGAAGGGTCCTGGACAGACTTGTCGGATTCGAGCTCTCACCCGTGCTGTGGCGCAAAATCCGCAGAGGCCTGTCTGCCGGCCGTGTTCAGTCGGTGGCCCTGAGGCTGATTGTGGACCGCGAGAAGGAAATCATCGGCTTCAAGAGCACCCCTTATTACAAGGTGGAAGGAGTGTTCGAGAGCCAGGGCGTAAAGCTGAAAGGAGTACTGGACCGCAAGTTCAGCTCCCTCGAGCAGGCAAGGGAGTTCCTGGAGCAGAGCATCGGAGCAAGCTACAAGGTAGCCGACATTGAGCGCAAGGACGCCGTAAGGCATCCCGCACCCCCGTTCACAACCTCAACTCTTCAGCAGGAAGCGTCAAGGAAACTGAGGCTGAGCGTAAGCGCCACGATGAGGCTGGCCCAGGGGCTGTACGAAAGGGGTCTGATAACCTATATGCGTACCGACTCCACCAACCTGTCATCGCTTGCACTGGGCACTTCCAAAGAATTCATAGTTAACAACTTCGGAGCAGAATACTCCCACCCGCGCCAGTTCCATACCAAGGCCAAGGGAGCGCAGGAAGCGCACGAAGCCATAAGACCGACCTACATCTCGAACACGGACATCGACGGAACTCCCCAGGAGAAGAAGCTCTACAACCTGATCTGGAAAAGGACAGTAGCCTCGCAGATGGAGGACGCCAGGATGCTCAACACTACGGTAAAACTGAGCTCCGACAAGAGGGAGGAGTGCTTTACCATCCAGGCCGCACAGGTGCTTTTCGACGGCTTCCTGAAGCTCTATCTGGAAGGCTCTGACGAAACAGCGGAGGATGAGGGCAACGATGCAATACTCCCCCAGATAGCCATCGGGGACAGTTTCAACTGCCTGAGCATCAATGCTGACGGCAAGTTCACCCAGCCGCCTTACCGCTATTCCGAGGCCACCCTGGTCAAGAAGCTCGAAGAGCTCGGCATCGGACGTCCTTCTACCTATGCTCCCACTATCACCACCCTCACCACTTCCAGGGGCTATGTGGCAAAAGGGGACTTCGAGGGGCGCAGCGAGAGCGTTGAGAACCTGACGCTCAAGAACGGGAAAATCAGCTCCAGAACCAAGACCGAAAGCATAGGAAGCGAGAAGGGCAAACTTCTGCCCCAGGAGATAGGCATTATCGTAAGCGACTATCTGGTGGAGAACTTCCCCAAGATTATGGACTACGACTTCACCGCCAATGTAGAGAAGGATTTCGACAGCATAGCAGAAGGCGAAAAGGTCTGGAATTCAGTCATTTCAGAGTTCTACACCCCCTTCCACGGCAAGGTGGAGGCAACCCTGGAAGACAAGCAGTACAGCCGTAAGGAAAGGCTCCTGGGAGTCGACCCTGCAGACGGGCTGGAGGTTTACGCAAAGTACGGACAGTTCGGCTCCTATGTAACTAAGGGAGAAGGCGGGAATAAAGTGAGCGCCTCGCTCGCAAAGGGGCAGCTGATTGAGAACATCACCCTTGAGCAGGCACTTTCCCTGTTCCAGCTTCCCCGGCAGCTCGGAGAGATGGACGGACAGGCCCTGAGCATACACAAGGGACGCTACGGAGCCTATATCAAGCTCGGGGACAGGAACATCTCCCTTCCCAAGGGATACGACCCGCTGACCGTCAGCACGGAGCAGGTGCACCAGATTGTCTCAGAAAGCGGGGAGAAGGCTCAAAAGGAGATCATCAACGAGTTCAAGCAGAGCGATATAGCCATCATCAACGGACGCTACGGCCCCTATATCAAGCACGCAGGGCAGAACTACAAAATACCCAAGGGGAAAGACGCCGTTTCGCTCAGCGAGCAGGACTGCCTGGACATCATAGCCCAAGGCGCACCTACCGGCAGGAGTTCAAGATTCGGAAAGAAAAAATAAACTCATACTATGGCTAATTATCAAATAGACGAGATCGACAGGAAAATCCTCTCTTTTCTGGTGGGCAATGCCAGAATGCCTTATCTCGAGATTGCGCGCGAGTGCAACATCTCCGGGGCGGCCATCCATCAAAGAGTCAAAAAGATGGAGAGCAGCGGAATCATTTCCGGCTCGAGGATGGTAATCAAACCTGCGGCCATCGGGCTTAATGTGTGCGCTTTCATCAGCGTGAACCTCTCGGAGGACAACAAGTACCCCGAGGTCGTTGCGGCCCTCAAGCACGTCCCCGAGATTGTAGAGTGTCACTTCGTAACGGGCAAGGCGGCCCTTTTCCTGAAAGTGTACTGCTTTGACAACGAGCACCTTATGAACATCCTCATAAACACCATCCAGAGGATTCCGTATGTACTCTCGACCGACACTATGATTTCGCTCGACGAGGCATTCTCCCGCGAGGTCTGGGTCAAGGACTACAAGAGCACCTCTTTCAAGACAATTACTGTCTGAGGATTGCCTCAGCGAATACCATATCCTCGGGGGTTGTGATTTTGATATTGAAACTCTCTCCGGGGATGGTTTTTATTTTGACTCCGCAGCGCTCGGCTACTGAAGCGTCATCGGTAAATCCCAGCTCGAACGGGCCCCTGTACGCCGCTTTGATGTCTTCGGAGAAAAACACCTGGGGAGTCTGCACGCGAAGTATCTTCGAGCGGTCCACGGCCTTCTCCCCTTCCACGGTGGAGCGCAGGGTATCGGTCACCGGAAGGACAGGCACAAGGGCGCGGCAGAGGCTCTCGTCCATAGAAGCGACCATCTTTTTCAGAAGGTCTTCGCTCGCAAAAGGACGCACGCCGTCGTGAATCATCACCAGGGCCCCTTCAGGAACCTTTTCCAGAGCGTTGCGCACAGACTGGTATCGGGAGATCCCGCCACGTACGATGCTGTGGGGGCAGTCCAGCGAATGCCTGACGCACAAGCCCTTCCAGGTATCGATATGCTCCCCGGGCAGCACGACCAGCAGCCTGGCTTCTTCTCCCAAAGCATCCCTGAAGCGCTCAATGGTCCTTTGGAGTATGGGCTTCCCGTCCAGCGGCAGAAACTGCTTGGGGATACCCGCTCCCATACGCTGTCCGCTTCCCCCTGCTACGATTATTACAAATATTCGTCTGTTCATCCGGAAAAATTTATGCAAAATTAAGTATTTTTCACTATTTTTGTTTCTCACGACAAATAGACTTAAAAATGGCATTTTCATTCCTAAATCAAGCCCTTGCTATAGACCTCGGCACAGCCAATACCGTCATATATCAGAACGATGAAATAGTTCTGGACGAGCCGAGCATCATCGCCACCGACTCTTCAGGCAAGTGCATCGCCCTTGGACAGAAAGCGAAGCTGATGCACGAGAAAGTGAATCCCGGCATAAAGACCATACGCCCGCTCAGGGACGGAGTCATCGCGGACTTCAACGCCGCAGAGATGATGATCCGCGGGTTCATCAAGCAGGTAAGCAGCAAGCACAGAAGCCTTTTCACCCCCAACCTCAAGGTTGTGGTCGGCATACCTTCAGGCTCTACTGAAGTAGAAATCAGAGCCGTGCGTGACTCCACCGAGCACGCGGGAGGAAGGGATGTATATCTGATTTTCGAGCCTATGGCAGCCGCTTTGGGTATAGGGCTCGACATCGAAGCTCCCCAGGGCAATATGGTAGTGGACATAGGCGGAGGTACCACCGAAATCGCCGTCATCTCCCTCGGAGGCCTTGTACAGCAGGACAGCATACGTACCGCCGGCGATGTTTTCACCAGCGACATCCAGTACTATCTGCGCCAGCAGCACAACATCAAAGTGGGAGAAATCACCGCCGAGAAGATTAAGATAGCTGTGGGAGCCGTGATTCCCGACCTGGAGGAGGGAGAAGCGCCCGAGCCTTTCGTGGTAAGGGGTCCGAACATTATGACAGCCCATCCGGTAGAGGCCACCATCACCTATCAGGAAATCGCCCACTGCCTGGACAAGTCCATCGCCAAGATTGAGACCTCCATACTCCACGTGCTCGAGAATACACCTCCCGAGCTGTACGCCGACATCGTGGAGAACGGTATCTATCTCTCCGGAGGCGGTTCGCTGCTCAGGGGTCTTGCCAAACGCTTCAAGGACAAGGTCAATATCGACTTCCACGTGGCCGAGGACCCTCTTCACGCAGTGGCACGAGGCACCTGCGACGCCCTCAAGCACACCGACCGGTACTCCTTCCTGATGAGATAATTCACGTTGAATGGCGAAAGGACGCAGAACTTCAGGAATGCTTTTCAGTGCGGCAATCTTCATTTTGTTGGAGGTTGCTGCTCTTGCTATGCTCCGAAGCAGTTCCACAATGCAGGACATCGCCATCAACAGGGCTTCGCTGCGCACGAGCGCCGCTCTTTGGGGTGCAGGCGAGAGATTTCGCTACCACTTCAGGGCAGAAAAGCTGAACGAGCAGCTCGCCGAGCGCAATGCTGAGCTCGAGCTTGCCCTTCGGGAATATCAGCTTCAGGAAGCCAAACTCAGGGAAGAGCAGAACTCTCCCTACCCGAAACTCAGGGACAACTACAGTTTCATCAGCGCGACGATTGTGAAGATGAGTCGGAACGGAGCCCATAACTTCATCATTCTCAACAAGGGAAGCGAGGACGGAGTGACTCCCCAGTGCGGAATCATAACAGGCGAAGGAGTAGTCGGAGTGGTAAGCGCAGTGGGTAAGCACTATTCTTACGGGCTTACCCTGATGAACCCCAACCTGAGCATCAGCTCCCGGGTGGGAGACAGCGGGGTGACCGCTCCCCTGGTCTGGGACGGACTCTCGAGCAACGGAGCCAAACTCTCCGACATCGCCCCTCACCTCAGCATCGAGCCGGGCGACACCGTGCGGACAAGCGGATTCTCCACCATCTTCCCCGCCGGCATCCCCATCGGCACCACAGGGAAGACTTCCCACGTGGACGGCTCCACAATCCAGGTCGATGTGACGCTGTTCCAGGACTTCTCGAACATTCACTATGTAACCATAGTCCGCAATCTGGACCGCTCCGAGATAGAGGAGCTTGAGGCGGCGGGCGAAAATTCTTCCGCCCGATGAGAATAAACGAATACACCCTAAAGTTCGTGCTCCTGCTCATCCTGCAGGTGCTGATATGGAATTTCTGCAACTTCTCGCAGTTCCTGATGCTGGCATTTCTCCCCGCGATGATTCTGTTTCTGCCTGTGCGCAGGAGCGCAGTTTCCTGTATGATTATCGCATTCGTCTGCGGATTTGCGGCCGATTTTCTCGTCGGCGCTCCCCTGGGACTGAGCAGCCTGGCGCTGGTTTGCGTCGCATTCTGCCGCAGAGGCATCATCTACCTTACTCTCGGTCACGAAGTGTTTGCCCGCGCAGAAGATTTCTCTCCTGCAAGGCAGGGAGTGAGCAAGACGATTCTGAGCATAACCCTCGCGACGGCTCTCTTCCTTCTCATCTACATCTCCGTCGACAGCGCATTCACCCGGCCTCTGTGGATCGACGCTCTCAAATGGGCTCTGTCGCTTCTTCTGAGCACCCCTTTGGGCTACTACTGCACCCATCTTCTGTACACTGACAACCTGAGGAGTTCTTCGAAATGGAGGTAAACCGCAAAAACAAACTCCTTCTGGGGCTTGCGGCAGTTGCTCTGGTGCTGCTGGGCAAGCTGTTCTACATCCAGGTAATAGACGACAGCTACAAAAAGGACGCGTCGAACAACTCGATGGTTTACTCCGTAATCTACCCTCCACGCGGAGTGATTTACGACCGCAACGGAGAGATACTTGTCGGAAATTCAGTGTGTTATGACATCCTCGTGACGCCAAGGGAAGTGACTTCCCTGGACACCGTAGCTCTTGCCCACGCGCTGGACACGAGCGTGGATTTCGTAAGGGAAAAGATGCAGTACTACCACAAGTACCGCAGCAGGATAGGATTCCAGACCCAGACCTTCCTCAAGCAGGTGAGCGTCGAGACATATATCAAATTCGCCGAGCAGGAGTACCTGTTCCCGGGTTTCCGCGCCCAGGTGCGGAGCATCAGGGACTATCCTTTCAATGCCGGAGGCAACCTTCTGGGCTACATCTCCGAGGTCGATGCCGATTATCTGAAAACGCACCCGGAGTACCGCAGCGGCGACTATGTGGGCCGCACCGGCCTTGAAGCCGCGATGGAAGAGCAGCTGAGGGGCGAAAAGGGCTACCACATCTTCCTCAGGGACTCGCGCAACAGGGTCCAGTCGCCATATATGGACGGCTCCGAAGACAAGAGCGCCGTGCCGGGAAAGGACATCGTATCCACGATTGACGCCCATCTGCAGCAGTACGGACAGCTCCTTATGGAAGGTAAAGTGGGGTCGGTGGTGGCCATAGAACCGTCCACCGGCGAAATCCTGGCTATGGTTTCAAGCCCCGGAATCGATGTGGATGTGCTCACTGACATAGGCAAGCACTACAAGGAAATATCCTCAAACCCGCGCAAACCTATGTTCAACCGCACGGTAATGGCATCATACCCTCCCGGATCGGTGTTCAAGCTCGTCAACGGACTTATAGGCATGCAGGAGGGAGTTCTCAAAGAGACGGACTCATACCCCTGCTACAAAGGCTATTATTACTCTGGGAACCATAAACTGGGCTGCCACGCACACTCTTCGCCCCTGATGCTCAAGGACGCCATCGCAACCTCCTGCAACGGCTACTTCTGCTATGTGCTTCGCAATATACTCGAGAACCGCAAATACTCTTCGACCGCCGAAGCGCTGGACAAGTGGAGGGAGTATGTGCTCAGTTTCGGCTTCGGGCGCAAGCTCGGCAGCGACTTCCCCTCAGAGCTCGGAGGCAACATTCCGACCTCGTCGTACTACAACAAGATTTACGGCAAGAACAGATGGAGGTTCCAGACGGTAGTGTCGCTGTCCATAGGTCAGGGCGAGATTGGAGCGACCCCGCTCCAGATAGCCAACCTGGCGGCCACTATGGCCAACCGCGGATACTGGTACATCCCCCACATAGTCAAAGACTCCGAGAACTACCGCATAGACGACAAGTACCGCGAGAAGAACTACACCCTCGTGGACACCACCTACTTCGAAACGGCTGTCGAAGGAATGTATATGGCGGTAAATGGAGGGGGCTCGGCAGGCGGTACAGCTTTCGCAGCCGCCGTCGAAGGGCTTGACGTGTGCGGAAAGACGGGCACGGCGCAGAACCCTCACGGCAAGGACAACTCGGTGTTCATCTGCTTCGCGCCGAAAGACGACCCGAAGATTGCAGTTGCCGCGTATGTGGAAAACGCCGGATTCGGAGCCACCTGGGCGCTTCCGGTAGCATCCCTTATGCTTGAGAAATATCTCACGGGCGAGATTTCCCCGAAAAGGAAGTATCTGGAAGACAGGATGTTGAATGCAAAATTTTTCTAGGCTATGGGTTACGGTTCAGTCAGGACTTCATACGACCGCGGGCTAAAGCAGACCGTGGACTGGAGGCTTATAGGCTGCTATCTGGCCCTCGTTCTCATAGGCTGGGTCAATATCTACGCTTCCATACATTCCACCGAACCCAGTTCGATTTTCGACCTGGGTTCACGCAGCGGCAAGCAGTTCCTCTGGATCTGCATCTCCCTGGTCGTGGACTTTCTGGTGCTCTTTGTGCTCACAGCACGCTTCTGGGAGGTCATTCCGGCGGCAAGTTACCTTCTGGTGCTGTTCCTTCTGGTGCTCGTCATTTTCGTCAGCAAGGACGTAAAGGGTTCGCACTCCTGGTTCGAGCTTGGTCCGGTAAAGTTCCAACCTGCTGAAATATCGAAGATTACGACATCCCTAATGCTTGCTTTGGTAATGAGTCGCCAGGGCTTCAGACTATCAAGCGCCAAGGATTTTCTGACAGTTGCCGCTGTCATAGGCATCCCCATGCTTGCGATTCTGGGCGAGAGCGAGACAGGATCCGCCCTTGTGTATGTGGGTTACATTTTTGTGCTGTACCGTGAAGGTCTTTCGGGCTGGTGGCTTGCCTTCCTGGGGATTGCCATCCTGCTTTTCATACTCACCCTCACCACCACCTGGTGGATCTCCCTGATAGTCCTCGGCCTGCTTGCCGCCGCCTGCACCCTCTACTGCCTGCACGGCTCCAGGTCCCGGAATTACCGCAGGAGAATAATCTTCAGGGCCCTTCTGGCTTTCGCCGCCGGAGTGGTCCTGATATTTGCTACCGACTTCATATTCAACAATGTGCTCCAGGACCACCAGCGCAAAAGGATAGAAGTGCTGCTGGGCCTGAAGGAAGACCCTTCGGGAGTCGGCTACAATGTCAGGCAGTCCATGATAGCCATAGGTTCGGGAGGCTTGTTCGGCAAGGGCTTCCTCTCCGGCACCCAGACCAGTTTCGGCTTTGTCCCCGAGCAGAGCACCGACTTCATTTTCTGCACTATAGGTGAGGAATGGGGCTTTGTGGGTTGCCTGGTGGTCATTCTGCTCTATGTCTATATGATATACCGGATTATCCAGGACGCCGAGCGTTGCAGGGGTGCTTTCACCCGCATATACGGCTATTGCGTGGCCGCCTGCATGTTCATGCACCTGTTCATAAACATAGGGATGACCATAGGACTTATGCCCGTAATCGGGATTCCGCTACCTATGATAAGTTACGGAGGCTCTTCGCTTCTAGCTTTTTCACTGCTGGTGTTCATATTTCTTGCCCTGCACCGTCAGGAGTGCAAATATTTCTAACTTTATTCGTATCTTTGTGTGTTGCCTTGGTGGTGGAATGGTAGACACGAGGGACTTAAAATCCCTTGGCCTGTAAAGGCTGTACGGGTTCGAGTCCCGTCCGAGGCACTCAATTTCTCACATTTTCCGCAATGGATGCTTCCAAAGTCTATTTCACCGATTTCAGAACTCCCGCCTATGGGGACAGCATTCTGAAAAAACTCCAGAAACTTATGCTTCGCGCCGGATTTGCAGACCTGGACCTGGACGGCAAATTCGTGGCCATCAAGATGCATTTCGGCGAGAAGGGCAACATTTCTTTTTTACGTCCCAACTGGGCCAGAGCTGTCGTGGATATGGTCAAGCAGCAGGGCGGAAAGCCTTTCCTTACCGACTGCAACACTATGTACCCTGGCTCTAGGAAGAACGCCCTGGAGCATCTGTACTGCGCCTGGGAGAACGGATTCACTCCCCTCTCTGTGGGCTGCCCGGTGATTATCGCCGACGGGCTCAAGGGTACTGACGACATCGAGGTGGAAGTAAAGGGCGGGGAATATGTGCAGAAGGCCAAAATAGGCAGGGCCATTATGGATGCCGATGTGATCATAAGCCTGACGCATTTCAAAGGCCACGAGATGACAGGGTTCGGAGGCGCAATCAAGAACCTGGGCATGGGCTCGGGCTCAAGGGCAGGCAAGAAAGAGCAGCACAGCAACGGCAAGCCGCACATCGAAGAGGAGCTGTGCCGCGGCTGCAGAAGATGCAGCAAGGAATGCGCTAACGGCGGACTGGTCTTCGACGACCAGAAGCGCAAGATGACCGTGGACAAGAGCAAGTGCGTAGGCTGCGGAAGATGCCTCGGCGCCTGCAACTTCGATGCGATAGTCTTCGACAACGACTCGGCGATGCACGATTTGAACTGCAAGATGGCTGAATACACGAAAGCCGTGGTGGACTCCCGCGAACAGTTCCATATCAGCCTTATAGTGGATGTGTCGCCCAACTGCGACTGCCACGCCGAGAATGACGCGCCCATACTTCCCGACATCGGAATTCTCTGCTCGCGCGACCCTCTCGCCCTGGACCAGGCCTGCGTGGACCTGTGCCTGAAGCAGACTCCGCTTGAGAACAGCCAGCTGTCGGACCACCTTCACAGCAAGGGCTTCGTGGACCTGCACGACCATTTCTGCAACAACAACCCCGAGTCGGAGTACCGCTCCTGCCTGGAGCACGCTGAGAAGATCGGGCTCGGAAGCAGGTCCTACACCCTTATCAAAATGTAATTTGCGATGTACTACGTAAGCAAAAGAATGGAGATTTCGTCGGCCCACAGCCTGAATCTCTCATACGAAAGCAAATGCGAAGCCCTTCACGGGCACAATTATATCGTAATAGTCCACTGCAAGTCAAAGACTTTGGATGCGGACGGGATGGTGACTGACTTCACCAAAATCAAGCAGGACATCTGCGGAGCCCTGGACCATAAGAACCTCAACGAGGTGTTCGACTTCAACCCCAGCGCCGAGAACATCGCCCGGTGGATATGCGAGAGGGTGAAGAACGCTTACAAGGTGGAAATCTGGGAGTCGGAGAACAATAAAGCCATCTACGAGGTGGACGAATAGGCCTCTCAGACAGCGCCCACGAAGGCGAGCGTGGCTATAGATATCCTCACCTGCATCCCATAGCGGCGGCGCAAAGCCTTGCGGCACTCGTCAAGGGTGGAACCGGAGGTAAACACATCATCCACAAGCAGAATGTGACGGGGCTCCTTCGGGGGCTGCGTTGACTTGTTTTCGCGCAACACAAACGCTCCCTGCACGTTTGAAGCCTTGCTTTCCATCGGAAGGGTCGCCTGGCTGCGGGTGCGGCGCCGCCTTTTCAGAGTTCTGGTGCAAAGTCCGGCATCGAGTCTTCTGGCAATGCTGCGGGCTATGAGCTCTGCCTGATTATAACCCCGTTTCCAATGGCGGAGGAAATGGAGAGGCACGGGGATAACCATATCCACATCAGAGAAAAGAGGGCTTGAGGCCAGCTCTTCGGCAAGAAGGTCTGAGAAAAGAGAAGCCGCCTCGAAATTGGAATTATACTTTATCGCCTTCGTAATCCTGTCATAATGAACATCTTCGCCCAAAGAATCTTCCGGGTAGAAAAACAAGGCGGCGGCGTAGCTGAAGGGCTCGTAGGTATCGTTGTCGAAACGGGCGTTGAACTTGTCAGACATAGGATTATGCCTCTGAAGGGCGAAGCGGCAACGCGGAAGGTCCTGTATGCAGGTCGCGCACAGACAGCGCTCAGAGCGCAAAAGGGTCCGCCCGCAAGAGAGGCAGACCCTAGGAAATACCAGGCTCACAGCAGCATCAATAGCGTCTCTGAAGCCTTGTGAAGCCATTAGCAGTTCATTGCGCCGCAGCAATTGATGACCTGACCGCTGACATAGGAAGAGAGGTCGCTGGCAAGGAAAAGGGCCACTTTGGCAACCTCATCCACTGTGCCTCCCCTACGCAGGGGTATGGTCTTGACCCAAGCCTCGCGGACTTCGTCAGACAGGGCTGCGGTCATATCCGAGATGATGAATCCCGGGGCGATGCAGTTGGCCCTAATGCCGCGGGGACCCATCTCCTTGGCTATAGACTTTGCAAGTCCGATAAGACCTGCCTTGGATGCAGAGTAGTTGCACTGTCCTGCATTTCCGCTCACACCCACAACGGAAGACATATTGATGATGCTTCCCCCTCTCTGGCGCGCCATAATGGGCGTGAGGGCGTGGATGTAGTTGTAGGCTGATTTGAGATTGACGTTCAGCACGGCATCCCACTGGGCCTCGTCCATTCTGAGCATCAGGCCGTCACGGGTGATGCCGGCGTTGTTGACCAGAATGTCGATGTGTCCGAACTCTGCGTGAATCTTCTCTACGGTAGCGTGGGTGTCAGCGAAATCGGCGGCGTTGGTGGCATAAGCTTTCACTTTTACTCCATATGCCTCGATTTCCTTGACTGTGTCTTCATTGATCTTGATGTCGGTGAAGGCGATGTCTGCTCCCTCCGACGCGAACTTGAGGGCAATGGCCTTGCCTATGCCCCTTGATGCCCCTGTAATCAGGGCAACTTTTCCATCTAATAATCCCATTTGTATCGGTTTGGTTTAGTACAGATTATCTTCTTTCATAGCCTGTTCCACGTCGTCAGGGGCGATGGGCAGCCTCTTCTGGCCAAGGCGGCGCACTCCGTCGGCAGTAATCAGAAGGTCGTCCTCCAGCCTTATACCTCCGAAGTCGTAGTATTTCTCAAGGGCGCTGTAATTCACCATATCGGCGAAGGTCCCCTGGCGGCGGTACTGGTCGATGAGGGCAGGTATGAAGTATATTCCGGGTTCGTCTGTTATCACATTGCCCTCGCGCAGCCTTCTTGCCATCCTGAGGCTTCCGAGGCCCAGCTGGGACGAACGGCTCTGGTCGGGGTCATATCCCACCAGATCTTCGCCATAGTCTTCCATATCGTGCACGTCAAGACCCATATTGTGGCCCAGTCCGTGGGGCATGAAGAGCCCGCAGACTCCCTCTGCAACCATATCGTCCACCTTGCCTTTTACAAGGCCGAGGTCCTTCAGGCCGCCGAGCATATGGGCAGCAACGGCAAGATGAGCGTCACGATAGCTGACTCCGGGACGGACCATATTGTATACCAGCTCATTGCACTCATAGACTATGGTGTATATATCCCTTTGGCGGGCGGTGAACTTGCCTCCTGTAGGATAGGTGCGGGTGAAGTCCGAAGCATAGTGCATATTGTTCTCGGCACCAGCATCGACAACCATCAGTTTTCCGCTCTCGACCAAGCAGTCGTGGCTGTGGCAGTGGAAGATTTCGCCGTGCTGGGTAAGGATGGTCGAGAAACTTACACCCCAGCCTTCGGACAGGGTTACGGCTTCCATCTGTCCCACTATCCTCTGTTCGAGCTCGCCAATCCTGATGCCTTTGCGGGCGGCTGTATGCATACGGTAGCCTATATTGCAGGCGTGCTCAATCTGCTCTATCTCCCGGGGCTCTTTGACTAGGCGCATTTCGATGACGGCCTTGACGAGCTCCTCACTGGCCTTGGGGCAGGCTTTCTTTCCCCGGCAGACGACCTCTGAGGGGTCAAGGGAGAGAAGAGAAGACAGCAACGAAGCATTGTAGTGGCGGCTCGCAGGGATGAAATGCACCTGACGGCCCTTCAGGGCGTCCTTGAGGGCATCATAAGGAGCGACTTTCTCCACTCCGCACTTTGCGGCCAGGCTCGCAACCGAGGGCATAGGTCCCATCCAGATGATGTCGTCGAGGCTGAAGTCGTCGGCGTAGATGACTTCCTCCCCGCTCTCGAGGTCAATGGTCGCGGCAAAGCGAGGCTCGTCAATGCCGAAGAAATACAGCCAGGTGCTGTCCTGGCGCCACTTGTAGCAATTGTCCCTGTACTGTGCGGGAGAGTCCACATTGCCTAGCATAAGGACCACACCTTTGCAGTCCTTCATCTTCTGCAGCAGCGCCCTGCGCCGTGCAACATATACTTCTTTTTCAAACATACCCGGCAAAGATAGCAAAAAAGAGCCGAACATAGTGTTATCCCGCGCCGAAAATCGTGAGATTAGAGAAGAGAACGGCTAGGGACGAGCCGGAAACAATAAAGGCAACCGACTGAAATTCAGCTAGTTGCCTTTGTCGTGGTCCCTGCAGGGCATGATCCTGCGACTCCCTGATTATGAGTCAGGTGCTCTAACCAACTGAGCTAAGGGACCTGATGGGCGGTCTTAATACCGCCCGATATCACACTTTAATCTCAACTTCTACACCTGAAGGCAGCTCAAGCTTCATCAAAGCGTCAACAGTCTTGGCGTTTGAATCCTCTATATCGAGAAGCCTGCGGTATGAATCGAGCTCAAACTGCTCGCGTGACTTCTTGTTCACGAAAGTCGAGCGGTTAACGGTGAAGATCTTCTTGTTGGTGGGAAGAGGAATGGGGCCATTCACCTTCGCGCCGGTAGACTTCACTGTGTCCACGATCTTAGCCACTGACTTGTCAACGAGCATATGATCGAAAGACTTGAGTTTAATTCTGATTTTCTGGCTCATATAATTTCAATTACAGTTCAAAGTTAGTAAAACTATTCGTCATCTGAAAGCTTATAGCCGCTTTTTTCGATGATATCCTTAGCCATAGTTGCCGGAACCTCTGAGTAGTGGTCGAATGACATTGTGCTGGTAGCACGTCCTGAAGACAGGGTACGGAGCACGGTCACATAGCCGAACTGCTCTGCGAGAGGCACGAAGGCCTTCACGACGCGGGCGCCGTTGGCGGTTGAATCCATAGCGACAATCTGTCCGCGACGACGGTTGAGGTCACCTACAATCTCTCCCATATAATCCTCCGGAGTTACAACCTCGAGGTTCATAATAGGCTCGAGGATAACAGGGTGGCACTTGGGGCAGGCGTGGCGGAAGGCCATACGTGCGGCAAGCTCAAATGAGAGCTGGTCGGAATCGACAGGGTGGTAAGAACCGTCGAGGAGGGTAACCTTGAGAGACTGAACCTCGTAGCCGGCAAGACAGCCGTTGGCCATAGCGGCCTCGAAGCCCTTCTGTACGCAAGGTACGAACTCCTTGGGAACGTTTCCTCCCTTGACCTGGTTGTCGAACTGGAGTCCGGTGACTCCCTCGTCTGCAGGTCCAATCTCGACGATAATGTCGGCGAACTTACCACGACCACCGGTCTGCTTCTTGAACACCTCACGGTGCTGCACAGAAGTGGTGATGGCTTCCTTGTAGTTAACCTGGGGAGCACCCTGGTTGATCTCTACGCCGAACTCGCGACGGAGACGGTCCACGATGATGTCAAGGTGGAGCTCACCCATACCGCTGATGACGGTCTGGCCGGTCTCGTGATCTGACTTGACGGTAAAGGTCGGGTCTTCCTCGGCAAGTTTTGCAAGGGCCATTCCGAGTTTGTCAAGGTCCTTCTGGGTCTTGGGCTCAACTGCGATACCGATAACGGGATCGGGGAACTCCATAGACTCGAGGGCGAACTTGCAGTTCTCTGCGCAAATGGTATCACCGGTGCGCAGGTCCTTGAAACCTACTGCTGCACAGATGTCTCCTGCCTCTACGAACTCGATGGGGTTCTGGTGGTTGGAGTGCATCTGATACAGACGGGCCACTCTTTCCTTCTTGCCTGAACGGCTGTTGAGCACATAAGAGCCGGCGTCGAGATGTCCCGAGTAAGCCCTGATATAAGCCAGACGGCCTACATAGGGATCGGTAGCAATCTTGAACACGAGGCCGCAGAAAGGCTCGGTAGCTGCAGGCTTGAGGTCAACCTCTTCGTTGGTATTGAGGTCGGTGGCTTTGGTGTCGCCGATGTCAAGCGGAGAAGGCAGGTAACGCATCACTGCATCGAGAAGGAACTGCACACCCTTGTTCTTGAATGAAGAACCGCAGCAGGCAGGAACAATCTGCATTGCGATGGTTCCCTTGCGCAGGGCGGCGATAATCTCATCCTCAGTGATGGATTCAGGATCCTCGAAGTACTTGTCCATCAGGGCGTCATCGCACTCGGCGGCAGCCTCGACGAGCTTGTCTCTCCAGAGGGCGACCTGGTCTTCCATATCGGCAGGAATGTCCTGAATCTGATAGTTGACCAGCTCATCGCCGGAATCGTAGATGATGGCCTTCTTGGCAATCAGGTCAACGATACCCTGGAACTTCTCCTCGGAACCTATAGGCAGACAGATAGGAACGGCGGTGGCTCCGAGTTTGGTCTTGATTTCCTCGACACAGGCGAGGAAGTCAGCACCTACACGGTCCATTTTGTTCACATACGCAATCTTGGGGACACGGTACTTGTCAGCCTGGCGCCATACGGTTTCAGACTGGGGCTGCACCCTTCCCACAGCGCAGAACGTGGCCACAGTTCCGTCCAGAACACGAAGCGAACGCTCAACTTCCACTGTGAAATCCACGTGACCCGGAGTGTCTATCAGGTTGATCTGATAGGTGTCTCCCTTATAGTGCCAGAATGCTGTGGTTGCGGCAGAAGTAATGGTAATACCTCTCTCCTGCTCCTGAACCATCCAGTCCATCGTAGCTGCACCTTCATGGACCTCACCAATCTTGTGGGTCTTTCCGGTGTAGTAGAGGATTCGCTCGGAAGTGGTCGTTTTACCGGCATCGATGTGGGCCATGATGCCGATGTTTCTCGTGTACTTTAGATCTCTTTTTGCCATCTGCTTAACTAACTACTAACTAAAATCTGAAGTGGGCGAAGGCCTTGTTGGCTTCTGCCATCTTGTGCATATCCTCTTTGCGCTTGTATGCACCGCCTTCATTGTTATACGCTGCGATAATCTCAGCACAAAGTTTTTCTGCCATCGAGTGGCCGGAACGCTTGCGGGCGAAGTTTATCAGATTCTTCATCGAGACAGAAATCTTCCTTTCCGGGCGCAACTCAGTAGGCACCTGGAAGTTGGCTCCACCGATACGGCGTGACTTGACCTCAATCTGAGGGGTTACGTTCTCGAGAGCCTTCCTCCAAATATCTAGAGGAGCCTTGTCAGAATCTTTCATCTTCTCGCCTACCATGTCAATGGCATCGTAAAAAATAGAATACGCGATACTCTTCTTCCCCTGCAACATAAGATTGTTCACGAAGCGGGTAACCTGCGTGTCGTGAAACTTAGGATCAGGAAGTAGAATCCTCTTCTTAGGCTTTGCTTTTCTCATTACTGTGAAAAATTAAAAATTAAAACCATCCTTCAGGCAATTACTTTGGCCTCTTTGCTCCATAGAGGGAACGTGACTGAGTACGTCCTTCTACGCCGGCAGTATCCAAAGCTCCTCTAAGGATGTGGTAACGTACACCAGGGAGGTCCTTAACACGACCACCGCGAACGAGCACGATTGAGTGCTCCTGCAGGTTGTGGCCCTCTCCAGGTATGTAGGCATTGACCTCTTTTGAGTTTGTGAGACGTACACGGGCAACCTTACGCATTGCGGAGTTAGGTTTCTTGGGGGTGGTTGTGTACACCCTGATGCATACGCCACGCTTCTGAGGACAAGCATCCAACGCACGAGACTTTGATTTTACCTCAATAACCTCGCGTCCTTTGCGAACCAATTGTTGAATTGTGGGCATAAATGATTGTTAACAAATAAATTATAAAAGCCCCCATAAAATTGGGGGCTGCAAATATACGCAAAATTAAACAAATTGCAAAATTTGGAGAAATCTTTTCCTCCGCCAGATGCTATCTGTAAGCTGCGAACTCAACATCCTTGGCGGCCTTTGCCTTGAAAGCGTCGTTGAGGGAGTCAAGATTCTTCTGGACCTCGGAGGCGTTACCCTTGCGGGCGGCGACGATGGCGCGGAGATAAGTGCTCTTCGGGCAAGAGCAGGTGATGCTCTTCTCGGCCTTGTCATACTCTCCGTTGAGGATGAATGCAACGGCGGCGTTGTGTCCGGTCTGTCCCTCGAAGTACTTGGCTGCTGCGGCATAGTTACCCTTCTGGAGCTCGATGATTCCAAGGTTTGCCTTAGCCTCGGCTGAGCCTGCCTGCTTGAAGAGCTTGGCAGCTGCGTCAACATTGCCCTTCTGGAGCTCGCATACACCCTTTGCATTGACTACGTCAGCGTCAGAGGTCTTTACCTTTGCGAGGTACTTCTCGGCGTCGGAGGTCTTGCCTGCCTTGAGGCTGAGCACTGCGAGGTTGAAGTTGGCCCTGTCTGAGCCGAACTTGTCGGCGGCTATCTTGTAGAGTTCAGCCTTGCGGTCTGCGTTGGTTGAGTTGGCGGCAACCCTGAGAAGAGCCTCCTCGTCAAGCACGTCAACTGCCTTTGCAGCAAGCTCCTCGAGCTCGGCATCGGAGAAGTTCTGATAGTCAACCTCGGCGATGAAGCGTGCACGGCGAAGCTCGGGGAAGACGTTCTTGTTGATCTCGGTGTAAACCTGGGACATGTTCCTGATCTCGCTCTCACGCACTGCAGGGTCGCTGTACATTGAAAGCACTCTGAGGATGAGCTCCTTGTCCTGGATGTTGGACTTCTGGACTGCCTCCTGGAAGCCTTCCCAGTCCTGACCCATGCTCTTGACCTGAAGATCGTCGGTCTTCATGCCTCCGGTAACCTTGTTCCAAGCCTTCTGGGCTGACTCGGCTCTCTTATCTGAAAGCTTGGCGTTGTAAGCCTGGCCTCCTTCGGGAGAAGCATAAGCGACAACTTTGGTGCCGGTGACGGTGTAGCGGGGATCTGCAGCAATCTCCTCAAGGGCAGCCTGAAGCTCCTTCACTGACTCTGAGCGGAGCTCGCTGCGCTTTACGTTGGCGCTGTTGTAGTCGTAGAGAATCTGTCCCTCGGCGCTCTCGTGAAGCACAGCCTGATAGTTGTCCTTCTTGAAGCTGTAGGTTCCGCCGGTGGTGGCGAGAAGCTGGGTCACATTGCAGCCGTCTGCCACTTTCACTGCAGGAATCTCGATGGCCTCACCCTTGTAGTAGGCTACGCTCCTGAGCTCGAGATAAGACTTCTCGACGCCCTTCTCATACTTGAAGGAGACGCTCTCCTTGACGGTAGTGGGCTGCTTTGAGTTGATGACTTTGTAGTTGTCCTTGACTTTCTCACCCTGATATTTGAAAGCTTTGCCTTCCTGCTCGCCTCCCTCATAAACGAGGACGGGAGTTACGACCATTGTGGCCTGAGGGTGGAAATAATTGGCGGGGAAAGATACTGTGATGTCGGCATCAATCTCATCCCCAACGAGAGCAAGCACTTCGGGGGTGCAGTCAATATTGACGTTCTCGGCAAGTTTCATCTGTTCTGCCCTTGACTTTGAGCAGGAAGCGGCTGAAATCACCATTGCGCCTAAGGCGAGATAAGTAATAATTCTTTTCATAAAATGTTTGTTTAACCTGATTTATCCTTGTATTTGTATCATTCTACAAAAATAAACAATTTTTGTTAACTTTGTCTCGTTATGGATACGATAGAGTTACAAAGAATAAAAAATAAGTATGACATCATCGGCAGCGACCCTATGCTGAACCACGCGATAGAGACCGCCGTCTCTGTTGCGCCTACCGACCTGACGGTGCTCATTACCGGAGAAAGCGGAACGGGCAAGGATGTCATCCCCCAGATAATACACCAGAACAGTCTCAGAAGGACCGGCAAATACCTTGCCGTAAACTGCGGCGCCATCCCCGAAGGCACTATAAACGCCGAGCTGTTCGGCCACGAGAAGGGTGCGTTCACCGGAGCTGTGGGAGAGAGGAAGGGTTATTTCGAGGAGGCGAACGGAGGCACTCTGTTTCTCGATGAAATAGGAGAACTCCCCAAGGAGACCCAGGCCCTGCTGCTGAGGGTGCTCCAGAACGGGGAATATATAAAGGTGGGATCGTCCAAAGTCGAGAAGACCGACGTGAGGGTGATTGCCGCGACGAACGTGAACCTGTCCTACGCTGTTGCGACCGGCAAATTCCGCGAGGACCTGTATTATAGGTTATCAGGCATCCAGATTCAGATGCCTTCGCTGCGGGAGCGCAACAAGGACGATGTGTACCTGCTGTTCAGGAAGTTCTCGTCCGACTTTGCAGAGAAGTACAAGCTCAGCAAACTGAGTCTCAACCACGAAGCCATCCACCTGCTGACTTCCTACAGGTGGCCGGGCAACATACGCCAGCTCAAGAACATAGCCGAGACAGTGACGGCGATGGAGTCCAAGCCCCTGAGGGACCTCTCGGAGAGAATCGAGCTGGGAGCGGGCGTGGTGCAGAAGTACATCCCGCAGGAGAGCGGGGCGCTGATAGTGCCCGCCTCGGCGCAGGGCGGCTCGTCAGCCATGAGCGACTCCGAAAAGGAGCAGATAATCAAGGCTATACTGTATCTCAAGGGAGAAGTTGACTCGCTCAAGAACGCCGTCAAGGCTCTGAGTTCCCGCGCGCCCTCCGGCCCGGGTCCCGAAAGGGAAGCTGAGAAGGTGCATTTCCCTTCGCTCAGCGACAGCACCATCCTCACCGAGATCGAGCAGGAGGAAGAAGCTTCGCAGGCCAAGAGCGGGGTCGAAATGCCGGAAGACCTGAACATCAGGAAGATAAATGACGAGCTGATAAGAATCAGCCTGGAAAAGCACGGCGGAAGGGCCAAAGAAGTGGCAGAGGAGCTGGGCATCTCGGAAAGAACCGTGTACAGAAGGCTGGCAAAGATCAAGGGCAAATGATGGGAAGAGCGAAATTCATACTTGCTGCCCTGGCGGCACTTGTCGTAAGTTCCTGCGGAATCTATTCATTCTCGGGGACTTCCATCCAGCCTGACGTGAATACCGTGACCATCAATTTCTTCGAGTACAAGGCGGTCAAGGTCAACCCTACCCTGAGCAACGACCTCACCGAGGCCCTCAAGACGAAGTTCCGCCAGATGACCAGGCTCGAGCAGGTTGAGATGGACGGCGACCTGGAGCTGTCGGGAGAGGTGACGGGCTACAGCGTGAGTATGGGCAGCGTGACAGCGGACGAGATCGCGGCCAGCAACAAGCTCACAATCACGGTCAAAGTGAGTTTCACCAACCGCAAGCATCCCGAGGACGATTTCACCGACCAGTCGTTCAGCGGCTATTCCGAGTATGATTCCACCCAGTCCCTGGATGCGGTCGAGGCCACTCTGACTGCCGAGATAGTAGAGAAGATTGTGGAAGACATTTTCAACGCAAGCGTAGCCCAATGGTAAACCATATTGATATAGATGCTCTTACACTTGAAGAGCTGGGCGGCGTCGTGGACATTTATCCCTGGTACGCCGGGGCGAGGGCCGAGTTCTGCCGGAGGATGTCACAGATGGGCCTTCTTACCCAGGAGCAGGTGGAGCAGTCGGCGCTCTATATGGCCTCACGCCAGTATTTTGCGCGCAGCCTGAAGGACAGGGTGCCGGAAAAGGAGGTCATTCGCGACAGGGATGTTGACTCCCAGATGCCCCTTGAGATAATCAAGGACAGGCCTCACGTGCCGGGCGGAGATTATTTTTCCAGCGAGCAGTACAGAATGGCCCAGCAGCCCCAGGACAATATTTTCTCAAAATTCGCGGTCAAGGCACGCGAGGAAGGGTATGTGGACCATCCTGAGGCTGAAAGCGGAGAAGATGATTTCTGCACCGAAACTCTTGCCCGCATATACCTCGAGCAGGACTATGCGCAGAAGGCAATTGAGATTTATTCGAAACTAAGTTTGCGATATCCGGAAAAAAGTATTTACTTTGCATCCCTTATTGAGGAAATAGAAAGAAAACAAAACAACGATAGTATATGAATGTAGTATTTATCATCCTGTCCGTGCTCATCGTGCTCGCAGCGATTCTGCTTATCGCCGTCGTGCTCCTTCAGAACAGCAAGGGCGATGGAATGGCCAGCAACTTTGTCGCCGGCAACCAGACTTTCGGTGTGCGTCAGACCGCTGACATCCTTGAGAAAATCACTTGGGGCCTTGTAGCCTTCATTCTGGTAATCTCTGTGGTCAGCTCTTTCACTATGGGCAGCCGCAAGGGTCAGATTGATGTCACCGACAAGATTGAGACCGTCGCTCCCGACGCCCAGCCCGAGTTCCCCGCCGCTCCTATCCAGCAGGAAGCTCCCACCAGCGAGAACAACTAAGCTCGACAAGAAATAGAACATATGCATTCCACTGTCAAATTGTCAGTGGAATGTTCTTTGTTTTCTCATTATCAGTCTCTGCAAACCGGAGGCTGATATTTTTATATGGAAAAGAAGTACGAATTTTTGATCAAATATGCCATAGACCTCAATGAGGCCGCGGCAAAAGGGAAGCTCGACCCTGTTATAGGCAGGGATGACGAGATAAGAAGAGTGCTTCAGATATTGAGCAGGCGCACCAAGAACAATCCTATTCTTGTAGGTGAGCCGGGCGTGGGTAAAACTGCGATATCTGAAGGAATCGCAACCAAGATAGTGAATGGGCAAGTGCCTGAGAACCTGAAGAACCGCAAGGTATTCTCGCTTGATATGGGTGCGCTGATAGCCGGCGCCAAGTATCAGGGCGAGTTCGAGGAGAGGCTCAAGGGCGTTGTGAAGGAGGTTGTGGACAGCGAAGGGGAGATAATCCTGTTCATAGATGAGATTCATACCCTGGTGGGCGCCGGAAGGACTAGCGGCGCAATGGATGCGTCGAACATCCTGAAGCCGGCCCTTGCGCGAGGAGAACTGAGGACTATAGGCTCCACCACCCTGGACGAGTACCAGAAGTACTTCGAGCAGGACAAGGCGCTGGAGAGACGTTTCCAGAAGGTGATGGTGGACGAGCCCAGTCCCGCGGAGAGCATCGCAATCCTCAGGGGTCTGAAGGAGAAGTATGAGAATCACCACAAGGTGAGCATTGAGGATGACGCCCTGATTGCCGCGGTCAATTTGAGCCACAGGTATATCAACAACCGTTTCCTGCCGGACAAGGCCATAGACCTGGTGGACGAGGCAGCTTCAAAACTCAGGCTTGAGATGAATTCAGTGCCGGAGCCTATAGACGAACTGGACTCGCGGATACGTCAGCTCGAGATTGAGAAAGAGGCCATCAAGCGGGAAGGAACCAGCCTGAAGAGCGAGAAAATCGACCAGGAGCTTAAGGAGTGCAAGGAAAAGAGAAGCTCTCTGGGCAAGAAATGGGATGAGGAGAAGGGTATTGTCACGGCTCTGAACAATCTCAGGGCTGATATTGAGGAGTATAAGCGGGAGGCGGACATTGCCGAGAGAGGGGGCGACTACGGTAAGGTGGCCGAGATCCGCTACGGCAAACTCGCCGCGGCCCAGCAGCAGCTAAAAGAGCTGACCGAGAAGCAGGCTGCAATCAAGGATCCAATCATCACCGAGTCTGTGACTCCCGAGGACATAGCCGAGATTGTCGCCCGCTGGACCGGAATTCCGGTGAACAGGATGCTGGAGAGCGAGAAGGAGAAGCTGCTCAGGATGGAGACTGAGCTGCACAAGAGGGTCGTCGGGCAAGACAAGGCCATCAATGCAGTGTCGGATGCCGTGCGCCGCAGCAGGGCCGGGCTTTCGAATGAGCACAGGCCTATAGGGTCGTTCCTGTTTATGGGTAGTACCGGTGTGGGCAAGACCGAACTGGCAAAGGCCCTGGCCGAGTTCCTTTTCAATGATGAGAGTATGATGACCCGTATCGATATGAGCGAGTACCAGGAGAGTCATACCGTGAGCCGTCTTATCGGTGCGCCTCCGGGATATGTAGGATACGATGAGGGCGGCCAGCTGACCGAGGCAGTGCGGCGCAAGCCCTACTCTGTGGTCCTGCTTGACGAGATCGAGAAGGCCCATCCGGACATCTTCAACATTCTGCTTCAGGTGCTTGATGACGGCCGTCTGACGGACAACAAGGGTCGTACGGTGGACTTCAAGAATACTATACTCATTATGACTTCAAACCTCAAGGAAGAGGAGTTGAGGCTCAGGATGAGACCGGAGTTCCTTAACCGTATCGATGAGATTGTGACTTTCGACGCTCTGACTAAGGACGATATACGTCAGATTGTACGGATTCAGATGGATATTCTGAAGCGCAAGCTCGAGGGCGAGAATGTGGAGCTTTCGTTCACCAAGGCTTTCGAGGACGATATGACCGAGAACGGATATGACCCGGAGTACGGCGCAAGGCCCGTCAAGAGGCTGATTCAAAGGGAGTTGGTGAACCGCTTGGCGCGTGAGATACTGGAGGGCAGGATTCATAAGGATTGCGCGATAGTGGTCGATAGCCGGGACGGTCAGACTGTGCTCCGCAACGCTTAGCGAATAGATTTCTCCGTTCGCTTCGCTCAGTCGAAATGACAAAAGGGGCTACGCTGCTCAGCCGAAATAGCAATATGAGGGCTGGACGATCCGCCTCGAGTCAAAAAATAAGGATTGCAAAGTGAAAGTTTTTTGAAAAAACTTTGGAATATCAAAAAAAGTTCATACCTTTGCAATCCCAACGCGGAAATAGCTCAGTTGGTAGAGCGCAACCTTGCCAAGGTTGAGGTCGCGG
>CAMCGB010000006.1 GCA_945874355.1 uncultured Bacteroides sp.
AGGAGATGCTGGACAACAACACCAGGACAGACTACAGCAAGCTCAAGAAACTCATACAGTTGGACAAGCTGGACGGCAACCGCAAGGGAGTGCTGATGAAGGTGATTGAGGAGGGGCAGATAGTGGCAGACCTGCGGACATCATTCTCGGCGATAGAGATGACAGACCCGGAAGTCTTCCCGAGCTTGCTGTTCTACTACGGTATGCTGACCATCACCGGCACCCGAGGCAGCCGCCTGATACTGGGCATCCCGAACAACAATGTCCGCAAGCAGTACTACTCATACCTCTTGGAGAATTACGAGCAGGCGAATGTCAACATAAGCAATCTGCGAGATGCCTTCGATGCAATGGCCTTCGACGGTCAGTGGAGGGAAGCTCTCCAGTATATGGCAGACTGCTACAAGAACCAGTCATCGGTGCGGGACAGCATAGAGGGCGAGCGCAACATCCAGGGCTTCTTCCTTGCCTACCTGAACCTCAACGACTACTATCTCACCGCGCCGGAAGTGGAGGTGCAGCACGGCTACTGCGACTTCTTCCTGCTGCCGAACCTGACGCACTACAAGTCGGAGCACAGCTACATCCTCGAAGTGAAATACCTCCCGAAGAAGGACTTCGAAGCCAAGGCCGAAGCGCAGTGGGCAGAGGCAGTGGAGCAGATTCAAGGCTATGCGGCAGCCCCTCGCGTCGAAGTTCTCCGCCAGGGCACCCGTCTTCACAAAATCATAATGCAGTTCTGCGGCTGGGAACTCGTCCGTATGGAAGAAGTCTGACCCTTGTCAACTTAAGCATCCGACGATGCAGGCGACACCCAATAAAAGCGAAGTGACATGACACTGACAGTATTATAATTTACGAAATCGCATTAAAATTGACACATTTCGTAAATTATACTAACTAAAGAAATAAGTCGTCCAATACAATTTCTGACTGATAATCATCAAGATACATATTTTTCTTCACGCCGAATGTGGTAATCATTGTGGTGTGCACAGCCTTCCGAGTCTGGGTCTGACGGGTGAAAGCGCTCAGCTTGTTTCTCAGTGTAAGCCTCCGACGAACCACGTGTGACATCCAATAACAGCGACGTGGCAGCAACTATTGCGAAGTTGCTGCCACTTTCGTCAAGTGACACGACACTGACAGTCATTGACCGTTACTTTGCCGTCACTGGCTGCCAGTTCTCTGGGAGTAGTACCTTGATGTCCTTCTCTATAGGAAGACGCCTGAGCGTATCTTCCAGCCATGCCCTGATCTCGACATTGTGAGCCTTGCAACTGGCGAAGAGGTAAGCATCCGACTAAATGCATAAAATAGTATGTTTTTTATGCAATAGGCTATGCTAATTGAAGAAAAAGTGGTAATATGCTGGAGAATTAAAATGTAGCAGCCTTGTTATCGTCACTGATAATGATAAGCGGACGATCGAAAAAGATGGGTATAAGATAGATAGTGTAGGGAAGACCTGCCATGGTCGGCCTCATTCTTACTTACTATCGCAAGACTGTCGCTACTTCTCCTGCACGGCAGCCTTGTCTACGCCCAAGCTTGAACAGACGAGGTCTATGTCCACACCTGACGCAACCATCTTTTTTGCTGAGGCAATCAGCCTTTTCTCGTTCTCGAGCCTCTCCACTTCGCGCCCTTTCTCCAGGCCTTCTGACAGGCCGGCTTCACGACCCTCAGCCAGCCCATTATTATAGCTGGCGCTCAACTGTCCCTGAAATCTTCTTTCGTCGTACATATCCTGTTCGTATTGTGCACGTTTCTTTTCGTCAAATGCCGCTATCTCACATGCCTTGAAGAAACGCTGCCAGAAGCTGTCCTTGTCCCAATTCGCGTAGTTCTCCAACTTCCCTATATTCTTGAACAGATACAACAGCTTGTCTTGTGGCGTCACGCACTCCTTCTCGCTCTTGTTGAAGCGCTTCAACTCTGCGAAGATAATGAAAATTGTCTCATCCTGCAATTCGTGCGTCCTCTTTTCCCGTTGCCCTCTTCTCTCCCTTAACGGTGAGCCTGTCGTAAGAGCGGCAGCGAGCAAAAGCGGTCCCTGAGGAACGGGACGGCCGGATGCCGCGGCGCTGCGCCGGGAGCAGAGGGGCTCGGGGACCGTGTCCCCGTGAAAGAAGAGGCCGACCCTTTTAGTCGACCTCTCTAAAATTATTTGTTTTCTGAATCAGGGATTTCAAAAATAACTGGGAAGGTGAATGACACTGGTACAGGCTTGCCGTCTTTTGTTCCAGGAGTCCAGTCCGGAGACATATTAAGTACTCTCATTGCTTCAGCATCCAGCTTCTCATGTGCTCCTCTCAGTACTTTTACGTCTCTTACTTTTCCATCTGTTCCGACGGTGAAACTGAGGAATACTCTTCCAGTTATACCTGCATTCTTGCACTCTTCAGGATATTTCAATTGCGAGTAAACCCACTTTGAGAACTCGTTGGCATCGCCGCCATTGAATCTCGGCTTTGCGTTTTCTTCATCGACAGTGACACGTCCGTTTTGAAGATTCTTTTCGTTGAAAGATTTTTTCGTATCTTTGTCAACTGTAGTGCTGTACTTCTCGACCAGTTCGGTATTGTCAGAAGTCTGGTCTTCATACTGGTAATCTACCCTTGTCTCGGCATTAGCTGCGAGAGAGATTCCTACGAGAGGAATGACGTAGAGAGCCTTCCAGGCACTCATACGAGATGATTTTTTGTTTAACATCATAGTAATACGAGCTTTAAGTGTACTGTGATTAAAGCTGTTAGCAACTGAGTAGCCGCTCTTGCTGACAGCTTTTCTTATTAGTAAATATTGGTATTCCTTGACATCGGCTCCGCTGCG
Source organism: uncultured Bacteroides sp. (assembly GCA_945874355.1). Classification (GTDB taxonomy): domain Bacteria; phylum Bacteroidota; class Bacteroidia; order Bacteroidales; family UBA932; genus Cryptobacteroides. The sequence continues at coordinate 2,836 of CAMCGB010000006.1, forward strand.
GAGGACAGCATCATCTGCTTCGAACTCGTGGATTGCACGAAGGTCCGCCTTGAGCATCCAGATCGCCGGGTTGAACCACTGGAGGGCAGTGATCATATCGACGAAAAGGAGGTCCCACGAATGTCCGAGTGCGATATGAGCTTTCTCGTGTGTAAGGATCTGAGAGTAGCCGCTCTCATAGTCCTCGCGCGAAAGCACGATATATTTCATCCAGCTGAATGGAGCTGTATCAGTTTCTGTAATTATGAGGGTCTCGCCGCTTTCAAGCGCCTGACGGCTTCCGCTGCGGATCATTCTTCTGATTCCGATGATCGAAAAGACGACATGTACTAGCACCGCCAATGCACCGAGAGCGAATAATGAGCAGAGAATGACCGGCCATATAGGAACGGACACTTCAGGAATCATTGCGGCAGTCCCGGTCACTTCACTGGTGACGGTCTCAGATGATGCTGTCATTGCCGGAACAACCACAACCTCCTTGAGAGTGATCACGCAAAGGGGGAGTACGAACGAGAGGGCAGCCGTGCCGAGGAGCACGATGCGGTTGAAACGATGGAATGTCTCCTTGCTGAGCAGAAGGCGGTAGAACATATAGAACACCGCCAATGCGATTGCAGCCTTGCCTTGATATATGAGGAACTCAGTCATGGCCTATTTGTTTTGTCCGTTTTCGATCTGTTCAATCAGCTCCTTCAGCTCTTCCACAGTGATCTTCTCCTCTTTAACAAGAGCAGAGACCGCACTGAGATAAGAGTTGTTGAAGTAACTGCTGATGACACCTTTGAATGTACTTCCGGCGTAGTCCTCGCGAGTAACGACAGGGTAGTACTGATACGAATTGCCGTATGCCTTGTGGCTCACATATCCGTTAGCCTCCAGATTGCGTACCATAGTGGAAAGAGTGTTGAAATGCGGCTTCGGCTCATCATAATGCTCCAGAAGTTCACGCACGAACATCGCCCCCTTATCCCAAAAGAGATTCATAATCTCTTCCTCTTTTTTAGTCAGTTTCTTCATGTCGAAATATCTTTACGACACAAAGGTAACTAAATTTTCTTTTTATGCAACTATTTTATATAGTTTATCAACTAAATAATTTAGTTAATGCATTCATGGATGATGATCTGTCTGCTTTGGTGTGTGATTGCTATCCATGTTCTGTTATTTTTATATGCTTTTACCTGAACCGGCTCGTATCGACCTCTTTCCTTTCCTTGTCCTTGTATGCTCCGAAGCGGTATGAGAATGTCAGTTTGAATTCCCTGTATGAAGGATAATGATTATAGACTACCTGCTTGCCACAGTTCATATAAGGGGAGATTCCCTGAGTCTCCAGAACGTCATAGCAGCCCACAGTAAGATTTGCCTTTTCCTTGAGGAAGCGCCAGGTGAGTGACATATCCAGATTTCCGCTTTGCGGCAGATCGTACAGTCCCTGGATCGCAGCAGTATTATAACTTCCGTTCACATTCATTATCAGGTGTGGCTTGCGTGAAATCGTGAAATTGTTATTCAGTATGACATAAAGATATAACTTGTGCCTGTCAAAGGACATATCATAGAAGTCCGAATCCTTCTCGTGCTGGTACTGACCGGTGACTGTAAGTCTTGAGTCCAGCCACTGTCCTGCCTTGAAAGGTATGGCAAGCTGAAGTCCTGCTGTCTGCTGATAGTCAAAATTCACCCATTTGAATATGCTTTTCAGACGGTTTGGGTCGAGATATTGTGTCTGTACGAAATAGTCGTCAGTATGACCGAACCAGGCAGCGAGCATATATTTGTTCTTGAAGAGATATATGAACTGAGCGAACCAGGAACTTGCAGGAGAAAGATCGGGATTTCCGATGATTTCTGAATAACCTCCCGAACTGATGTTTGTAGCACTCTTTACAGCCCAGTATTCCGGGTAATCTCTGTTGCCGTTGACATATAGCTGAAAGAGGTTATCCTTATTTGGTGTATAGACCAGGACTGCATTGGGATAGATATCCCACTTCTTCCATACCTCACTCTCGTATCTTTCTCCCGCGAGGGACACATCCATCATCAGCTTGTCGCCAAAACTCTTGTTGAATCCCGCATAGATGTTCAATATGTTCTCTCTCTGCACGGCCGACATATCTCCCGGCAGTTCTCCGGTTCCGGTATATTTCTGCCAGCTGTCATCCTTTGCCATATTGAAATTGACTCCGTAGTTTATGCCCCAGCCGTTCTTTGTATTGTGTTCCTGCGACACGAATGCCTTCCATCTTGTGATGTGCTGATTGTCGTTTGCAGTAAGTATATTGCTTCCGTCAGGATTGTTCAGAGCCTGAATGATCGGGGCCTTGTATGATGTGAATTCCACCCCTGCAGACAGACCGAATGGAGTATTGTAGTCTATTCGTCCGTTATGCATCTGATTGACTGAAAGCGCATTGTTTACGGCATTATGGAAACCTGCAGTCGTAGATACTCCGGTTCCTTTTGCGTACGATCCGGTATATACTCCGCTAAGGCTGTGCTTCTGGCCGAAATTATAGTCTGCTCCGACCCTCCAGTTGTGACGATGACTCTGGCTCTCAGAAGTGGAGGCATCAATGATCTCGTGGACAGTGCCGTCATTCAGACTGTGATGAGCCTTGCTTCCCGTCTCACTGAAACTCTTTCCGTGTGTATGCGAATACAGAATATCTCCGGAGAACTTTCCCTTATTGACAATCAAACTGGCTCTTTCTTGAAATGCGTGCCTGTTGTCATACTGCCATTTGCCCCCGACTTCACCCACTACCGGCGCTATGCTGTCGTCCGCCTTCTTTAGTGTTATGTTGATCATCGCCCCGCGCACCTGATACCTTGCAGGAGCACTGTACATCACTTCAGCATTGGCTATTCTTGATGCCGGAATACTCTTCAGAAGCGTATTCAACTGCTCGGAAGACATATTCGTCACCTTACCGTCTATCACGACCTTCACCCCTCTTCCTGCGAGAGTGAATGAACCGTCTCTTTCGGTCACTCCCGGCAGTTCCTTTATAGCATCAAACACATTATCGACAGGAAGATCCTTGATGATATGCGGCAGGTCATAGATAAGCTTTCCCTTGTCAGCCTTGACAATAGGTTTATCACCTGTCACCATCGCCTCCGGCAACGAATAATAGAGGCTGTCAAGCTTCTCGTCCTGCGATTGAGCCCCAGCATTGAAGCACAGGGCAGTAAATACAATAATGAATAATGTCCGTTTCATAAGTGTGTCCATTTGTTTCTGCAAAGGTCATCAGCCCATAATTAAAAATATGTTATCGAATGTTAAACAGTGTTAAATAGTGTTAACGTCTGCGAAGACAGTGGATATTTGAATAACTTTGCAGATATGAAGAACAAGCTGAAACATATAGCAGTTGCGGTCATCGTAGTCATGGCCTGCCTGTTTACATATCAGAGCTGGTGGCTGGTAAGAATGTATCGCAGCGAGGTTACAAAGACTGAGAATGCTGTCAGAACAGCACTCAGGACCTGCGACTTCAGCGAAATGATGGCCCGTCTGCAGAGAGTCCGCGATGAAAAGTCAGGAGTCGGGTTTACCGGAGACATCACGGTCGGTGCCGGATATGGGGAGGGAGGTACACTTGTGTCACAGATCAATACGACGCAATATGAACAGGACACTTTGGGCAGACAGATAAACGGCCATATGACCGGAGTGACAAAGAGGATCAGCCAGACAACCAGCAGTGTGGTCCAGACCGACAGCCTCCCTCCGAAGCCGGAGAGATCAGAACAGGAAAGTATGTTCGAATCTCTTGACAATATGTCTGTCCAGATGATCCGCGGAATGCACACCGGAATAGATGCGATAGACGGTAATCTGAACTTTGGGCTTCTTGATTCGCTGCTGACAGTGTCTTTGAAGGAGGCCGGACTGGACGGTCAACATAAGATAGAACTGATTACTTTCGCCGATTCTCTTGTGAATCTCAATGTCACAGTTGTGGAGAAAGGAGAACCAAAAGTACTTGCTTCGCTCTGCACGGATGGATATGTGCCAAGTGATGATGCTATTTCATTTGAATACGTCTTCGATGTTCAGGAAACGGCAATGTACAGACTGTGGATTGAGCCTGTAGGAAAGGCTGTCCTGAAGCAGATGACTGGAATCCTTGTCGCCTCTGTGCTGATTCTTATCGTCCTTATCGCAGTCTTCCTGTATCTGATACACGTCATCCGCACTCAGAAGTCTCTCGACGACATGAAGTCTGACTTCACCAACAATATGACTCACGAACTCAAGACCCCGATATCTGTCGCCTATGCAGCCAATGATGCCCTGCTGAACTTCCCTGATGAAGACTCTCCGGAGCAGCGAAGGAAGTATCTCGAGATATCGCAGAGCCAGCTGGAGCATCTGAGCGGACTTGTTGAGCAGATCCTCTCCATGAGTATGGAACGCAGGAAAGGTCTGGTTCTTCACCGTGAAGACATCGATCTTGCTGCATTGGTTGATGATATTGTGGAAAAGCATAGGATGAAGGCAATAAAGAATGTGACATTCACAGTTGATATTCCTTCCGATTTCACCGTCAATGCGGACAGGATGCACCTGAGCAACATCCTGAACAACCTGATAGACAATGCCGTGAAATATTCTGGCGAAAAGGTCGCAATACACATTGCTGCCGATGGAAACAGACTGACCGTCAGCGACAACGGCATAGGAATGTCACCATCCGACCTGAAACATATATTCGAGAAGTTCTACCGTGCCCACACCGGCAATCTTCACGATGTGAAGGGTTACGGCCTCGGACTGTATTATGTCCATAGCATAGTGGAAAAGCACGGCTGGAACATCAGCGTGGAAAGCGATCCGGGCAAAGGCTCTTCATTCACATTGTCATTATGAGCGAAAACATCAACATACTACTTGTAGAAGACGAGCAGGACCTCGTCCTGATAATCCGCAACACCCTTACCAGTCAGGGCTTCAATGTCCGCACCGCTATGGATGGAGAGGAAGGACTGCGTATGTTCTATGCGGAGAAGCCGGATGTCCTGGTCGCAGATGTGATGATGCCCAAGATGGACGGATTCACAATGGTAAGGCAGATAAGGCAGACCGACCAACAGACTCCCGTCCTGTTCCTGACAGCCAGATCTGCCATAGACGACGTTGTGGAAGGCTTTGAACTCGGAGCGAACGACTATCTCAAGAAACCCTTCGGAATGATGGAACTGATTGTCAGGCTGCGCTCATTGGCAGGAAGAAGGCGGGTCCAGACTGTTCCTGCTCCTCAGACATACAGGATCGGTGAATTCACATTCCATCCCGACACCCTCCGTCTCGATTACGCCGGCACATCCGAAGAACTTTCGCCACGAGAAGCAAAGATCCTCGAACTTCTATGTGCAAGCAAAGGAGAAACCCTCTACACAAAACCTCTCCTTCTCGAAATCTGGGGCGACGACGACTTCTTCAACTCCCGCAGCCTTCAGGTATTCATCTCCAAACTCCGCCGCCGTCTCGAACCCGACCCACGCATCCGCATCGTGAACGTGCGAGGCGAAGGCTATAAATTGCTGGTAAACGAATAAGAATTCCGGCTAGAAGACTCACGCCCTCTGACCGGAAAGATGTTTGTGTCGGAATTGCTGATACGCTTTCCGGCGTGACTGCGTTTGTCGGGAAGCTCTTTTCTACCGGAGAGTGGTTTTGACCTTGGCGGCGATCTCGGGATCGATGTCCCTGATGCTCTTCTTGGCTTTGCTGAAGCTCGATCCCGACGCAAAGCCCGCCTCCTTCGCTACGATGGACAGCTTGACCAGAGGATAGGCCTCCGAGAACTGGCGCGCATACTCCAGCCTTAACATATTGATGAGGTTGTAGTAACCCACCGCAGAGATATACTGACTGGCAGCCGTAACCTTTCCCTTGCTTATCTGCGCGAGCACATCCCGCTTCTGAAGGTGGGGTTCCCTGAAGCGCTCCAGGATAATCTCCAGCACCTGCTCCTTCGCCTCCGGGTCGAAATCTCCTTCCGTCACGCTGCCCGTTGCGGCGCTCTCCACCTCCTGCGAGCACTCCTCCAGCTCCGTCATTTCTTCTTCCTGTTCCTCTTCCTTCGACGCGTCTTCTTTCGGAATCCTCTGCGGGTGGAGTATGACGCAGAGGAAGGCAACCATCAGAGCGGACAGCAGCAGGTCGCTGACAGCCTTGAGTATCATATTGCCGCTAAGGAAAACAGCCCACATGAAGACTATCCAGATGAAGGGCAGCAGGGACACCCTTCTGGCAAAAACCAGGGGAAAGTCGCTCTCGTCGGAGTAGTTCTGGCGGTGGTAGTAGTCGATAAGGCGTCTGAGGCGCAGAACTATATAGAGAAGAATGGCGGTAAGCAAAAGGCTCAAGAGTGCTCCAATGGCAAGGATGGCTTTAGAGTGAGCTGCAATAAAGCCGCTCCCGCCGCACAGGGTGGTAAGCAGAAGGGAGAGCAGCAGAAGGGCATCGAAGGCGAAAGCGAAGTCGTATAAGGGCTTGTCGAACAACTTGAGGCGGAAGTACACCCTGAACATTATGGCAAAGCACATAGGGAAGTACAGGATGCTTATAAGTTCAATGTAAACGATGGTGCCGGGGTCAGAGGGATGCAGGAAATAGGGTAGCTGAAGCACGCCCATCACGAGGTATGAGAGGGCAACCTGCCTGCGGGCGGGGTAGCAGTACTTTTCCTGCTTGTCGTAGGGACGGCACATATGAAACCACCTCACCGTGGCACACACAAGGCAGCACACGATGAACACAAGGGCCGCGTCGGCGCAGAATTTGGTTCCGGACTCCAGATACATACAGCAGGGAGCCTACATCATCACCTCGTAGCCGAACCACTTATCCAGCTGCATATCAACCTTTTGAAGGATCTGCGGGGTGATATTGTCCCTGACCTGCCTGATGACATAGGCAATCGCCAGAGCATCGTCCGTAAGGCCTAAAAGATGGAAAACCCTGCGGGGGATAAGGTCCCCGGGAATCAGCACATAGGCAAGGGCTGCATATACAAGAGCCTTGCGGCCGGAGGGGAGGTCGCCATCGGCAAGTACATAATAGAGAATCAGAAGCTGCCTGGTGGCAACCCTGCCCAGTTTCTTTGCAAGATAGGCGATGCGAGCTATGGAATCGTTCAGGAATGTAGCCAGATCTATTTCTGAAAAACGCTCTGAGATGGTATTGAATATGTCTCTCATATCGCTGAAGATGAATTGATTCTATTGTCTGGGGCTCCAGCCGCCAAGCACGAATGCGGGGTCGGAATATGAAGCTATCAGGTCTGCATCTGCCTCGGCATCAAGCTGCCTGGACCATTTGTGCCGCCCGCTCACGTCCACAAGAAGTCCGCTGTCGGCATCCCTGGTGGCGAACTCGAGCATCACTGCGCTCTGAAAACCTATGCTGCTCCAGCCTTGGGGCAGGAAATTGCGTGTGGTGCAATTGATTACCACGAATTCCGCCTCGGGATATCCCTGTCCGTGATTTAGGTTGGTCCTGCCGTAATCGGCCGGAGACGAGGGATTCAGGCTCTCGAAATGACACTCGACGAACACGTCCCCGTGCGCGGGCTTGAAATTCCTCACCCAGGAAAAGGGTCCTCCGTGATTGAAGAAGCGGCAGTGGTATGCGAACAGACTGCCCCTTCCCAGGATTGTGTCGCCGTCTCCTATGACCTCGCTGTCTTCCATATAGATGGTCCCGTTGGCCTGAAGCGCGTCTCCAGAGCCTATGACTCTGACATTGTACAGGGCTATCCTCTCGCCGCACAGCAGCAGGCCTTCAGCCTGGCCTTTGAGGTCGGTGGCTATGGTCATATCGCGGATTATTATGTCTGAACAGTTGTCCAGGGCAAAGGCTGCTCTGCGTGAAGGGAAAGTGCCCTTCTTTTCATTGGTCTTGACAAGAAGGGGATGGGGGTTGAAGACTTCGTTGTTGGCATAGTGTACTTTCACTTTGTCCATACCCTCGCCGCACAGAACCACGTTGGTTTTGTTGCGTGCGTAGACTATCTCCTCATAGTCTCCCGCGGCAATATGTATCCAGGTGGTGTCCGGGCAGAAATCCTCAACCGCATCAAGCGCTCCCTGGACGGTGCTGAAATCAGCCTTCCCGTCTGCGCTCACGCTCAAATGTCTCGGATCTGCGGGCCCCTGGGCCTTAGTGGTGAAAGTCCACCTGCCTTCTTCTATGCCTTCGAAGCCTTCGGCCTCAAATACACTCGCATCCACGCTGACGCCATACTTATGCCCCAGCTCAAGCACATTGTTGTGCAGATAAATCACAGCCGTGTCGCCGTGGAAAATGACCGGATGGAAGCGGAAGCCGTCGGTGAAGCCGCCGATGATGGTGAGCTGCATATCTCTCGGAGTGGGCTCGGCAGTGCCCGAAGGTGTGCCCGGAACAGTGTTGCGGTTGGTGGGCACAAAAGTGCGGGAGTAGTCGTAGGGAACCTTGGTGTAGTCGCACTCCGGCCCGTAGCTGCGGCTCGCGGTCAGCCCGGCGGGAAGACTCATATCCAGGCTGTCCACCCACTCCCCGGTGCTGAGGTCCCTGACCCTTATCCATCCTTCGTTCCCGAGGGTGGCGGGGCCGTTGAACACTATCTTCAGATGGGTGTCAGGGTTGACATCCCTGCTTCCTTTTGAAGGGTAGCAAGTGTAGGTTTTCGGGGTGCAGGAGCCCAGGATAAGCAGGGCAAATGCGAGATAATGGATTGCTTTCATTGTGTTATATCTTTATTGGTCATTACATCAGATAGGCTGATACATCCTTGCCTTCCTCCCTCAGCCGGCGTATCATAGTGGAGGATACATTCACCTCGGGGGCATCGATGACCCTTATCCTGTAGAGGGGATTCTCCTCGAGTAAAGCCTCCCTCAGCCCTGGAAGGTCGAAGCCTTTGCGGGGATATACGGCCACCCCATAGTCGAGCAATATGCGCTCAGAGTCCTTCCAGAGGTGGATGTTGTCCAGGTTGTCGGCCCCTATGACAAGGGTGAATTCATTGTCCTTCTCCCTCTGCTTCAGGGCGTCGAGGGTGCGTATGGTATAGTTCGGGGTGCCGAGAGTGAACTCGATGTCGTCCACCTTCACCCTCAAATCCGGATGCCTGCCCACTGCTTCGAGGGCATCGCGGAAGCGCTGCTCTGCATTGCGGGCCTTGAGCGGATCTTTGAGGGGGTTGCGGGGCGAGATGATAAGGTACACCGCGTCGAACTCCCGCAGGGAGGAGAGATACTCCATAATGGCAAGATGCCCTATATGAAGGGGGTCGAACGACCCGGGGTACACAGCAATGCGCATAAATCTATCCTTTCAGGAAACAGTCCACCATCTGCTCGGCGGAGCGGAAAGTGTCCTCGAGCACATCGTTCACAATTTCGCGGTCAAACTTGCCGCGGGCAAACTCTATCTCAGCTTCAGCCTTGCCGAGCCTCTCGAGGATCGCCTGCTCGCTGTCAGTGCCGCGTCCGCGCAGCCTTTGCTCCAGGGTCTGCATATCAGGGGGCAGGATGAGAACTGAAAGGGCAGCGCTGCCGAATATCTTTTTCAAGTTCACGCCTCCCTTTACGTCCACGTCGAAAACAATGACATTGCCTTTGGCCCAGATCCTCTCGACTTCGCTCTTCAGGGTGCCGTAGAAACGGTCGTGATACACTTCCTCATACTCCACGAATTCGTCGTTCTCTATGCGGCGGCGGAACTCCGCGGCGCTCAGGAAGTAGTACTCGACCCCGTCCTGCTCGCTTCCGCGGGGCTCGCGTGAGGTGGCGCTGATTGAGAACTCGAACTCCGGGTGGAGCGAGAGAAGATGCCCTACCACTGTGCTTTTGCCGGCTCCGGAGGGGGCCGAGAATATGATGACTTTGCCTTGCATAACTATTATTCGAAAAAGTATTCTCTATTTCTGCAAAAATAACTAAATTTGCACGATTTACTTGAAAGTTAGTTAATTTTATTATTCATTACTTATGAAGGTTTCTTATAAAGATCTTGGTCTTGTGAACACCCGTCAGATGTTTGCCAAGGCCGTCAAGGGCGGTTATGCCGTGCCTGCATTCAACTTCAACAATATGGAGCAGCTTCAGGCTATCATCCAGGCCTCAGCTGAGACCAAGTCTCCTGTCATCCTTCAGGTGTCCAAGGGTGCCCGCAACTATGCGAACCAGACTCTGCTTCGCTATATGGCCCAGGGTGCTGTGGAGTACGCCAAGGAGCTCGGCTGGAAAAAGCCTCAGATTGTGCTTCACCTTGACCACGGTGACAGCTACGAGCTTTGCAAGAGCTGCGTTGACTTCGGTTTCTCTTCAGTCATGATTGACGGTTCTTCTCTTCCTTACGAGGAGAATATCGCCCTCACCAAGAAGGTCGTAAAGTACGCCCATAAGTACGATGTGACCGTTGAGGCTGAGCTCGGAGTGCTCGCAGGAGTTGAGGATGAGGTTTGCGCCGAAGAGTCCCACTACACCAAGCCCGAGGAGGTTATCGACTTCGTAAAGAAGACCGGTTGCGACTCTCTGGCCATCTCTATCGGCACCTCACACGGTGCTTACAAGTTCAAGCCCGAGCAGTGCACCCGCGACCCCAAGACCGGCAAGCTCGTACCTCCTCCCCTCGCTTTCGACGTTCTGAAGGCTATCGAGAAGAAGCTCCCCGGCTTCCCCATCGTTCTCCACGGATCGTCTTCAGTGCCCCAGGAGTATGTTGATATCATCAACGAGTACGGCGGAAAGCTTCCCGATGCAGTCGGTATCCCTGAGGAGCAGCTCCGCAAGGCAGCCAAGAGCGCTGTATGCAAGATCAACATCGACTCTGACTCACGTCTTGCTATGACTGCTGCCATCCGCAAGCATTTCGCCGAGTATCCCGGCCACTTCGATCCCCGTCAGTATCTCAAGCCTGCACGTGAGGAGATGAAGAAAATGTATGTCGAGAAGATTATGAATGTTCTCGGCTCCAACGGAAAGGCCAAATAAGTTTGAGACAGGACTATCCATCCAAGTTGCTTAAAGACGCTGTGGAAGCCATCAGCTCCCTTCCGGGGGTGGGCTCCCGCAGCGCTTTGCGCTTGGCCCTTCATCTTCTCAAGCAGCCCAAGGACCAGGTGCACCGTTTCTGTGATGCCATTTCTTCCCTCGCGGATGAAGTCAAGTACTGCAAGGTCTGCAATATGATTTCGGACAGTGAGTTATGCTCCATCTGCTCGGATGGCAGAAGGGACGGCAGTAAGATATGCGTCGTGGAGAGCGTCCGCGATGTGATGAGCATTGAGGCCACAGGGCAGTACCGCGGCCTTTATCATGTGCTCGGGGGTATCATTTCTCCCATCAATGGGGTGGCACCTTCGGACCTTGCCATACCCCAGCTTCTTGACAGGCTGCGCGACAGCTCTGCGGCCGATTCCCTCTCTGAAGGTCCCGAGGTGATTCTTGCCCTCAGCGGCGATGTGGAAGGGGAGACCACTGCCTTTTATCTGTACCGTCAGATAGATTCCCTTTCCAAGAGCCTTAATCTGAATGTGAGGGTGTCCACTCTTGCAAGGGGTCTTGGTTTTGGCGACGATCTGGAGTATGCTGATACTCTGACGCTTGGCCGCTCTATAGCGGCGCGCCAGCCTTTCAAGCCTTGATGCAGATTTCTCGACTTCGCGCTTCGCGCTCCGCTCGAAATGACAAAAGGAACGTCTCCCTTGTCATTTCGACCGAGGCCGAAGGCCGAGCGGAGAAATCTATCCTAAATCGAGAAATTGTGGTAGTGGGGGCCGAAGCGCTCGAAAGCGGCACGGTCCAGCGCCTCGCGGTCGTCGGGATGCGCGATGGAAATCATCAGCTTGGCCCTCTCCTGAAGGCTGCGTCCGTACAGGTCCACCGCACCGTACTCAGTCACAATCCAATGTGCGTCCGCGCGCGGAGTCACCACTCCCGCTCCGGGATTGAGCTCTGCTACAATCTTGTTCTTTCCTTTGAGCGTCCGGGAAGCAAAGGCGGTGATGCTCTTGCCTCCTTCCGACATACTCGCTCCCTTGACGAACTCGAGCTGTCCGCCGGTGCCGCTGAAGATGCGCGTGCCTATTGAGTCGGCGCTAATCTGGCCGGTTAGGTCCACCTCGGTAGCCGAATTGATGGCCTTCATATGAGGGTTCCTGGCTATCACCCAGGGGTCGTTGGTGTATTTGATGTCCCTCATCAGCACATCGGGATTATGGTCTATGAACGAATATACGTCCTGGGACCCCAGAAGGAACGATGCCACCACCTTGCCGTTGTCGATTGCCTTGTTCCTGCCGTTGATGACTCCGCTCTTGATGAGCCTCAGAAGCCCGTCAGCGAACATCTCGGTATGGAGTCCGAGGTTCTTGTGTCCTCCAAGCTGGGCGGCGAGGGCGTTCGGAAGGGCTCCGATGCCCATCTGGATGCAGTCTCCGTCCTCCACAAGCGCGGCGCAGTTCTTTCCGATCAGCACCTCGGTGGGGGTGGGCTCGGCAAAGCTGGCGGTCACCAGAGGGGTGTCGTCGCTCACCAGATAGTCGAACTTGTCCAGGCTTACCAGGTCGCCGTATGCAAAGGGCACATTGGGGTTTACCACTCCTATAATTATATCGGCGCTCTCGATGGCGGCTACCGAGCAGTCAACGGAGGTGCCGAGGCTTACCATCCCGTTCTCATCTGGCAGCGAGACATTCACCAGAGCGGCTCCAAGCTTGATGAAACCGCAGCGGTAGAGCTTCTGGCTCTCTCCAAGATGCACGGGAAGATAGTCCGCGTAGCCTGCATTCACATTCTTGCGGACATTGGGACCCACGAAGAAACCCTGCTCGAAGAACTTGCCTTCGTAGGCGGGGTCGCTGTAGGGGGCCGGACCCTCGGTATGGAAGTGATGGAAATGCAGGTCTGTGACGTCCCCGGCGTCGGCGCGGCGGCAGAGAGCCTGAATAAGACAGTGGGGAACGCTTGCCACGCTGCTCAGGTGGATGTGGCTGCCGGAAGGGATGTGGCTTACCGCTTCATCGGCCGTAACGAAATCAAGGGACTTCATAAAAAGATTATTGTTAAATTTGCACCGCAAAAATACTAAAAAAATGCTGCACACAAAAGAGGAAAAACTCCAGGCTTTCTCCAGGCTCCTGGATGTGATGGATGCGCTGAGGGAAAAATGCCCCTGGAATGCCGCCCAGACTATGGAGAGCATCAGACCTATGACCGAAGAGGAGGTCTATGAACTAAGCGATGCAATCATAAAGGAAAATAAGGATGAGATATGCAAGGAGATAGGGGACCTGCTCTACCATATGGTCTTCTATGCGCGCATAGCCCAGGAGAGGGGAGAGTTCGATATAGCCGACAGCATCAATAAGGAGTGCGACAAGATGGAGTTCCGCCATCCGCACGTGTTCGGGGACATGAAGGACGAGAGTCTTACCGCAGAGCAGATTGCAGATACCTGGGAGCTTGTCAAGGCGAAGGAGAAGGACGGGAACAAGAGAGTGATGAGCGGGATTCCGGATGCGATGCCGGCCCTGCTGAAGGCGCTTTCAATGCAGGAGAAGGCCCGTGGCTGCGGCTTCGACTGGGAGAAGAGGGAGGATGTGTGGGATAAGGTTGAGGAGGAGCTGGGTGAAGCCCGACAGGCTTGCGAAGAAAAGGACCCGGCGCATATGGAAGAGGAGTTCGGCGATCTGATGTTCGCTGTCATCAATGCCGCCCGCCTGTACGGGGTGGATCCCGAGAAGGCTCTTGGCGGTACCTGCTCCAAGTTCCGCAGGAGGTTTACTTACCTCGAGGAGAATACTATACGCAAGGGACTCAAGCTCACCGATATGACTCTTGCCGAGATGGACCGCATCTGGGATGAGGCAAAAAGTAAGGGCCTGTAGGAAAGTCCTTTTGCACATCAAGCAGGAAATGATTACATTTGCAGTCTGATTAAGTCCAACCATTCAATTCATTATGGCAGATACCACCCTGTTGGAGAAAGTCCTCTCCCTTCAAGATAAGTTCCAGTCGCTTCAGGACCAGCTTTCAAGCCCTGAGGTGATGTCCGATATGAAAAAATTCGTCCAGCTCAACAAGGACTACAAGGAGTTGGAGCCCATCATCGCGGCCGGCAAGGAGTATGAGAAAATGATTTCCGACCTCACTTCGGCCAAGGATATTCTTGTAAACGAGAAGGACGACGAGCTGCGCGAGATGGCCCGCGAGGAGATTGCCGACATCGAGCCGCGTCTGCCTGAGATGGAGCAGAAGATCAAGCTGCTCCTGATTCCCGCCGACCCTGACGACGGCAAGAACGCCATTGTCGAGATCCGCGGCGGCACCGGCGGGGACGAGGCTGCCATTTTCGCTGGAGACCTTTTCAGGATGTATCAGCACTATGCCGAGTCGAAGGGCTGGAAGCTCGAGGTCACGGACCAGACACCCGGTACTTCGGGAGGCTTCAAACAGGTGGTTTTCAAGCTTTCGGGCAGCGACGGAGTCTATGGTACGATGAAGTACGAGTCGGGAGTGCATCGCGTTCAGCGTGTGCCCCAGACCGAGACCCAGGGCCGCATCCAGACTTCTGCCGCTTCGGTGGCTGTGTTCCCCGAGGCCGGCGAGTTCGATGTGGATCTTAGCTGGGATGATATCAGGCTCGACCTTTTCTGCTCATCGGGTCCCGGCGGCCAGGGAGTAAACACTACCTATTCGGCTGTGCGTCTGACCCATATTCCTTCGGGTTTGGTGGTTCAGTGCCAGGAGGAGCGTTCGCAGCTGAAGAACAAGGACCGCGCCTTCGAGGAGTTGCGTACCCGTCTCTATAATCTTGAGCATCAGAAGTATCTGGACGGCATTGCGGCCAAAAGGAAGACTATGGTGTCGACCGGCGACCGTTCTGCCAAGATCCGCACCTACAACTATCCCCAGGGCCGCGTGACTGACCATCGCATCAACTGGTCGATGTACAATCTGCCCGCCTTTATGGACGGCGACATCCAGGACTGCATAGACCAGCTTCAGGTGGCTGAGAACGCCGAGCGCCTCAAGGAAGCCGCCGAATAGCCCCGCCTTCCCGCATTATTCTTTGGACTATTATATTGTACTTTTTCTTGCAAAATCGGATTAATTCCTATATTTTTGCGGGAAAAGTATATTATATTAGATTTTTAATTCAAAGAGGCTGGTCGGGCAGTCTGTCATTTCGAGCGAAGCACGCAGTGCGTAGTCGAGAAATCTCGCTTTGCTCAGTCGAAATGACAATATGATGTCTTTTGCCAGTATCTTTAGGAGGAGTAAGATGATGGATCTTAGAGAAGTGATGAAGTCACGGCGGAAGACCTTGTCCATTACGCAGAATGACCTTGCAGAAATGGCCGGAGTCAGCCTCGCCACTGTTAAAGATATTGAGCGCGGCAAAGCTAACCCGTCAATGTCAACTGTCCTTGAGATACTTGATGTTTTGGGGATGGAAATTACTTATTCAGTGCGTCAGACGGTAAAGTAGCTTTATGCGGAGTTTGGTTGTATATAATAATGATGTCAGGGCGGGAATTCTTACGGAACTTTCGGCCGGCAGGAGTTATTCTTTCAGTTATGACCCTGCCTATCTCTCGGCTGATTTGCCTCCCATTTCAGTGAATTTCCCCAAACGGGAGGAGACTTACCAGTCCGAGGGGCTCTTTCCTTTCTTTGCGAATATGCTGCCGGAAGGAGCCAACCGGAGAATCATCTGCCGCTCCCTGAAAATAGATGAAAGTGACGATTTCAGCCTTCTTTGTGCGATGGCCGGATGTGATTTCATCGGCGCCGTAAGCGTGGATATTGATTGAATGTTATGAATTCTCTGTCAGTTTGCCCATCCAGCCTTGCTGAGGGATTTGATACATATAGCCCTGCTGCTGTCAAAGCCTTGTTTGATGGAATCAAGGTCAGCCCTTTCTTGGATTTTGACCTGGAGGATTCCCGTTCTGTAGCCTTTTACGATGGCCCTATCCGACGCATATCTGTTTCTGGAGTTCAGGAAAAGTTTCCTGCAGTAGTGGATCAAGGCCGTTTGAGACTCTCAGAAAAGGGTGAGAGGTCGGTCTATATACTCAAACCTGCACCTTGGGATGATTCGCTTCAATTTCGTAGAATGCTGCCTGCAAATGAACATTTGACTATGCAGATAGCATCTCAGGTGTATGGAATAGCAACTGCCTTGAACGGTTTGTGTTTTTCCGGAAAGCATAATCGGGCCGTTTACCTTACCCGCCGGTTTGACATTCTTCCTGATGGCAGTAAATTGCAGATGGAAGACTTTGCCTCTGTGCTCGGGAGCAGTGATATCCTCGGAGACAAGTATTATAAATACAATGCCAGCTATGAGGATATTGCCGCTTCAATCAAGCAGAATGTAGCAGCCTGGAAGGTGGATTTGGAGCGTTTCTTTGAATTGCTGGTATTCAATTTTATATATGCAAACGGAGATGCCCATTTGAAAAATTTCTCTCTCATACGTCAAGGCTCTGATTTAAGATTGGCGCCCGCCTACGATTTGATAAACACCAGCCTTCACATCAATGGCGATGACTTTGCTTTGACCGGAGGCTTGTCTTCAAATATCAATAAGAGTGAGGTTTATTGCAACACCGCTCACCCTTGCCGAGTGGATTTCAAGTCTTTCGGCTTGCATATTGGTCTTAGGGATGTGCGTGTTGAGAGATTGCTGGATAAGTACTCGGTTCTTCCTCCCAAAGCGATAACGCTTGTAGGCAGGAGTTTTCTGGATGACAAGTCAAAACGGCTCTACCTGCGTATAGTTGGCGAGCGGATTGCCCGATTCAACAGGGCAGGGTAGCCGGCGTTTCACAGGGCAGGAATGTGCCCATTTGGCTGGTTATCCCGATTTTTTAGCTTTGAATGTATGTGTTTACAAAAAAATGATTAATTTTGCGACTAATGTTTGCAAATCTGAAAAATAGTCCTTCCGAGTTTCTCCTTTTAACCAAGAGGGGGGGGGTAGAAGTCTCTATGAAGTAACCCGTAAGGGGGACGTTTTTCCAAAATTACACAGTTTCGCACCCGGAATCCGCCATCGCGGAGACCGGGCGTTGTTGTATCTATACTTCGCTTACACACAATTCCTTATAACAATTTCAGTTTTATTATGAAAACACAACTTATTGCATTGTCGCTTGCCGGCATCATTTTGCTGCCGTCTTGCGTGAAGGACATTGAATCTCCTTCAGTGACTGCTGTTCGCGAGGCGAAGGCTGCCGAACTTCAGTCTATTGCCAGTCTCAACAACGCCAACGCTCAGGCTGCAATCACCCTTGCCAATGCCGAGGCTGCCCTTAAGGCCGCTGAAGCGAAGGCCAAGGAAGCTGAGGCACAGAAGATTGCTGCCGAAGCAGAGCTCATCAAGGTGCAGGCAGAACTTGAGGCTGTGAATGTGGAAATCGCCAAGGTTAAGCTTGAGGAAGAGAGAGTGCAGCTCGAAATCAAAAAAGCAGAACTTGAGGCTAAACTCATTGAGCTTGAGACCCTCAAGGCACAGGCCGAACTTGCTCAAGCCCAGGTTGCCGCTGAACTGGAGCGTCTTGCAGTTGAGCTCGAGGAGGCTCTTCTGCGCGCAAAGGTTTCCCTGCTCGAAGCTCAGAAGGCTTACAATCAGGCTGCCGCAGACCTTGACAATGACGGTCTGATTACTCTTGCCAACGCTTACTTCAGTGCTTGCGAGGCTCTTTATGAGGCTCAGAGCCAGCTCGCCCAGGATAAGGTCACCCTTACCCGTCTGGAGAATGGACTTGTTGACCTTCAGCAGTCCAAGTCGGAGCAAATTCTCTCCAATAAACGCGACATCGCCCTCACCAGCACTTATATCGAAAAACTCAAGACTCTCCGCTCTACTCCTATTGATGAACTCATGGCTATGGAAAGCGACGCTTTTTCAGCAATGCTTGACGCGTCAATAGTAGCTGCTGACCGTGCAGAAGAGCTTGGCGCAGCAGAAGAGGCTTGGTGGAATGGGCTTGATGATGCTAGAAGCATTTCATATAACTACCCTAATCCTAGCATCGTAAATGATAACATTCCGGGTTATTATGTTGACTTGTATGATTCCTATGACGAGAATGGCAACAGGTCAATCTACTTCGTTCATGATGGAGAAATGGTAAAGCTTTACTCCGAGTGTAGTATCAAGCCCGAGTATGCTGAGATTGAAGGCGCTTTCTTTGAGGATAAAGTTTTCCATCCGACAGTAGCAGACAAGGATGCTTTTGACCTGCTGATATCTGATATCAAGGCTTATGAGAACGAAAGTTATGAAAGCAATATCGAGAGATATGCCGATATGCTTGAGTCTAGCAGGAAAAATTTGGCAAGATATACTGCCGCACTCGAAGATGTGAAGCCCATTGTTGCTGAATACCAGGCTGCCTACGATGCTGCTGTAGTTGCCTACGATGCCACGATTGAACCGCTCGAGGCTGCAAGTGATGCATATTATGATTATTTGTACGAGCACTATAGAGGAAGCAATGCTGCAGTTAGTGAAGCTAGGACCAAATATAATGCTGCAGTAAGTGCTGAAAATGCTGTGCGTGACGAGGTGAATGCGATGGAATCCGAGTTTGAAATCAAATCTAACATTGAGGTTTGGGAAGAGTATGTCGCAGAAGGGGAGCGCTCAGTGGCTGAAGCAGAGGAAGGAGTCAGCGAAGAGGATGCCGCTGCTGTTGAGACCGCACAGGGGAAGGTGGATGCTCAGAAGGCAGTGGTTGCTGCAAAGCAGACCGCTTACGACGAGGCTTACGCCGCAATGCGTGCCGCAAAGCTTGCATGGCTTGCAGATCCTACTTCCGAGAAGGAGGCTGCCTATAATGAGGCTGAGACTGCAAGGAGCGAGGCTGAAGCAGTGCTCGTAGAAGAAAGTAATAAACTCTCCGAATTTATTGTTGCTCTCAATGATGCAGAATACGTTTATCAAAACGAGCTTAATCAGGTAGAGTGGGCAAATAACAGTCTGGCTCGGTATAAAGAGATGCTTGATAGTTATCGTTTGCAGCTTGAAAACCGCAAGGCCGCTGAGCAGAAGCTCGCTCAGGCTATTGATGCGAGAGAGCAGGCTTATGTAGCATTGGAGGCAGCACGGGCACAGTTTAATGATGATAACGAAGAAAGAATTGCTTTGTATAATGCTTACCGTGAGTGCTTTAATAATATGAACGAGGCGGAGAATGCAATGAATGAAGCACAAACAGCCCTTGAAGATGCAAAGAACCGAAGCAATTATAATTATTATGTCTCTCGTATTGAAGTTTGTGAGAACAATGTTGGCTATTGGGAGTCTTCTATTTCGGAAGAGAACGCACGTCACGAGGCAGTTATGGCTGCAATAGCAGAAGATGAGCAGGCTTTTGCCGCCATGTTCGCAGAGGAGGCAGCATACAATGCAGCTGTGACTGCGCTCAGCGAGGCTATGAACGCCTGGAAGGCTGCTTTCGCTGCCAACATCGTTGCTGAGAACGCATACTATGAGGCAGAGGCTCAGTACGAGGCCATCGCTGCTGCTCTTGATAACGAAATTTCTCTTGAGGATGCAATCTCTGGTCTCGAAGAAAGAATCGCCGCTCTTGAAGCAGACATCGCTGACATAAGCGCAATAGAGAACCAGGAACTGATGATTGAGCGTTACAAGAACCGCATCTCCGCTTCCGAGGCAAAAGTTGCCATCCTCGAGGCCAAGGTGGCAGAGGCTAAGAAGGCACTTGACGCTGCTACAGCAACAGAATAGAAAAGACTAATCTTATGAATATAAAGCGAATGACAGCCATACTGGCTTTCGCGACGATTGCACTAACCCTCGCTGCGGCGACCGGCGACAAGAAAGAGTGTCCCGAAGGCTGCGGAGTGGAAGATAAGCCTGTCCGCATCGCGGTGTCCCTGACAATGGGACCGAGCAGCTACAGCAGTGCAATCGCCCAGTCGGGAAATCTTCCAGCCTATGAGGCCGAGGCCCCGTCCGCCAACTGGATGGATAAGGGAACCGCATTCGGCATCGAAGGCAGCCTGCTCTTCCGGAGCGGGTGGAGGGTTGACCTTGGTGGAAGCTACGGCTACAGCGTCAATCCGGGAAAGACCGGGTTGGCTGGAACGGGTAGCGGAGGCTATCTGGAACCCGGGGACATCCCGACCTACAGGGCAGTCGCCTCCCAGCAGAGCAATGCTTTTCTTGCATATGTTGCGGGAAGCTATTACTTCAAGGTGCCCTCAGCACCTTCTCTGAAGCCTTATGTGGGGCTGAAGGTTCTGGGGTCTTACGCCCATAATTGGAAGAACTACGATGAGATGAATTCTATGGGAACTTCAGTGACCGAGAGTCTTGCAGTAGGAGCATCCGCAGTCTTGGGAGTGGATTACTTCCTGAGTCGAAACTTCTACATCGGAGCAAGCGTTGATGCAGTACGCTATGTTTATAGCTATACTGCACTTCGCCCGCAGGAAGGACTTGGTGCCTTATCTGCAGACTCTCATAATATAGGTGCACTGGCTGCTCCTATTCTGAAGTTGGGCTTCGTCTTTTAAGTAGTACAATCCTTCTGACCAGAAAGGTCTGTCCTTCCGGTTCCGCTCTTGCGCCCGATGTGACTTCCTTTCTGGTCAGTTGGTATATATGCTTTGATAGTTAGGACCTGCGTGGCCTGGATGCAATTTTCAAGTTTGACAATTCAGAAAAAACGCTAACTTTGTGCATAACGACTAAACGCGCGTAAGATGCTATATCCTATCGGCATACAGGACTTCGAGAAAATCCGCAGGGACGGCTTCGTCTATGTGGATAAGACTGAGCTTATTTATAAGATGGCTCAAAAAGGCGGGTACTACTTTTTGTGCCGGCCCCGGCGTTTTGGAAAGAGTCTGCTGGTTTCTACGATGGAAGCCTATTTCAGTGGCAAGAAAGAGCTTTTCGACGGCCTGGCTATTGCAGACCTGGAAAAAGACTGGATTCAGTATCCGGTACTGCGAATGGATCTGAGCGGGAAGAGTTACAACTCACCTGAGGTGCTTCAACAGGTTTTCGACGAATCCCTGTCCCGCTGGGAGAAGCAATTCGGGGTTGAAAACCATTATACAGTTCCGGGAATACGCTTCAGTCAGGTAATAGAAGCCGCTTACTGGCAAACAGGCCAGCGGGCTGTCATCCTCATCGACGAGTATGACAAGCCCATTATGGACAACCTCGGGAATGAAGAGCTCTCTGATTATTTCAGAACTCAGCTTCAGGGATTCTACAGCGTGATGAAAGCCAAAGATGGGTGTATCCAGTTCGGCTTTTTGACGGGAGTTACCAAGATTGGGAAACTCTCTGTTTTCAGCGGTCTCAACAACCTCAAGGACATCTCGATGGATGCCCGTTACACGGACATCTGCGGCATTTCAGAGAAGGACTTGAAAAAATACTTTAAGGAGAGCATAAAAGAACTTGCTGAAACCAACGACATTTCTGTCAAAGCCTGCTATGCACGGTTGGCTCAGATGTATGACGGCTACCATTTCTGCGAAGAAACAGAAGGTATGTACAATCCTTTCAGTGTCCTCAATACGTTCGAAAGAGGTAAGTTCGATAATTATTGGTTTGAAACAGGCACCCCTTCGTTTCTGGTCCGTTTCCTGCAGAGGGGCAACTACAAACTTGACGATATCACCAAAGATAGCGTTCCGGTATCACTTCTGAAAGGCGTAAACTCTGAACGTCCTAACGCCATAACTCTCTTGTACCAGACAGGCTACCTTACTATCAAAGGGTACAATCCGGAAGACCGGCTTTACACGCTTGGTTATCCCAATAAAGAGGTAGAGGACAGCTTTACTGAGTCCTTGAGCGAGTTCTACACTCCCATTGACAAGAATCCGGGCGTCCTTTCTGCACCTAAGTTCGTCGAGGACATACGTTCGGGCAATGTCGAGATGCTGATGCGCCGCTTCACGGCCTTCTTCGCTGACATGGACTATCAGATCATGGGAGATGACGAACTTTACTTTCAGAATACGATGTATGTGATGCTCAAGATGATAGGCCAGCAGGTCCAAGTTGAGCGGCATACCTCCAACGGCCGCATCGATGTGCTCATCCAAACGGACAAGTACGTCTATATCTTGGAACTCAAACGGGACAAGAACCCGGATGACGCCCTGGACCAGATTGACGAAAAGGGCTACGACTGGCCTTTCCTCGCCGATGGCCGGAAGGTCTTCAGAATAGGTGCCAGTTTCTCTAGCCGGAATCACCGGCTGGAGAGCTGGAAAATAGCTGAGTGACAGTGTTTTAGACTTTGCGGAAGGCGATGCAGGCGTTGTGCCCGCCGAAGCCGAACGAGTCGCTGAGGCCCAGATTTATATCCGTCTTGACAGCTTTGTTGGGCGTGTAGTCCAGGTCGCACTCCGGGTCTGGAGTGTTCAGATTGATGGTCGGAGGCACTATGCCTTCCTGCAGGGCGAGCACGGTTGCAATCGCCTCTGCGGCTCCGGTGGCCCCGAACATATGCCCGTGCATCGATTTGGTGCTGCTGATGTGGCACTTGTATGCAAAATCCCCCAAAGCCAGCTTGTAGGCCTTCGTCTCTGCCAGGTCATTGAGCTGGGTTCCCGTGCCGTGGGCATTGATATAGACATTATCCCTGCTGCTGTCGAAGCCTGACTGCTCCAGGGCCAGCCTTATGCACTCTGCCTGGGTGGTGGCGTCGGGCCTCGGGGCCGTGGCGTGGTAGGCGTCGCAGGTGCTTCCGTATCCTGTCATCTCGGCATAGATATGAGCTCCTCTCGCAATGGCGTGCTCCATCTCCTCGAGCACCAGGATTGCCGCTCCGTCCGCCATCACGAATCCGCCCCTCTCGGCGTTAAAGGGCAGGCAGGCCCTCTTGGGGTTGCTTTCGCGGGTCAGGGCCCTGGCGTTGGCAAAGCCTGCAAGGCCTATGGGGATGGTGCAATGGTCAGTGCCTCCCGCTATGATGGCGTCGCTGTAGCCGTGCCTGATGGCCCTGAATGCCTCGCCCAGGGAATGGGTTGAGGTGGCGCAGGCGGTGACTATATCTATGCAGGAACCTTTGGCTCCGTGCTTGATTGCAATCTGGCCTCCGGCGATGTCGCTGATCATCGTAGGGATGAAATTGGGCGATATCCACTGCCCCGAGGGGTCATCCTTGAACTTCTCCAGCTCCCTCTGGATGGTCTGGAAGCCTCCTATGCCCGAACCCACATAGGTGCCCAGCCTGAACGGGTCGATGTTCTCGCCTGATTTAAGGCCCGAATCATTCATCGCCTGATAGGCCGCCGCCATTGCGAAGAGGGTGAAAGGGTCCTGTTTGCGGATGAAAGGCTTGTCCATCCCGTAGTCTTCCGGCTTGAAATCCTTGATTTTACCGCCTATCTTCACCGGCAGAATGTCGGTCTCGAATTCAGTGATGCTTTCTATGCCGCAAACTCCGTCAAAAAGATTTTTCTTGAATGTCTGAACATCGTTCCCAATGCAGGAAATGATTCCCATTCCGGTCACGGCCACTCTGCGCAGAGCGCTCTCAGGTGCTTTAGAATCTTTCATTTCAGTGTTCCAATTTGGTTCAGGCTCATCCCTTCGGGAAGCCAAGTCGGGCCAAAGGTACAAAATAATTTGTATATTTGCCCCGATTCAGACTTGATCCTCTATGTTAGATGCTCTGAAAAGACCTCTGCCGAAGTATCTGCTGGACAGGCGGCAGCTGACCTGGACCGTTACTTTCACGGCCCTGTGCGCCCTGCTTGCCCTCCTTATCAGCATCCCTTTCTCGGACAATGTCTGGTTCGCCCTCACCCGCACCAAGGCCTTCGTTTACACCCTCACCTTCCTCTTTGTGTGTATCCTGCTGGTGAGCGGGAGCAAGGCCCTGATGTACCGTTGCCGCAATGAGTCCGATTTCAGCGTGGGGAAGTATATCCTTTGGTGCTTTGGGGAGATCCTTCTTATAAGCCTGATGTACACTGTCTTCACTGAATATGGCGCCTCTTCGGGGATTATTCCCGGGGTGGATCAGTCTGCAGGGATGGTGTTCCTGGGTTCGTTTTCATTTGTGCTCGCTTGCATCGGGGTGCCCTATGTGATTGCAGCCCTGTATCTTACCGTTGCCGACAAGAATAACACCATTCGTCTGATGAACTACTCCAATGTAGTGTCGGATGCGCCCCTGAAGCCCTATGAGGACAAGAAGATCACCCTGTTCGACAACAACGGTGTGCTCAAGTTCTCCATCGACGTGGATAATCTGTACTTCATCGAGTCCGACGACAACTACATCAAAGTCTGGTACACGGATTCCGAGGGGGAGGTGAAGCAGTATATGCTCCGTTGCCGTCTCAAGACGGTCGAGGACAGTTTTGCCGGCAGCGTGCTGGTGCGCTGTCACCGCAAGTTCATAGTCAATATCACAAAAGTCCGCATACTCAAGTCCGAGAAAGAAGGCTACCGCATCAGTCTGGGGCTTGACAATGTGGACACCATACCTATATCCAAAACGTACGAGAAAAACGTTCTTTCCCGTTTCAATTCAAGATCGTAAATTCTATGTGGCAAAGAGTACAGACACTTTATTTGTTCCTTTCGGCCCTGTTCACGGGTCTGCTTTTTTTCTGTGACAAGGCCCGTATCATCACCGGAGCAGAAAGCGAGGGGGTTTCTTTCCTTGTTTACTGGCCCTACCTGGTGCTGATCGTCCTTATTACCCTGCTGAACCTCATCGCTTTGTGCAGCTATAAGTTCAGGGTCTTCCAGATGCGCACCGCCATCCTCTCGGCCCTCTTCTCGCTTGCCCTGCAGATTTGGCTCGCGGTAGATTATTTCAGCTGCCCCGAGGGAGTGCGCTTCCATCTGACAGTCCTCTTCCCTCTGGCAACTATCGTATTTGACATTCTTGCCGCCCGCGGCATCTGGGCTGACGAACTGATGGTCCGCAGCGCTTCCAGACTGCGTTCGGCAAAAAGAAAAAACCACTGATACACTTATTGTTATGAGAATTCCTGAATCTGAACTTATAATCAATGGCGACGGGTCTGTGTTTCATCTGCACATCCGTCCCGAGCAGCTTGCGGACAAAGTCATACTCGTCGGGGACCCCGGAAGAGTGAATATGTTCCGCCCTCTTTTCGCTTCAATCGAGTGCGAAGGCGCCTCGAGAGAGTTTGTGTGGATTACGGGAGTGTACAACTCCTGCCGCGTGACCGTGCTCTCGACCGGCATCGGCACCGACAATATCGACATTGTGATGACTGAGCTCGATGCCCTGGCCAATGTGGACTTCACGACCAGGGAGGTTCTGCCCGAGCACAGGACTCTGGATATTTTGAGGATAGGGACCTGCGGCGCGATTCAGCCCGAGATTCCTCTGGGGTCGTTCATCTTTTCGCACATCTCCATCGGATGCGACGGTCTGCTGAACTGGTATGACAATCGCGACAGCATAGCCCTTCTCGATTTCGAGGAGGCTTTCAAGGCCCACGTCCACTGGAACAGGCACCTTCCCGACCCTTATTTCGTGAGGGCTTCCAGCAAGCTTATTGCTCTCTTTGAAGATGTGACGGTCAAGGGTATGACTATTTCTGCATCAGGCTTTTACGGGCCTCAGGGCAGGGTAGTGCGACAGGGCCTTGCGATGCCCACAATGCTTGAGGATTTTGAGACATTCGAGTTCGGAGGCTACAAGATTACCAACTTCGAGATGGAGGGTTCGGCTCTGGCCGGAATGGCCGCCAAGCTGGGCCACAATGCCGGAACGGTATGCTGCGCCATAGCCCACCGCTATCTCAAGGATGCCAATACCGATTACAAGCCCAAGGTGGCCGAGCTCATAAAGCTCTGCCTCGAAAGGCTCACCGCATAGATTTCTCCGCGCGGCCTGCGGCCTTGGTCGAAATGACAGAGGAAGGCATTGCGGCA
The DNA here is from genome assembly GCA_945874355.1 of uncultured Bacteroides sp. Lineage (GTDB taxonomy): Bacteria > Bacteroidota > Bacteroidia > Bacteroidales > UBA932 > Cryptobacteroides. Next base: position 28,784 of record CAMCGB010000006.1, read on the forward strand.
GCTGCTAGCTGGCCGGGGTTTTCTTCTCAGTGCCACTTGAGGAGAGCCGCCGCGCAAGCGAACTCAGCATCAGCTCCAGCTGCCCGCTCTCCCTTCCGGGATCCGCATACTCCGGCCCCCTGATTCCGGGATTATCATCCAGATTCTCCTTAATCTTCCCGAAATCAGCGCCCTCCTCCCTGAGCAGCCGCGCAGCGTCCTGGCTTATGTCTTCGCTCAGGCTCAGCGCGAGCAGCAGGTCGCAGGAATCGATGCAGTCCGAAGCCCTGCCCGCAGAGATGAACTCCGCCCTCTCCAGCAGATAATAGGCCTCTTTACCCACAGAAATCTCCTCGTCAAAAGGGAGAGCATCCCTCATAAGCCCCTCGTCCAGCCTCTTTTTCAGCCGCTTGACATCAGTTCCCAGAAGCTTGAGAGTCTGCAGGGCGGCATTCCCCTCAAGGCGCAGCACGGCCAGCAGAATATGCCCCGGCAGGACAGTCCGATGGCCTGTCCTGTGGGCCTCCTGCAGGCTCAGCAGGAGTATGGTGTCTGCCTGATTGCTGAAATTCATTGTCTTATGCCCTGTAAGCTAAAAAAGTCTAATCTTGCGAGCGTAAAAATAAGTCTTTTTCCGGATTTTTCATTAAATTTGCATATTTGGATTAGTAGGATTAAAACAGATAGAAATGAGTATTGAGGAAAAGAAAGCCGAAGAGCTCAAGGACGAGGCGACGGGCATAATCGAGAGGGTGGAGATTGACCACGAGATGCGTACTGCATACATCGACTACTCGATGTCAGTAATTGTGTCCCGCGCCCTCCCCGATGCCAGGGACGGACTGAAACCGGTGCAGCGAAGAGTTCTCTACGGTATGAATGAGCTGAACCTCAGCTATTCCGGGCAGACCAAAAAGAGCGCCCGTATCGTGGGTGAGGTGCTCGGTAAGTTCCACCCCCACGGCGACTCCAGCGTCTATGACGCAATGGCAAGGCTCGCCCAGAACTGGAACCAGAGATATCCCCTGATTTTCGGCCAGGGTAACTTCGGAAGTATGGACGGCGATCCCGTCGCCGCGATGCGATATACAGAAGCCAAGCTCGAAAAGCTTGCAGAAGAAGTACTTGCAGACATCGACAAGAACACCGTCGATATGACTCTCAACTTCGACGATTCGCTCGAAGAGCCCACGGTGCTCCCCACCAAGGCCCCTCTGCTTCTGCTCAACGGCTCGTCAGGTATCGCAGTAGGTATGGCCACCAATATGGCTCCCCACAACCTGGGCGAGTGCTGCGACGCCATCTGCGCATACATCGACAACCCCGACATCAGCGTTGAGGAGCTGATGCAGTACATAAAAGGCCCCGACTTCCCGACCGGAGGCATCATAATGGGCCGCCAGGGCATCATCGACGCGTACAGCACCGGCCGGGGAAGGGTAGTGATCAGGGCCAAGACCGAAATCGAGGAGCTTGACAATGGCCGCGAAGCAATAGTTGTCACCGAGGTGCCTTATATGGTCAACAAGGCCGATATGCTCTCCCGCATCAGCGAGATGGTGCGCGACAAGAAGATAGAAGGCATAGCGGATATACGCGAGCTCACCAGCCGCGAAGGCATCAGGATCGAGTTCATCGTCAAGAAGGACGCCAATGCCAGCGTGGTGCTGAACACCCTGTTCAAGTACACCGCCCTGCAGAGCAGCTTCTCGATCAACAACGTCGCCCTTGTAGGCGGCCGTCCCCGCACCCTCACCCTCAAGGATATGCTCGCCACCTTCGTGGATTTCCGCCACGAAGTCGTTGTGCGCAGGACCCGCTTCGAGCTTGACAAGGCTCTTAAGAGAGCCCATATCCTCGAAGGTCTGCTGAAGGCCATCGATGTGATTGACGAAATCATCTACATCATAAAGACCAGCAAGAGCGTCGATGTCGCAAAGGCCGAGCTCTGTGCGCGTTTCGGATTTGACGACCTGCAGGCCAGCGCCATCGTGGAGATGCGTCTGCGCCAGCTCACCGGACTCGAGAAGGAAAGGCTCCAGAACGAGTACAACGATCTCGAAGTGTTCATCGCCCGCTGCCAGCAGATTCTTGCCAGCGAGAAGGAGCAGCTCGAAATCGTGAAGACAGAGTGCCGCGAGCTCAAGGACAAGTACGGCGACGAGCGCCGTACCGAAATCACCCTCTCCGAGGAGGAGTTCAACCCCGAGGATTTCTATGCCGACGAGGACGTGGTAATCACCATCTCCCACCTGGGATACATCAAGCGCACTCCTCTGACAGAGTTCCGCACCCAGGCCCGCGGAGGTATGGGCAAGAAGGCCAGCGCCACCAGGGACGAGGACTTCATCGAGCACATCTATGTGGCCAATATGCACTCCACTATGCTCTTCTTCACCGACAAGGGAATGTGCTACCGCCTCAAGGTGTACGAGCTCCCCGAAGGTTCGAGGACTTCGAAGGGCCGCGCAGTGCAGAACCTGCTCTCCATCGACTCTTCCGACAGTATACGTACTTACTTGAATGCCAAGTCTATAGAAGACCCCGCATACACTGAAAGCCACTTTGTGACCCTGGTCACCAAGAAGGGCGTGGTCAAGAAGACGGCCCTGAGCGAGTACGCCAACAAGCGCAGCCGCAACAAGGGTATCATAGCCATCAACATCCGCGAGGGAGACGAGCTGCTGGATGCCCTGCTTACCGACGGAAGCGAGCAGATGATGATAGCCGCCAAGGCCGGACGCTGCTGCCGCTTCGAGGAGAGTGAACTTCGTCCTCTGGGACGTAACTCTTCGGGTGTGCGCGGCATCTCTATTGAAGATGACGATGAAGTGATAGGCGCCCTGTCATACTCTCCCGCCGCCGACCAGGCTTCAGCAAGCGTGCTGGTAGTCAGTGAGAACGGCTTCGGAAAGCGTTCCGACGTGGATGAGTACAGGATTACTTCCCGCGGAGCCAAGGGTGTCAAGACCATCAATATCACCGAGAAGACCGGTCCTCTCGTGGCCATCAAGAGCGTTACAGAGGACAACGACCTTATGATCATCACGAAGTCAGGCCTGACCATCAGGATGAGCGTTTCGGACATCAAGCTGGCAGGAAGGGCTACACAGGGAGTCAAACTCATCAATATCAAGGAGGGAGACTCGATTGCAGCTGTCTGCCCCGTAGCGAAGGCAGAGGAGGAGACCTCGGAGGCAGGCACGGATGCCGCCGCGCAGACAGCAGCTGAAGCAGCTCCTGAAGATTCGGTACAATAATTGTAGAAAATCTGTTAAAACCTTTAATATGAAGAAGTTATTTCTAGTATTGGCACTCGCTGCAACATTGCAGGTGTTTGATGCTCAGGCTCAGAAGAGCCCTGAAGCCGCCAAAGCAGCCGTAGAGAAAGCTCAGGCCGCAACGACTAACCCCAAACAGAACACCAAGGCTGCAACCTGGATCAAGTACGGACAGACGCTCCTTGATGCATACAATGTACCTGCAGGCAATCTCTGGCTCGGTATGTCAGCCCAGGAGCTGGCTTATATCGGAGGAGGAGAGAAGCCCGTTTCCGAGGAGGGTGTGACTGTAGCAGGCCAGCCTATGGTAAAGCAGACCTATTCCAACAAGAACCTCTACTTCAACCAGGACGGACTGCTCCAGATCATTGAAGTGACTGCTCCCGTGCTCGACGGAGCCCTTGACTCAGCTCTCGAGGCATTCAGCCAGGCCGCTGCCGTAGATGCCAAGGGTCAGAAGACCAAGGACATCGTAGCTGGACTCCAGCAGGTTGCAAGCAAGTTCTCCGAGGAGGCATACAACCAGTACACCTTCGGAAATGCCGCTGAGGCTTCAACCCTTTTCGAGAAGGCCGCCGAAGCTGCTGCTACCGCTCCTCTCAGCCAGATTGACACCAACTCAGTTTACAACGCCGCCTACACTGCGTGGATGTCAGGCAATAACGACAGGGCCAAGTCTTTCTTCAACAAGTCCATCGCCCTCGGATATGCCGGAACTGACGGAGACGCTTATGCAAAGCTCGCCGACATCGCCGTCAAGAGCGGTGACAAGGCTGCCAGCAAAGAGTACCTCGAAGAAGGATTCTCAAAATATCCCCAGAGCCAGAGCATTCTCGTAGGTCTGATCAACTACTACATCGAGAGCGGCGAGGACACCGGAAGGCTTTTCGAGCTGCTTGACGAGGCTAAGAAGAACGAGCCCAACAATGCTTCTCTCTACTATGTTGAGGGTAACATCAATGTCAAGCTCGGCAACGGTGACGCTGCAGTAGCGGCTTACCGCAAGTGCTGCGAAATCAACCCCAACTACGAGTTCGGATACATCGGAGAGGGTGTTTACTTCTACAATAAGGCTGCTGAGATAGCCGAGAAGGCTTCCAACGAGATGGACGACGCCAAGTATATGGCTCTTATGGGCGAGTTCGAGAATGCCCTCAAGTCCTGCATCGCTCCTTTCGAGAAGGCTTTCGAAGTGTCAAAGGATTCTGAAGTGAAGGTTGGAGTTTCTGAGTACCTCAAGAACGCCTGCTACCGCTTCCGCACCGAGGATGCTTCTTACCAGGAAAAGTACGACAAGTACGCCGCCTACAACGGAGAGTAGTATTCTATCCCGGTAGCAGCGCAGACTCTTTCGAGAGTCTGAAGCATATTGAGATAATCAATTTTATCGAGCCAGTCGCCCTCGCGGCTGGCCCATTTTTTTATCTCCACGGTCTTGTATGAAGAAGAAAGTTTGTCGGGAAGAGTGCACCAGAGAAAGTGCAGACGGGGTTCTGCTACGCTCTTTGTCCCGAGAAAGCTGTCTTTCACCAGGCAGATTTCCACCGCAAGCCCCAGTCTGGTGTTCTTTGCGCTCATATTCGAGACGGCATTGCCCAGAGAGTAGATGACGCTGCGCCCGTCAATATGGGTGGTATCCTGCACGACGTGAGGGTGGGAGCCTATGACTGCGTCGCAGCCTTCTGATATGAGCATACGGGCCCACTGCTCCTGTTTTTCGCTGTGCGTGAGCGAGTATTCAGTCCCCCAGTGGGGCAGGGCGATGATGAAATCAGCTCCCTTGTCTTTTGCCCTCCGAATTGCCGCCTTGACCTGCGCTTCGTCCATACGGCACACTCCGGGGTACTCCCCGCTCTGACCGGCATTTGTTCCGTAGGTAAAATTGACAAGCGCTATCCTCATTCCTTTTGCGTTGAGTATCAGCGGGAAAGAGCTGTTCTTCTCGGCTTTGCTCCTGTAGCTTCCGCAATGCCGCACCTGGAGCGAATCATAGACTCCGAGGGTTCTTTCCAGCCCTTTGGGCCCGCGGTCCAGGATGTGGTTGTTGGCAGTCAGGAAGACATCCACTCCGAGGCTGTCCTTTACATAAGAAGCATAGGAGTCAGGCGCGCTGAACGCGGGGTAGCCGCTGTAGGGCTTTCCGCCCAGGGAGAACTCCATATTGGCGACGGCTATGTCAGCCCCCTTCAGCAGCGGCGAGAGGTCTTCCAGAAAACTCTCCATAGGGTAGAGCATCTGGCGCGAATGCATCATCACATCGCCTATCACGACAAGTTTCAGACTGTCGCTCACTCTCTGGGGCGCGCGGGGGAAGGTGATTCTGAAACCGGGCCTCTGCTGGCAGCGGGACTGATAGGGGAGAAACAACATTAAAGCGCTCAGCATCACAGGCTTTATGATATGTCTTAAAAGCTTTCTTTTCATTTGACTTCAAGTTTAACGGCAAGATATAAAAAATTATTAACTTTGTAAATTAACTTATGCGTAACTGTAAAATCATATCCCTCTTGCTCCTGGGCTCCATCGTGCTGCTCTCGAGCGGATGCGACCTTTTCAGAAAGATGGCCGGCCGGCCCGTTTCCTCTGAGATTGAGGCTAAAAGAGCTCTCATCGAAGGCTCGGACTCCCTCCACCGCCTGAGGCTGGACTCGCTCATTCTGGTGCAGAAGCAGATTTCGGACTCCCTGAGTTCGCTGGATTCGCTCACCCTGGTGCGCTCCTCGCTTCTTGCTTCGCGCAGTCTCAAGCCTGAAAGCAGGGCCGCCCTTACGTGCCGCTACTATGTGATAGTGGGCACGTTCTCGAAAAGCGAGAACGCTCTCAAGCGCTCCGAAGAGTGCCGCAGCAATGACTATGAGAGCCAGCTGATACAGTACAGCAACGGTTTCACTGCCGTCGGGATATGTCCTTCCAACAGCCTTTCGAAGGCCTATTCTTCGCTGCAGGCTGTCCGCTCCTCGTCTTTTAGCCCTGACGCCTGGATTCTCGAAAACAGATAGCCGATATGAATAAAGCCCGCATTCTGCTCTTAGCCATCTTTTCTTCTCTGCTTTGCTCCTCTGCCGCGCTGGCGCAGTTCCGGAGCCAAAGTCTTCCCGCTATGGAGGAGAGTTCCACCGTGAAGGCGCTGCGAAGCGGGGTGGAGTATCTGTCTTCCGCTATGCTGGAGGGGCGCGCTCCCGGCTCTGAAGGAGAGAAACTGGCCGCAGAGTGGCTCTCGGAGCAGTTCCGCTCTGCCGGTCTGGACCTTCTCACTCCCGAAGAAGGAGATGTTTTCGGCCTCAGGCAGCCTGAAGGGGATACCCTGGTGTCCCGCAATGTGGCGGCCTTCATCCCCGGCTATGACAACAAGCTCAAGGACAGTTACATAGTCATAGGCGCGAGGCTCGACAATATTGGCTCGCTGGACTACGAAAGGGACTCCCTGAAGGGCCACAAGGTCTTCTACGGGGCCAACGGGAACGCCTCGGGGCTCGCAATGCTCAGCTGCCTTGCCGAGCGCCTGAGCCGCAATCGCGTTCTGCTCAAACGCTCAGTGCTGCTGGTAGGCTTCGGCGCTTCCACCAATATGTGCGCGGGTTCGTGGTACTTTCTGAACCGCAGTTTCCCCGATGCCAGCAAGATTGCCGCGATGGTCAACCTCGACATCCTGGGGCTGCCCTCCGGCGGCTTTTATGCCTACACCTCGTCCAATCCGGACCTCAACGACCTGATAGGCAGGATGTCTCTGACCCTGCAGCCCCTGCACCCGAGCCTTGTGTCCAAGGAGATAGTCAGCTCCGACCACCGCTCTTTCTATGAGAAGGAAATCCCTTCGGTTCTGTTCTCCACCGGGGCGTACAGGGAGTATATGACAGACCGCGACACGGCCGACATACTCGAGTATGACGATATGGAAAGGGTCCTGGAGTACATCTACAACTTCACTCTCGAACTTGTGAACGGATCCGCTCCCGAGTTCAGAAGAAGCGCTCCCGAGTCGGTTTCGCGCAGCGCGACTTCGGATGTGTTCCAGTACCACGAATGCGATACAAAGCCCGTCTTTATGGGTTCGTCCGACCCCGCCAATTTCCTGCGGAAGTGGGTCTATACCTATCTGCGCTACCCCCGCGCCGCCCTGGAGGCCGGAGTGCAGGGAAGGGTGCTGGTCTCTTTCGTGATAGACGAGAAGGGTAAAGTAAGGGATGTGAAGGTTGAGAAGGGAGTGAGTGAAGAGCTTGATGCTGAGGCGGTAAGGGTTATCTCCGCTTCTCCTGACTGGAAGAGCGCCAAGGTGGGCGGCAAGAAGGTGAAGTGCTCGCTGAGCCTGTATGTGGACTTCAAATTGGAAAAGAAAAAACGATAAAGGATATGGATTACGATTTCAAATCTATTGAAAAGAAGTGGCAGGCCAGATGGGCCGAAAAGTCTGAATTCAAAGTAACGGAAGATAAATCCAAGCCCAAATACTATGTGCTGGATATGTTCCCTTACCCTTCCGGGGCGGGACTTCACGTCGGGCATCCTCTGGGATATATAGCAAGCGATATATACTCGCGTTACAAGAGACTCAAGGGCTTCAATGTCCTCCATCCTATGGGCTATGATGCTTTCGGTCTGCCGGCTGAGCAGTATGCCATCCAGACCGGGCAGCATCCTGAAGTGACCACCACCAACAATATCAGCCGCTACCGCGAGCAGCTCGACAGGATAGGCTTCTCATACGACTGGGACCGCGAGGTAAGGACTTGTGACCCTGACTATTACAAATGGACCCAGTGGGCTTTTCTGAAGATGTTCGACAGCTGGTACGACCCCGAAAAGGACCGTGCCTGCCCCATCAGCGAGCTTGTGGAGAAGCTCTCCACCGTGGGGTATGGCGATGTGAGCGCCGAGCAGTGGAACTCCAGCAGCGAGAAGCAGAAGTCAGATATACTGATGAACTACCGCATAGCCTACCAGGGCGAGACCAGCGTGAACTGGTGCGAAGGCCTGGGCACTGTCCTGGCCAACGACGAAGTGAAGGACGGACTGAGCGTGAGAGGAGGCTTCCCTGTGGAGCAGAAGAAGATGACCCAGTGGCAGCTGAGGGTCTCCGCCTATGCTTCGAGGCTGCTTGACTCGCTTGACTCCCTGGACTGGTCTGACTCCCTGAAGGAGATGCAGCGCAACTGGATCGGCCGGAGTGAAGGCACCGAGATGGAGTTCGATACAGTCTGCGAAGGGCGCCACCGCAAGGTGACCATCTTCACCACCCGCGCCGACACCGTGTTCGGAGTCACCTTTATGGTGCTTGCTCCCGAGAGTGAGCTGGTGCCTGAGCTTACTTCGCAGGAGTGCAGGCAGAGCGTCGAGGAGTATCTTGCTGCAGTAAAGAAGAAAACCGAGAGGGAGAGAATCTCCCAGACCCACAGCGTGAGCGGAGTGTTCTCCGGTTCATACGGCATCAATCCTCTTACAGGTGAGCAGATTCCGATTTGGATTTCGGATTATGTGCTTGCCGGCTACGGCACCGGTGCCATTATGGCTGTGCCCGCCCACGACAGCCGCGACTACGCCTTTGCCAGAAAGTTCAATCTCCCCATCATACCCCTTATCGAGGGTTGCGATGTGTCGGAGCAGAGCTTCGACGCGAAGGAAGGCACGATGTGCAACTCGGGCTTTTTGAACGGAATGAGCGTGAAGCAGGCCATTGAGGCCGCCAAGGACTATGTCGAGGAGCATCATCTCGGCCGCCGCAAGACCAACTACCGCCTCAGGGACGCCATTTTCTCCCGCCAGAGATATTGGGGAGAGCCTTTCCCCATCTACTATAAGGATGGAATTCCCTGCCCTCTGCCCGAGTCCGAGCTGCCTTTGAGACTGCCCGAAATTGACTCTTACAAGCCTTCGGCCGACGGCCAGCCCCCTCTTGCAAGGGCAAAGGACTGGACCTGGAACGGCTACCCTCTGGAGAAGAGCACTATGCCCGGATTCGCCGGCTCGAGCGCCTACTATCTGCGCTATATGGATCCTCACGACAGCGATGCGCTGGTGAGCCGCGAGGCCAACTCCTACTGGCGTAATGTGGACCTGTATATAGGTGGTACTGAGCACGCTACGGGCCATCTTATCTATTCCCGCTTCTGGAACAAATTTCTCTATGACCTGGGTTATGTGTGCGAGGACGAGCCGTTCAGGAAGCTGCTGAACCAGGGAATGATTCAGGGCCGCTCGAATTTCGTGTACAGAGTCGTGGGCACCAACCAGTTCGTCTCCTACGGACTGAAGGACAATTACCAGACCACCCAGATCCACGTAGACATCTCGCTGGTGCGCAACGACAGGCTCGACACCGAGGCTTTCAAGCAGTGGAGGCCCGAGTACAACGACGCCAGCTTCATCCTCGAGAACGGCGAGTACATCTGCGGCTGGGCTGTCGAGAAGATGAGCAAGTCGATGTACAATGTGGTCAATCCCGACCTCATCTGCGACACCTATGGCGCCGACACCCTGCGTCTTTATGAGATGTTCCTCGGCCCTGTGGAGCAGAGCAAGCCCTGGGACACCAAGGGTATTGACGGCGTGAACCGCTTCCTGAAGAAGTTCTGGAGGCTTTTCTACGACAAGGACAAGTTCCTTGTGAGCGATCTTGAACCTACTGCCGGGGAGCTGAAGGTGCTGCACAAGCTCATCGGCAAGGAGCAGACCGACATAGAGAACTTCTCTTACAACACCACCATCAGCGCATTTATGATTGCGGTGAATGAGCTCAGCGCCATGGGTACCACCAGCCGCGCCATACTGGAGCCTCTTGTAGTGCTGCTGTCTCCTTTCGCTCCCCATATCTGCGAAGAGCTCTATGAGGCCCTGGGCCACAGCGAGTCGGTAGGCAGGGCCAGCTTCCCCGAGTTCAGAAGCGAGTACACGCTTGAGGACAGCGTCACCTATCCAGTGCAGTTCAACGGCAAGATGCGCTTTACGCTCGAGCTGCCCAAGAGCGCAAGTGTGGCCGAGGTTGAAGAGGCGGTGCGCGCTGCAGAACAGACTGCCAAATGGACGGCAGACAAGACTATCGCCAAAGTGATAGTCGTACCCGGACGTATCATCAATATAGTAGTCAAGTGATGGACAGGAACAAAATATTCTCGACCCTGAAAGACTATCTGATCCTGAGTCTGGCCTCTATCCTCTTTGCTATGGGATGGGAGTGCTTCATGATTCCGAACGGTATGTCTGCAGGAGGAATGATGGGTCTTTGTACCGTCATCCAGTATGCCACCGGAGGTCTTGTCCAGGCCCAGTACTCGTATATTGCCATCAATGCCCTGCTGATTCTCATCGCGGTGCTTGCAATGGGTATAGGCTTCGGTTTCAAGACCATCTACTGCATCGCTTTCTCCACGCTTGCTATGCAGGTGCTCGGAGGGATGGAGTTCCTGCACAGCGTCCCCGGAGGCTTCTTCTTCATTCAGGAGAAGGTGCTGATCCCGATATTCGCCGGTGCCCTCGAGGCTTTGGGCATAGGTCTGGTCCTGCGTCACGGAGGCAGCACGGGCGGTACGGACATCGTAGCCCTGATGGTGAACAAGTACTGGCCTATCTCGCTCAGTACCATCTTCCTGGTGACCGACTTGCTGATTTGCGCCCTGCTTTTGCTGCTTCCCGACAAGAACTTTTCCGATATGTGCTACGGACTGGAGGAGCTGGTAGTCTTCTCGATGATGATAGATATGGTGGTGGGAGGAAAGCGCAATTCCTACCAGCTGCTGGTCTTCTCGGAGCGTTATCAGGAGATTGCGGACCATATCATCACCAATATGGACCGCGGCGTGACCATTCTCAAGGCCCAGGGCTGGTACACCAAGAACGACAAGAATGTACTTCTGATACTCATCAGCCAGAAGGAGCTCCCTTCCCTTACTAAGGTCATCAAGGATACCGACCCCAAGGCGTTTATGTCAATCTCCACCACCAACAACGTTTACGGAGAGGGTTTTGAGGAGATCAAGGCCGGAGTGAATCTGAACAAGAACAAAAACAAGAAGAAGTAAGTCAATTTACTATGCCTGCAGTTATCAAAACAAATATATGGGTGCACATCAAGGAATATGTGCTCATTACTGTCGGTCTTGTGGCCTATGTGCTGGGCTGGACCCTGTTCCTTGTCCCCAACAACCTCATCGGCGGCGGTGTGACCGGTATCGCGTCCATTGTGCAGTATGCTACCGGAATCAAGATAGGTTATACCTATTTCGTAGTCAATATCGCCCTGTTGATTGCCGCCCTTTTCATCCTGGGCAAGGGTTTCGGTTTCAAGACGGTTTATGCGATAATCCTGACCTCTATCGGTATGAATGTGTGCCAGGATCTGATCCCAGAGTCCATCGTCAATATCCTCGCTCTTGAGAACGGCAAGCTGATGAGCACCATTATGGGAGGCATCCTGGCCGGTTTCGGTATAGGAATGACAATGTCCCAGGGCGGGAGCACCGGAGGAACGGATATCATTGCGCTGATAGTCAACAAGTACCGTAATGTTTCACCCGGCCGTATGATACTCTGGATGGATGTGGTGATCATTATGTCCTCGCTCCTGATTCCGTCATACACAGCTGAGGGTGCACTGGTAAGCTGGGCCGACAAGATCACTACGGTCGTGTACGGTTTCATACTTGTAGTTATAGTCAGCACAGTGCTGGATCTGTATCTCTCCGGCTCGAAGCAGTCAGTGCAGCTGTTCATCCTGTCCCAGAAGTATGAGCAGATAGCCGATGCCATCACAAAGGACCTCCACAGGGGAGTGACTGTGCTGGACGGCAAGGGCTGGTACACCAAGAACAGTGTTCAGGTAGTGATGGTCATCACACGCAAAACGGATCTCAATCTTCTGCTGAGGTACATCAACACCATCGACAAGGATGCATTTGTTTCGGTGTCTTCCGTAACAGGAGTTTACGGCAAGGGTTTTGACTCCATAAAGGGAGATAAGAAACAGAAAAAAGCTTAAAAAACAGAAAAAAAGATAAGAAACAGAAAAAGTTGATTTCTCTCCGCTCTGAGCCTGTCAGGGCGGATTTTTTTTGTATTTATATTTGTTATAACCGAAGGAAAAATGAAGCCCATGGTAACCATCAACAAAGTATTGAGAATTCTATCTTATGTGTGCATTGTATCGCCCATCCCTTTTGCGTTTGCGGGAAAATCGGGGTCCGGATTCCTTGAAGTTTGTGAGAGCTTCTGGATAGGTGCCTGCGCCGTTCTTTTGTCGGCACCCCTGGCGGCGGAAGTGCTGAGCGAAAAGTGGAGGGGAGTCATTGCCCCTGTTGTCAGCTGTCTGACTCTCATTCTCTGCTGTGTTCTCGGGTGTAATCCTCTCCTCCCTGTTTGTGTCATTCTGTCCTGTCTTATCCTCATTCTGTATCTCAGGACAGTGCGCTGGTCGTGGAAGGACGAGATCCCCCAGACGTCCTGCCTGTCCTGGAGTGTGTTGGAAAGGGAAGCGCGGCTGATTCTGAGTTCCGTGCTTGTTGTCGTGGCCCTTTTGGGGGCTTTGCTCCCCGACAAGACAGGCTGTCATATAGTATATGCTGCTCTTCTGCTCTGCTGTTATGCCTTTTTGCTGTACCGCTCGCTGAGCGGCCATACCGTTATATTCCCCAAAAAGTTGGAGAACAGGTGTATGGACGGCGAACTCTGGAAGCTTCCTTCGAAGAGTTCCGCAACACAGGAAATGGGTAGAATATACCGCAGGGTGCTGACTGTGATGGAACTGGAGAAGCCTTTCCTGAATGAAGCGTTCTCGATCAACGACCTGGTGCCTAAGGTATATACCAACAAATCGTACATATCCAAGGCCATCAATCTCAATTCGGGGATGAATTTCCGCACGTTCGTGAACGGCTACAGGGTGCGTTACAGCACCTCCCTGATGCGCAGCAACAAGGACCTGAAGGTCGCTGACATCTCTGTAATGAGCGGATTCCACTCGGATGTCACCTTCAATATGGCTTTCAAGCTTGCGTATGGACGGACTCCGGGAGAGTATTATCAGGAGTTGAAGACACAAGGGCTGAAACACCCTTCCACGAAGAAGGGACCGGAGCCGTCAGATGAACCAGGGTGCCCCGAACAGGGTGAGTGAAGTTGATTTCCCTGGCGTGCAGACATATACCTGCGTCGGGATTGGACCGGGGAGCGCCGTACTTGAGATCCCCTTTGATAGGGCATCCCATAGCTGAAAGCTGGCAGCGTATCTGGTGGTGGCGGCCCGTCAGCAGCTCCACTTCCATCAGGTGGTATCTGTCTGTGTGTCCCAGATACCGGTAGTTCAGCCTGGCCAGCTTGGCTCCGGAGGTGGAAGCGCTTTTTGCGATGAAACTTTTGTTCATCTTCTCGTTGCGCACCAGATAGTCGCTCAGGCTGCCGCTCTCCCGGGGCGGGGCGCCGCAGCAGAGCGCAATGTATGTCTTGTGTATCTTGCCGTCCCGGAGCATAGCGCACAGCCTTTCGAGCGCTTTTGATGTTTTGGCGAATATGCATACTCCGCTCACAGGCCTGTCCAGCCTGTGGGGAACTCCCATAAATACCTTTCCCTGTTTGGCGTCGCGGGCGGCGATGTAGGCTTTCAGCAGTTCCGCAAGGCACTCGTCGCCTGTCTTGTCGGCCTGAACTATCTCTCCGACCTTTTTGTTCACTACGAGCAGGTGGTTGTCTTCGTAGAGAATCCGAGCTCTGATGTCCTCCTTCTCGGCTGCGCTCAAAGTCCTGTATTCCATCTGCCGCTACTTTCTTTTTGCCTTTTTGGCGCCGGTGTTGGCTGCGCTGAGAGTCTGAAGGGAGTAGTCGGCGCAGATTTTGTCGATTATAGCCTTGATTACTTCAAAGGTCTCGGAGCCTTTGGAGTAGTCGGCCGGCAGGGCGAAGGAGACTCTTCCTTGCTTTTTGAGCTTGAAGGCGCTCTTTTTCTTCCTGGAGTCTTCAGGGTTGTACACGGCTATCGAATGTCCCCCGAACATCTCTACTATTTTCATACAGGGCACGTCGGTATCCCCGTCTCCGAAATAGACCATATGGGTGAAAGGGACCCTTTTCTTGTCCTCGGCGATGGATTCGTTCACCAGTTTGTTGTCCCTTGCGCTGAATATGCCTTTGTTGATTTTGAACAGGAACTGGGTCTTCGCAGTATAGTCCACGGCCACCCCGGGCCACTGGGCTTCCCCGTTTTCGCCGTAGATGAACGACCCGGCGAAGATGTGCTTGAACTCGGAGGCTATGCTGCTTCCCTCTATTATCTCCTTCAGGCCTGAGGAGTTGATGTAGTGCTCTATGACCACCGAGCGGCTGCGGCCGTACTCGTTGACTGCGCCGAACCACTGCTGAACTCCGTTGAACAGGGCTATGTCGCCGCCGAATCTGCGGAAGTTCTCCTTGCGCAGGGCGATCTTGTTCTCCTTGGCCTCGTCGTACATCAGTTTCATATAGGACAGCACGTTGGATGCGTCCTGCCCTATGGCTATGTTGTCTGACATTCGCCAGAACTCCTGGGCGGTCTTGCCCACTGCCTGAATGAAGCCGAACTCCTGCATATTGCCCGGAGACAGAGTGCCGTCAAAGTCGTAAATAAGGGCTATTATCGGTTTCTTCCTCATAATGTTGTCTGCCTTCTTTCGCTGCGTTTCGCCACAAATGAAAATCTTTTGCCACAAAGTTAGCAAAATGGCTGGATTATGAGCATTTGCTCTTGTCTTTTCGACGATTCGGACGTAAATTTGTTATCCAATTTTGACTATCGTTATCCTTACTTGACTGGATTATTAACTAAACCTTTCTGATAGATATGAAACATTACCTTTCCTCTCTGGAAACGAGTATGAAAACCCTGTGGGAGAAGCCGGCGCTTTGCAACTACAAGGGCGAGACCGTTACAAACCGCGAACTTGCAGCGTATATCGTCAAGTTCGGTATGATGTTCGAGGCGGCAGGCGTGAAGCCTGGGGACAAGATTGCAGTGTGCGCAAAGAACACCGCGCATTGGGCTGTCAGCTTCCTTGCCTCAAATGCCTACAGGGCCGTAACCGTAACTATACTCTCTGACTTCCATCCTGACAGCGTTTCCCACCTCGTGAACCACTCCGGGAGCAGCGTGCTCTTTGTGGATAGGGAGATTTGGGATAAGCTCCAGAAGGACTCTATGCCTGAGCTCAAGCTCGTGGTGAACGTGGATGACTTCGCGCTCATTTATGCCGCCGACGCTGCCGTCAAGGCTGCATTTGAAGGTATGGACGAGGCTTTTGCCGCAAAATACCCCGAGGGCGTATCCCGCGACCAGTTCAGCCTTCCGAAGGACAATCTCGATGAGCTTTCCGTCATCAACTACACCTCTGGCACCACCAGCGACCCCAAGGGTGTGATGCTCACCTACGGCAACCTCAGCAGCTCGATACTCTTCGGTCACGAAAATATCCCTGTACGGCCGGATGACAAGATAGTTTCAATGCTCCCTATGGCCCACATCTACGGAATGGTATATGAGTTCCTCTATCCTCTCTCCGGCGGCTGTACGGTTTACTATCTCGGCAAGACCCCTGCCCCGTCCCTGCTGCTCAAGGCAATGCACGACGTGCAGCCTTATCTCGTCTGCACAGTGCCTCTGGTGATGGAGAAGGTTTACAAGTCTTCGCTCAAGCCTGTGCTCGACAAATGGTATATGAAGGTGCTGACCTCAATTCCGGGAGTCAACAGTATTATTTTCAATAAGATACGCAGTAAGCTCGACACCGCTTTCGGAGGAAAGGTGCGCAGCTACATAATGGGTGGTGCGGCGCTCAACCCTGAAGTGGAGAAGTGCTTCAAGAAGATAGGGCTTCACTACACCGTGGGTTACGGTATGACCGAAGCCGCTCCGCTGCTGGCCTACGAGGACTGGCGCAAATACAAGCCGGGCTCCTGCGGTAAAGCTATCAACTGCATCGAGGCTCGCATAGACTCCGACGACCCTCAGCACATCGCAGGCGAAATCCAGGCCAAGGGTTCCAACATCACCATTGGCTACTACAAGAATGAGGAGGCCACCAGGGCCGCATTCACCGAAGACGGATTCCTGCGCACCGGAGACCTCGGAGTTATGGACAAGGAAGGCAACATCTTCATCAAGGGCCGCTCCAAGAGTATGATACTCTCGGCCAATGGACAGAATATCTATCCTGAAGAGCTTGAGGCAATTGTGAATAATCAGACCTATGCCGTGGAGTCAGTTGTGGTGGACCGTGCAGGCAAGATTGTGGCTATGGTTTATCTCGATTCCGACGCAATGAAGAAGGACGGCCTGAGCGAGGAGGATATGGCCGAGATTCCCGAGAAGATCCGTCTCAACGCCAACAAGCAGCTGCCCCTCTACAGCCAGATTGCAAAGGTTGAGGTGGTAAGGGTGCCTTTCGAGAAGACTCCGAAGATGAGCATCAAGCGCTTCCTTTACAAATAGTTTTTTCCAAAAAAGCAACTTTTACCCTCCGTAGTGCATCTATAGGAGGGTTTAATAATTGCTATAACATGAAACAACATATTTCAGCAGTTCTTCTCGCGGCCCTGCTCTGCCTGTCGGCAACAGATGCCTTCGCCGGGGAGCGCTTCCGCAGGAATCAGCATTCACCCAAAGGCTGGTCAGTCTCAGCCTTTGTCAATACCCCTAGCGCATATGCATCCGAAATGTTTGCAACGGGGCACTATTACATTGGCTGCGCTGATATGTTCTGGTACAACCTGACACTGGAAAACATCTACAGCGACT
This sequence comes from uncultured Bacteroides sp., assembly GCA_945874355.1. Lineage (GTDB taxonomy): Bacteria > Bacteroidota > Bacteroidia > Bacteroidales > UBA932 > Cryptobacteroides. The sequence continues at coordinate 45,791 of CAMCGB010000006.1, forward strand.
ATCACGACCAGACCAGGAGCACCGGCGGATTCGGGGTAGGAGTCGAATATAAGTTCAACCATTGGATAAGTGCCGGAGTGGATTTTGCAAGTTCATTCTACTACCACAACTCATACGAAGCGCTGAACTCCAACTCCCAAAGTGTAAAGGTCGGCGCCGCCATCACTCTTATGCCCAAAGTCAAGTTGTTCTATATGGACAAGCCCAAGTGCCGCCTCTACACCTCGTTCGCTCTTGGACTTGCCGCCTATCCGGGCTTTTATCTTGCCGAAGACAAAGTGACTGCGTCTTACCAGATGAGTCCCATCGGAGTGGAGTTCGGCAAAAAGTTCTGCGGCTTTGTTGAGACGGGCTTCGGTGTCCAGTATTCAGGACTGAGGGCCGGTGTGGTGTATAAATTCTAAAAGCTTGCGTATATGAAAAAGATTTTTTTGATACTCTCCAGCCTTGCCCTTATGACTTCCTGCGTGGTGAATACTTCCACCAACCAGAAAAGGACTCCCCGGAATCTGGCATTTTTTATGGGCCAGCAGTATGAAAGCACCGTGGGCGTCTGTCTGAACCTTATCGCCTCAGGCTCGGTTAGTTCTGAGTTAATTATCGACGACCAGGTAAGCGTCACAGTCACCAGCCTTACAAACAGTTCCGTACACCTTGAAGGCAAGGGACCCAAAGTGGAGTTCAGCTTCGATGCCCTCTGCCGCCCGGGTTCTTACGGGCGCGACGCCTTCGTTCTGAGCGACCTTTCCTTCGTTTACGACGAGGCCAACGGCCACGTGCTGGAGATGCGCTTCAGCGGTGATATGATTTACGACTGGGTTGAGAAGAGTTCCGCAACCTTCGTTTCCTACTCTCTCGTGCCCAGCGGAGTGCTGATGGGAGATTTCTATCTGAACTCAAAGCAGGTGGATCACTGCAAACTTGTCTATGACTGTGGCGAAGCGAGTTTCTCTACCAGTGTGGCACAGTGACATTTTGTCATTGGAATATATTTTGATTCTTCAAAGGCCGACGCTTATTGCGCCGGCTTTTTTGATAGAAACAAAACAATACATAAAATGGCAAACAAAACACTAAAAGGTAAAATCGGGGTTACCACGGAAAACATATTCCCCGTCATCAAACAGTTCCTTTATTCAGACCACGAAATCTTCCTTCGCGAGCTTGTGGCCAATGCGGTTGACGCCTCCCAGAAGATGAAGGCTCTCGCTTCGAGCGGCGACTTCAAGGGCGAGTTGGGCGAGCTCAAAGTCGAAGTGAGCCTTGATGAGGGTAAGAAAGTGCTGAAAATCAAGGACTACGGTATAGGTATGACCGAGGAGGAAGTGGACAAATACATCAATCAGATAGCCTTCTCGTCTGCCGGAGAGTTCCTCGAGAAATACAAGGACCAGATAGGCTCCATCATAGGCCACTTCGGACTCGGTTTCTACTCAGCCTTTATGGTTGCGAAGAAGGTCACCATCGACACCCTCAGCTGGAAGGAAGGCGCCAAGGCAGTCAAGTGGTCCTGCGACGGCTCTCCCGAGTACTCGCTGACCGAAGGCAAGAAGACTGACAGGGGTACCGAAATCACCCTTTACCTCGACGACGACTCTGCCGAGTATGCTCAGAAAGGCAAGATTTCCCAGCTCCTCGGCAAGTACTGCAAGTTCATGCCCGTACCCGTAATATTCGGCAAAAAGACCGAGTGGAAGGACGGCAAGAGCGTCGAGACCGACGAGGACAATGTAATCAACGACATAGTGCCCATCTGGACCAAGGCTCCTTCTGAGCTCAAGGACGAGGATTATCTGAAGTTCTACCACGAGCTCTATCCTATGGAAGAGGATCCTATGTTCTGGATTCACCTCAATGTGGACTATCCCTTCACCCTTACCGGAGTGCTTTACTTCCCCAAGATCAAGGAAAGGATGGCCATAGACAAGAACAAGATCCAGCTCTACTGCAACCAGATGTTCGTGACAGAGCACGTGGACAATATCGTGCCTGACTTCCTGACCCTCCTGCACGGAGTCATTGACTCGCCCGACATCCCGCTGAACGTGAGCCGCAGCTATCTGCAGAGCGACGCCAATGTCAAGAAAATCAGCACATACATCACCAAGAAGGTGGCAGACCGCCTTGAGGACATTTTCAAGACCGAAAGGGAGCAGTACGAGCAGAAGTGGGACAATATCAAGCTCTTCATCGAGTACGGAATGCTCAGCGACGAGAAGTTCTGCGAGAGGGCTCTCAAGTTCGCCCTTTTGAAGAATACCGACTCCAAGTTCTTCAGCCTGGAGGACTACCGCAAGGCGATTGAGCCTGCCCAGACTGACAAGGACGGCAATGTGGTTTATCTCTATGCCACCAATGTGGAGGAGCAGTACAGCTTCATCGAGGCCGCAAAGAACCAGGGCTACGACACCCTGCTGATGGACTGCGAGCTGGACAGCCACTTCGTGAACCTGCTGGAAAGCAAGCTGGAGAAGACCCGCTTCGCAAGAGTGGACAGCGATTCTGTGGACAAGCTCATCGTAAAGCAGGAGGAGGTCAAGCCCGAAATGAGCGAAGATGACAAAAAGTCGCTCGACGAGCTCTTCAAGGCAGTCCTTCCCCAGGGCAACGAGTACACCGTAGAGGCCCGTAATCTCGGCGAGAATGCCCAGGCCGTGCTCATCACTCAAAGCGAATTCATGCGTCGCTACCGCGAGATGAGCGCAATGGGCGGAGGAATGAACTTCTACTCTTCAATCCCCGAGTCCTATAATATAATAGTGAATATGCAGAACCCTCTGGTCCAGAAGATTTGGGAAGGCCGCGACGGAGAGGACAAGACCCTTCTGCACCAGGTGGTGGACCTCGCCCTTCTGAGCAACGGAATGCTCAAAGGTAAGGCTCTTGCGGACTTCGTCCAGAGAAGCGAGCAGATGCTCAAGCAGGACTAACGCTTCAGATCTTTAAGAGTGAAATGGAATCCAAGGCCTGTCGGACTTACCCGATAGGCCTTTATGCTTCCCTTGTGGAAGAGCACCGCGTTGCGCACTATAGACAATCCCAGTCCGGAGCCGGTTTTGCTGCGGTCGGAGTCTATGCGGTAGAACCTTCCGAAAATCTTCTCCAGCTCGCCGCTCTCCACGCCCCGCCCGTTGTCCCGGTAGTCCAGTGCGTGCTCTCCGGCCTCGCCCTTCGAGTAATCCACTTCAATGCTGTCGGCATCTGTGGCGTACTTGATGGAATTCTCGATAAGGTTGCGGAAGATGGCATATATGAGAGTATAACTCCCGTGGATGCACAGGGGAGGCAGGTTGTTCTTTACTCTCAGCCCCTTGTCTTCGAGGGCAGAACTCATCTCTTCGCAGACCTCGTCCAAGCAGAATTTGAGATTGACGGGCTCCACTTTGAACTGCTCGGGCGCTTCCTCGAGCTTTGTGATCATCGAGATGTCGCTTATCATCTCGGTGAGCCTGAGGGTCTGCTGGTAGGAGCGCTGCAGGAACAGCTCCTTTTTCCCGCTCTCCAGGGAAGGATTGCCCAGTATGGTTTCGAGATATAGCCTGATGCTGCTGACGGGTGTCCTGAGTTCGTGGGCAATGTTGCCCGTCATCTCGTGCTTGAGCCTGCGGGTCATCTGTTCCTGAATGACTTTCTCCCTTTGGCGGTAGCGGCGGTAAAGATACATCACTGCGATGAGCGACAGAAGGAAAATCAGCAGGATGGAGACAATCAGCAGCGAGTCCGCCCTCATATAACGCCTTTCTTCGAGCTCGAAAACCTGAGCGCTGCGGACTATTATCCCGGGGTAGCGCTTCGCGTAGTAGAAATAGGTGACGGGCGAGCTATCGGAGCGCCGTATGCTTATGCCTTCCCCCTTTTTTATGCAGTCTTTGACCTCGGGCCTGCCGGAGTGGTTCCCCAGGGAGTCGCTGCTCAGGGCGCTGTCCCATATCACGGCTCCGTCCAGATTCATCAGGGTCACTCTGACTCCTTGAGGAAGAAATCCCGTAGGAAGGGAGTCCGCCGGGGCGCCTGATACCAGGTCGCAATATACTTCTAGCCTGGATTTGAGGATGTTGCGCTTGTAGCTCCGGTCGTTGAGCACGCTAAGGCTCGCAGACAGGGCAAACGCAACGCAAATCACAATGGCGAGCTCAAGGGTGAAACGCCTACTGCTGTTCATCGTCCAGGCTGAAATTGGGGTCGAGATAGTAGCCGAAAAGGGTTTTGTTGCGTATCATGTCGTGATATGCCCCAATCTTGGAGCGTATCCTTGCGATATGCACATCTACCGTACGGTCAATCACATACGGGGCGTCTTTCCACAGGCGCTCTATTATTGCCGAGCGGGAAAAATAGCTCCCCGGCTCCTTTGCGAGAAGAGCGAGGATGTCGAACTCCTTGCGCGACAGGTTGATTTCCCTGGAGTCGATGGATACCGTGCTCTGGTCGAAATCGATGTGGAGCCCCAGAAAATCAGCACAGTCCGAGGGCTTTTCCTGCGGGCAGGTCCTCTTCAGTACCGCCTTGATCCGGGCTAGCACTTCGTTGATGGAAAAGGGCTTGGCAATGTAGTCGTCCCCTCCGGCCGAGAAACCAGTCAGAAGATCGTTCTCGCTGGAACGGGCCGTAAGGAAAATAATCGGAATGTCTCTGAAGGAGGAACTTTTCAGCCGTCTGGCGAACTGGAAGCCGGACTCTCCAGGCAGCATCACATCCAGAAGCAGAAGGGCCGTGCTGTCTGTCAGCAGCTTCTCCCCCTGTTCGGTGCTCCCGGCGGTAAGTACGCTGTAGCCCGCGTTCTCCAGGTTGAAACTCAGGATTTCGCGTATGTCCTGATCGTCTTCAATAATTAGTATCTGAACCATACTGCAAATTTATCATTTCCATTCAGGAGGGCAAAAAGGATTATTAAATTTTTGTTAATTATTCGTCCCGCAAGATTAACTTTCTGTTAATTCGACATCCGTCTCCCTTCCAATCGTTTGACTACCAAGACTGAATGCTCATATTTGCAACGGAAAACAGAAACACTACAGTAATGATTCTATCAATTGTAACACTGCTCGGAGCTCTCGGTCTTTTCCTTTACGGAATGAATATGATGAGCTCCGGACTTCAGAAAGCAGCCGGAAGCGGGCTCCGGAAATTCGTCTCCTCAATAACTTCCAATCCCTTCAAAGGTGTGGCCACCGGACTTGGCGTCACTGCCGTCATCCAGTCTTCGAGCGCGACGACAGTTATGACCGTAAGCTTCGTAAATGCGGGGCTTCTAACCCTGCGCCAGGCTATCGGAGTGATTATGGGTGCGAATATCGGTACCACTATGACTGCCTGGATTATAGCCGTCTTCGGTTTCAAGGCTGACGTCTCTGCCCTTGCGGTGCCCCTGATGGCCCTGGCTTTCATTTTCAGCATATCCAAGAAGGGCAAACTGAGGGATTTCAGCGAAGTTCTCGCCGGCTTCAGCCTCCTTTTCCTCGGACTCTCGTTTATGAAAAGCTCCGTGCCCAACCTGCAGAACAGCCCCGAAGTCCTCTCGTTCATCCAGTCCTGGTCTGGCCACGGCTTCTGGTCAGTGCTTTCGTTCGTATTGGTGGGAACCCTCCTGACTTTGGTTCTCCAATCCAGTAGCGCAACTGTGGCTCTGACTCTTATCTTCCTGAATATGGGATGGATAGGCTTCGATATGGCGGCGGCTATGGTGCTTGGCGAGAACATCGGTACCACAATTACAGCCAACATCGCCGCGGCGGTAGGAAACTCCAATGCCAAAAGAGCGGCCCTCGCCCATACGGTATTCAATATCTTCGGAGTCATCTGGGCCCTTGCCCTCTTCCGCCCGTTCCTGTCCCTTATCGGACTCATAATATCCGGCCTCGGACTTGACGGCAGCGACCAGACTCCGCTCTACAGCATCTCTATGCTCCATACGGTGTTCAACCTCATCAACACGGGCCTGCTGATATGGTTCATCCCCCAGATTGAGAAGCTTGTCTGCTTGATTGTCAAAGAGAAGAAAAGCCAGGAGCCTTCTGACCGTCTGGTCTATATCAATGCCGGTATGGTGTCCACTCCGGAGCTTGCCCTGACCGAGGCCGAGAAGGAGCTCGTGCACTTCGGAAAGGTTATGCGCAAGGGGCTTGACTACGTGCAGGATGCGGTGGAAGAGTCCGACAGCGAGGACCATTTCAGGGAGTGGAGGGAGAAACTTGTCAAGTATGAAGAGATTTCAGACCGCATAGAATATGAAATCATCAACTATCTGAATAAAATCAACCGCGACGGCCTTACCGATGCTTCTGTGCTGAAAATCAAATCGATGTACAGGATAGCAGGGGAGATGGAGTCGCTTGGCGACAGTGGGGAGGCCATAAGCCGTCTGCTCGGAAGGGGGATAGAGCATTCCTGCAAGCTCGGCGAAGAGCACAAGAAGCAGGTGAATGCTATGATAGCCCTTGTGGCCCGCTCGTACGACGCGATGGTCTATAACCTCGAGAACGAGTCTTCGCTTGAGAACATCGACAATGCAGTCCTCTCTGAGGTGGAAATCAACTCATTGCGCGACTCCCTGAGGGAAAAGGAGCTCGACTCTGACGGACGCAGCGGAGAGTCCTACTTCGAGAGCGTGCTGTATCTCTCGCTGCTCGAAGAACTCGAGAAGATGGGCGACTTCATCATCAACATTTCCCAGGCTCTTATGAGCACCCGCCGCAACGAGGCCCCTCTCTCTTCTGCCTGGGATGACTAAGAGGGCTTGGAGTTTTGATTTGAAAAGCTTAAATTTGCTCTCCGGGGAGTCAGTGAGGATTCTCCGGAGATATTTTTTACTTAATCTTTTAGTGTTATGGTAAAAGAGGATAAAGAGTGGATCTGCTCAGTGTGCGGATACAAGTATGTGGGACCCGAGCCTCCGAAGGAGTGCCCTGTATGTCACGCGAAGAAGGAGTATTTTGACGAGGCCGGAACCGAGCCGATGTATTAGTCTGATACTCAAGATTCTATGAATATACTTGTAACAGGGGCCAACGGCCAGCTCGGAAGCGAGCTCAGACTGTTGGCCGCTTCTTCGTCTGCTGTCTCTGACAGATACATTTTCACCGATATAGCTCCTATGCGCGAGGACCAGGCCAGGGTCCTTGACTTTTTGTGCGCTCCCGCCCAGGCGGACAAGCAGACTATGATTCTCGACATTACCGACAGGGAGGCAGTCCTGAAAGCTGTGGCGGACAACAACATAGGCGTGATAGTGAACTGTGCGGCCTTCACCGACGTGGAAGGGGCCGAAGACAGGGCGGAGCTCGCCGAGAAACTCAATGCCGATGCCGCTGAAAATCTGGCGATTGCGGCCAGGATCAATTCTGCCCTGCTGATTCACATAAGCACGGACTATGTGTTCGGAAAGGAGCCCTACAACACTCCCTGCCGCGAAGACCAGAAAGGTACGCCCACGGGGGTTTATGGCCTCAGCAAGCTTCACGGGGAGCAGAAAATCCTTTCGAGCGGCGCCTGCTCGATAATCATACGCACAGCCTGGCTGTACAGCGAGTTCGGGAAGAACTTCCTCAAGACTATGCTCAATCTGACCGGGAGCAAACCCGCCCTCAAGGTGGTCTTCGACCAGACCGGCACCCCTACCTATGCCCTGGACCTTGCCCGCCTGATCGTAAGGATTATAGAGGGTGGAGATTATGAGTCCTTCAAGGGCATATACCACTACTCCAACGAGGGAGTGTGCAGCTGGTACGATTTCACCAAGCTCATAGCCCGATGCTCGGGCCATAATGAGTGCCGCATCGAGCCCTGCCACTCGGACGAGTTCCCGAGCAGGGTGACAAGACCTTCCTACTCTGTGCTGGACAAGACCAAGGTGAAGAGGGTCTTCAATATAGAGATTCCCTACTGGAGCGACCAGGTTTGCCGCTGCACTGAGAATCTGCTCAAAATCAGTGAAATAGTGAAGTAATAACCCTGCGATGAAATCTCTTCGTGAACTCTATAAGATAGGCCGCGGGCCTTCGAGCAGCCACACGATGGGGCCCCAGAAGGCCGCCACTATGTATTTTGAGCGCCATAGCGAGGCCAGAGCCTTCAAAGTGACCCTGTATGGCAGTCTTGCGGCTACGGGCAAGGGCCACCTTACCGATGTCGCCATAAAGGACGCCCTGTCCGTCAGGGGAGCGCGGGTGGACTTCGACTGGAAGAGCGATGTGGTACTTCCCTTCCATCCCAACGGGATGAAGTTCAGTCTTGCCGATGTGCCTGAAGACCAGAGGGATGAGTGGGTGGTTTACAGTATAGGCGGAGGCACCATCTCCGAGGGTCCCGGTTCGCTTCTGGGCGAAGGGGCTGATATCTATGAGCTCAATACAATCGCGGATATCCTCCAATGGTGCCGTCAGACCGGCCGCTCGATCTGGGAGTATGCCCTCGAGTGCGAGGGTGAGCAGATTTGGGATTATCTGCGGGATGTGTGGAATGCGATGCAGGAGAGTGTGGAGCGCGGGCTCAACAACGAAGGCGTGCTTCAGGGCCCGCTGCATCTTTCCAGAAAAGCCGCCACGTACTATGTCAAAGTGTCCGGCTACAAGCCCAACCTGCAGACCCGCGGACTGGTCTTCTCCTACGCCCTGGCTGTGAGCGAGGAGAATGCATCCGGCGGCACAGTGGTTACGGCTCCGACCTGTGGCTCGAGCGGAGTGCTCCCTGCGGTGCTTTATCACATCTCCAGAGGCCACAACTTCTCCGAGAAGCGCATACTCCACGCCCTTGCCACTGCCGGAATCTTCGGTAATGTCGTCAAGAAGAACGCCTCCATATCCGGGGCCGAAGTAGGCTGCCAGGGCGAGGTCGGAGTGGCCTGCGCTATGGCTTCTGCCGCCACCTGCCAGCTTTTCGGCGGCACTCCTTCGCAGATTGAATATGCGGCAGAGATGGGGCTCGAACACCACCTCGGTATGACCTGCGACCCTGTCTGCGGACTGGTGCAGATACCCTGCATCGAGCGCAACGCTATGGCGGCGGCAAGAGCCCTGGACGCCAACCTGTACGCCTCTTTCTCGGACGGCTACCACAGAGTCTCTTTCGACGAAGTCGTCCAGGTCATGAAAAAGACCGGTCACGACCTGCCGTCGCTCTACAAAGAGACCAGCGCAGGAGGACTTGCCGGTATTGGCCTTACTCACCCCTGACATTTTGTCAATCAGTGTTTTACCCTGCAATTGCGGTATGCAGTTTGCAGGGATTTTTGTGTTTAACACCAAATCATTATGAAAAGATTCTTTTATGCCATTTCAGTGATCGCAGCGATTGCAATGGCGTCCGCAGGCAGCACTTCTGCCTGTACGGGCATCACTTTGAGAACCGCGGACGGGAATGTGGTGATGGCGAGGACGATAGAATGGAGCGGTTCTGACATGTACTCCTGCTATGTGGTTGTGCCGCGCGGCCACGTTTGGAAGAGTATGACTCCGGACGGCAGGCTCGGGTGCGAATTCAAAGCCAGGTACGGCTATGTTGGCCTCGGAGTGGAGCAGAGCGAGTTTGTGACCGAGGGCATCAACGAGTGCGGCTTGTCCGCCGGCCTTTTCTACTTCCCCGATTACGGTGAGTATGAAAGCCTGAAGGAGGAGAACCTGGGCAGCAGCGTATCCGACCTCCAGCTTGTCTCCTACATCCTTTCCACCTGCGCCAATGTGGACGATGTGCGTGCCGCCCTGGAGCAGATTCACGTCTTCGGCATCGACCCCCGCGCCTCGACGGTGCACTGGAGGTTCGCCGAGCCCAGCGGAAGGCAGATTGTGCTCGAAATCATAGACGGCAAATGCGTTTTCTATGACAATGAGCTGGGAGTGCTGACCAATTCCCCGTCCTTTGACTGGCAGCTTACCAACCTGAACAATTACGTCAACCTCATCCCCGGAAAGGTGGCCAAAGGCAGTATTGAGAAGATGGACCTGAAATCATTCGGAGGCGGCAGCGGACTGCTCGGCCTGCCGGGCGACGTGACCCCTCCTTCGCGCTTTGTCAGGGCGGCCTTCTACCAGTGCTCGGCTCCCGTGCTCGACTCTGCCGAAAAGACAGTGGCCCAGGCCTTCCACATCCTCAATAACTTCGACATCCCCATCGGCAGCCAGTATGCTCCGGGAGAGACTCCGGCCCCTATACCCAGTGCTACCCATTGGACGGTCGCAAGCGATCTGAGCGGGAAGAAAATCTATTACAGGACTATGCATAACTGCCAGATACGATGCATTGACCTCAGTAAGATAGACTTCGCCAAAGTTAAGTTCACCACAGGGGCACTGGATCCGATTAAGGAAGAAGTCATCCATTACCTGACCTTCTAGATTGGAGCCCTTTCATTGGACAATAGTTAATTTATTGTTATATTTGTGCATTACCCGTCCATTCGGGTAATGCTTTTTTATGGGATATTTGGACAACACCAGCGACCGCGCATCCAGAATCAAGCGCCATCTCGGAGCGGAAAACTCGGAGAACGCCAGGAGGGAGGAGATAAAGAGGGAGGAGACCAGGGTTGAGGAGCAGAGCAGCCCCGGGACTGAAATGTCTATGATGGAAGAGGTCAGCAGCTATGTAGGAGACGAAAACGAACGGATCGGCAGTCTGATAAGAAGCGTCGGAGAGGTTGTGGACGCTCTTTCTGATGAAGGGAAACGGGACGAAGCTTATTTCGTGGCCCGTAATTCTTCGCAGGTCTATTCCTGTGATTATACTACAGCTCTGATTGACAAATGCATTAATTCTGACTGACAGCTATGGCTTTTACTTTGTTTGACAAACCGGACAAGTGCTTCTCCGAGGCGGAGAGCTACTTCAAGCTGATGAACTCATGCCCGTCAGGCTCAAAGGAGCGCAAGTCTTATGCCCTCAAAGCAGCCGGGATGTATGAAAGAGCCATCGCCGCCGGTTATACCGGTTCCTGCCTGTCGCTTGCCTTCATCTACCTTATGGGGGAGACTGGGGAGGTTAATGGGGAGAGAGGCTACGAACTGTCCCTCAGGGACGCGGAGAACGGAAATTCGGCTGCTATGAACAATGTCGCTGTCTGCCTGGATCGCGGAATAGGCTGCGCAAAGGATCGGAGCCTGTCTTCGCAGTGGTTCATCAAGGCCGCGGAAGCAGGCTATAGTGCTGATTACTGGATTGCCGCCGAAATTCTCTACGAAGGGAAGAATGGCATAGCGCAAGACACACTTCGCGCCCGCAAGCTTGGCCGCAAGGCCGTCGAAAAGGGGCTTAAGAGCGCGATGGAATATGAGACTTATTTCAATTCCGTACCCGATTCGGTCAGTGCGCAAGACGCCTTTTCAAGGGGTTATGACGCCTGGAACAAGACCGGGGACTACGAAGAGGCTGTAAAGTGGTACGGATACGCCGCCTCTAAAGGTGTAGCCGGAGCCCAGTGCAATCTGGGCCTTGCATACGAATTGGGGCAGGGAGTCAAGAAGGATGTCGTCAAGGCCAAGGAGTTCTACCAGAAGGCAGTGCAGGGCGGAAGCAATGTGGCGGCCGCCAATCTGGCCCTTTTCTATCACGAGGGCATAGCTGTGGAGAAGAATGACGACAAGGCTATCTATCTGCTTCAAAAGGCAATGGATGCAGGTTGCGAATATGCTGAGCGTCGGTTCAAGAAGTTCTTCCCCGAACTTGCAAAAAGGCGCGAATGCGAATTAAGAATAAAGGAAGGTAAGGCTGAAGCCGGCGACTATTACCTGCTGGGCAAAAGCTATCTTTCCGAAGGCGATTCGGACTCTGCAATGAGCTATCTGCTTGAAGGCGGCAAACTTGGAGACAGGGACTGCATTGCTCTTGCCGCCGCGCAGTGTGCCGCCGGCGCGGACCACGCCAAAGCCCTGAGTTTTTATCTGATAAGCGTTGACGGAGGCCTGCCCTCGGATGTGGGGAACATCTACAATGCCGGCAGCTACTTCCGTATGTTCGCAGCAAGTGGTTCCGACCACCTGTCAGCGGGCGAGAATGCTGCCCTTCTTGTCTCCGCTTTCAGTCTCATATACTATGCGGCCCTGAAGGGTCATCCCGAGGCTATGATGGATGCCTCCATCTGTCTTTCCAGGGGGATAGGCTGCCAGGTCAATGAACAGAAGGCTTTAGAGATGCTCCACCGCGCTTATGAGGCGGGCGAGAGCAGAGCCGTAGAAATATTCAATTCTGCTAATCAATAATTATGGTCAGGTATCGTTATAGCCCCTCTCTGGTGCAGGAGAAGAAGCTGGCAAAGCAGATTTATGACTCTCTGGAAGGAGATGTGATTTCGTCCGTGCTCGATGCCACAGGGGCTATGGTCCAGAGGGATGACTCCCTTATGAGGGCCGGTATGGAGGTCACCAGCATTAAGGTCGAGAGGGCCGTGATGCCCCGTCTTTATGATGTGCTCTACAGCGTGAAGGATGAGCTCGGTTTCGACAGGGAAGTGGAGTTCTACATCACCAACTCCCCTCAGGTCAATGCCTGCACGTATATGGGTACCACGCCCGGAAGGCCCCTTATTGTGGAGTTGAATTCCTCCCTTGTCGAGCTTATGGACGAGGATGAGCTCCGCTTTGTGGTCGGGCACGAACTGGGTCATCAGATAGACGGCAATAGCTCCCTGAACGCCCTTATACGCTTCGTCTTCCCCAATCTGGACCAGGGTTCGCCCCTGCTTTTCCAGCTCAAGGTCCGCTTCTGGCAGCAGCTTTGCGAGCTGGTGGCTGACCGCTACGGTTTCCTTGCCACCGGCAATCTGGATGTCTGTGTTTCGGCCTTCTTCAAGATGCATTCCGGCCTGAACCTCAGGAAGATGGATATAGACATAAAGGCTTTCATCAATCACAACAAGCATCTGGTAAAGTACTATACCGAAGGGCAGTTCCTCTCGCTGAGCCATTATGACCATCCGGCCGATTCCCTGAGGGTGGAGGCCCTGAACCTGTACGCCAACGCAAGCAATGCGGCCGAGCTGGACGAGGGGATGAACGCTCTCATTACTGCCATCTCGCGCCTCAGCACCGACGACATAGACATCCATATGGCCTATTTCATCGCGTCGGCAGGACTGCTGGTTGCGGGCGCCGACGGCAATCTGAGCCAGAACGAGATCGACGCCATCCTTATGACCCTCTCCTCCTATGATATGTTCCCCAGGGACATCCTCGACGAGGTGGCGGGCTCGGACAATGTTATGGAATATTTCAACAAGTCAGTCTCCAGCATACTCGAACTGCGGCCCGACGACAGGGAAAAGCTGTTCCAGTATGTGATAGACCTTGTGCTTGTGGACAATAAATTGAAAACTGAAGAAGTAGAACTTATGAAGAGTATCGGAACGCAGGTCTTCGGCTACGACGAGCCTACCGTGATGCATATGTTTGCCGCTTCGATACGCGCTTCATTCAGGCCCGCTTTCAGCGCCATCTGCTGAGCGTGTCCTGAGTCTTTTTTGTACTATGGTAAACCTTGATGACAATTCGCGTTTCGCTGTCATAGGATATGGCAGCTGGGCGACAACACTCGTAGGAAAACTTACGCAGAACGGCAATATCGTACGCTGGCACATCACCAACGAGGAAGTCATAGCCGGAGTGCAGACCGACCATTGCAACCCCAAATATGTGAGCGATATGGAGCTGGATGTGGATTTGTTGCGCATCAGTTCCGATATCAACGAAGTGGTGGCGGACAGCGATGTGGTGATTCTCGCAGTCCCTTCGGCCTTCATAAAGTCGGTGCTCTCGAAATTGACTGAAAGTCTTGAAGACAAAATCATCATCTCGGCAGTAAAGGGTATAATCCCGGACGAGTATCTGACTGTGCTGGAGTATGTGCACCAGAGTCTGGGCGTGCCTTTCAAGAATATGGGGCTCATCTCGGGGCCCAGCCACGCCGAGGAGGTGTCGCGCGGGAGGCTCTCGTACCTTACCGCTGTCTGCTACTCCGAAGCCAACGCCGCCCTGATTGCCTCTCACCTGAGGAGCAAATCCCTGGTGGTGGACACTTCGCAGGACATCTACGGCATCGAGTATGCCGCCCTGCTGAAGAACATCTACGCCATCGCCGCGGGCCTTGCGGCGGGTCTGGGCTACGGGGACAACTACCTGGCCGTGCTGGTGTCAGCCTGCGTGGCAGAGATGAAGGCCTTCCTGAACGACAGTTATCCTTTCGAGAGGGACATCTGCAAGAGCGCCTATATGGGCGACCTGCTGGTCACCTGTTACTCCACTTTCAGCCGCAACCGCAGCCTGGGCTTCCTCATCGGGCGCGGCTGTACGGTGAAGACAGCGCTCAACGAGATGACTATGGTGGCTGAAGGATACTACGCCGTCAAGGGTATGAAAGTGCTCAATTCCCGCTCCGGAATCCAGATGCCCATAGTCGATACTGTTTACAGCATACTTTACGAAGGGCTGCGTCCGCGCAAGGCTTTCGCCGCCCTTTCCGCAAAGCTGTAAATAATTCTATTTCAGTAGATTAAGTAGATAATCGCACTTTGTCTTGTCGCCCAGGGTCTTGCCCTGGGTGCAGGACAGTTTCACGCAGTCGTGCCACTCCCTGAGCTCGGTAATCCTGCCCCGGGTGAGCTTCAGCACTATGTTCATAGGCTCCGCACCCGTCACGTCGCAGGTGAGGAAAGTGCCCACTCCGTAGGAGTCCTGGAGCCTGCCTGATACATACTTGTGAATTTCTATCGCGCGGTCGATGTTCAGCCCGTTGCTGTAGCACACCTGCTTGGTGGCCGGGTCTATGCCCAGCTGGCGGTACTTGGCGATGATTTTCTCTGTCTGCTCCTCTTCGTTGCCGGAGTCCACCCTCAGACCCTTGTACATCATCGCCATCCTTTTGCTGAGGTTGCTGAAGAAGACCTTGTCTCCGAAGCAGTCATACAGATAGATGCCGTTGTCGCCGTCGTACACGTCGCTGAACTTCTTCATTACATTGAAGTTGCACTCGAACACTCCGCTCACGTTCTCCTCGAAGCTGATGAGCTGATGGGACATCGTACCGAGAGGCGCGCAACCGTATTTCATCGCCAGATACACATTCGAAGTGCCGGTGAACCTGCCGCTCCACTTCCGCGAATCATATACCTCCTTCATTACCCTCACCACCATATCGTGATGGGCGAAACTCAGGCGCCGCCTTGTGCCCATGTCTCCGAGGGTAAGGCCCTCGGAGAATATCTGCTCCGCTTTCTTTCTGGCTCTTTTCTCTTCAAGAGTGCTGTCGTAGCGGTCCAGGTCGCCCCTTATCGAGTGCATCATCTCCGAGATGCAGCTTAGAATAGGCATCTCCCACATAATGGCGGAGAACCATTTGCCCCGTACATTGATGTCCAGGTGGCCTTCTTCATCCTGGCTTATGCTCACTTCGTCCGGATTGAAGCGGAAACCTTTCAGGAAGGTGAAGTACCATAGGGGCAGGTACAGGCAGTGCTTTTTCATAAAGGCTATTTCCTCCTCACTTATCACCACATCCTTCAGGCTGTCGAGCTGCTCCCTGAGCAGGAGGTCGAAGCCCTTGGGGTAAACCTGATGGTTGCGGTCATAGAAAGTGTACTCGACTTCCGCCCTGGGATAAGTCTCGAGTATGTAATACTGACAAGTAAAAGTGTACAGGTCGTTATCAGTGAAGTGTTTGATTATCGGTTCCATATCATTGATTATCATTGATTCTTCTGGTTAGTGCCATAGTCCTTCCTTCCATTCCGGGATAGGCGAAAATGTGCCTTTCACTGCTCCCGCCGCTCTTCAGGCCCAGTTTCTGCCGCAGCTCTTCGCTTTTCAGGGGGAGGGCGCGGCAGCTTATCGAGGCGTCGCTCCATTCCCGGCTGACCTTTCTGAAAGCCTCTTTGCCGAAAGGCAGTACTTCTTCGATTATGTACTGCTTGAACAGGGGAGGAGCGGAGGCCTGCCCCTGTCCGTGTACATAAAGGTGAGCCTTGTCTGACAGTTTCTCCAGCCCCCACAGGGAGCAGGGCAGACGGTAAGCTCCGCTTTTGAGCAGCTCCGGGCGGCTCTCGCACAGTATCATTCCTTTCTCCGCGCTCACATATCTGACTTCGCTCCTCGCCTCTTCTTCACTCCTGAAAGTCAAAAGCGGCCGAGGGGAGATGGTGAGGTTGCAGACATTGATGCTGTAGTCGCCGTTATAGGAAGTGTCCATCACACAAAGAAGCTCTTTCACTTCAGAGCCCGAGGCAACTATGTGCACCTCCTTGAGCCCTGGTCCAAGGGCCCGTGCGACAAGGCTGATGTCAGCCATAGGGGAGAGCTTGAAGAGCAGAAAGCGGGCCCTGCCCCTCAGAAGGGGCATCATTTCGAGTATGTTGGGCGAGCAGTCCTGTAGGAGAACCACTTTCTTTCCGCTCCTGTCTCTTCTTGCGGGGTCGGCATAGATTATATCGTAGCTGCCGAGAGCCATTCCAGGCCCCGAGAGGGCGTTGAGGACAAATACATTGTCAGCTCCGAGAGCGGAAAGATGTGCTGCCGTCTTGGGGGCGAGCGAACTGTCGGCTTCGAAGGCATCAACTCTGGAGCATACCTTGGAGAAAGCCCAACTGTCGGCCCCAAGACCGCAGCACAGGTCGCACAGAGTGCCTTTCCTGCCTTCCATCAGAGCTTCTGCCAGCCCCGCCTTGTAGAGCGCAGTCAACTCTGAAGAGCATTGCTCCAGACTGAGCTTGGGAAAGTCCTGCACACAATAGCCGCTCTTTGTATCCTGAAGCGTGAACGCCGCGGCCCAACTGGGGAGCTTCTCTCTCAGCTTGTCGTCCTTGGCGCTCTCCAGGGAGGAGAGGATGTCGGAAAAACTTTTCTTCACGGGCCGTAAATTTACTTTATTTTTCTCTCAATCGTCCAAATGTTTTGTTGTTTCCGTCAATTTTTCTAACTTTAACTGCTTTATTCAACCGGCATTCAACACTCATTGAACACTGATAAACTGCAATACCAATGAAAGAATTTGAAAAAAGAGCTCAGGCCTGGCTCGACGGTGATTTCGACCAGGAGACCAAAATGAAGGTCCTTCAGCTGAAGAACAGTGATCCCGCCCTCTTCGAGGACGCTTTCTACAAGAATCTGGAATTCGGCACCGGAGGACTCCGCGGCATTATGGGAGTCGGCACCAACCGTATGAACAAATACACGGTCGGAATGGCTACCCAGGGACTTGCCAACTACATCCTTGCCCACTGCAAGGATGACGACCCGAAGGTGTGCATCTCCTATGACTCGCGCAACGGCAGCAAGGAGTTCGCCAAAATCACTTCCCAGGTCCTCTCGGCCAACGGTATCCACGTTTACATCTTCGACAACATCCGCCCTACTCCGGAGATGAGTTATGCTGTGCGTCTGAAAGGAGCTGTGGCCGGAGTGATGATTACCGCTTCCCACAATCCCAAGGAGTACAACGGCTACAAGGTGAGCTGGTCCGACGGCGGACAGGTGACTTCTCCTGTCGATAAGGAAATCGTAGCCGAAGTCGCAAAGATTACCGACCCTTCGATGGTCAAGTTCACTTCCGGCCTGCGCTGCGGCGAGATTGAAGCAATGGGCGCCGATGTGGACGAGAAGTATCTCTCCGACCTTCTGTCCCTGAGCCTCGGCGCAGAGTTCTGCAGCAAGCACTCCGACCTCAAGATAGTCTATACTCCTCTCCACGGCTGCGGCGTAAGGCTCGTGCCCGAGATTCTGGGCCGTCTCGGCTTCAAGAACATTATCCACGTGCCCGACCAGGATGTCTCTGACGGAGATTTCCCCACCGTCATCTCTCCCAACCCCGAGGAGCCCGCAGCCCTCAAGCTCGCCCTCGAAATGGCTGACAAGACTGGCGCGGACCTTGTGATGGGAACTGATCCCGATGCCGACCGTCTGGGCATAGCAGTGCGCGACGACAGCGGCAGGATGGTGCTCCTGAACGGTAACCAGACCGCTTCGCTCCTGACTTACTACATACTCTCGCAGCGCGCGAAGAAAGGCACCCTCGGCGAGGGCAAATATGTGGTTAAGACCATAGTTACCACCGAGCTCATCACCGATATAGCCAAGAGTTTCGGAGTTCCTGTGTACAACGTCCTCACCGGATTCAAATATATCGCCGAGGTCGTGAAGCGCAAGGAGGCTGAAGGCGGCGAGTTCGTGTGCGGAGGAGAGGAGAGCTACGGTTTCAATGTGGGCGAGTTCGTGCGCGACAAGGATGCGCAGGTGAGCGCGATGATGGTCGCCGAGTGCGCAGCCTGGGCTGCAGAGCAGGGACTTACGATGTACGGTCTGCTCCAGAAGATATACTCCGAGTACGGATACCGCAAAGAAGGCCTCGTTTCAGTGGTCAGAAAGGGTATCAGCGGAGCCGAAGAAATCAAGGCTATGATGGCTTCCCTGAGAAGCAATCCTCCCGCAGACCTGGCCGGCTCTCCCGTAGTCAGGGTCATTGACTACCTTGAGCCCGAGAAGACAGGCCAGCCTTCGTCCAATGTGCTTCAGTTCTTCTCCGAGGCCGGCGATGTGGTTTCAGTACGTCCTTCAGGCACCGAGCCCAAGATCAAGTTCTACTTCGGAGCCAAGGGTGACGACGCGGACGCCAAAATCGAGGCCCTCAAGAAGCAGTTCTGCTAGGCCTTGTCCGTCTTTGAATATTCTTTACACCAGAGTGCGATGCCGCAGGCGTCGCACTTTGGCTTTCTAGCCGTGCATACATACCTGCCGTGAAGTATCAGCCAGTGATGGGCTGTCGGGCGCTTCTTCGGGGGGATGTGCCTTTCAAGGTCCCTCTCCACCGCTTCGGGAGTGCTTCCGGAAGACAGCCCCGTGCGCCGGGCTACCCTGAATACGTGGGTATCGACAGCGATGACAGGCTCGTCCCACAGGATCGAGCTGACCACATTGGCCGTTTTCCTGCCTACTCCGGGAAGGCTCATCAGCTCTTCTATGCTTCCCGGGATTTCGCCTGAGTGGCACTCCATTATCTTTTTTGCCGCCCCGATGAGGTGGGTTGCCTTGCTGCGGGGGTAGGAGATGGACTTGATTATGTCCAGGAGCTCTTCATAATCAGCCTCGGAGAGTTCCTTCACTCCGGGGTATTTCCTGAAGAGCTCAGGGGTGGTCATATTGACCCTGCGGTCTGTGCACTGGGCGGATAGCATCACGGCGACGAGCAGCTGGTAGGGCGAAGCGAAAACCAGCTCCGAGGCGGCCGAACTCATATTCTGCTCGAAATAGGAGCAGATGCCCTCAAACCTTTCACTCAGCTTCATCGCTCTTCTCCTCCTCCTTTTCCTGCCTGATTTCAGGCCCGGTTGTAATCTCGGTGCAGGTTTCTTCCTTGATCTCGAATATCCTTCCCGGCCATTTGCGGCATATTTCCCTGTTGTGGGTGACCATAATGATTGCAGTGCCGCTTTCGGAGTTGATCCTCATCAGAAGGTTCAATATCCCGGTAGCGGTATCCTCGTCCAGATTGCCTGTGGGTTCGTCAGCCACTATCAGCTCCGGGTCGTTGAGCAGGGCGCGGGCTATAGCCACTCTTTGCTGCTCTCCGCCGGAAAGCTGGTGGGGCATCTTGTGGGCTTTGGTCTGCATATCCACCGACCTCAATGCGGCCTCAATCCTCTCGCTTATCGCCTTGCTGTCCTTCCATCCTGTGGCTTTAAGCACGAAGCCCAGATTGTCCTCCACGCTGCGGTCCATAAGCAGCTGGAAGTCCTGGAACACTATGCCCAGCTTCCGTCTCAGATAGGGGACCTGGCTCTTTCTGATCTCCCTGAGATTGAAACCGCACACGCTTCCTTCGCCTTTGAGAAGGGGATTCTCGGCGGTTATGGTACGGATTATGGAAGTCTTTCCGGTACCTACCCTGCCCACTATGTAAACGAGCTGGGAAGGGAACACCTCCATATTCAGCGAGTACACCACGGTGTTTTCTGAATTGATGATGTCGGCATCCCTGAATGATACAAGAGCGAGATTGGAGTCCATCTTAGATTTTTTGTTAGTTCTTCGCAAATATAATGGAAATTGAGTAAATTTGTAGAATATGAATACTCGAAGAAAACTGTTGACCTTCCTGCTGGGCCTGCTCATTTTTTCATTCCCGCTCAGCTCCCGGGTCCTTGATAATCCCGACCTTTTCCAAAAGGCGGAGGAGTTCTATTCTGCCGGCCAATACCGCCAGGCCCGAACACTGTTCGAGCAGTGCGGCGACGATGCCCTGAGCAGGGGCTATGTGGTCCTGTGTGCCCTGAAGAGCTCCAGCGCGGACGCCCAAACCCTTATGGTTGAATACGAAAGGGCCTATCCTTCGTCCGTGATGTCTTCCCGCATAAGGCTGGAGAACGCCTTGAGGCTCTTTGACCTTGAAGAGTACGCCCTGAGTGCGTTGGAGCTGTCCAAGGTCGACTCGCGCATCATCCCCGAAGAGCAGATGAGCGAGTATGTCTTCAAGTGCGGCTACTGCCAGTATATGCTTCAGAGCGATGACGAGGCCCTGAACTTCTTCACCCTGCTGGACGCTCTGGACCATAGCACCTACTCGGCTCCAGGACTGTATTTGAGCGCCCTGATTTACTATAACCACCGGGACTTCCCGCTTGCCGAGCAGTACTTCAAAAGGACAGTGTCGGACCCCAGGTTCCAGGAGCTCGCCGAGTTCTATATTGTTGATTGTGAGTTCAATCAGAAGAACTATGAGTTCGCTTCCAGGGAGGGCGAGAGGCTGTATGCGAATGCTCCGAAGGAGAGGCGCGAGAGGCTGTCCCGCATCATAAGCGAGTCCGCTCTGGTGCTGGGCGACGCCGCCAGGGCAAGGGAGTACTACGAATCCTCCTCCAAGCAGGATATGAACCGCAAGGATTATTTCTATGCCGCGAGCGTGCTCTACAATGTCAAGGATTACAAGGGCGCAATCGAAAACTACAGCCGTATGGGCGACAGGAGCGATTCGCTCGGACAGATAGCCAACTACAATATGGCCAACTCGTACCTGAGTCTGCGCAACCAGGTCTCCGCGATGGACTCTTTCCGTCAGGCCAGCGAGGCTGATTTCGACCCCGGAATCACGGAGGACGCCCTGTTCAACTACGCCAAGCTTTCCTTCGACCTGAACAAGGACACAAGGGGCTTCTCGGAGTACATCAGGCGCTACTCTTCCCGTACGCAGGGCGAAAAGATTTACGGATATATGGCTCTCGCGGCCCTTTACGACAGGGACTACAAGGCTGCAGTGGACGCATACGACCAGATAGACGAGCTGTCGGACGATATGCTGAACAATTATACCAAGGCCAACTTCCTGCTTGCGCAGCAGCTCTTCGACGGCGGCTCGTACAGGGATGCGATTCCCTACTTCAAGGCTACGGCATACTATCTGCCCAAATCCGACAGGCTGAACCAGCTCTCAAGGTTCCAGATAGCCGAGGCTTCGTACCGTGTCGGAGATTATGACAACGCGGCCCAGATTTTCATAGACCTCTACAACAACTCCGCCCTCGACGGTACAAGTGAAGCCCTGGTGCTGCCCTACAATGCCGCCTGGTCGCTTTTCAAGCAGGGCAAGTGGAGCGACGCCGCGCGCTGGTTCGACCTCTATATCTCGAAGGGCATAGCCCTCTACAGGGAGGACGCCCTCTGCCGCAGGGCAGACTGCGATTTCGCCCTCAAGAACTACAAGGATGCCGCATCATCCTACCAGAAAGTGATGTCGGAGTTCTTCTCTGCCGACAATATCTACCCCTACTACCAGCTGTCGATGTGCTACGGCCTGCTGAAGGACAAGAAGAAAAAGGTGGCCACGCTTTCATACGTCAAGAACGCTTCGCCCCAGAGTCCGATGTACGCCCAGGCTTTCTACGAGCTGGGCAAGACCCAGATGGAGATGGGCAGCAACCAGCAGGCCATTGAGACCTTCCGCAGCCTCTATTCCAGCTCTTCCGACCCTTTGGTACAGGCTCGCGCCCTCATAGGCCAGGGTATGGTGTTGAGGAAACTTTCCCGCTATGAGCAGGCACTCGACTGTTACAAGAAGGTGGTCCAGACCCTTCCCAACACCACCGAGAGCGAAGAGGCTATGCTGGCCATAGAGTCGATATACCACAAGATGGGCCGCCCGGACAAGTTCCTCGAATACGTCGAGCAGAATTCGCTCAATCTGAGCCGCACTGACGAGCAGAAGGAGCAGATGTACTTCACTACCGCCGAGCAGCTCTATCTGTCGGAGGAGTACTCCCGTGCCATCACTTCGCTTCAGAAGTTCCTGCAGGACTATCCCGCGAGCCGCTCTGCGCTTCAGGCGCGTTTCTATCTGGCTGAGAGTTACCGCCTCAGCGGCGATAAGGAGAAGGCTTGCGCCGAGTATGCCGTCTGTATGAAGGGCAGCAGCGAGGAGTCCTTCACCGAGCTCTCGATGCTTCATTATGCCGAATTGAGCTTCGCACTGCAGAGATATCAGGATGCTTACTCGGGCTATAGCGCCCTGTATCAGAAAGGCCGTATGGAGAGCAACCGTCCCGAGGCCCTGAAGGGTATGATGTATTCGGCCTACAGGAGCAAGGACTATCAGAATGCCGTCGAAAGCGCCTCTGAACTGATATCCCGCAGGGACAGCGACAGCGCCCTTCAGAGGGAAGCCACCTTTATAAAGGCGAAGTCCTGCCTTGCCCTTTCGAAGCGCGAAGAGGCTATGAAGCTCTTCAGCCAGCTGGGCTCACGTCCGGACGATGCATTCGGAGCCGAGTCGAAGTACATCCTTATCCAGAGCCTGTACGACAGCGGCAATTTCGATTCTGTCGCTTCGCAGGTCTATGACTTCTCCCAGAAGGCAGGAGACCAGTCCTACTGGCTGGCCAGGGCCTATCTGGTGCTCGGCGACTCCTTCCTCGAGAGCGGTCATAAAGAGCAGGCAAAGGCCACATACGAGAGCATACGCGACGGTTATGTGCCTTCTTCAGGCTCCGACGATATCCCCGATTCAGTGCTCAAGCGTCTGGAGAAACTTTCATCCTCAAGCAAGTAAAAGATATGCGAAAGACAATATACATCTCAGCGTCAGTAGGTTTGATGGCCCTGGTCTCTGCCCTGGCTCCCTGCCTCAGGGCCCAGAACATCAAGGAGTCGGTGCAGGTGACCAATGACTATCAGACGGTCTTTGACGATTTCAACAAGCAGTCCTCCCGTACTGTGGTTCCCGATTCGATGTACCGCTTCGACTACAGTTTCGACTATTCGGTCTTCGACACCCCCTACAAGGGCTCGTATGACTTCACTCCCTATAATGTGTCCATCACCCCTTCCCGAAGGGAGGACACTTCTTCCCGCTTTTATCTGCGCGCCGGTGCCGGAGTAAGCCTTAGGCCTGTTCTCGATGCTGTATATACCCCGGTGTCCGCTCCCAATGCCTCCCTTTCCCTGTTCAATTTCGGCTCGGGAACCTTCACGCGCAGCTTCTATGATTTTTCAGACAGGCTGGGAGTCAGCGGAAAGCTGCTCAGCAGTGCTGGGAGTCTCGATTATGCGCTTTCATACCACGGACTCTTTGCGGGAAGCGGCTCCTATGCTTCAGGCCTGCATTCGGGCTCTGTCGCAATGGCCTTCAATTCCGCCGCCACCCCCGGAACCTTCTTCAAGTACGACATTGGAGTGGACTACAACTACAGCCTGGACGTGAACAATGTCAACCCTGCCGCCGAGCACCGCTTCAATCTCTACGGCTCCATAGGCCCCAATATTTCAGGCAAGTACGCCTTCCTGATGGACTTTGACTTCACTATGGCCTCTTCGAGTCTTGCCGTCCTGAAGCCCCACCTGCTTTTCGACTTCGGCATTTTCGATGTGGATGCGGGGCTCAAGGTCAATTACGCCTTTGTCTCGTCCAAGGGGGCCCTCTCCCTTTCGCCCGCGTTCAGCGCATCTGTGGACCTTCTGCAGGGGGCAATGAAGGCAGGAGTATTCTTCCAGGGCGGCCGCAGCCTCAATACCCTCTACTCCCTGAAGTGCTTCAACCCCTTCTATGTCAGCGGTTCTGATGTCGCAGCCCTGAGCGCCGAAAGATACAACGCGGGCCTCAGTCTGGAAGGACGGCTGTTCCAGTGCCTGCAGTACAGCCTCAAGGGCGGTTACGCTTCCCGGAGCGGCGCTGTCCTGGACTCATACCTGTCGCTGGGGAGTGCCGATTATCGCCTGGCATATGCCGACGTTTCGGCAGCGTTCCTGTCGCAGCGTTTCAGTGCGAATGCTCTCATCTCCTTGAAGAAGAGCTACTTCGACCACAGCGCTTCGCCTCTTGTCTATGCTCCTGCCGCTTTGCGTGCCGAAGCGAGCACCAGGTATAATTTCCTCGAAAGACTCTATCTTGGCATGAGCGTTGAGTTTTCTTCTGCGCGCAATCTCGTCTGCGCTGATGCTGCGCTGCTTGCCGGGAGCGGTTTTGAGCAGAGGGTCAGGCCCTATGCCGACCTCGGCTTGAATGTCGAATGGTACCAGTCGAAACAATTGAGCGTCTGGGGAGAGCTCGGGAACATTCTCTTCCAGCAGATCAGCCGCCGTCCGGGATGCATTGAGAAAGGTCCTTATGTGACACTGGGGCTAAGCTGGCGTATTTGACGATTTTTTCGTATATTTGTAAGTTTTTATGAAATACATATAAAATGGTAGAACAGGAAGAGATGAAGCAGGCGGAGCAGCAGTACTCCGCGAACAGTATCCAAGTGCTTGAAGGACTGGAGGCAGTCCGCAAGCGCCCCTCGATGTATATAGGCGATATTTCTGAAAGAGGACTCCATCATCTTGTATATGAGGTAGTAGATAACAGTATAGACGAGGCCATGGCCGGATTCTGCGACACTATTGACGTGCAGATTCTGGAAGGCAATTCGATAAGGGTGCAGGACAACGGACGCGGTATCCCTACCGGTATGCACGAAAAGGAGCACCGCTCCGCCCTTGAGGTCGTGCTGACGGTCCTTCACGCCGGAGGCAAGTTCAGCAAGTCCAACTATAAAGTTTCCGGCGGTCTGCACGGCGTGGGTGTGTCCTGCGTCAATGCGCTGTCGGACAGCCTTATAGCTGAGGTTCACAGGGAGGGGAAGATTTTCCGCCAGTCTTATTCCAAAGGCAAGCCCATTACTTCTGTTGAGGTGGTAGGGGAGGCTCAGGACACCGGTACCATCATCACCTTCCATCCCGACCACGAAATCTTCACCCAGACTATAGTCTATAAGTACGATACCCTGGCCGCCCGCCTTCGCGAGCTGGCTTTCCTGAACAAGGGCATCAAAATCACCCTCACCGACCGCAGGGAGCTGGTGGACGAGTTCGCCGAGGACCCTGTGACAGGGGAGTCCAAACCTACAGGGCGTCAGGTGTACCGCAGCGAGGTATTCTACTCCCAGAAGGGTCTGAGCGAGTTCATCGACTATCTTGATGCCGGTGCGCAGACCTTGATTCCCGAGCCCATCTGCGTCAATTCGGATAAAATCATCCCCATCGATATAGCCCTCCAGTACAATAACGGCTACTCCGAGAAGATTTACTCATATGTGAACAACATTAACACCATTGAAGGCGGTACCCACCTTCAGGGTTTCAAGATGGGACTCAGCCGCTCGCTGAAGCAGTATGCCGAAAAGAACAAGCTTCTGGACAAGCTCAAGGAAGGCCTCGCTCCCGAGGACTTCAGGGAGGGTCTTACCGCAGTCATCTCGGTCAAGGTTGCAGAACCCCAGTTCGAAGGCCAGACCAAGACCAAGCTCGGCAACACCGAAGTCACTTCAGCAGTATCCCAGGCCACTTCTGCCGCGATGGAGGTGTATCTGGAGGAGCATCCCAAGGAGGCCAAGCTCATCATCGAGAAGATAGTTCTTGCCGCCACAGCCCGCAATGCAGCGCGCAGGGCGAGGGAAATGGTTCAGCGCAAGGGCTTTATGAGCGGCGGCGGAATGCCCGGAAAGCTTGCCGACTGCTCTGACCGCAATCCCGAGCACTGCGAACTCTTCCTTGTCGAGGGAGACTCCGCAGGCGGAACCGCAAAGCAGGGAAGAGACCGCAACACCCAGGCCATCCTGCCTTTGAGAGGTAAGATTCTGAATGTCGAGAAGGCCGCAGGCGACCGCGCCTTCGACTCCGAAGAGATCCGCAACATCTACACTGCCCTGGGAGTGACCGTGGCGCAGGAGGATGAGAGCGGCGAGAAGCATATGGACCTGAGCAAATTGCGCTACCACAAAATCGTCATAATGACCGATGCCGATGTGGACGGTTCGCATATTGCCTGTCTGATTCTGACATTCTTCTTCCGCTATATGCTCGACCTTATAAAGAACGGCTACGTATATCTCGCAACCCCTCCCCTCTATCTGGTGAAGAAGGGCAAAGAAGAGATTTACTGCTGGACCGAGCAGCAGAGGGAAGAGGCCGCCCTGGCCCTCGGCAAGGGCTCCGACAAGGGCTACACCGTCCAGAGGTACAAGGGTCTTGGTGAAATGAGCGACAAGCAGCTTTGGGACACTACTATGAACCCCGCCAAGAGGCGCCTGCGGCAGATTACCATCGAGAACGCCGCCCAGGCCGAGCGTACCTTCTCGATGCTTATGGGAGACGATGTACCGCCCCGCAGGCAGTTCATCGAGGAGAATGCCCACTATGCTAAGATTGATGCTTAATTTGCTGAAAATAAAATCGTTAATATAATACAACCATGGTAGATATTTTTGACAGGATTCAGAAAGACAGCGGCGGCCCCATCGGCCAGTACTTCGAAAAGGCTTTCGGCTATTATATGTATCCGCGTCTTGAGGGCGAACTCGGACCTCATATGGTTTTCAACGGCAAAGAGGTTCTGAACTGGAGCCTGAACAATTATCTCGGTCTTGCCAACCATCCCGAGGTGCGCAAGGCAGATGCTGAGGCTGCAGCCCAGTACGGATTGGCTTACCCTATGGGAGCCAGAATGATGAGCGGCCACACCCGCTATCACGAGAAGCTCGAAAGGATGTTCGCCGAGTTTGAGAAGAAGGAGGACGCCTTCCTGTTCAACTTCGGATATCAGGGTATCGTGTCCACTATCGACGCCCTGACCGCACGTCACGACGTGATTGTTTACGACGCCGAGTGCCACGCCTGCCTGCTGGACGGTATCCGTCTGCATATGGGAGAGAAGTACAAATTCCGCCACAACAACATCGAAGACTGCGAGAAGGTGCTCGCAAGAGCCTGCAAAGTGGCCGAAGAGAACGGCGGCGGTGTGCTCCTGATTACTGAGGGTGTGTTCGGAATGACCGGAGCTATGGGAATTCTCGACAAGATTGCTGCCCTCAAGAAGAAATATTCTTTCCGCATCCTGATTGACGATGCGCACGGATTCGGCCTGCTCGGCGAGCACGGAAGAGGCACCTCTGAGCAGCTCGGCTGTATGGACGAGGTGGACCTGTACATAGGCGCTTTCGCCAAGAGTATGGCTTCCATCGGAGGTTTTGTGGCCGGCCCTAAGAAGATCATCGATTACCTGCGTTGCAATATGCGCTCACAGATGTACGCCAAGTCCCTGCCTATGGCCCTGGTGCTGGGCAACATCAAGCGTATGGAAATCATTGACTCTCCCGAGGGGGATGAGCTCCGGAAGAAGTGCTGGGAGATTACGAACGCCATCCAGGACGGATTCCGCAAGGAAGGCTTCGACATCGGAGAGGCTGAGGCCTGCGTGACCCCCGTGCACATCAAGGGAGGAGTGGCCCAGGCTACCAAGATGGCAAAGGACCTGAGGGAGAACTACAGAATCTTCTGCTCGGTTGTCATCTATCCCGTAATCCCCAAGGGAATGGTTATTTTCCGCATCGTTTCTACAGCGGCCCATACTCTGGAGGATGTGGATTACACCCTCAAGGCATTCAAAGAAATCAAAGCCAAACTCGATGCCGGCGAATATGACGGCGAAGAGCTTGCAGAGATGACCATCAAATAGGATGAACTTCACTGACAGGGTCAAGAAATACCTTCCGGTACTCCTCGCGCTAGCACTCATAAGTGTCTGCCTGCCGAGGGGTGCCCGTTTTCCGTATGAATACAGCAAGGGAAGGGAGTGGAAGTATGAGACTCTGTTCGCCCAGTTCGATTTCCCCATATACAAGACTTCCGAGCAGATAAGTGCCGAGAAGGCCGCCTATACCAGGAAGGTCATCCCTTACTACAACTACTCCCAGGAAGTCGTCAATTCCAGCCTCGACAGGGCCCGCAGCCTTGACCTGGGGCCTTATTCCTCGCTTCTTCAGTCCAGCCTCAAGAGCATATACTCCAAGGGAGTGCTGCCCGACGACCTGAGTGCAGACGGGTCTGCCGCCCAGAACAGCGAAGTGATTTACATCCAGCGCGACAAAAGGGCGGAGAAAGTTCCCATTCAGGAAGTATATCGGCTTTCCGACGCCCGCGCAAGGCTGCTCAGCGGGCTCGAAACGGTTACCGACCACTCTGCAGACTCGCTTTTCCGCGCCCTCCAGGTCCAGAACCTCCTGGTCCCCAATGTCCTTTACGACAAGCAGACCACCGAGCTCGTCATCTCAGAGTCCGATATGGAGATTTCCCCGACCAGCGGATATGTAAGTGCCGGGCAGCTGATTGTCTCTGAAGGTGAGCTGGTTACAGCCCAGATAGCCCAGATGCTCGACTCCTATAAAAAGGAATACGCCCGCAATCTCGGCTCATCGGCTTCGCCTGCCCTTACCCTGCTCGGCAATATTCTTCTGGGACTTGCCCTGACGCTTTTCCTGTTCTTTGTCCTGAAAATATGCGAGCCCAAATTGAGCCGCGACAGCAGATACTATTATTATATATTTACCCTTTTCGGGCTCTCTGTGCTCGCGAGCCTGATAGTACCCCGTTTCTCGCCCCTTATCCTGTTTTTTGTTCCATATACCCTCTTTGCACTTATGCTTCAGGCGTTTATAGAACGAAAGGAGGCGGCTCTGCTGTATCTTGTCATCATAACTCCACTGCTCTTTTCCCAGAGCAATGGCGCCATACTTTTTGTGATGTTCGCCATATCCGGAGTTGTGAGCATATACATCTTCCCTCATTTCCGTCAGGGATGGAAGCAGTTCCTCTCGGCGCTGATCACTTTTGCTGTCCTGACTGTGGTTTATCTTGCCTTCCGCGCGGCTGAATTCGTAACCGGCTCCATCTGGTATCCTATACTCGGACTGTTCCTCAGCTCAATGCTTTCTGTTGCGGGTTATCCTCTGGTATTTCTTTGCGAAAGGCTCTTCAACCTTGTGTCGGACAACCGTCTCAGCGAGCTTTGCGACATGTCCAATCCCCTGATCCGCTCCCTCGAGCAGAAGGCTCCGGGCACTTTCCAGCACTCGCTGCAGGTGATGAATATGGCAGACTTTGTGGCCCGCAGCGTGGATGTGAATCCCGACCTGGTTAGGGCAGGAGCTCTGTATCATGATATCGGAAAGATTAACAATCCTCTGTGTTTCATTGAAAATGAATGCCTTATAAGTGGCTCTGACGACCGTGAGCACTCTTATCACAAGGACCTTCCCGCCGCTCAGAGCGCAGCCGATATAGTGCGCCACGTTACGGACGGAGAGCAGATTGCCCGCAAGCATCATCTGCCGCCTGTTGTGATAGGATTCATCCGCTCCCACCACGGTACCACAGTGGTAAAGTTCTTCTACAACAAGTTCCTCAAACAGGAAGGGGGAGACGCTTCGAAGATAGACGAGTTCCGCTATAAAGGCGAGAGGCCTGTCACCAAAGCCCAGGTGATCGTGATGCTGTGCGACAGTATCGAAGCCGCATCGCGCACCCTGAAGACCCATACCCGCGAGGCTTACTCGAATTTTGTCGAAGGCATAGTGGAGGGCAAGATGCAGGAGGGCCAGTTTGACGACGCGCAGATAACCATCAGCGAACTCAATGCGGTAAAGGAAGCTCTCAAGCAATACCTTGCCCAGCTCAACCACGAGAGGGTGGTATATCCCAAGAACAAATAATAATTATCGATTAATATGAATGTACAAGTAAACAAAATTGACGACCTTAATCTCGAACTTACTATCGGGATTGAGGCTGCCGATTACGCCGAGATTGAGCGTAAGAAATTGGCACAGCGCCGCAAGACAGCAGATTTCAAAGGTTTCCGCAAGGGAAATGTGCCTGCTTCACTTATAAAGAAGGTCTATGGCGAGCAGTGCCTCGTCGAGGCTGTGAACGCAGTGATTGC
Source organism: uncultured Bacteroides sp. (assembly GCA_945874355.1). Classification (GTDB taxonomy): domain Bacteria; phylum Bacteroidota; class Bacteroidia; order Bacteroidales; family UBA932; genus Cryptobacteroides. The sequence continues at coordinate 75,998 of CAMCGB010000006.1, forward strand.
TGACGCCCTGGATAAACACATCTCCGAGAACAATCTCCATATACTCGGAGAGCCTCTGGGAAGCGAAAAGCAGCCTGAGCTTGAGTGGGTTGACGGAGGTGATTTCACTTTCATCTTCGACCTGGCCCTGTCTCCCGAGGTTAACTTCGAAGTTGAGAAGAGCGACACCGTTCCTTCCTACACCATCACCGTAGCCGCAAAGGACAAGACTTCCATGGCCGAGAGCATGAAGAAATACTACGAGGAGAAGAAGGAAGAGAAGAGCGACGAGGACATCGACAAGGAGGTCAGCGAGAGGCTCGAGGCCCAGTACAAGAACGAGGCCGAGTGGAGACTCAACAAGGACATCCGAGACTATTTCGTGCAGAAAGCCGGTCTTCAGCTCCCTGAGGCCTTCCTGAAGAGATGGCTGCTTGTTGCCAACAACGGCAAGGTCACCGCCGAGGACATCGAGAAGGAGTTTGACGGTTTTGCCGCAGACTTCAAGTGGCAGCTCGTAAGAGGCTATCTGATGAAGAAGTTCGACCTCAAGATTGAGGACAACGACATCCACGAGGCCGCAAAGGCTTTTGTTACCTATCAGTACGCTATGTACGGCCTCTCAAATGTGCCCGAGGAGATGATCTCAGAGGCTGTTGTGAATGTGCTTCACGACCAGAAGCAGATAGAAAGGCTCGTTGAGCAGGTTGAGGACCAGAAGGTCATCGCCCGTCTCAAGGAGGAGATTACCCTCAAGAGCACCAAAATCAGCTCTGCCAAGTTCCGCGAATTATAAACTTTTTCGCAATAAATTCGAAAGCCCTGTGCCTTTGAGTGAGGTCCAGGGCCTTTTTTATGCTCTATACAGAACAATTTTCAGAAAAATTCATATATTTGCATAATGCAAAATTGTTACTGCGCTACAACGGTAGTTCAGACCACACAATATTTTTTAATAATAACCAAAATCATTAACAGATGCAAAATCATTTTATGATTTCTGTCTCGAGGAAGCTAGCGCTTGTTGTCGCAGCCTGCCTCGCTTTCTGCGCCAGCGCTTTTGCCCAGCAGAAGGTATCGGGAACTGTTTTGGATGTGTCCAAGCAGCCTGTTATCGGTGCAACCGTTATGGAGAAGGGTACAAGCAACGGTGTATCCACCACTCTTGACGGAGAGTACACCCTCACAGTAAAACCCGGCGCTACCCTTGTTGTTTCCTGTATCGGATATGCTGACCAGGAAGTGGTTGTCGCTTCAGGAAAGAGCGTTTACAACTTCACTCTTTCTGAGGACAACACTATGCTCGAGGAGACCGTCGTAATCGGTTACGGTACCGTAAAGGTGAAGGACCTCACCGGTTCTGTCGCCGCAGTCGGTTCCAAGGACCTCCAGACCCCTGTCGCCAATGTAGGAGAGGCTCTCCAGGGAAAGATGGCCGGTGTAGTTGTTTCGCTTAACGATGCTACTCCCGGTGCCGAGCCCCAGATCCGCGTACGTGGTGCCAAGTCCATCACCCAGACCAACGACCCTCTTTACATCGTGGACGGATTCCCCGTAGGTAGCCTTGCCAACATCCCCTCAGACCAAATCAAGAGCATCAACGTCCTCAAGGATGCCGCCGCTACCGCCATCTACGGATCCCGCGGTGCTTCCGGTGTTGTCATCGTTACCACCAAGAACGCTGTTGAGGGCCAGACCCAGGTTTCCTATAACGGTTTCGTACAGATTAAGGACTCATCTTCCAACATCCGCGACGTGATGGATACCTATGACTACCTGAAGTTCTCCATCGGATACGCCAATGACTATAGCCCCCAGATGGCAGACCAGATCAGGCAGTACTTCGGTATCGGCCAGCAGTATGGAAATCACTATGCTGACTATGCCAACGTGAAGACCCACAACTGGCAGTCAGACCTTTACAAGACAGGTATTTCACATAGCCACAACCTTACCGTCAGCAATGGTACCAAGAAGAACAAGACCATATTCTCCCTGAATTTCATCAATGACGACGGTACCGTAATCAACTCTTACTACAGAAGAGTCAACGCTTCATTGAAGACCATCGAGAAGCTTACTGACAATCTTGATGTCGAATTGAATGTGAACTACACTTACGCAAAGAACCGTTCAAATCCCCGTCTGGCATCAGCCTTCCGCTATCGTCCTATTGCCACTCCTCTTGGAGACGAGTCGGCAATCGGAGGATTCGGAGCCGGTTTTGAGGGCTACCTCAACGAGACATCAAATCCTGTGGAGCTTACCTGGAACGAGCAGAACAATAGCTACATCAACAATTTCCGTGGAATAGCAGCCATCAACTGGACTCCTTTCAAGGGATTCAAGTTCCGCTCTGAACTCGGTATGTCAAAGAACTTCCGCAAGACTGAAGGTTATGTGGCCGGATACGGTACAACCACCAACTCTGCTTCGCTCCAAAAGACCGAAAGCAATGACCTTCACTGGACCAACACCGCTTCGTACGAACTTCCAATCAACAACCCGAACCACAGGGCAGACCTTATGGTAGGTAGCGAGTGGATCCAGAGCTCAAGCGACTGGCAGCGTTACTATGCCGAGAACTTCCCTTCACATTTCGACAGGGAGAGAACTCTTGCAATGCTTTCACAGGGAACCAAGAATAATGCGTACACCCAGTATGTGAACCTTCCTTCAAAGTCAATGTCATTCTTTGCCCGTGCAAACTATGCTTTGATGGACAAGTATCTCTTCACCGCCACCTTCCGTGCTGACGGTTCCAGCAAGTTCGCACCCAACAACCGCTGGGGTTATTTCCCTGCAGCAGCATTCGCCTGGAGAGCAATTGACGAAGACTTCCTTCAGGGTACAAGAGATTGGCTCTCCAATCTTAAGGTTCGTCTCTCCTATGGTGTGACCGGATCTGACGCCATCAGCGCCAGCCTTTGGAAGGAGACCTGGTCCCTGAGCACCAGCGCCACCAAATACACCATTTCAGGTGATATGAACGATACCAACTCCGGATACGGCTATCCTTATGCTCCCGGTTCAATGATGCAGAACCCCGACCTCAAGTGGGAGAGCACCATCACCCGCAACCTCGGTGTTGACTATGGTTTCTGGGATGACCGTCTCTATGGTACTATCGAAGGCTACTGGTCAACTACCAATGACCTGCTTATGCCTGTAAGCGTCAACTCAGCCAGCGGATATACCTATCAGTATCAGAATATGGGAGTCGTTTCCAATAGGGGTCTCGAACTCTCAATCGGTGGCGACATCGTACGCAATAGCGACTTCAGCCTGAGCGCCAACTTTATTTACAACTATAACGTGAACCGCATCGAGAAGCTTTCTGAGAGCGTTACCTCCAACCGTTATGGCCAGTGGGTAAACTCAGAGCACCGTCCTTCAGAGGGTGAGTTCATCCTCAAGGAAGGTTATGCAATCGGTACCGTTATGGGATATGAGTATGACGGATGGTACACCACCGACGACTTCAACTACGACCCTTCTACCGGAGTCTATACACTTAAGGAAGGAATTCCTGACTGGTCTTCCGACTCATACTTCAGCAACTTCAACCTTCCTTCAGGTCAGAACGCATTCCCCGGAGCAGCCAAGGTGAAGGATCAGACCGGTGACGGTAAGATTACCGCAGAGGATACCATCGTTCTCGGAGAGATGACTCCCCGTTCAACCGGATCGTTCAACCTTTCAGGCCGTTGGAAGAACCTCGATTTTGCGGCTAACTTCAACTACGTGATTGGTGGTCATCTGATGAACTATTGGTCATTGATGCAGACTTACGGAGGAAAGGACAACTATTTCGGAGCCAACCGTCTTTCTATGGTCAGCGGAGCTTATTCTGCTTACCGTTGGAATAATGGTGACGTTGAGTTCGTCAACGACCCCGATGAGCTTGATGCAATGAATGCCAATGCAACTATGCATTCTCCTACCTCTATGGTCGGCCTTCTCTATGACCGCTGGCTTGAGGATGCATCATACCTGCGTCTGAAGAATCTCACCGTCGGTTACACTCTTCCCAAGTCTTGGGCAAAGAAGGTCGGAATGAACAATGTGAGGGCTTACTTCACTGCTTCAAACCTCTTCACCCTTACCAAGTATACCGGACTTGATCCTGAAGTCAACACCAACTCTACCCGTTCATCAGGCGGTGCAAGCCTTCCTACTCCCGGCGTAGACAACAATGCATACCCTATCGCAAGGACTTACACCTTTGGACTTAACATTACTCTGTAAATAGTTCATTAAAAAGAATAAAGATGAAAAAAATATATAATTATCTTTTGGCGGCCGTTTGCAGTGTAGCAGCAGTATCCTGCAACCTCGACACCCACTCTCCTTCAGTGGTGGACGGAGATTTCGTGTTCAGCGGAATCGAGACTGCAGAGCCGGCCATCCTCGGAGCATACAACCAGCTCATCAACGAGGTCAACAACGGTTATGTTCCGAACTTTACCAACATCGGCTCGGATATTGAGCGTTGCTCTGTAGGTAACATTACGGACCTTGTCGGAGGTGCCCAGCTCTATCTTGAGCCCTATGATGAGAAGAGTTTCAACATCGACTTCCAGAAAGGAAACTGGGACCGTTTCTATTCCTGCATTTTCAAGTGCAACTCTGTAATCGAGAATATCGAGGCTCAGTCAAATTTCGATGAGATTGTCCGTACTGCCCCCAATGACCTTTCAGACCTTCTCGGCCAGGCCTACGGAATCCGTGCCATGGTTTACTTCGATATGACCAGGTATTACGGTGATGTCATCTATGTTACCAAGCCCCGTCAGGTCATCAACGAGCTCACCAACCGTGACGCCATTATGGAGATGGAGATTGAGAACCTCAAGAAAGTTGAGCCTTACCTCTATGCTCTTGGCGAGAACAACCACCAGTCAGACCGTGTGACCCGTAACTTTGTTGACGGTATGATTGCACGTATGTGCTTCCAGACCGCCGGCTATCAGACCCGTCGTACCGATCTCGGTGACGATTTCTATACCGATAAGGACGGCAATAAGATTTCTTACGAAGTATGGGGAACCGATGCTGAGAAGAATGCTGTTTACAATCGCAGAAGCGACTGGAAGAAGTTCTACGAGATGGCTCTTCCTTATCTTGAGAAGGCAGTCAACCAGCCTGCAAGTGCTGTTCTTACTACCGTTGACCCTCGTTCAGACTCACAGAAGAGAACTTATGGCAACCCCTTCCAGTACTATTTCCAGACTGTTACAGAAGCTAAGAAGGCTCCTGAAACCATCTACGAGATTACTATGAAGGAAACTGGCGGAAGCCGTATCGCATACAACTTCGGACGCGGTTCCGGCGGATCAAGCCCCGGACTTCCTCCCAAGGCTAATGCCCAGATTTGCTCTTACCCTGAAGTTTATTATGGTGAGTACGATCCTCAGGATCTTCGCCGTGACGTTTCAATGAGCGTTACCGGATCTACCGGACTTGGTGTTGAGCAGCTCTATAACTTCAACCTTACCAACCGTCTTACCATCGGTATGGGTCTCAATAAGTATGACCTCAACCGTGTCGAGACTCCTGACCTCCGTCAGCTCAACTCAGGTATCAGCTACATCTATATGCGTCAGGCAGATGTCATCCTTATGCTCGCTGAGGCTTATGCAATTACCGGACAGAACGCAAAGGCTGCCGCTGAGCTTCGCAAAGTTCACGACCGTGCCTTCCCTGCCGCTGTAAGAGACCAGAAGTACAATGAACTTCTCGCCAAAGTGGGTGGTGATATATTTGATGCCATCATCGAGGAGCGTAAGCTTGAGTTCCAGGGTGAGAACATTCGCCGTTGGGATCTCGTCCGCACTGGAAAGCTTCCTGAGGTAGCCGTAGGATTCCGCAAGCAGCTTACAGACCATATGGCAGAGCTTAAGGCTAACGGTTATGTACAGTTTGACAACGGCAACCAGCTTCCTGCTTATGTATGGACAAAGCTTGTCGATGCCAGAACCGAGTACGGTTATCGTCTTACTGCCCAGACTCCTGAAGGAAAGGAGAACGATCCTGTCCTCTATCCCGGTTGGAGAGGTCAGCACGATGATTGGCAGGCTGCCAAGGATTATCAGATCAACAGTCGCGGCAATGCTGTGAAGCCTGTTCCTGTAGAGGGTAAGACCAACCTTGCTATCCAGGGCTTGTTCCGCTATATCGATCCCGCTTCTGCCGAGGCCGCCGCTCTTGAGGCTGAGGGTTATGTGAAGACTCCTTGGGCTGTCGGTATGTATATTCCTTCTGGCAAGACTGAACCCGATGCAAATCAGGAGGCAGAGTGGAGTACCAAGTTTATGGGTGGTTACACTGATGCCGACTATGCGGCAAAGAAAGCCCCTATCTATCTGATTCCTATGGAGTCAACAGTAGTTTCAACTACCGGAATCCAGAACGGATACGGATTCAAGAATCCTGAATCTTCCAAGTAGTCTGACTATTTGATTCTTCAAAGGTGACTGGAAGCCGAAAGGCCGACAGTCACCTTTTCTGTTGTTATTTCGAGAGCTGTCGCAGCCCTTTGTCATTTCGAGCGACCGCAGGGAGCCGAGAAATCTAATCCGCTTGTGCCTCCTTGGCGGCGGGTTTGCTGTTCAGCTGGGTCATTGCCTTCTGGGCTCCGACCAGAGCCCAGGTCTTGACGGCCGGGATGATACGCTCGCTCAACTCGGCGAGCGTTTTCAGCTCTTCGTCAGTGAACTTGCCCAGAACGAAGCTCACCTGCTCGCCCTTCTCGAAGTCGTGCCCCACACCTACCCTTATGCGGGCATAGCTCTGGGTCCCTATCAGCTCCTCGATATTCCTCAATCCGTTATGGCCTCCGTTGCTGCCGGCAGGCCTCATACGCACGCTCCCGAACGGCAGATTCAGGTCGTCGCAGATGACTATCAGATGGCTCTCGTCTATGTTGAGCTCACCAAGATAGTATCGCACGGCATTGCCGCTGAGATTCATATAGGTCGAAGGCTTGAGAAGATGAAATTCCCTCCCCTTGAATGAAACGGAGCACAGGTCTCCGTAGCGCCGGGGAGTAAAAACGGTATTGGATGCCTGAGCCCAGGCATCCAATACAATAAATCCGGCATTGTGTCTGGTCTGCGCGTATTCGGCACCGATGTTGCCGAGTCCAACGACCAGGAAATCCTTTTCAGACACTGCTCTTTACTTTAGGCGGCTGCAGAGTTGCGGGTAGCCTTCACGCCGCAGATGATGGTGTCCTTGTCGGTGATGACGCTAGCGCCCTCTACAACAATCTCACCTGCCTTGATTCTCTGGTTCAGACCGAGCTTGCTGATGTTAACGACAACCTTGTCGGGAAGGCTTGAGAGGGGAGCGCAGATGCGTACCTCGCGGCTGGTCTGATAGAACTTACCACCCTGCTGAACACCGACAGCGTGTCCGGTGATCTCGATGGGGACATTGATGCATACGGGCTTTGCGTCGCTTACTGCGAGGAAATCCACGTGCAGGCACTCGTCCGTTACAGGATGCCACTGGAGCTCGTGAAGAATGGCGGTGTAGGTGCTGCCGTTATCGAGAGTCACGTCGATGATGTATGACTTCGGAGTGTTGGTTACGGCCTTGAGAGCCTTTGCGCTGACGGTGAAAAGTACGTTCTTCTGGTCTGCACCGTAGAGGTTGCAAGGAACGAGACCTTCAGCTCTGAGAGCCTTGAGGGCGGCTTTGCCCATTGACTCGCGGATAGTTCCGCTGATAGAAAAATGCTGCATTTGTAATAAAATAAAATGTGTTACTCAAAATGTCCCGTCTGAGGGGACAGTTCCCATTGCACCAAACCGAAACGGTTTATGAATCATTGCTGACTCAAAAATGCGCGCAAAGATAGTGAAAAACAATTACTTTACCAAACCTGTGGCTGAGTTCCAGGCTAGAGTAGTGTAATAATCGTTAAGAATCGAGAAATTCGGGTTGGGAATATAGACTGAAAGCCCGCAGCAGCGCTCCATAGGCACATTGAAAAACGACGGAGTCTCGAAGTGGCAAAGCACGCACTCCGAAAGCGCGGCATCAAGAGCACTCAGCTCCGTAGCTGTGGCGCCCAATTCGCGGGCAAAATCCCGCAGGTCGAAAAACCAGGCCTTATTGTCATAGAAATACTTCTGCACCCCGGAGCGGGAGAATGCACCGAAATCGCAGGGATGGCTTTCCAGAATCTTGGTGAATTCAGAGGCGAGAGCGTCCAGCTTGCGGCAGTCCACCAGCGAAATGGTGGCCGAACGCATATTGCCGCTCTGGGCATCATAAAGTTCGAAATAATCCCTGCATACCTGCTCCAGGTCAGCCTCCTTGCCGTTCATCAGATTGTAAATCATCGATGAGTACTGGAATCCCATAGTGAGCACCTCTGTGGGGGAGAAGACTATCTTGTCGCACACATCCCTGAGCTCCCAGGCAACTTCTATCCCTCCGCACAGGCAGGCATCGAAAAGGATATAGTCCATCTTCATAGGGATTGCGGCTGCAAAGTCCTTGAGCTCAATCTCATAGACGTTATTCGGAGAGCTCTGGGCCCCTATTGACTTGGTGGCGGGGAAACTGCTCCACTCGCTCTCGCTTCCCTCAATTCCCATCTGGCGGGGCGAGAGCGACCACTGCTCCGTGCCGGCCCTGTATTGGGGAGGTATCCATCCCGTAGAGTGTGAGGACAGCAGCATAGAATAGCTCTCAGAAGGGAACAACTCTTTCACGTCCGACAGCACTGTACGTATACTTTCGGCGCTGGCGCTTATCATTTCGGAGGGGTAAACCTTAAGAGTGTCGATCACACCGATGCCTTCCATACGATAGAGCCTCAGCAGGCACGGCGGGTTAGGCGTCAGGTAATCGCCGCTCCGGGCCGTGTTGTGGCAGAAGGCAAGCACGGCCTTGTCCCTTCCGAGCTCGGGAAGCACTCCGTCCTTGAGCTCCATCAGGTCGTCTTTAAGGTTCAGGCTCAAATTGTTGTACCCAAGACCCATATATACGAACACCTGGCTGAACTCCCCCTGATAGGGTTCATCCAGCTTGTGGCAGGCAGTGCCCGTAAGTAGAAGCACAAGGGCTGCAATGAGCGAAGTCAGACCTACTTTTTTCATTTCCGATGCAAATATAACAATTCTTTACCTATATTTGCTCTGCACGCGATATGGACTATCTCAAAGACTACTCTTACTACCTTCGCATCGAAAGGCGTTGCTCTCCGAACACGGTCAGCGCCTACTGCTCCGATGTGCAAGCGTTCCTGAACAGCATCCCGAAAAGCGCTTCGGAGTACGAAAGCGCCGATATCGGGCATTATCTGGCCGCCAAAAGCAAGGAGCTTGACAAACGTTCGCAGGCAAGGGTGCTCAGCTCCCTGCGTTCCTTTTTCAGCTGGACTGTCCTGGAAGGCTGGCGCAAGGATAATCCCTGCGATGCAGTGGATGCTCCGAAGATAGGCCGGAAAGTGCCCTCGGTGCTCTCTGTCCAGGAGATTGACAGCATCATAGCCTCGGTGGACCTTTCCACTCCCGCAGGTCTGAGGGACCGCGCCATACTGGAAGTCCTGTACGGCTGCGGATTGAGAGTCAGTGAGTTATGTCAGCTGAGGGTGAGCTGCCTGTATTTCGAGCAGGGCTTTGTGCGCATCATCGGAAAAGGCAACAAAGAGAGGATAGTCCCTCTCGGGCAGATGGCTGCCGACGCTCTGAGGGAGTACCTTGCAGTAAGGCCCGAGAGTGCGCAGGCCGCTTTCGACGATCTGGTCTTCCTCAACCTCAGGGGCGGGGCTCTCAGCCGGGTGTCGGTCTTCAAAATGGTCAAGCATCAGGCCCTTATGGCCGGAGTCACCAAGGAAATCTCCCCGCACAGCTTCCGCCACTCCTTTGCCACGCATCTGATAGAAAACGGGGCTGACCTGAGGGTGGTGCAGGAGATGCTGGGCCACGAGTCCATACTCACCACCGAAATCTACACTCATATAGACAAGAGCACCTGGCAGGCTGACATCCTTGAGCATCACCCGCGGGGCTGAGCGCGCAGTCAGGGCTCTTCGATAACGCAGCGCGAAAGCTTTGCGTATTGCTCCTCAGACAGTATCCCAGCTTTCTCTATCAGACTGATTTTCAAGCTGTCACGGGGAGTATTATCCCGCAATAGGACTATGGCACGAGCGGCCTGATAGTTGTCGATATAGGGGTGCAGGCGCAGCGAGTCCGCACCCAGCCTCCAGAGCGGATAGGGCTTCGGACGCGAGCAGCTGATAAGGTCCTGCAGGCCTTCGTAGCGCTCGGAACTGAAGTTATAGATGTCCATCAACTGCTCCTTGCACGAGTAGCCGCCGAGCCGCGAGCGGAAACTTACCATCCTGGAAGCGAAGTACGGGCCTATGCCGGGAAGGGCGTCGAAAGCGGCCGAGTCCGCCTTGTTTATGTCCAGCAGAGGGATGTCGATATACTTTTCGAGCCTGCGGTAGAGACTGTCCGAGACCACATACGAAGCCTGGAAGTCGCTCTTTCGGGCGAACCTGCCGCCTTTCGAGCGGTACGACTCTATCGCCGCGGCCTGCTTCGGGCTCAGTCCAAGTCTTATCAGCTCTTCCACACTGGCTGTGTTTGGATTGAAGCGGAAACTCTCCACCTTGCGCGTCTGCTCCCTTACCTTCTGCACTGCCGGGCTGTGCTGCGCTTCCCGTCTGACTTCCTGTATTTGCCCAGCGGACCTTGGTTCCTGCCTGCCTGCCTTATCGGGCCTTTCAGCCGGGGCATATGAATCATGCCCGTTTGTGCCTTCGGAAGGCAAGCCCTGATAGATATACACCGTGTCGGGACTGTCCCTCAGGGCTTCGATGCGCAGGATGGCCGCCCTGTTGACAAACAGGGCCGTCTGATAACCTATGACTATGAAAACCAGGGCTATGGCTCCCGCCCTGAAATAAGGGGAACTCTTGTCAGTCTCTTTCCTGCTCTTGGGGCGTCTCATAATCCTGCTCCTCATCTGTCCCTTGCCTGTACTTGTTCCTGTGCACCTTAACCCCCTCGGACGGCAGTCCTGCAAGGGTTAGTACGATTTCGCCTTTCGGCTCTGTAACTGAGAAATGGCCCAGGGCCTGCTCCAATGTGCCCCTGAAATGCTCCTCGTGCAGTTTTGAAATTTCCCTGGAGACGCAGCATTCCCTCTGCCCTCCGAAGACCTGACAGAACTGCTCGAGCGTCTTGACCAGACGTCGGGGCGATTCGTAAAAGATCATAGTTCGAGTTTCATTAGTGAGTTTTTCAAGTTCTTTCATTCTGCCCTTTTTCTGCGGAAGGAAGCCTTCGAAGCAGAAACGCTCGCAGGGGAGGCCTGACGAGACGATGGCGGGGATGCAGGCAGTGGCTCCGGGAAGGGTGCACACCCTGATGCCTGCACGGGCGCACTCCCGGCTGAGAAGGAAACCGGGGTCCGAGATGCCCGGAGTGCCGGCGTCACTGACAAGAGCTACGGTAAGCCCCGACGCAATCCTTTCGCAGACCCTCGCGGCGCTCTGATGCTCGTTGTACTTGTGGTGTGACTCGAGCCTGGTGGTGATGCCGAAGTGCTTGAACAGCAGGGAAGTGGTGCGGGTGTCCTCGGCCAGCACAAGGTCGGCCTCCTTCAGGACCTGAACAGCCCTGAAAGTCATATCATCAAGATTCCCGACAGGAGTCGGCACTATGTACAGAATACCCTGCATCGCGCTGCTGTTTTCTCAAAGCTCCAGCTCCGCAAGTCAAAAAGACAAGCTTCCGCTTGCGAAACTAAAGCAATAATTGCTATCTTTGCGTCCGGCCTTTGCGCCTAAGCACTTATAACCGGTACAACAGTACAAATCTAATCAATGTTTTCTGAAAATCACAAAAAAAACGGCTGCATCGAAGTTGTGTGCGGCTCAATGTTCTCCGGCAAGACCGAGGAACTGATACGCAGGATACGTCGCGCCCAGTATGCCAACCTCAGAATAGCCATCTTCAAGCCTGCCATAGACAAGAGATACTCCGATGTCGAGGTCGTTTCTCACGATCTGCATAAGATCCAGTCCATACCCGTATCCGGCGCCCTCGAAATCTTGGACAAAGTCCCTGAAGGAGTGCAGGTTGTAGGTATAGACGAGGCGCAATTCTTCGACGAAAGCCTTGTGCAGGTGTGCAAGAGTCTTGCCGACAGGGGAGTGAGGGTGATAGTGGCCGGCCTCGATATGGACTATAAGGGAGTGCCTTTCGGACCTATACCCACCCTTATGGCAGTTGCTGAAGATGTACGTAAAGTGCACGCAATCTGCGTGAAGTGCGGAAGCCTCGCCACCTATTCCCACAGATTGTCAAAGAGCCGCGACCTGGTGCTTCTCGGCGAGAAGGACATCTACGAGCCCTTGTGCCGCGACTGCTTCAACAAAGCTCTTGAGCAGGAAGAATCCCTGAATGGATAATCTTCTGACTGTCTATGCCCGCAATTGCAGCGTAAGGCGCATAGACAGAACTCTTTCCGCATCGTTTCTGGATAAGAACCACCGCCTGGGCAGCACGGGAGGGAGGTATCACTACGGCCTGTTCGTTGCCCGCAGCACTTCTTCGAATGAGGTGCATCTTTCTGAAGGCGAGCTGGTTGCTGTGGCAGTGTTCTCAAACGCCCGAAGATGGAAAAGGACCCTAACCAGTGATGGAGTGAGCAGGGAAATTGTCCATAGCTCATACGAATGGATAAGATATGCTTCTCTGCAAAGCTTAAGGGTCGTCGGCGGGATGGGAAAGCTCCTGGAAGCCTTCATAAACGAGGTGAGGCCTGATGATGTGATGAGCTACGCCGACGCAGACTATCCCGACAGCGGGCAGAGCTACCTCAAGCTCGGCTTCCGAAGCGAAGGGGAGTGCAGCAGGGCGGGCCGCACCAACATCAAATATCGTCTTCTTCTCCGCTCTCAATCCTTTCCAGAAGAGAACGCAGGGCAGAGTCATACTCATAGCCCCTCGACAGGGCATAACGAAGCAGTTTGAAGCGTGCCTGAGGATCGTCCTGAAGGCTTTTCCACTTGCTTCGCAGAAGCTTCTCCAGCTTGCTCTCCGCCCTTTCGGAATCAAGGCTCCCAAGGGCTTCTTCAATAGTCTGCCTGTCTATCTGTTTGGCAAGAAGAGCCTGCGAAATCTTATACGGACCCCAGCCCTGGAGCGAAGACTTTTCCGAAGCGAAAGCCCTGGCGTAGCGCAGACTGTCCACAAAACCCTCAGCTGTCAGCTCCTCAGTCATCCTGTCTGCAATAGTCCCTATGCTGTCCCGTTCCTCCTCCTGCAGGAGCGAACGAAGGCGGAGTAGCGCCTTCTGGCGGATTTCCGAAGGGCAGTACTCCCTTCTTGCGCACAGGGCCTGGAGGGAAGAGAGAACTTTCTTGTAGTCATCCTCAGAAATCATAGCCGAAAGATATGTGTATGCCCCATTTGTGGACCTGGTTCCAGTGCAGGTTGAGCTTCAATGGCATTCCGGTCAGGTTGTAACCTGCCTGAAGTCCGAAGGCATAGTAGTCCGGATCGAAGTGAAGAGCCAGCTCCTCGACGGAAATGTTGCTTTCTACAATTCCCGCCATAGCGCTCAGGTACAGCTTTTTCCAGGGATTCACCCTCATCTCCAGGCTGGCGGATATAAGATGGTCGGCTGTAATGACCACATTGTCAATTCCAAAGAAAGGAATCTGGCTCTCGGTATATCTCCCGGCCATGCTGCCGCCCGCAAAGTTCGAGTGCAGGATGGAAAGGTTCCGGTAGCTTTGAGTGTCAGAAAGATAAGAAGAAGGGGAATTGAAAATGTTTCTCAGATGGATTTCGGGGATGAAACTCAGCATGTCGGTAGCCTTCATCGCTGTTTTGAAGTCCAGCCCGAGGGCAAGCACCGGGCGGAAGTCCTTGTAGCCCAGTTTTGCGAAGTCGTAGTTCAGACTGAAGGCAGTGCTCACCCCTTTTGAAGGGAAGTAGTAATCGTCGAAAGTGTAGTAGTTGCCTTTCAGGAACAGCCCCAGGTAATCCGCCTTTAGGGCCTCTTTGCCGCCGGCGGCTATCTGCGACCCGAGATAAGACCTCCCGTCGACATTGTTGTACTGGTTCTTGAGACCTATTTTGAAATTGAGCTTGGTCCACCTCACATCGGTCAGGTACAACAGCTCCTTGTGGGACCAGTATGAAACGTCGTAGCGGGTCTCGTCCATAACTGTGCCCAGGTTGCCCATAGTCCGGGAAATCTCGGCCTCAAAATTCACGGTAGGAAGCCTCACCAGGTCGAAAGAATAATGGGCTCCGGCCTTGAGGTTCTGGCCCAGCTTGGCGCTCAGGTTGAGTCTTGACCCCATCAGGGTGTTGGTGTTCAGCCCCAGGTTCAGGGCGATGCTGGCCCATTCCTCAGTGTCCATCCTGAAACCGATGCCGAAATTGTGCGTCGGCGACTTTTCGCAGTTGAATACAAGCCTGAACGGCTCCTCGCTGCCGAGCAGCGAATAGGTCAGCGAAGAGAATGCGCCCGTAGCCTGGAATCTGCTCATTGCGTCGTCCATCTCTTCCTTCCCCACCAGGTCGGCCACGCTGAAGGGGAGCATCCTGGAAAGCATCTTCGACTCTTCGTCGGACAGGCCTTCGAACTCAATGGCCCTGATAGCGACTTTGCGCCTGGATATGTCTATTGCCTTTCTCCCCCTGATGGAAGGGTCCGAGAGCGAAAGTTTGCTTTTGAGCTCCAGCAGCTCGTCTGTCTTCGCCTTTGCGGCCTCATAGCCCCTCACTATCATCGTGTCCACTGCCTCGTCACTGAAACTGAGCATATTGTAGCCTTTCAGGTCGGGCTTGATGAAGACATCCGGAGTACCCACGTTCTTGTTGTAGGCGTCCGTGCTGAGCATAGTGAAGAACTGCATTATTACGTCCCCGATGTTGTTGACCTCGTTGTACTCGGGCATAAGGTCCGACAGTTCTATACCTATTATATAGTCGGCTCCTACGGCCTTGGCTATGTCTGTGGGGAAATTGTTGCGCGTGCCTCCGTCCACCAGCACCATCTCTCCGGTGCGGACAGGGTCGAACAGCCCCGGGATGGACATTGTGGAGCGCATTGCGGTCTTGAGCTCTCCGCTGCCCCAGTTCTTGGCCTTGCAGCTGATCACATCCGAAGCTACGCATACAAAAGGTATGGGGAAGCGGGCGAAGGACTGGTCGTCGTGGTAGCCCACAGTAAGGCTGGAGATGAGGTTGTTTACATTGAAGCCGTACGCGTAGCCCGAAGGAAGCGAGCTTACAAATGACTGGCGCTCATACTCTTCCGTGTCCCTTTTCCGCATTTCGAGAAGCTCGCTCGCTGTGTGGAACGGGATGGTCGCAACGTATTTGGAGTTGTACATTTTGGTCGAGTACGGGATATATTTCTGGTCCACGGCATCTGTGAGTATCCTGCCCCAGTCCTGGGTGGTGAACAGGGTCCTCATCTCCTGCGGAGAGTAGCCTATGGAGTAAAGTCCGCCGAGCAGTCCGCCTATCGAAGTGCCGCACACGAAATCCACCGGAATGCCCAGCTCCTGCAGATACATAAGGGCTCCGACCTGGGCGGCTCCCTTGGCTCCTCCACCCGAGAGTACTAGAGCCACCGTGGGCCTGCCCAGCTCGCGTTTGACAGCCCTGAGCCTTGTCCCAATCTGACGCAGGAACAGCGAGTCGGCCGCAGGGGCGGCGCTATCCATGCTCAGAGAGTTGGGGTACTGCTGTCCCTGAAGGGGTGAAAGAGTTGAAAATAAGAGGATTACTGCTGCGAGTGCCGTCCTGCAAGCATTCCGCAGGCGGCCAGTATGTCCTCTCCGCGTGAACTTCGTATGGTACATAATATGCCGTTGTCGTTAAGTCTGTCCCTAAATGCAATCATCCTGCTTTCCGGGCTGCAGTCGTAGGGAAAGTCGGGAATTTTGTGGAAGCGGATCAGGTTCACCCTGCACTCCAGCCCCCTGAGCAGCCGTATCAGGGCATCTGCGTGGCTGAAGTCATCATTGAAGCCCGCAAACATAGTATACTCGAAGCTGACCCTTCTCTGGCCGCTGAAATCGTACTGCCTGATGAGCCTTACTACCTCCGATATAGCAAAGGCCTTCTGCACCGGCATAATGGACTTGCGCTCGTCGGCAAAGGGGTTATGAAGGCTTACGGCCAGATGGCAGCGCTGGGTCTCGAGGAAGTCCTTGAGCTTCGGAAGGACTCCTATCGTGCTGAGAGTGATTCTTTTGGGACTCCACCCGAAGCCCCAGTCAGCGGTCAGGACCTCGATGACCCTGCTCACTGCAGGGTAGTTGTCCAGCGGCTCTCCCATACCCATAAAAACGGTGTTGGTAAGCTCCGCGCTTTCGTCTATGCTGATGAACTGGTTCAGTATGTCAGAGACGCTCAGGTTTCCGTGGAAACCCTGCCTTCCCGTCATACAGAAGCGGCAACCCATCTTGCAGCCTGCCTGTGAACTGACGCAGAGGGTCCTCCGCTCGGCGTCGGGAATCATCACCGCCTCGACTGCAGAGGTTTCAATCCCGGCCGCAGTGGGGCAGCTGACTTCGAACAGATATTTTTTGGTCCCGTCCTGCGAGACTGCTATGGCGCCGTATTCCCTCACCCCGAGATCATACTTTTCGCTCAGGGCTTCCCTCGAAGCTTTGGAGATATTGGTCATCTCATCAAAGCTCCTGACCCTTTTGGAGTACATCCACTGCGCAAGCTGGGTGGCGACAAAGCTTTTGAGCGAGAGCTCAGCGCAAATTTGCTTCAACTCGCCCAGAGTTTTTCCAAGCAGACAATCCTTCATCAAAAATCATTTTTACCGATAGCAAATTTAGAAAAAATCACGGAAAATATAGTATATTTGCTAACCTTTGCCCCGGGATGGGGACGTACTTAAACTATTTACTTATTAAACTGATTTATTTATGGCTAAAGAAGAGCAAACAAACGTGCAGGACGTGAATGCCGCCCGCCTCAAGGCGCTCCAGGCGACAATCGACAAGATTGAGAAAGATTTCGGTAAAGGTACCATAATGAAACTCGGCGAGCAGCCCCAGTGGGACGTGCAGGTGATTCCGAGCGGAAGTGTGGCGCTGGACCACGCTCTTGGAATAGGAGGCTACCCGAGAGGCAGGATAGTGGAGATATACGGACCCGAGTCCAGCGGTAAGACCACCCTGGCCATCCACGCCATAGCCGAGGCCCAGAAGGCCGGAGGCATTGCGGCGATGATAGACGCCGAGCACGCTTTCGACCGCACTTACGCGAAGGCTCTGGGAGTGAACCTCGACACTCTGCTCATCTCCCAGCCCGACAATGGGGAGCAGGCCCTCGAAATCGCCGACAACCTTATCCGCAGCGGCGCCATCGATATCATCGTAATCGACTCTGTGGCAGCCCTTACCCCCAAGGCTGAAATCGAAGGGGAGATGGGCGACAACAAGGTCGGTCTTCAGGCCAGACTTATGAGCCAGGCTCTCAGGAAGCTGACGGCAAACATCTCCAAGACCAACACCTGCTGCATCTTCATCAACCAGCTCCGCGAGAAGATAGGCGTGATGTTCGGCAACCCCGAGACTACGACAGGAGGCAACGCCCTCAAGTTCTACGCCAGCGTAAGGCTCGACGTTAGACGCACCACGCAGCTCAAGGACGGCGACGAAGCCCTCGGCAACCGCACAAAGGTGAAGGTTGTGAAGAACAAGATGGCTCCTCCTTTCAAGAAGGCCGAGTTCGACATTGTCTATGGCGAGGGCATAAGCCACAGCGCCGAGATTGTCGACCTCGCTGTAGAGTTCGATATCATCCACAAGAGCGGCAGCTGGTTCAGCTACAACGGCGAGAAACTCGCCCAGGGAGCTGCTGCAGTCAAGCAGCTGCTCAAGGACAATGTTGAGCTCTGCGACGAAATCGAGGCTCAGGTGCGCGAGGCTCTTAATGCAGTAAAAGACTGATTATGGGAAAGATAATACTTACGGGCGACCGCCCTACGGGAAGGCTCCACATAGGTCACTATGTGGGGTCCCTGCGCCGCAGAGTGGAACTTCAGAACAGCGGGGAGTTCGATAAGATTTTCGTGATGATAGCCGATGCGCAGGCTCTTACCGACAATGCCGACAATCCCGAGAAGGTGCGTCAGAACATCATCGAAGTCGCACTTGACTATATGTCGGCGGGGCTCGACCCCGAGAAGACCACCATCTTCATCCAGAGCCAGGTCAGCGAGCTTACCGAGCTCACTTTCTTCTATATGAACCTGGTCACCGTGCAGAGACTCCAGCGCAACCCTACCGTCAAGCAGGAGATTCAGATGCGCGGCTTCTCGGACAATGCCGACGGAGCTGACAACAAGGCCGGCACTCCGGTCGGCTTCTTCTGCTATCCTATAAGCCAGGCCGCCGACATCACTGCCTTCAAGGCCACTACCGTGCCTGTAGGGGAGGACCAGGAGCCTATGATAGAGCAGACCCGCGAAATCGTCCGCAAGTTCAACTCCACCTATGGCCCCGCCCTGGTAGAGCCCCAGATTCTGCTGCCGGACAACAAAGCCTGCCTGAGGCTCCCCGGAACCGACGGCAAGGCCAAGATGAGCAAGTCGCTCGGGAACTGCATCTATCTGTCGGACAGTGCGGAAGAAGTATGGGCCAAGGTGAAGGGTATGTTTACCGACCCCGGTCACCTTCAGGTGAGCGACCCCGGAAAGGTTGAGGGCAATACGGTCTTTACTTATCTGGACGCTTTCTGCCTGCCGGAGCATTTTGAAAAGTTCGGCGACTGCTTCCACGGACGCAAGCAGAGCTTTGATTTCAGGAGCCTGGACGAGGTGAAGGAGCAGTACCGCAGGGGAGGGCTTGGCGATATGATGATCAAGACCTTCTTGAACGCAGTGCTGAACGACGTTCTGGAGCCTATTAGGCAGCGCCGCAAGGAGCTTGAGAAGAACCTTCCTTATGTCTATGAGGTGCTGCGCAAGGGTTCAGAAGTGGCCCGCGCCGAGGCGGCCGATACCCTTGCCCAGGTGAAAAGGCAGATGAGAATCAATTACTTCGAGCCCGGAGTGCTGGAGCAGCTGCTCGAAGAGCAGAGTGCCAGGTACTCCGAAGGCCGCTAGATTTCTCGACTCCGCACTTCGTGCTCCGCTCGAAATGACAAGAAAACTACTCCGCTCGAAATGACAAGAAAACTGCTCCGCTCGAAATGACAGTAATGTCACCGAGCGGAGCCCTTTGTCATTTCGTTTTCCGAGCGGAGCCCTTTGTCATTTCGACCGAGCGAAGCGAGCGGAGAAATCTATTCTCCCAAGCTATACCGGTTTGCCGGGACGCTCGCGTTTCTCGAACTCGAAGGGAGGCATCTTGCCCTGCTGGAGCTCTTCCCAGGCCCTACGGCTGCGGAAGATGTCTATGGCGGTGAAAATTGCCGCTCTCATCGAGCGCGGGTCCGCCTCGTCCCTGCCTGCCATCTCGAAGGCCGTACCGTGGTCGGGAGAAGTCCTGATGACGGGAAGTCCTGCCGTGTAGTTGACTCCGTCCTCGAACGAGAGAGCCTTGAAAGGCGACAGACCCTGGTCGTGGTACATAGCCAGAGTGGCGTCGAAATTCTCGTAATGACTCAGGCCGAAATAGCCGTCAGGGGAGAAAGGACCGAAGGCCAGGATGCCTTCTTCGGTAGCCTTCCTGATGGCCGGGATGATGATTTCCTGCTCCTCGGTGCCCAGCAGGCCTCCGTCTCCGCTGTGGGGGTTGAGGCTCAGCACGGCAATCTTGGGCTGGTCTATGGTGAAATCCTGCTTGAGGGACTCGTTGATGAGCCTGAGCTTGCTCAGAATCTTCTCCTCGCTGATCTGAGCTGCCACATCCTTGAGGGGAATGTGTCCTGTGACTACGGCCAGCCTCAGACGGTGGCTCACCATAAACATAGCCACGTCCTTCTTGCCGAAGGCTTCCTGCAGATACTCGGTGTGGCCGGGGAATCCGAAACCCTCGCTGGCCATTGCCTTCTTGTTGATCGGCCCCGTGACCAGCACATCTATCTTACCTTCCTTCAGCTCCTTGACTGCTGCTGCAAGAGCGGTGATGGCGGCCTTTGCGGACTCGGCGGTAGCCTGTCCGGGCTCGGCATAGCTGCTGTCCGGAAGGCAGTTCACGATGTTAATCCTCTTGGGGTGGGCCTCCGATGCGCTGCTGATGGCGTTGGTGTCCATCTGGTCAATCTCGGGTATACTCTTGCGGTAGAAGCCGAAAAGCTTCGAAGAACCGTACACTATAGGAGTGAACTGCTCAAGTATCCTGGGGTCGGCCAGAGCTTTGATGATGACCTCGTATCCTATTCCGTTGGAATCACCCTGGGTGATGCCAACAACTATTTTTCCATTGTCCATATTGTGTTTGAATCGTTATCTTGCATTTCGTATCCTTCGTCTTTCTCCAGCACCCCTTCCCTGTAGGCGCGTACCGCCAGGGCGTCGCATCTTTCGTTCTCCGGGTGCCCGGCGTGCCCCTTGACCCAGGTGAAACTCAGCTCGAAAGAAGGCGCCAGGGCGTCGTACCTGCTCCACAGGTCGTGGTTCTTTTTCCGCTTCCAGCCTTTGGTGATGGTGTTCACCACATAAGTCGAATCGCTGAACACGTGCACCTGCGCTCCCTTCCAGCGTATGGCCTCCAGCCCCTTTATCAGGGCAAGCAGCTCCATACGGTTGTTGGTCGTAAGGGCGAAACCTCCCGACAGCTCCTTGTACAGCTCGCCGCAGCGGAGCACAGCTCCATAGCCTCCGGGGCCTGGATTGCCGCTTGCTGCGCCGTCAGTATAGAGATATATGGGCGGTTTTGTTGTCATTGTCCGCAAAATTAACTATTTTTGTGTGATTTTCAGCGTACTGACCAATTATGAATTACGAAAAAACCATACTTGTTACAGGAGGAGCGGGTTTCATCGGCAGCCACGTGGTACGCCTGTTCGTAAATAAGTACCCCAATTACAGGATTATCAATCTTGACAAACTTACCTACGCCGGGAACCTTGAAAACCTCAAGGACATCGAAGACAAGCCGAACTACAAGTTCGTCAGAATGGACATCTGCGACTTCGATGCCTTCTATGAGCTGATGCAGCAGGAGAAGGTTGACGGCATCATCCATCTTGCCGCCGAGAGTCACGTGGACCGCTCGATCAAGGACCCTTTCACCTTTGCGAGGACCAATGTGCTCGGAACCCTTTCGCTTCTGCAGGCCGCAAAGCTCTATTGGGAGAGCCTGCCTGGCAAATACGAGGGCAAGAGGTTCTACCACATCTCCACGGATGAAGTTTACGGAGCGCTTGAGATGACCCATCCCGAAGGCATAGAGCCGCCCTTTACCACCAGGGCATCGAGCAGCAGTCACCACGAGGCCTACGGGGAGGACTTCTTCTACGAGACTACCAAGTACAACCCTCACAGCCCGTACAGCGCCTCAAAGGCCAGCAGCGACCATTTCGTGCGCGCCTTCCACGACACCTACGGGATGCCGACGATTGTGACCAACTGCTCCAACAACTACGGCCCCTACCAGTTCCCCGAGAAGCTTATCCCCCTGTTCATCAACAATATCCGCCACCGCAAACCGCTCCCTGTCTATGGTAAGGGTGAGAACGTGCGCGACTGGCTCTATGTTGAGGACCACGCAAGGGCAATAGACCTTATCTTCCACAAGGGCAAGATAGCCGAGACCTACAATATCGGCGGCTTCAACGAGTGGAAGAATATAGACATAATCAAAGTCCTGATAAGCACGGTTGACCGTTTGCTTGGAAGGGCCGAGGGCGAGGATCTGAACCTTATCACCTACGTCACCGACCGCCTGGGCCACGACGCCCGCTATGCAATAGACTCCACCAAGCTTCAGAAGGAGCTGGGCTGGGAGCCTTCCCTGCAGTTCGAAGAGGGCATAGAGAAGACCGTCAAATGGTACCTTGACAACCAGGAATGGATGGACAGGGTCACCAGCGGCGAGTACGAAAAGTACTACGAACAGATGTACTCCGACAGGTAATCTACCCTTATGAAAAGAGCTTTAGCAATGCTTCTGTGTCTGTGTGTTGTTCTTGGCGCCAGAGCCCAGTATGCTCCCGCCGCGGACAGCACCGCCCGGTACGCTTCATACAAGCAGAAGCCTGAGCTGAAGTTCTCTTCCTTTGTGGCCCCCGCCGTACTGATTGGCTCCGGCAGCCTTCTGCACTGCTTGTCGCACGATGCGGTGGACCTCCGTATGACCAATGCCATCGCTACCCTGAAGCCCTACGGGACAAAGAACGTCTATATCGAGGAAGTGCTTCAGTATCTGCCTCTTGCCGCTTCGCTCGGCCTGGAATATCTCGGAGTGGAGACTCAGTACTCCATCCTGGACAGGGGTATGGATGCCCTTGTGGGCGTTGCTCTTCTTACTGCCACCACCAAAACTCTCAAGGCCTGTGTGCCCACTCTGAGGCCCAACGGAAGCGATGACAAGAGTTTCCCGTCGGGACATAGCGCCGTTGCCTTTGCCGGGGCGGAGCTTGTCCGGCTGCAGTATGGAAATGCCTGGGGTGCAGCTGCTTACGGAACAGCGGCTCTGGTCGCTTACTTGAGGGTGTTCCACTCGGAGCACTGGATGAGTGACGTGCTTCTCGGTGCCGGAATAGGGATTTTGTCAGCGCACCTGGGCGACCTGGTGCTGTCTCCCCTCAAATCCCTTTTTCACATCAACACAGGCATATATGTAAAGATGGACAGTGTCAGCGGTGCCGTGTGCCCTGCACTGGCCTTTAATTTTTAATGGATAAATACCTAACAACACACAATATGAGAACTCGACTGGGTCTTAAACTTGACCGTTTCGCACACAAATTCCTGGACCGAAGACTGGTCTTCGTAATGGACGTGTGCATTTCGCTGTTTGCAACCATTCTTGTTGCAGTGGTCTCCTATTTCCTCGGGGTGGACCAGATAGAATCGAGGCAATTCACCATCGTATGGGGAGTCTCTTCGGTGCTCTCCAGCGCCCTTATGTTTTACCTCCTGAAGACTTACACCATAGTCATACGCCACTTCACATTCAAGGATACTCTGGTGATGGGGCTCGCTGTGCTGGGAAAGGCCATTCTGATTTGCGCCTGCATCGCCCTTTTCTCGGAGTGGAGCGGAGCCGTTCCTGTCCTGATGTTTGCTGACGGCCTTGTCGCCCTGGTGCTTCTCTGCCTGGTGAGACTGCTGATGATAGTAGTGTATGACACCTACAAGGCCCGCCTGCACGATGCGCAGAAACGCCTCCGCGTGCTTGTTTACGGGGTTAGCGACAAGTCCATCTCTTCAGTTGTGCGCCTTCGCAACTCCACCCATTACGAGGTCTGCGGCTTCCTCTCCCCGAACGACAGCCTCAAGGAGACCAAGTTCGTCGACAAGAATGTCTATACTTTCACAGACGCAGAGTCGCTTCGCAAGCTCATCGACAAGCTCTCCCTTTCGGGACTTATCTTCGCAACGATGGATGACCTTCAGAAAGAAAGGGACAATCTGGTCGGACATGCCACTTCCAGCGGACTCAGAGTCCTGGTGGTTCCTACCATCGACGAGTTCTCCGGCAATATGGGCGACGGCAGCCTGAAGCTTCGGGAAGTGAAAATCGAAGACCTGCTGGGCAGGGATGAAATCAAAATATCCATCGACGCGGTCAAGAAGACTTTCGAAGGAAAGGTTGTGATGGTCACCGGCGCCGCAGGAAGCATAGGCTCGGAGCTGTGCCGCCAGCTCGCCACCTTCTCGGTCAGGAAGCTGGTCCTTTTCGACAACGCCGAGACCCCTATGCACAACCTCAGGCTCGAGCTTGAGAAGAAGTTCCCTGAGCTGGATTTCGTGCCCATAATCGGAGATGTGCGCCAGGTCCCCCGTCTGGACTTTGCTTTCAGGACCTATAAGCCCCAGGTAGTATTCCACGCCGCTGCCTACAAGCACGTGCCCCTTATGGAGGAGAATCCCTGCGAAGCCGTGTATGTGAATGTGGTCGGAAGCCGCAATGTGGCCGACAAATGCATCGAGTACGGAGTGGACAAGATGGTGATGATCTCTACCGACAAGGCAGTGAATCCCACCAATATAATGGGCTGTACCAAGAGGCTTGCCGAGATTTATATCCAGAGCCTCGGACTCGCAATCGAAAGGGGCGAGATTAAGGGCCATACCAAGTTCGTCACCACCCGCTTCGGCAATGTACTGGGCTCCAACGGTTCGGTGATTCCTCTGTTCCGCAGCCAGATTAGCGCCGGAGGCCCTGTGACCGTGACCCATAAGGACATCACCCGTTTCTTTATGACCATACCCGAGGCCTGCCGCCTGGTGATGGAAGCCGTGACTATGCCTACCGAGAACAGAATCTGCGTCTTCGATATGGGCAAACCAGTCAAGATTGACACTCTTGCACGCAGGATGATAGAGCTCTCCGGACTTGTGCCCGATGTGGACATAAAGATAGAGTACTCGGGACTTCGCCCGGGCGAGAAACTCTACGAGGAGGTGCTCTCAAATGTAGAGAATACCGAGCCTACCACCCACGAGAAGATCAGGATTGCAAGGGTGAGGGAGTACGATTATGCGACCGCAGTGCAGGTATGCGAGCAGTTGGAAGAGCTCAGCAAGCAGGTTGAAATCCCCGAGATGGTCAAGCTGATGAAGAGGACCGTTCCCGAGTACATCTCCAACAACTCCCGTTTCGAAGAGTACGACAAGAAGCAGAGCTAGTCGCCCTGCATATTATCAAGAACCATATTCAGGACAGAAATCCTGTCGTTGTCATTAAGGAGTGTCTCGAGGGGCACTCCTATTGCTGCGCAGCGGTACTTCCCCATATTGCTCACCACTGCCCCAGGGAGCTTTGAGTCGGGGTATCTCAGCACAACCTTGCTGCTGCGCGAGAATGAAGAACCCTTCAGCGCATCAGGGTGCTCCACGCAGTAGATGTTCTGGTTCAGATGGTGGGAATACATATGGGGGCCTATCTGTGCTCCCGGCGTGCCATAAGCCCTTATCAGACTGAATCCCAGGGTCTTGCTTGTGAATTCGTCCTGAAGGGCGCTGGCATCTGAAGCTATTGCGGAGCCCGATACCAGTATATTTGTCCCTTGAGCGCATTGAGTTTTGAGCGCCCTTTTCATCTCTTCGGGGAAGACCGGATACTTCTCTCCTCCCTGCTTCCCGCAGATAAGATCCACGATGTCGGCCTTTCTTTCAGAGGTGCCAGCTGAGCAGAAGGCCTGCTGCGAGCAGGAAGCGAAAGAGTAGCCCAGGGCGGCGAAGGCCTTCCCGTGGACATAGGCGAAGTCGAAAGTGTTGCCGGCAATGATACTCCCTGCCATATCGCTGTAGCTGGCGCCGAAGCCCGGCGAGTTGTTATCTATAAACTCGGAATTGGGGTCGAAGTCGTAGTTCTCTCCGATGTAGCCTATTTCCCTGATATATCCAACTCCGCTGTCCTGCCTCGAATCGAAGCCTGCATAAGAGTTGCCATCAATCCAGGACGGGGCTGAGACCCTGGTGAAATTATTCACTATCAGCACTTCTCCCTTGCTTTCGGCCCCCATTGAGCAGAGTGAAACCACTTCTGAA
The DNA here is from genome assembly GCA_945874355.1 of uncultured Bacteroides sp. Classification (GTDB taxonomy): domain Bacteria; phylum Bacteroidota; class Bacteroidia; order Bacteroidales; family UBA932; genus Cryptobacteroides. The sequence goes on from CAMCGB010000006.1 coordinate 101,606, forward strand.
GGGAAGCTCCTGCCGCCCTGGTTGAAGGCTTCCACCCTGAACGAATATATATGCCCCGGCTCTATGTCCATTTCGAAACTGTTGTCTTTGCAGCTCCTTCCCCCGTCGAACGCTCCGTCGTCCTTGCGCACATATACTATATAGCCTTCATTTGTTGCCGTAGGCTCTTTCCCGTCCAGCCTTCCCTGCCACTCGACTCTTGCCCTGGAGCCCGGCAGAAGGCTGCACTGCAGCGCCTCCACGGGCAGAGGGGCTACCTGGTAGGGCCGCTGGTAATAGTCAGCCAGAGTCTTCAGTATGCCTTTATATACCGCCCTTGCCGTAGAGAAACGGAAGGCCGGGTCGAGTCCGTACTTCATGTCGCCGAAGTTCTGGTGGCTGAGCAGCTCCAGAATCATCGCGGGCACCGAAGTGGTGCGGCACTCGCTGTAGCTCTTGTCCCAGATGCCTCTCCTGTTCCAGTCTGTCTTGTAGTCAGCTCTCAGGTCCTGTACAATCTGCGTCTGGACATAGTCGCACAGAAGGCGGCTGATCAGGCGGTCGCGCCCGTCGGAGAACTCCCTCTCGCCGTCGCAGCGCAGAGTATAGATGGCAAGCGTGCCTATGGTCGAGTCGGCCTTTGCCACTCCGGCATCGGTGTGGAAAGCCAGCGACAGGTCGATGGGGATGCCCTTCTGCTCCTTCATCATTGCCGTCCATATTCCCCTGGAAGCGAAGTCGTTAGTGTAGTCGTTGTCCCAGTTCTGCGTAATCGTGCTGTCCGCTCCCGACAGATGCATATTGTAATGCGCTCCTTCTGCGCTGCTGGCCATCCCCGATATGCTTCCTCCGCGTTCCATCTTGCCGTATCCGCCGCCGAACTTGACCGCGTCAGCGCTCACCACATCGCCCTCCTGTCCGCGGTTTGTAAGCTCCACATAGGCCTCCTGCCCGGGAGAAAACTCAAAAGTGCCCAGATAGATCCAGGTTCCCCCTCCCATTTTCTGGTTCACTTTCAGTTTGGTTTCTCCGCCCAGATGCCTGACTGTATATTGGGCGCTTTCGCTGCTGTTCAGATATGAAGTATATGCAACGTACACCGCATACTCGCCTCTTTTGCTGAAAGAAGGCTTCCACACTGCCCGGCTTCCTCCTTTGCTGCTGCAGGCCGCCTTGAGCGATGTGCCTGCCCCGAACGGCTGGTCGGCAAAAGTGTAAGTTCTTTTATAGTCGGCAAATCCTCCTTTCTCGCTGCTCCACTCTCCGCTGCGGCTGAATTCCCCCTTGCGTCTTGTCTTAAGGTCCCTTACGCCTTCGAATCCGGGGTCGTTGTCGCAGATGACTTCTTCTGTCTGGATGTCCCTCTCGCGCGGCATCACAAGGTACGCCCCCGCCCTCTCGAGCATAGGGGCGAGAAAGTCCAGCACGAAAGTCTGGGTGAACATATCCTCCACTGTCCTGTGGAGCGGAGCTCTCTGCCACTGCCACTGGTCTTCCTTGGCATCGTAGTAGAGCCCGTGACTCTGCCATAGGGCTATATATCTGTTGCTCAGCCCCTTGGGGTAGTTGCTGGCGCCTTCCGTCAGCACCAGAGGATGCTTCTCGTCCTTGTGCGGATCCTCTATGCCCTGCTTCCAGGAAGAGTTGAACTGCCCCGAATTGCCTAAGCGGGGAAGAGTGAGCTGCGAGAGTTCGTAGCGGTTCGAGTAAATGCTTCCGAGAGAGTAGCCGCTGTCCAGACTCTTGATGAAGCCTCCGGCCTCAGACCTGAGCCACTTCGCGTCCTCCTCCCTCCAAGGGTAGTACGAGAGCTCGGCATTGAAATACAGGTCCACAGTCTTTCCGTGCACAGTGCAGCGGGTGAGTTCAGGCTTCTGGACTACAGTGGTCCTTTGTTCCATCCACACTATGAGGCTGTCTGTAAAAGGCTTGAAGTCGCCCTTTCGGGGAGCGGCCGCAAAAGCGCCCGTCGAAAAGAGAAGACACAGTACTACTGACGCGAAAACAGTTGAAGGCTTCATAGTTGCAGCTTACTTTTTCTTGAATTTTATAAGATTGAAAATCAACAATATCACAGAAGAGAGGGCAATGCCGATGCAGTCTGCCGCAAAGTCCTTTACGTCCTGGGTGCGGTAGGGGAGAGTAGCCTGGATCATCTCTGTGACCCCGGCAAATATGCATCCCCAGGCGCAAAGCTTGACCAGCGAACTTACCAGCTCCACCCTGGTTTTGAACCTGCGGTCATAGGCGTAGAAGGCTATGATGGGGAAAGGGAAGAACATACAGAAATGCACCAGTTTGTCGGTAGGAATGCCGAAGAACTCCTTCTGTATCTGCGGAAGATTGTTCATATTCGCAAAGCACAGATAGGCTATTGCCCCTATATAGATAATGAGCAGGGCCCTGAACAGGATGTCAGAGACTTTGCATTTCGTAGAGTTTCTTGTAGTAGCCATTCTTCTCAATGAGTTCGTCGTGCTTGCCGCGTTCAACAATCTGTCCTTCGTTCATCACAATTATCTCATCGGCCTTCTTTACCGTGCTCAAGCGGTGGGCTATGGAAATTGTGGTGCGGCTGCTCATAAGGTAGTCCAGAGCCTGCTGCACTATCCTCTCGGACTCGGTGTCGAGCGAGGCGGTGGCTTCGTCCAATATCAGTATGGGAGGGTTCTTGAGTATGGCCCTGGCTATGCTCAACCTCTGCCTCTGGCCTCCCGAGAGCATCATTCCGCGGTCTCCGATGACAGTATCGTAGCCTTTCTCCTTGTCCATAATGAACTCGTGGGCATTGGCAATCCTGGCCGCCTGGATGACCTGTTCGAGGGTCGCATCCTTGACGCCGAAGGCTATGTTGTTGAATATGGTATCGTTGAACAGTATAGGATCCTGGTTCACATTGCCCATCAGGGCCCGAAGCGAAGAGATGCTCACATCCCGAAGGTCAACTCCGTCGATTTTGATGCTGCCTCCGCTGGGGTCGTAGAACCTCGGAATCAGGTCCACCAGAGTTGACTTCCCGGCTCCGCTAGCCCCCACGATTGCTATGTTCTTTCCTTTCGGAATCTCAAGATTGATGCTGTGGAGCACTTCTTTGCCGTCCTCGTAGCGGAAGCTGACGTTCTCGAAACTGATTCCTTTCTCAAATCCCGTCAGAGTCTTGGGCTCAGCAGCTTCCACAATATTGTTCCGGGCATTCAGGATGACATTGATCCTGTCCATCGACGCAAGTCCCTTGGGGATGCCGTAAGCCGCTCTGGACAAGTCCTTTATAGGCTGTATGATGGAATACAGGATAGCCATATAGGCCATGAATGAGGGGGCGTCGATGACGGCGCTCTCCCCTAGAATAAGGGTGCCTCCGAACCAAAGAACTATAGCTATCATCACCGAACCCAGGAACTCGCTCACGGGGTGGGCGCTGGCCTGCCTGAGAGCCACGCGGCTGTTCTTCTGTTTCATGTTCTCGGTGATGTTTTCGAATCTCCGGGTCATCTTGTCCTCGGCAAGGAAAGCCTTGATGATCCTCAGCCCTCCCAGGGTCTCCTCCACCTGGCTCATAGTGTCGCTCCAGAACTGCTGGGCCTCAGTCGAGTGAGCCTTGAGCTTGCGGCCTATGACGCTCATTATGCCTATCATCACAGGCGCGAACACCAGCACGAACAGGGTCAGCTTCCAGCTCATTCGGAAGAGCACCAGCATATAGATGACGATGAGAATCGGGTTCTTCAGGAGCATCTCTATGGTAGAGGTGATGGAATTCTCCACTTCCTGCACGTCTCCGCTTATCCTCGCGATGATGTCACCCTTGCGCTCATTGCTGAAAAAGCCCAGGGGCAGGGAGACTATCTTGCGGTAGATCTGCATTCTCATATCCTTGACTATGCCCGTGCGTATGGGGACGAGCACAGCGGCGGAGCCGAAATAGCAGCTGGTCTTGATGGCGACTATGGCCGAGAACACCAGGCACAGAAGCAGCAGAACCTTGCTCTGTCCCATCTGTTCAATCAGGGTGCCTACATAGTAATAGACATTGTTGCTGATTTCATCGAAGGGCATACCCTTGTGCCAGGGGATGAACTCGTAGCTGACATCGCCCACATTGAAGAGTATCTGCAGGATGGGGATGAGCAGCGAGAAGGAGAACACGTTGAACACGGCCGAGAGGATATTCATCACGACCGAGCCTACAAGGTATTTTTTATAAGGAGGCAGGTATGCTTTAAGTATCTTCCAGAATTCTTTCATATACTGATGATTGGAGTTCGAAAAGGGGAGAAGGCGTCTGGCGGGGCAGGGCAGTGAGCCTGATGCCCTGGTCCAGAACCTCACGGGAACACTTGACCGCAAGCGCGGGGTCGTTGTTATGCTCGCTCAGGTGGCAGAGGAACACCTGACGGAGTCCCTGATGGCTGAACTGACGTATGGCCTGGGCACATTCGGGATTGGAGAGGTGGCCGTGTCCCGAGCGTATGCGCTCCTGAAGCTCAGGAGGATAGGGACCGCGACGGAGCATATCGGGATCATAGTTCGACTCGATAACCACGGTGTCAGCCTGACAGGCCCAAAGGGAGGCTTCTTCGGTGAAAGAACCTATATCGGTCATTATCACGAATTTATGTCCTCCGATAAGGACGGCGTATCCGACTGTCTGGGTGGCGTCGTGAGGCACGACGAAATATCTGGCCCTGATGGTGTCCCCGTCAATCTGGTTCCATCCCGGAGAGAGGATTCTCCGGCAGGCGGGCAGATATTCTCCTCCCAGATGCCTTACGAGGAAGGCACCGGACAGCTCCCGGGTCATCCAGACGGGCAGGGGCAGATTCTTGCAGTACGAGCCTATGGCCCTGATATGGTCGTTATGGTCGTGGGTTATAAGCACACCCTTGATGCATGAAAGCGGGATGCCCTCTTTCTCAAGCTCTTTCTTGAGCCTTCTCGGGCTGACTCCGAGGTCTATCAGCAGGGCTGCCTCGCAGCTGCCGTCCTGATGGAACGAACCCAGAAAGTAGCAGTTGCCGCAGCTTCCTGACGAGAGTGACTTGAATTTAATTGTTCTCATCCAATTTGCAGTATTTTGCTATCACGCTGTAGGCGTCACCCACTCCGAGCTCTCCGGCCCTCGAAAGGTCTATGCAGCCCTTCTGCTCGTCCTTAAGGAAAATCAGCACAAGGCCGCGGTTGAAGTAGGCATCTCCCATATAAGGATAGAGCTTGATGGCCATATCATAGTCCTCGATGGCTTCCACAAGCCTTGAAGACAGACAGTGAAGATTGCCCAGGTTGAAGTACAGATAGGGAATGTCCGGCAGCAGATTTATCGCACTCTGAATGTCCGCGATGGCGTCGGAATAGTCGTAACTCTTTGCCACCTTGTCGTTTACCCTTGCTCTTATGGCACCCTCGGTGTCCATCGACAGAGTCTGCACGTTGCCTTCCAGCGAGGCTATGAAGTCTATCATCTCGGCCTTGAGCACTCCGCGGTTCATAAGGTAGAAGGCCTTGTAGTACTTGGCGTATTTGTCCTTCTCCTGCTGGTCTTCGGCATTCTCGATGGCCTTGTCGAACCAGTTGAGGGCCGAGCTGAACTGCTTGTTCTGAAGCTCCTGCAGACCTTTGGCGAAGTACTCTGCGCTATTGGTGGTGAAGATGTACTCCTGAGTCCCCTTGAGGGCGGTATTGCTTATGGCCACGCGCTCGGGCATAAAGTCTATGAAGCGGTCTATCAGGGCGTTCTCATAGGCCTTCGAAAGCATATTGGCCTGCTCTGCTTCTGATGAAGAGAGGGTGAAACGGTAGAGCGGCTTGAGCTTTATGTCCACCTCGCGGTGCTGGAGCAGCTCGTTGTCGAAGTCCTTCTTCGCGAAGTCCGCATCCAGGGCCAGCAGAGAGTTGTAGCGTTTGGTGGTGTCGGCAAACGAGCCTTCCGAACTCTTGGCGCTGTACTCGCGTATCTTCTGCTGGGCTGTCTGGTAGTCCGCCTTCGACTCCCTGTTGCGTCCCAGCATACTCTCCACATAAGAGCGGTTGAGGTAGGCCTTGGCGAAGTCCGGATACAGTTCTATGGCCTTGTTGTAGTCTTCAAGGGCATCCAGCCAGCGTTCCATACCTATGAAAATGGCGGCACGGTTGAAGTGCGCCAGCACATTGCCCGGGTTGATGTTGATTACCCTGTCCATATCGTCCAGCGCCTCCTCCCAAGCTCCTACCTGGGCGTAGATCAGACTCCTGTTGTAAAGGGTCAGCGCATTGCCCGGCTCGTGCCTCAGAACTGTGTTCAGGTCGTTCATCGCATCGTTGTAACTCTTTTTCTCATAATGGATAAGAGCTCTGTTGAAATATGCGAGGGTATTGGTCGAATCCAGCTCTATTGCGGTGTTGAGGTCCTTGAGGGCATTGTCGAAGTCGCTCTGCTCGGAGTAGAGGCGCGCCCTTCTTATGTATCCTTCAGGCTCGAAGCGGTCCAGCTTGATGGCCTTGTTGTAGTCGTCCATAGCCTTGAGGGTGTCCGAGAGGAAGAGGTACGAGGCGCCGCGGTTCAGATAGGCCGAAGGATCGGAAGGCTCCTTGCGGATATAGGTGTCAAAATCCTGCACGGCCTGCTCGAATCTCTGGGAGAGGAAGTTGGTCACTCCGCGTGAAAAATAGATTCCGTGCAGCCCGGGACGCAGCTCGAGAGCCTTGTCGAAGTCCGCGAAGGCTCCGTCATAGTCGCCCAGGCGGCTCCGGGTTATGGCCCTGTAGTGGTAGCCGTTGGTGAATATGGGGTTGAGCCTGATAGAGGTGTTGAAGTCCTTGTCGGCGCCCCTGACGTCGCCCAGGTTGTACTTGGCTATGCCCCTGAAGAAGAAACCCCAGTACTCGGTAGTGTCCAGACGGGTGAGTATGTTGAAGTTGTCAATGGCCTGGGCATACTTCCCTTCTGAGAGCGCATTGCGCCCTCTCCACATAAATACGTCCTGGTCGTATTGGGCCAGAAGAAGCGATGCGGAGAGAAAAAGAGAAAATATGGTAATTACTATCTTTTTCACTAATTTTGCAAAGATAATCAATTATTGCTCCAGATTTGAGAAGGCTGACGCTTTTTATTCTTCTTTTTGTATCCCTGAGCTTGGCTGCCCGGTCGGGAATTGAGGCCAGGAGTGCTTCCGCTACCCAGCTCGAAGAAGACCTCCGTTTCCTGACGGATTCCTCCCTTATCGGCGGCCGCGCCTGCGGCAGCGCTTCTGCCCAGAGTGCGGCGTTTTTCCTGCTGCGCCAGTTCCGCTCCGCCGGTCTGCGCACCACGGTCCAGAGTTTCGAGAGCGCCGGCAAGGCGTGCCACAACATCATCGCCGTCACTCCCGGCTGGTACCGCAAGTACATTCTGGTATCGGCATATTATGACGGCATAGGGACGCTTGGCGGGGAGTTTTACCCCGGGGCCGACTCCAATTCTTCCGCTGTAGCCGCCCTCCTGGAGCTTTCGCGGGTGATGCCCATTTTCTGCAAGGGCGATACAGGGCTCATTTTTGTGGCTTTCGATGCACATAACACCGGGCTTACCGGTTCGCTGGAGTATGTCAAGGAGTACCTTGGAGAGTACAGGCTCTCGCTTATGGTCAATCTCGATATCCTCGGCTCTTCGCTCGTGCCCCTTCATAAGGACAGGCCCGAGTACCTGATTGCCCTGGGAGGACTCCAGCACTGTTTCTCCCTTGAGAGGGTAAACCGTTCCTACGGGCTGGATTTGAGTTACGACTACTACGGAAGCTCCAACTTCACTGACCTTTTCTACCGCAAGATTTCGGACCAGCGGCATTTTCTCGAGAGGGGAGTGCCCTGCATTATGTTCACCTCGGGTATAACACTGAACACCAACAGGACTACCGACACCCTCGCGAGCCTTGATATTCCCTTGCTGCACAAGCGTATATGCTTCATCCGGGACTTCCTGCGGACTCAACTTTAAACTCTATAACAATGCTTAATACCTGGAGATGGTTCGGCCCCAAAGACAAGATAACTCTGGATATGCTTGTCCAGATAGGTGTGCAGGGTATAGTGACTTCGCTCTATGACATCCCTGCGGGAGAAGTGTGGAGCGTGGAAAGAATTTCAGAACTCAAATCCTTGATAGAGTCCCAAGGCCTCAAATGGTCAGTGGTGGAGAGCCTTCCCGTGAGCGAAGCCATAAAATACGCGGGTGCTGAGAGGGACCGCTTGATAGACAATTATATACAGAGTCTGGAGAATCTCGGAAAGTGCGGAATTAGGACGGTCTGCTACAACTTTATGCCGGTGATAGACTGGGTGCGGACTGACCTTAAACGCCCTATGCCGGACGGAACTTCGGCTTTGTACTTCGATTATTCCCGTCTTGCGTATTTTGACATCAGGGTGCTCGGGAGGAAAGATGCCGCCAGGGATTACCCGGATTATGTACTGGCGAAGCTTCCTGGTCTCGACAGGACTATGACTGCGGAGGATATTCATTCTCTGGTCGATACTATAATCGTCAAGACTCAGGGCTTTATCTGCGGCAATATTTCTGAAGGGGATGCGGCTCCGTTGGAGCATTTCCGCTCTCTCCTTTCGCTCTACGACGGGGTCACAAAGGATGATCTGAGGGCAAATCTGGTCTATTTCCTGAAGGCTATAATGCCGGTGTGCGGGAGCTACGGGATAGATATGTGCATCCATCCCGACGATCCTCCTATGCCTGTATTCGGTCTGCCGCGAATAGTATGCAATGCCGAGGATATACGCTATATCCTTGATTCTGTGGATAATCCTCATAATGGACTGACTTTCTGTGCGGGTTCGCTTTCGGCAGGGGCTCATAATGATGTCGAGGCCATGGCCCGCGAATTCGCTTCGCGAAGCCGCTTTGTGCACCTTCGCACCTGCGCTCTTCTTCCGGATGGCGATTTTGTGGAGGCACCCCACGTGGACGGCAGGGTGAATCTGGTGGAACTGTTGCGCATCTTCAGGCGGCAGGACCCTTCGCTTCCTATGAGAGTGGACCACGGGCGCGATATGCTGTCGGACTCCGTTTCGGGCTATAATCCGGGCTATGGTTTTTATGGGCGTATGTTTGCTCTGGCGCAGGTAGAGGGGATGATGTGTGCGGTGGAGTCTCTGGATGGAGATGAGAATGTAAAAATAATATAAAAGTTATGAATGAAATGTTTTCCGTAGCCGGCAAGGTGGCTGTAATCAGCGGCGCTGCCGGTGTTCTGGGCGGATCACTAGCCCGGCATTTTGCTTCGCAGGGCGCTGATGTGGTTGGACTGGTGCACAGGACGGAGCAGGTTTCTGAGACTCTTGAATCGCTCCAGGCCTGCGGAGGCAATCCTCAGGTATATGAGTGCAATGTTATGGATGCGGAGTCGCTGAAGGCTATAGCCTCCAGCGTGAAGGATAGCTATGGGAAGGTGGATATTCTCATCAATGTGGCTGGCGGCAATGTAAAGGGAGCCAATGTGATGCCGGACCAGAATTTCTGGGATATGAAGCTCGAAGACTGGACCAAGGTGCTGGATTTGAATCTGAACGGAACTGTTTATCCCTGTTATGTGTTTTCGGAAATATTTGCTGCTCAAGGATTTGGCTGCATATTGAACATATCATCGATGGCGGCTTATGATGCGCTGACCAGGGTTGCCGGATACGGCGCTGCCAAGGAGGGTGTTTCGAATTTTACGCGTTGGCTTTCGGCTGAGCTGGCTATCAAGTACGGAGACAAGATTAGGGTGAATGCGCTTGCTCCTGGATTTTTCATCGGAAAGCAGAACCGTGCGGCGCTGCTCAATGAGGACGGGAGTCTTACTGAGCGTTCGGTCAAAGTGATAGCTAAGACTCCGATGCGGCGTTTCGGCGATCTGACTGAGCTTAATGGCGCGGCGCAGTTCCTCTGCAGCGATGCGGCCAGCTTTGTGACCGGAGTGGTGCTTCCTGTCGACGGCGGCTTCAGCTCTTTCAGCGGCGTCTAGCCTGCCTCAATCGGCCGTCCCGTGGAGAAATCTGTAACGGCGGAACGGAGGGGATACAAGAAACCCGCTGATAATCAGCGGGTTCTTTGTGACGCCTGCAGGATTCAAACCTGCGACCTTTTGATCCGTAGTCAAATGCTCTATTCAGCTGAGCTAAGGCGCCATTATTAACCGGACTGAAGTCAAAGCATCGCTGCAAGCCTTCAGCGCCCCGGCTTTAACTAAGCAACTTCCTCCTTTGCGACGTTGCGCTTGGCTTCCTTGATGCGAGCCTTCTTACCGGAGAGGTTGCGGAGGTAGAAGATGCGTGCACGACGCACTTTACCGACTTTGTTGAGCTCTATCTTCTCGATTGAGGGAGACTCGTAGGGGAAAATCCTCTCGACACCCACTCCGTTGGAGACTTTTCTGATGGTGAAGGTCCTTGTGTAAGGAGTAGCTCCACAAATCTGAATAACCACACCGCGGAAGCTCTGGAGTCTGAACTTGTCGCCTTCCTTAATCTTATAGGTTACGGTGATTGTGTCACCGGCCTTGAACTCAGGGTAGCTGGCAGCTTTGTTCTCTGAGAAAGACTGCTCAACCAGTTTGATATAATCCATAATTGTCTTATGTGTTAAATCGCAGCGTCATCAAACCGTCTGAAGAGAGGCTGCCTTTTCGGGACTGCAAATATAGCAACAATTTTTATCAAAACAAGCAATTCCTAGAAAAATTTGCTTTCTTTCTCAAAAAGTGCCCTGTCTTCCCTCGTCGGATCCGGCTTGAAGGATGAACTCTTGCTCATCGACTCGATAGCCTCCTTCTCGCTGCGCGACAGCTTATGGGGGATCCACACCAGTATCTTCACATACAAATCGCCCCTTCCGTAGCCGTTCACGGAAGGCAGACCCTTGCCGCGGAGCTTCTCGACTGTGCCGCTCTGCGTGCCGGCTGGCAGCTTCAGGGTCTGGGGTCCGTCGAGGCAGGGTATCTCTATCTGGGTTCCGAGCATGGCATCGGTGACGCTGATGACCCTGGTATAGAACAGGTTCACTCCGTCCCTTTTGAACCTCGGGTGGGCGATTTCCTCAATCTGCACATACAGATCTCCGTTCACGCCTCCGTTCCTTCCGCTGTTGCCCTGGCCTCTGACAGGTATCTGCATACCGTGCTCCACGCCTGCGGGAATGTTGATGCTCAGAGTCTGCCTCTGCCTCTCCACTCCGCTCCCGTGGCAGCGGTAGCAGGGGTTGTTTATGATTTTACCCGTTCCGTGGCAGTTGGGGCATTCCGAATATGTATAGCTGCGGGCGAACATGAAGCTGGACTCGTGACGCACCTGGCCGCTGCCGTTGCAGGTAGGGCAGGTCCTGATGTCGGACTCGTTCTTCGTACCCTTTCCTCCGCACTCGCTGCAGGCTACATACCTGTCCACAGTTATGTCCTTCTTGCAGCCCGAAGCGATTTCCTCGAGGGTAAGCTGAACCTTGACGTAAAGGTCGTCGCCCCTCACGGCCCCGCTGCGGGACGACCCTCCGGAAGAAAAATCGTCGAAACCGCCGCCTGTGAAGCCGCGGAAGATGTTGTTGAACAGGTCGCTGAACGAGCCGAAGCCCTGGCTCCAGTCCTGGCCTGCAGCTCCGTCCACTCCGGCAAATCCGAACTGGTCGTACTTAGCCTTCTTGTCGGGATCGCTGAGCACGGAATAGGCCTCCGAAGCCTCCTTGAAGTTCTCCTCGGCCGTCTTCTTCTCCTGCTCCGTACCGTTTACCCAGCGGTCCGGATGCCACTTCAAGGCCGCTTTTCTATAGGCGGCCTTGATATCGTCGGCACTGGCACTCTTGCCTATGCCCAACACTTCATAATAATCTCTCTTTTCTGCCATAATCTACTTTTGCTCCATTAGGCTCCGACCACGACTTTAGCGTATCTGAGAACTTTGCCGTTATAGGTGTAACCGGTCTGCACCACATCGATCACCTTACCCTTCATCTCCTCGTCGCTGACGGGGAACTGGGTCACCGCTTCGTGGAAGTCAGTATTGAACTCCTCGCCTTTGGCCTCGATGACAGCGAGCCCACGGCCCTTGAGATAGTCCATCAACTTGGTGTATATCAGAGTAGTGCCTTCCCTGGCTGCATCATCCGACGACTTCTGGAGAATCTGAAGGGCTCTCTCGCAGTCGTCAAGGATGGGAAGCAGACCCTTGATGGTGTCCGCAGCCGCACTGGCGACCAGGCTGAGCCTCTCCTCGGAGGAGCGCCTGCGGAAAGTTTCGAACTCCGCCATCAGCCTCAGATAGTCGTCCTTCTCCTTGGACAATTTGTCAGACAACTCCTCAAGCTGCTTTTTCAGCTGCTCTTCCTTTTTATTCTTTTTCTTCTTGTCATCCTTGACTTCAGAAGTGCCTTCGCCCTGCTTCCGGGCTTCATTAGTCTCTACATCAGTTACTTCAGCCTCCTTGGAAGACTGCTCTTTTTCTATTTTTTCGTTCTGAGCCATATTTCTTATTTTTATTATCCGTTTGTCTAGGGGACAAACTTCAAAAGCCAAGCCAGCACATCTGACGCTGACAATATGTCAGAAGCCTATTTGAAGAAGCGGTCAATCTCCTTGATGCACTCAGGCTTGGAGAATATGGCCACCCTGTCGTAAGGCTCTATAACCGTATCTCCCACCGCAATCATCGCCTCGTTGCTGCGGATTACGCCTCCAATGATGGCATCCTGAGGGAAGTCCAGGTCCTTGATGGGCCCCTTTGTGATGGCGCTGCCGGGGGCGACTGTGTACTCCATCACCTCGGCATTGGTGCCTGCCATATACCTCACTATCCTTGCCTTTCCGGACAGGGTCAGCCGGAAGATCCTTCCTGCGGTGAGCAGTTTTTTGTTTATGACGCTGTCCACACCCATCTCCTCTGCTATCCTTATATATTCTATGTTCTCGACTTCGGCCACAGTCCTTGCTACCCCGAACTTCTTTGCCACCACGCACGACAGCACATTGCTCTCGTCATTGCTGCTCAGGGCTATGAAGGCATCGTACTGCGGAAGACCTTCCTCAAACAGAAAGTCCGAGTTACGTCCGTCCCCGTGAACCACCTCCACGCTGTCAGGCAGAATCTCCGACAGGACTATGCATCTGTCCCTGTCCTTCTCGACCAGCTTGACGCTGAGCCCGGCCTGCGCGAGCGAAGAGGCGAGCATCTGGGCTATCTGGCTCCCGCCCACGATGAAAGCGCTGGAAATGTTGATGTTGCTCTTTCCGAACAGGGTGTTCAGGCTCTGGACTCCTTCGCGTTTCGAGATGGTGAACACCAGATCGCCGAACTGGAACTTCGTGTCCAGCTTCGGGATTATGGTCTTGTCGTCGCGGCTGAGCGCTATGATGCGGAACTGCGACAGGACTCCGGCCTCAAGCGGCTTGATGACTTCCGAGAGCTTCAGGTCCAGGACGGGGGAGTCCTCGTTCAGCTTGAAAACGCCGATCTGCAGCTTGCCGCGCGCGAACTCCATAGTGTCCGAGGTGGAGTTGTGCTTGAGGAAATCGATGATTTCGTCGGCCGCAGTCCTTTCTGGATAGAGCAGCAGGTCTATACCCAACTCCTTGTACAGCAGTTTGTTCTCGGCGGCAAGACAGTCCTCGTCGTTGATTCGGGCTATCACTTTCTTCGCCCCCAGCCTTTTGGCGAGCAGGGCGCTGACGATGTTGATTTCCTGATTGACTTTAGGGTACACGGCTATGAACAGGTCTGCATCGGCAACCCCCGAGTTTCGCAGCACCTTGATGGACGACGGACTGCCGCTGCAAGTCTCCACATCGGTATATGAGCCCAGCGCTGCGATGCGGCCCGCTTCGTCGTCGATGACCGTGACGTCGTTCGCTTCGTTGCGCAGCATTTTTGCAAGGTGAGAACCGACCTCACCGGCACCTGCAATAACGATTTTCATAAAAATATCGAATTATCACCATTTATCCATAAGAGCATCCAGATAACTGAACACTTTCCTTGCGCGGAGCGTTTTCTGCAGCACTATGCACACCGGGCTCAAAACTGCCCTGCGGCTCGGCTTCGGGCAGTCCCCTCCCTGTCTGGAAGAGGCCTCCCGATTGACTGATGGCCTTTGGTCCTTCAGGCTCCTATACTGCTTATGGGCTGAGAAGACAGCTTTGCAATACTCTTTCTTCCCGCCCAGAAGATACACCAGTGCGGCTCCCCCGTCCAGCAGATATCTGAAAGCAAAGATAAACTTTGACTTCAGGGCTCCGCAGCAGCGGGGCAGGTTCTTATTGAGCATCAGCAGGGAGTTGCGGAAATTGAGCATCAGCTTGAAAGGGGAGTCCTGCTTCAGGCTGCCGCCCCCTATATGATATATTATGCTGCGCGGCACGCAGCAAACCTTCCAACCCTCGAGCCCTGCCCGCCAGCAGAAATCTATCTCCTCCATATGGGCGAAAAACCTCGGGTCCAAACCTCCCAGGGAGCGCCAGACGCTGGAGCGGACCATCATACAAGCCCCTGATATCCAAGTGACTTCATTATCGGAATCGAGATACTGCCCCTTGTCCTCGCAGGTCAGGGACATCACTCTTCCCCTGCAGAACGGGAAGCCGAAACGGTCGAGAAAACCTCCGGCGGCACCCGCGTACTCAAAGCTGGCGCTTCGCGAAAAAGTCCCGTCGCCCCTGCGCTCCAAAGCCCTCAGCACCGGGCCGCAAACTGCGCAGTCAGGATGGGCATCCATCCATTCCTCAAGCAGAAGCGACCAACCGGGCTCGAACTCTACGTCAGTATTCAGCAGGACCACATATTCCGGCGCGTCGCCGGAAGAAAGAATCAGGTCAAGGGCCTTGTTGTAACCTCCGGTAAATCCGAGGTTTTCGCTGAAAGACAGCAGCCTTACCCAGGGGAAGTCGCGCTGCAGCGTGTCGAGCGAAGAGTCGGTGCTGCCGTTGTCCACGACCCATATTCCGCAGCCGGCCTTCTTCTGCTCCTGCTCGCACAAAGGCAGCAGGGAGCGAAGATAAGGCTCTGTGTTCCAGTTGAGTATGACTATAGCTGTCTTCATTCTATGCTACTTGCCGCAGTGGCAGCCGCCCTCACCTTCTCCGCATCCGCATTCGCCTTCTCCGCAATTGCACTCACCCTCGCCGCAGTGGCATCCGCCTTCGCCGCAATGGCATCCGCCCTGGGGGAGATACTCTCCGTGAAGGCCTTCCAAGAGCTCTTTCTCTGTGGCTTCACGCACCTTTTCGACTCTTCCGGTGAAGTGCAGGGTCTTGCCTGCCATAGGGTGGTTGAAGTCCATCACAACGCTGTCGGGGGTGATTTCCGCAACGGTTCCCTGGACTACCTGTCCTGCGGAGTTGAGCATAGGCAGGGTCCTTCCGACCACAAGCAGCTCCTCCATCAGTTTGCCGTCCACCTCGAAGGTGCTCTTCGGAAGGGTGACCTTGTACCTCTCGTCATACTCTCCGTAGCCTTCCTCGGCAGAAAGGGTGAACTCGAAAGTCTCGCCCTCAGTCTTGCCCTCCACTTCCTCCTCGAAACGGGGAAGAAGCATACCTGTGCCGTGGATGTACTCGAGAGGCTTCTCCGAGCCTGCCCTGTCTACGATTGCGCCCTCTACCTCCAGTTCATAACTGAGGGACGCTACTGTGCTTTTCTTGATTTCCATATTGTTGTCTGTATTTAAAATTACTATCCGGTACCTACGCGCTGAAATCAACGTCCGAGAACGCTAAGGTAGGAATAAGTTTTGACATACACCGCCTCGCATCGTCGCCCGAGATAATCAAAGAGCTCCAGAGCGAGAGCATATTGCCGGTCATGAGCATCCCGCTCACCGGCTTGACGCACTCTCCGTTCTTGAAATAGAAGCCCTCGATGCCGTAGGAGAAATCGCCGGTCACGGAGTTGCAGTTGCCTCCGTTGAAATCGGTCACGTAGATTCCCTCCCCGACATAAGACAGCACGTCACTTGAGCTGAAACCCTTCCTGAGAGGCAGCATCACAGGCCTCGTGGCGTCCTCGACGGTGGGCTGCAGATGCATCTTGCGGGACATATAAGTGTTTATGAAATACTGCTTTACCACTCCGTTCCCGATGATGGGGCACTCTCTGGTGGCAACTCCCTCGGAGTCGAACAGCTTCGAGCAGCACTCCCGGGGAATCTTCGGGCAGTCCATCAAAGTCAGACTCTGCGGGAACAGCTGCTTGCCCAGACTGTCCATCAGGAAAGAATTATTCTGCTGCAAAGAGAATGCGTTCAGGGCGCGCAGCAGAGGCGAGACGAATTTCGACGCCACCTCGGAGTCGATCACAGCATTGAACCTTCCCGAGCTCAGCTGCTTCGAGCCTATCTGCTTCACAGCCTTGGTCAGGGCCCTCTGCGAGCAGTCCTCGGGCCGGAGCGATGCAAGGCGGGAGGAAGAATCCCAGTAATAGGAACTGTACCGGTCGCCTTTGTGCATCACCGTAATCTCGGTCCCGTAGTCGAATGAAGTCTCTGAGTGAAGGCACTTCAGCCCGTTCGAATCAAGAAGGAGAGACTCATAGAGGCTGTCCGAATACTCGGCTTCTTCCGAAATCACTTTGCATCCCTTCGGTAGCGGAGGGACGGAGTTGAAGATGCTCCCTTCAAGGGCCGCCGAGATTCTTTGGGCAGGGTCCAGATCAGCTCTGCCGGGGTCCACGAGCTCGAGTTCGTTCCCGCCCTGGGCGTCCTTACAGCAGCGCCCGGGCTCCGGAAGGTCGCGGTCAGGGTCAGGACTGATGCAGCGGGTGAGCTCTACCGCGCTGGAAATGAATGACTTCAGCGAAGCTTCGTCCATCTTGTTGGTGGAGAAAGAGCCGAAACTCCCGCCGGCAAATATGGCCAGACTCAGCGAAGAGTCGCAGCAGCGGGTAACCCTGTCCACCTCCGAATTCAGAGTGGCGACCAGATTCTCCTCGCTGCGGTTAAGCGTCACCCTCACCTTGTCCGCACCCGCGTCAAGAGCCATCTCCAGACAGCTCTGCGCAGTTTTCAATTCTTTATCACTCAGCATATTCTCCTCCTATAGTAAGATTGTCTATCAGCACCGAAGGCATACCGCATGACACGGCTGCGCTCTGCTCCTTTCCGCAGGTCCAGGTGCTGTTGTCCACAATCAGGTCCGAAGCCACCTCGCGTATGTCCGAGAGGGCCCGGGGCCCGTTGCCTATCACGTTGACGTCTTTAATCGGCATTGTAAGACGGCCATTCTCAATCAGATAGCCGCTACGGACATAAAAAGTGAAATCCCCCTCGCCTATCTTTACCTCGCCGTTCGAAAACTCCTCGACATACACTCCCTTGTCCACCTGGGCTATCAGATCGTCAAGACTTGCCCCGCCGCTGCCGTTCTCCATATAAGTGGCTCTCATACGGGGTATGGGGTTGTAGCGGAACGACTCCCTGCGTCCGTTGCCCGTAGGTGCCACTCCGTAGAAAGCCGCGCTGATGCGGTCGTGAAGATATGAGGTCAGTACTCCGTCGGTGACCATATAGGTCTTCTGCCCCGGCACTCCCTCGTCGTCGTAGTTGAGCGAACCGCGGCGTCCGGGCAGGGTGGCGTCATCGACTATATTGATGCCTTCGCGGCACACCCTTTTACCCATCATCGAGGAGAATACCGACTGCTCCTTGCGGTTGAAGTCGGCTTCGAAAGCGTGGCCCATGGCTTCGTGCAGCAAGATGCCCGAAGCTCCCGCCTTCATAACTACGCTCATAGTTCCTCCCTTGGGCCTGCGGGCTTCGAACAGGCGGTCGATGTTCTTCACTGCCCGCGAAGAGAGATTCTCCAGCAGCGAGTCTGAAATCATCTCCGCACCGCAGCGGAAACTCTGCGAAACGCTTGAACTCCGGCTCTGTCCTCCCTGGATGAATATCGTCTGCACAGATACGCTCCCAAGAGGTCTGAAATCCGAAGTGAGCTCTCCCAAAGAATTGTACATCACCACTTTGGACGTGCTGTATGAAAGAGACGCCACCACCTTCACGACTCTTGCGTCAAGGCTTCTGATGCGCTCGTCCAGCCGGGTGAGGAAAGAGCTCAAGAAGGCGGCCGGGCACTCGTCCCAACTCTTTTCCATAGGGTAGTAACCCTTCTTCGGGGGCACTTCCACGCCCTTTATCGGAGCCTTCCCGAGAGAAAAATCCAGACTGCGTCCGGAGCCTTGGGAAGCTATCGAGCCGGCACAGCGCGCGGCGTCAAGAAGCGAGGCATAGTCTGTGGACTCGGCATAGGCATAGCCTGTCTTCTCGCCGCAAAGCACCCTTATGCCGCAGCCGAAGTCGCTGTGCATCCCGCCCGAGCTGACCTGGGAATCCCTCATCAGGAGGTCGAACCAGCGGCTGTCCTCAAAATAGAGGTCCGCCCACTGGCCGCCCTGCCCCAGAGCCTCGCCGATAAGCGAGTCGAGCTGCTGAGGTGTAAGAGAAAAATGTTCTATATCAATCTGTTGCATTAGCAATGCCTCTTATGAGGCTATATTTTTCATTATCTTTGATTTCAATCAGCTGCCCCCTGCCTTCAGCCACAACGGTGAAAGGGGAGCGCGAATTGTCGGCCAGAATCCAATGGTCGGCAATGGGTATATAAGTCCCGAACAGATACCGGAGTCCCATCACATAGCGCCTGCGCACCACATTGTCCGGGATGTTGTGGCCTCCCATCGCCACCCTGTCGCGCACTCTCTGGATGGCAAGCTCGGGGCTGGAGAGCCAGAAGTACAGGATGGTCACCTCGTAGCCCAGGGAATGGGCCTCCTCGATAATCTTCACAAGCGAGCGCGTTGCCAGGGTGGTCTCTATGCAGAAATCCTGGTAACTCCCCAGCATATAGTTGATTTTCATCAACATCAAGCGGCTCGCGGTAATCGAGGCACTGGACGGGTCGAAGGGCGAAATGCTCTTTGCGAACTCGTCTGAATTGACAAACTGCCTGCAGTCGAAAAGGTCGGGAAGAAGGGTATAGGAGGCCGTTGTCTTGCCCGAGCCGTTGCAGCCCGATATGATATAAAGCTTAGGCATTGTTTACTCCGTATCCGAATAAGGCGAAGTCCCCGCGCAGGGGGTCGCCCGGGAAAATTTCCCTGAAAACATCTGTAATCTCCAGGGCCGTGGTCCTGTCCCTGGACTTTCTGAGGGTCAGTCCGAGATTAGTGGCCTGGGTATGAACGTGAACGTCGAGCGGGATGATCAGGTCAGCGGGCGAAGAATTCTTCCACAGCCCGAGATCCACCTTGGAAGAGCGTCTGACCATCCAGCGCCGAAGCATATTTATTTTCTTGTTCGGGGCCTTCGGATCAGGCTTCTGAAGATAGATTCTCTCCCTGATGCCCTCTTCCCCTAAAGTCTCAAGCGATTCATTTTCAATATAATACTCTCTCAGGGCGCGGCATATCCGGGCCGTGTCGGACCACTTTACCGTGCGGTGTATGCTCGCAGGGTCGTCGCGATAGCACCCCGCCATCACATACTCGTAAGGCTTCCACTCCATAAAGTCGAAAAGCCTCTCGCAGTCCCTTACGATCATAGCCCTGCGGCCCCAGGCGAAATGGGCGGCGAACACGGCGCTGATTTCTATGTCCTGAAGGCTTGCGCCCCTGGAGAGAAACTCCCGCGGGAAGGCGATGGGGTCAACAGAGAAATAGACCGGGTCGTCGTACTTGACGGCCCAGTCGATAAGCTGCTGTCTGAGAGAGTCGGAAAGCTGCGGCATTACTTCTCGGGAACTGCTTCAAGTATGGCCTTGAGGAACTCCCAGCTATTCTGCACGCTCTTGATGTTCACCTTCTCGTCAGGAGAGTGGGGATACATGATGGTGGGTCCGATGGAAACCATCTCCCAGTGGGGATATTTGGCTCCGAGCAGGGCGCACTCAAGTCCTCCGTGGGTGGCGAGCACATTCATCGGCTTGCCGAACATCCTGGTGTGGATGTCGTTCAGAAGGGCAATCATAGGAGTGTCGGGCTTGGGAATCCATCCGCTGTAGCCTCCGCTGAAGGTGATTTTGGCTCCGAAAGCTTCGAAAATGTACTTCACCCTGTTGGCGAGCTCCATCTTGGACTCGTCAACTGCGCTTCTCAGAAGGGCGGATACCACAATCTTTCCCTTGCCGCTCTTAACGATGGCGAGGTTGATGGAAGTCTCGGTCAGACCGCTCATACTCTGGCTCATCCTGATCACATTTGAAGGGCAGGCTGAGATGGCCTTGAGTGCATTGATGGCCACCTGGCACTCGATATACCACTGGGCCTTGCGCTCTGCGGGAGCGATGGTGCAGTCCATTGCGGGGTCGCTTTCCTTGTAGCGGGCTGTGAGCTGGGCGAAAGTCTTCCTGATGGCCCTGGTCACTGCGGCGCACTTGTCCTCAGGCACCAGAATCTCTGCCTGGGCCTCGAAAGGAATGGCATTGCGAAGGCTGCCTCCGCTTACTTCGGCAAGCTTCACGCCGTACTTCTCCATCACGGGAATCAGGGCGTTGGCAATCACTTTGTTGGCATTGGCCCTGTAGAGGGAAATATCCATTCCGGAGTGTCCGCCGGACAGACCCTTTACCGTCAGAGCATAAGTCCTGTAGCCCTCGGGAGCCCTTTTGCTCTTGTACTTGAACTCCGCAACGGCGTCCAGTCCTCCGGCGCAGCCTATGCAAAGCTCCTGCTCGTCCTCAGAGTCGAGGTTCAGCAGAATGTCGCCCTTGAGTATGCCTCCCTTGAAGTTCTGGGCTCCGGTAAGTCCCGTCTCTTCGTCATAGGTCACGAGCACCTCCACGGGTCCGTGCTTGAGGCTCTTGTCCTCGAGCACAGCCATACCCATAGCCACACCCATACCGTTGTCAGCTCCGAGGGTGGTGCCCTTTGCCTTCACCCACTCGCCGTCAATCCAGGTCTGGATGGGGTCCTTCAGGAAGTCGTGAACAGTGTCCCCGGTCTTCTGGGGAACCATATCCATATGGCCCTGGAGGATGATGCCCTTGCGGTTCTCGTAGCCGGGAGTGGCGCCCACTCTCATAACGATGTTGCCCGTCTCGTCTGCGAAGGCTTCAATGCCCCTCTGCTTTGCCCAGTCCAGAATGTGGGCCCTGACGATTTCTTCGTGCTTCGAAGGTCTCGGACACTGAGTCAGTCCGTAAAAGTTGTTCCAGACTAATGCTGGCTGTAAATCTTTGATAGTCATATCGATAATATTAAGTTATTTCCATCTTTTATGCGTCCACAGATAGTTCCAGGGCTGGGTGCGTATGTCCCTTTCCAGAAGGGTATAGTAGCTTTGCATGAGCGCATCCTTGTCCTCCTTGGAGGCGTCGGGGCAGAGCTCGCTCAGCTCAAGAGTGTAGCTCCGGTCCTCATTCTCCCTCATATACATATATAACAAAGGGAATCCCAGCCTGTGCGCCAGGGCAAAGGCCCCGTCCATACTCACCGTGCTCATCCCGAAGAAATTATCCAGCGGCACCCTCGACGAGTCGGAGTAGGGGTACTGGTCGGTCATGAACACATAGGCCTTGCTCTCCTTGCGGTGAGAGATGACATAGCGCAGCACTTCGAAGCTCTCGAGCATCTGGCTCTGACCGTCTTTTCCGGCCGGGGCGACGCGGTTGGAGTTCATAAAGTCGTTCCAGACCCTGCTTGCAAGCCGGCGGTAAACGATGTGCATATCCTTCTCGGGGTAGGCCCCTTCAAGTCCGTTTAGCTCGATATAGGTCTGATACCCTCCCAGAAACTCCCAGTTCCCGGTGTGCGAAAAGGCTATGATTACGCTTTTGCCTTCTTTACGGTACTTCTCGAGAAGTTCCCCTCCGCTGATGTGCACGGGGTCGGCCTTGCGCAACCTGCGTCTGTTCCTGGTGGAGCCGAACCAGAGGGCTTCGCAGATCAGAGTCCCGAAGTGGCGGTAGAAATGGTCGCACTGGGCAGAAACCTGGTCGTAGTTCATCTCAGGAAAACAGCGGGAGATGTTCGTCAGCACCACATCGCGGCGATATCCCAGCAGTGAACCCGCAATGCGCCCGACAGCCCGCCCGCAGGACCTGTGGAAGCCCAGGGGCAGGATGGAAACAGGCCAGAGCAGCACTCGCACAAGGGAGGCTCCGAATGTATGTTTACCTTTCACTGAACGCGTATCGTAATATATGGTATATCCCTACAAATATATATAAAAAAGGGAACTAAACAAAGAGGGGAGGACACGAAAAAGACCGACCTATAAGGGCCGGTCCTGAAAGTATGCAGAAAAAACTACTGCTCGTCCTGAAGACGGAGGTGCTGAACATAGATAGCCTTCATCTTGGCCATCCTGCGCTTCATAGAAGGCTTCTCGAAATTCTTGCGGGCCCTCAGCTCGCGAACGGCGCCGGTCTTCTCGAACTTCCTCTTGAATTTCTTCAACGCGCGATCGATATTTTCACCTTCTTTTACTGGTACGATAATCATTCTTAAATCACCCCCTTTTTCTTTTGCGGCGCAAAGATAGCAATTATTTGATTAATTCCAAACATTCTTTCACGCCTTCGCTTGCCACTTTGCGTATGTGACGGATTCTGGGGTCCCTGACTTTCACCTCCGCAGGGTCTATGAGATAGATGGGAGCTCCGCCGGGAGCATACCTGTACAGCCCGGCTGCGGGATACACCTGCAGCGAAGTGCCGACTATCATTACCGCATCGGCACGGCTGACTATGTCTATGGCCCTTTCCATCTTGGGGACAGCCTCCCCGAAAAAGACTATATGGGGTCTGTACTGCGCCCCGTTCGGAGCCAGGTCGCCTAAGAAAACAGAGTCGTAGCCTATGTCTATCACGCTCTGCTCGCTGTAGTTGTCGCTCTCGTTGCAGCAGTTCTCAGGCCGGATCTTGGTGAGCTCGCCGTGCAGATGCACTACGCAGCTCGAACCCGCCCTCTCGTGCAGATTGTCCACATTCTGGGTTATGACATCCACCCGGCAGTCGTCTTGAAGGGAGGCAATCAGCCGGTGAGCCTCATTGGGACGGCAGTCCTTGAGCTCAGAGCGGCGCTGATTATAAAAGTCCAGCACCAGAGCAGGGTCCCGTCTCCAGCCCTCGACGGAAGCCACCACCATAGGGTCGTAATCGTTCCACATACCGCCGTTGTCGCGGTAGGTCTTGAGCCCGCTCTCGGCGCTCACTCCGGCGCCGGTCAGAACGGCTATTCTTTTCTTTGCCATTTACTTACGATTGTAGATGAAGTTCATCTCCGGCACCATTGCTCAGAGCTCTATGCCGAAATAATATGTCTTCGCCCAGTACTCGAACAGGGGGTCTATGACCTTCGCCGCAGTCTCGCTTCCGGATGCGTCCATGTTGAAAGTGACGATTTCCTTCTTCTCGAGAGCTTCCCTGAGGCGCTTCACATTGGCCGAAGAGTTGAGGCCGTATTGCTCGATGACATCGGCTCCGGTGAACTTGGTCTGTCCCTCGAGAACGGCGCGCAGAAGACTAATCTGGAAAGTAGTAAGGTCATCCATCGTGGCGGTGAAGCGGGGCCTGTGGATGGACAGAAGTATGCTCAGGGCCTCGTTCAGCACCGGCTCCATCATATAACCCCTCGTGAGGGAGTCGCAGATGGCGCAGAAGTGGTTGATATAGCAGATGTTATTATCCATAAGGCGGCAAACCCCGAGCAGCAGGTCCTTGTCGATGACCTTGCCGGTGGCGTTGAAGCCCCTCAGGACGTGGTCGATGATCTCCCGGGTCTCGATTTTCGAGAGGCTCAGTCTCTCGCACATTCGCCAGAAATGCCTGCCTTTGCCGAAAATCGCCTTCATCGCGTTGACTCTCGAACCGGTGAAAATCCATCCTGCCAGATTCTTTCTCTCGCCGCGGTCCTCGCTGATGGCCTCCTCCAGAAGGGAGCACAGCAGGTCCCCGTCCTCGGTCTTCATCACATTCTGGAACTCCTCGAACACTATATATATCTTCTTTCCGATGCTGCGCGAGAGGGCATAGGGGAGGAGAGTGACGGCCTTGAGGTCGTTCCGGTCCAGCTCCCAGTTGCTGCTCAGCACCGCTCCGCTCTTGCGGAACGAGGCCTCGTCGAAAATCAGGTGGGTCCCGCCGAGCAGCTCTTCGCAGGCCTTCTCGTAGGCCGAAGGGGTGGAGTAGCAGGCGGCAAGAAGGCAGGAGCCCAGACGCAGGGCGAAGCCGTGGATGTGGCGGATGTCTGTAAGGTCCACAGTCAGAGCTATGAACGACTTGCTGCCGCTCGAGCTCATATTGAGGAAAGCCTGGGTGATGAGCGAGGTTTTGCCTGCGCGGGGCGGCTCGCTGATGACCACGTTCTCACCTTGGGCGAGAAGGTTGCAGAGGGCCGAAATGTCAGACTTGCGCCCGACAAAATTCCTGCCGCTTACGGCTTTGTTGTATATGAATGTTCCGTCCATATCTGTTTTGGATGCTGAGACTTACAAAAATAAGAAAAAATTTGCCCAATAAAAATAATTTGTATAAATTCGCGGTCCGAATATTTGATGGCCGCTGAGCTTGGGAAGATCTGCCCCGGAGGCAGGCGCTTACGGTCGAAACTTTACAAAAGAAGTTTTCAATGTACGCAATCGTAGAAATTGCAGGCCAGCAGTTTAAAGTTGAGGCTGGCAATGAAATCTTTGTGCAGAGGCTTGCCGACGCCAAAGGTGCTGATGTGGAGTTCAGCAAGGTGCTTCTCGTAGCCGAGGGTGCCGATGTAAAGGTTGGAGCTCCCTACGTAGAGGGCGCAGTCGTGAAGGCTACCGTTCTCGATGACGATGTCAAGGCTGACAAGGTTCTTGTATTCAAGAAGATCCGCCGCAAGGGCTTCCAGAAGCTCAACGGCCACCGTCAGAAACTCACCAAGATTAAGATTAACGAAATCGCTTAAGGATTATGGCACACAAAAAAGGTCAATCAAGTTCTAAGAACGGTCGTGAGTCACAAAGCAAACGTCTGGGACTCAAAAAATTCGGCGGCGAAGTAGTTAAAGCCGGCAATATCATTGTCCGTCAGAGAGGTACCGTTCACAACCCCGACAAGAACGTCGGAATGGGTAAGGACCACACTCTCTACGCTCTTGTGGACGGAACCGTGAAGTTCACCCGCAAAAGAGAGAACAAATCTTATGTTTCGGTAATTCCTTTTGAGAACTAACTCGAAGGGAGAGGATTTTGAAGAGGACTTGCACTTCGAGTAGAGTGTAGGTCCTCTTATTGTTTAGAATGATAAAATTCTGAAAATATGTTGACACTCAAAACACTTCGAGACGACCCCCAGGCCGTCGTCGAAAAATTGGCTATCAAGAATTTCGATGCCAAACCCATTGTTGACAGGGTTCTTGAACTCGACTCTCTCAGACGTTCTCTGCAGACAGAGAGCGACGCTATACTGTCCCAGCAGAAAACTCTCTCCTCCCAGATCGGAGCCCTTATGAAGCAGGGCGACAAGCAGGGCGCGGAGAAGGTGAAAGAGCAGGTAGCCGAGCTCAAGGCAAAGAGCGGGGAACTGCTCAAGAAGATGGACGAGGCCCAGGCTGAGCTCGACTCGAAGCTCGTACTTCTGCCCAACACCCCCTGCGACTTGGTAAAACCCGGAAAGGGAGCTGAAGACAACGAGGTCGTGAAGATGGGCGGCCCTGAAGTGCAGCTTCCCGAAGGAGCCCTTCCTCACTGGGACCTGGCTTCAAAGTACGACATCATAGACTTTGACCTTGGAGTAAAGATTACCGGCGCCGGCTTCCCTGTATATAAAGATAAAGGCGCCAAGCTGCAGAGGGCCCTTATCAACTTCTTCCTCGACTGCAACACTGCCGCAGGCTACAAGGAGGTCGAGCCTCCCGTGATGGTCAATGCCGCATCAGGCTTCGGCACAGGCCAGCTCCCCGATAAGGAGGGGCAGATGTATCACGCCAACCTCGACGACTTCTATATGGTGCCTACGGCTGAAGTCCCTGTGACCAACATATTCCGCGACGTGATTCTGCCCTGCGACCAGGTGCCCCAGAAGCTGACCGCCTACACACCGTGCTTCCGCCGCGAGGCAGGCTCCTACGGCAAGGACGTAAGGGGGCTTAACCGCCTGCATCAGTTCGATAAAGTCGAAATCGTCAGGGTCGAGAAGCCCGAGAATTCTTATGCCGCTCTGGATGAGATGGTTGCACACGTAGAGGATCTGGTGAACAAGCTTGGGCTCAAGTACCGCATCCTCAGACTTTGCGGCGGCGATCTGAGCTTCACTTCAGCCATCACCTACGACTTCGAGCTCTGGAGCGCAGCCCAGGGAAGGTGGCTCGAAATCTCTTCAGTATCGAATTTCGAGACCTACCAGGCCAATCGTCTGCACCTGCGCTACCGCGACGAGAACGGCAAGATCAATCTGGCCCACACCCTGAACGGAAGTTCTCTCGCGCTGCCCAGAGTCGTAGCCGCCCTGCTTGAGGACAATCAGACTCCCGAAGGCATCATCATTCCCGAAGTCCTGCGTCCTTACACCGGTTTCGACAAAATTGACTAGCAAGAATATAACCATACTCGGAATAGATCCCGGAACCAACATCCTCGGTTTCGGGATTGTCCGTGTCGATGCCCAGGGCAAGCCGCACTACATAGATATGGGTTGCCTTGATTTGAGAAAGACCGACTCCGCATACGAAAAACTCCACATCATTTCCACCAAGGTGGACGCCCTCTGTGAGCTCCACCATCCGGACCATCTGGCGATAGAATCGCCCTTTTACGGCAAGAACGCCCAAGTCATACTCAAGCTCGGCAGGGCACAGGGAGCCGCGATGATTCCCGCCCTGAACAGGGGAGTTCAAATCTTCGAGTACGCCCCGCGAAAAGCCAAGATGACAATCTGCGGCAACGGCGCCGCTTCCAAGGAGCAGGTAAGCCTTATGGTGCAGCGTACGCTTGGCATAAAAATTGAAAACAAGCACCTCGACGCAACTGATGCTCTAGCGCTGGCTATGTGTCATTACTACCAGTTGAACAGTCCTTTGACTTGTACCGGGAACTCCAGCTCTTCGTGGGAAAAGTTCATTGCCGCAAATCCGGAAAGGATTAAATAGTTGATAGTTAGATGAAAAGACAGATTATTCTCAGCCTAGCGCTGCTCTTCTCAGCGTGCCTGGGTTCATTTGCCCAAAATGCGGTGAAAGCTGTGCTTGTAGATGCGACTAACGGCACGCCCCTCGGGTTCGCAACCGTTTCCCTCACTCCGGAAGGCAAGACTAAAGCTTCAAATTATGTACTTTCAGACGAGAACGGAAATGTGGAATTCTCTTCCGTCAAGAACGGCAAATTCACCTTCAAGGCAGAGTTGCTGGGCTACAAACCCTTCAGCCGCAACATCACTCTGGCAGAAGGCAAGGGGCTTGACCTCGGTAAGCTGAAAATGGAGGTCGATACCGAGATGATCGACGCCGCATCGGTCTCCGCAACCGGCAACCCCGTAGTCATCAAAAAAGACACCGTCGAGTATAACGCAAGCTCTTTCAGGACCACCGACAGCGACGTGCTGGAAGACCTCCTCAAGAAGCTTCCCGGAGTGGAAGTGTCTGAGGACGGTACGATTACAGCCAACGGTGAGACCATTTCAAAAATTACCATTGACGGCAAGACCTTCTTCCTGGACGACCCCCAGCTGGCATCCAAAAATATCCCCGCAAAAGTCATCAACAAGCTCAAAGTCATACAGAAAAAGAGCGAGCAGGCAGAGTTTACCGGCATCGACGACGGAGAGGAAGAGACAGTCATCGACCTGAGCGTCAAGCAGGGAATGATGAAAGGTCTGTTCGGACAGGTGTCCGGCGGCGTGGGATACGACATTCCTTCGCAGAGCGGAGTCGACAGCGACCTGCGCTATCAGGGCAACGCTTTCGTGGGCCGATTCAGCGACAAGAGCCAGATAAGCCTCATTCTGAACGGAAACAATACCAACAACCGCGGCTCCACCAACCGAAGCGGAAATATGATGTCCTCTATGCGTGGAGGTATGGGCAGAGGCCAGGGAGGCTGGGGCAGCGGCAACGGTATCACCACTACCTATATGGGAGGCGTCAACGGAGCCTGGACTCTATTCGACGGCAATATGAATCTGGGCGGAAACTATGTCTATAACCATAGCGACAAGGATGTGGAGGAGAGCAGTATGAAGACCACCTACCTGCAGGACCACAACCTCATCTACAACTCCTCAGGAGTGTCCAATACCCGCAGCGGAGGCCACTCGGTAGGAATGAGGCTTGAGCACAAGTTCTCGGAAAATACCTCAATACTCTTCCAGCCACAGCTCAATTTCGGAACCGGCAGCTATATCGAGACCAGCCGCGACACTACATATCAGGACAATCTGGCGGGCAATGTTTCAAAACTGAGCGAGTCTTACACCGACAACAGCGGTAGCAACCGCAACCTCAGCACCAGCGGCTTCCTGCTCTTCCGCCAAAGGCTCGGAATCCCCGGCAGAACCCTTACCGCCAACATCGACTACAACTTCTCACGCAACAATCTCACCGGACTGAACAGCAACGGAACCAAAAGCTTCTCGGATGCCGGAACCGCCCTGCAGAGCGTGCGTCAGAATTTCGACAACACCCAGAATTCCAGCTCTTTGAGCGGAAGACTCACATATACGGAGCCTCTGGGCAATCATTTCTACGTTGAGGCTAACTATTCTTACTCATGGCGCCGTTCTACCTCTGACAAAACCACTTACGACCTGGAGAACGGGGGAGCGATAGACTACAACTACTCCAACTCCATCATAAACGAGAGCAATCGTCAGCAGATGGGAGTCAATGCCCTCTATCAGAGCGACAAGATGAGGGCCCAGGTGGGATTCTCGGCAATGCCTACAAGAACTTACAACAGCACCACCAAGTACAACGCCGCGACCGGAGACTATAGTCCCCAGGTTTATGACGACTTCCGCTGGAACTTCTCTCCCCAGGCAATGCTTTTCTTCGAGCCGGGCGAAAAGTTCAACACCCGCCTCTTCTACCGCGGAACTTCCAGCCAGCCGTCAACCTCCCAGTTGATGCCTGTGCCGGACAACTCCAACCCTATGAATATCAGCTTCGGTAACCCTACGCTGACTCCCTACTTCAGCCATACCCTGAGGGCAGAGTTCCGTTTCTCCGACCGCCAGAAGTTCCTCTCGGTGAACGGCCGTCTGAACGGCGGATTCACCCAGAACCCCATTATGAACGCCACCTGGTACGGAACCTCAGGAGCCCAGTACTCTATGCCTTTCAACGGCCCTACCACCGGCAATGCCGGCGCAAACATCTTCGCCAACATACCCTTCGGCAAGAGCAACTTCTCGATGAACGCCACCCTTGGGCTTGACTGGAGAAAGAGCAGTTCGTATGTGGGAACGAATGTGGATATGTCAATCTATGAGAATGAGGGATATTACGAGTTTATGGAGTGGTTCATTGACCGCTTCAACGACCCTTCCTATTACGACAGCCACATCACGGAGAACAGGCTTAACACTCTGAGTTCCAACGAGAGAGTGCGCATCTCGTACAGAGGCAAGTCGCTGGAGGCCACCGTCGGAGCCCGCACCAGAATGAACAAGAGCTGGTACTCGATTTCGACCAACAAGGACAATACCACCACCTGGAACAATCAGGTTTCAGCCTCTTTGAACTGGGACTGGAGCGCTCCCGGAATGAGCCTCGCAGCCGATATGGACTACAACTGGTACAACGGCTACAGCACAGAGCAGCCCTCACAGTGCGTGTTGAACGCCGAGATCTCAAAGCTGCTCTTCAACAACACCGTCACCCTTACACTCAAGGGCTATGACATACTGGGACAGAGCAAGAACCTGACGGTCAGCGACAACGCCAACTACCACAGCGAGTCGGTCAACAACACCCTCGGACGCTATGTGGTGCTGACAGTCGCCTGGAGGTTCGGAACTATGGGAGGCAGCCGCCGCGGACAGGGCGGACAGAGAGGCCCTGGCGGCCCCGGCGGTCCCGGCGGTCCTGCAGGTCCGCCTCCGGGAGGCCCTATGATTTAGGAATCTACTCAAGTTTCGCAAGCATAAAACTGTTTGTTAATGATAGCCTTGTGCGCTCTTGCGAAACTTTTGCCCACGCACAAAACTGATATACGTTACCCTTCTCCTAAATCCTCTTCCTCGGGAAGAGGACTTACTTTCGGCCTAAAGGCCTCAAATATAGGTTGTTTCGCACATGCGAAACTTGAGTAATCTATAGCAGGTTCTTGCAGAAATTTTCGTACCTTTGTCGTCTATGACGACAGAACTACTCAAAGCTCTACTTGTGGGCATCTGTGCCGCTGTTCCTGTCGGTCCGGTCCTGATGCTTGTCATCCAGAAGACACTCTCTTCAGGAAGAGCCGCGGGATTGATGACAGGATTAGGCTCGGCTGTGGCAGATACAATCTATGCCGCAGTCGGCTTTTTTACCCTGTCGGTCATCCAGGACTTTGTGGACAGGAACCAGGGCCTGATAATGATTGCCGGAGGAGTGCTGCTAGCGATTATAGGAGTCAATATGTTCCTAAAGAGAATTTCCTTCAATCCCGATGTTCACGTCAGGACTCCGGGCAAGCTTCCGCTTCTGTCCTATGCTCTTCAGAGCATGGTGTCTGTCTTTTCGAACCCCGCCGCTATTGCTGTTATGATGGCCCTGCTGGCTTCTTTCGGCCTTGTTTCCGATGCAATCGGAAGTCCCGCCATCCTGGTGATCCTGTTTGTCGGCCTCGGAGAGATGCTCTACTGGTGGGTGGTAACTCTGCTGCTGAACAAGTTCCTGAAGCTCAACGAGAGGAGCCTCAATATCCTCAGCAAGGCAGCCTCGGTGGTGATTATTGCTTTTGCCGTTTATCTTGCCGCGAAAGGCACAATAATGATAGTATAGACATTTTTCGGAACCGAAGATATGAACATCAAAAACTTTTTCAATCACTGGATAGTACGCAACCTTCTGCTTGCCGTTCTTTTTGTGGCAGTGCTGGTGCTTGTTTTCAGTGTCAGCTTGAACCGCTGCACAAGGCACAACAACGAGATAAAAGTGCCCGACTTCTCGATGATGAGCTCGCAGGACGCCATTGCCCTTGCCTCGCAGTGCCAGCTGCGCGCTGTGGTGACCGACTCGGTGTACGTGCGCAAAATGACCCCCGGAGCCGTTTATATGCAGAACCCTGCCGCCGGCTCTATGGTAAAGAAAGGCCGGAAGATACGCCTCACCATCAACACTGTAGTGCCGCAGGAGACCTACCTGCCTCCTCTTGTGGGCTGCTCCCTGAGGCAGGCCAAGGCCGAGCTGAAGCGCAGCGGCCTCGTGCTTGGAAAGCTGATTTACGTCAAGGATATAGCCACCAACTACGTACTCAAAGCCCAAAGATACGGGGTTGAGGTCAAGGCCGGCACTCCCATGTCCAGCGGCACGGTCATCGACCTGGTGCTGGGTCTGAGCAACGACACCGCCGCCATCGTTCCCGACCTCAGGGGCAAGTCTCTCCGCACCGCAGTCGATATGGCGCAGGACAACTCGCTCAATGTGGGCAGGCTGCGTTACGACCAGTCGGTAAAAAGCCAGGCTGACTCGAGCGCCGCCATTGTTTACAGCCAGAAGCCCGAGCCTTCTGCAGCATCGGTGCTCAAAGGCGATGAAATCACTCTGTATCTGACTCTTGACGAGTCCAAACTCAACGGCGGCAAATAGGGATGGAAGAGGAGCTTTTCGAGCATTTCAGACTTGAGGTGGATCCGGGGCAGGCCCCGATGAGAATAGACCGCTATATGTCAACCCATATGGAGGGGACTTCCAGGAGCCGCGTCCAGCAGGCTCTTAAGGAGGGCTATGTGCGTGTGGATGAGCAGATTGTGAAGGCTAACTATGTAGTGCGCCCGGGCGATGTCATACGCTTCGTGATGCCCTACCGCAGAAGAGGGCTGGAGATCATCCCGCAGCAGATTCCGCTCGACATAGTCTATGAGGACGACGATGTGCTGGTCATCAACAAAAGCGCCGGTATGGTGGTCCATCCCGGTCACGGCCATTACGAAGGCACTCTGGTCAACGCCCTTTCGTACCATCTGGGCATCAGCCAGGACGCCGACGCCGAGGACGAACGAATGGGAGTGCTGGTCCACAGGATAGACAAGGACACCAGCGGGCTGCTCGCGGTGGCAAAGAACGAGGCCGCCCAGCTCAAACTCGCCAAGCAGTTCTTCGACCACAGCATAGACCGCCGTTATGTAGCCATTGTATGGGGCGATGTGAAGGACGACGAAGGTACAATTGAAGGGAATATTGCCCGCGACCCTTCGGACCGCCTGCGCTTCAAAGCCTACGACGACGAGACTGTGGGCAAAAGGGCTGTCACCCACTACCGTGTGCTGGAGCGCTTCGGCTTCGTGACCCTGGTGGAGTGCAAGCTCGAGACGGGACGCACCCACCAGATAAGGGTGCATATGTCCAGTATAGGCCACCCGATATTCAACGACGAGAGGTACGGCGGCAACGAGATCCGCAAGGGAACCATCTACTCGAAGTACCGCCAGTTCATCGCAAACTGCTTCGAAATCTGTCCCCGTCAGGCCCTTCACGCAAAGACCCTCGGATTTGAGCACCCCGTCACCGGGAAGTGGCTCCAATTCGACTCCGAGATACCCCAGGATATGACCAATCTGCTCGCAAAATGGAGAAAGTACTGCATTCAGATGCCTCAGGAATAAGGCACACCCGCCTTCTGCTGCTCGGTCTGTGCTCCCTGTCGGCTGTACTGATGAGCCTTCCCTGGCTCTGCGACCATTGCGGTGCGCTGAGTCTTGTGGGTCTCATCCCCCTGCTTTATGCCGACCGCATTGCGGACAGCAGGGGCATCAGGCACTTCTTCCTGTATCACTACTTCTGTTTTGTGCTGTGGAACGCCCTGACCACCTTTTGGGTATGTGTAGCTACGGTCGGAGGCGGCATTTTCGCCTGCCTTGCCAACGCCCTGCAGATGTCAGTCATCTGGGCGGTGTTCAGGCTCTCAAAGCGCAAATTTACCCCGGCCCTGAGCTGTCTTTTCCTCGTTGTGATGTGGATAGCCTGGGAGAGGGCATATATGGACGCGCAGATTTCCTGGCCCTGGCTTGTCCTCGGCAACGCTTTCGCCCGCAGCCCCAGAAGTGTGCAATGGTACGAGTTCTCGGGCACTCTGGGAGGTTCGCTCTGGATATGGCTTTGCAACCTTTCGGTCTTCGGCCTGAGCATAGCAGTGCGAAAAGGCAAGGCCCTGAAGTGGACCGCAGCCGCCAGAATCTGCTCGATGCTCGCTACGATTGTTCTTTTCTGCGCTCCTCTTCTGACTTCGAAACTGCTCTACTCCCAAAGGGGCAAAGCCACCCTCAAGGAGCTTTCGCAGAGCGAAGGCAGCATAAGGATGCTTGTCGTCCAGCCGAATTTCAGCCTTGAAGACAAGTTCACCAATCTCAGCCAGAAAGAGCAGACACAGAAGTTCATCTCTCTGGTGGACAGGGCGATAGACTCGCTTTCGCTGCAGGACCAGAACCTTTTGATAGTGGGTCCGGAGACCTTCTGCTCCGGGGTGATGGTAGGAAACGAAGACAATTCGGCCAATATACGCCTTTTAAAACAGATGCTCGGGAATCACCCGGGAGCGGAGCTTCTGATCGGGGTCAGCGCAATGGATATTGACCCCCGGCGCAGCAAACCTCACCCGGCCGCTCTTCCCTGGGGCGACGGCTGGTATATGAGCCGCAACAGCGCCCTGCTTCTGAGCCCCGACAGGCCCAATCAGATATACCACAAAAGCCGCCTTGTGCCAGGAGTCGAGTGTCTTCCTTATCCTAAGGTCATAGGTCCGCTGGATTCGTTCCTCGCCCCTATGTTCGGAGCGCAGCATCTTTGCGGCAGGTGCATCCCGCAGTCTGAAGCCGGTCTTCTGAACTACCGGGACAGCATTCCGCTGGCCGGAATAGTGTGCTATGAGAACGCCTACGGCGAGTACTGCGCCGAATTTGTACGCAAGGGAGCAAAGGCTATAGTGGAGATTACAAACGACGCCTGGTGGGGGAAAACCCCGGGGAGGATCCAGCATATGGCGTTCTCTTCGCTCAGGGCTATAGAGACCAGGCGGGATTATGTCCGCTGCGGCAATACGGGCATCAGCGCCCATTTCGACAGCAGGGGAGACCTTGTGTCAAGGGGAGGCTGGGACGAAAGGCAGGCTCTGCTGTTCGACTGCGCCTTGAGCTCGCGCCAGACTTTCTTCACTTTGCACGGCGACATCTGCGGCAGGGTATGCACTTTTGCTTTCCTGCTTCTGCTCGCCCTGCTTCTTGTCCGTTTCCTGATGGGCCTTATCGGCAGAGACTCTAAAAAAGGCTAGGATGGTTCTCGTCCAGGCTCTTCAGGATATGCTCCATAACTGCCTGACGGATAAGGGCTGAGCGCGACGACACTTTGAAGCGGGTGCAATACTCGTCGATGGCGGCCATCTCCTTGGCGTTGAAGAACACCGTCTTGCGGTACTTCCTTACCAGCGACGTCTTCTGTTTCTGAAGGTACTCCGGGTCCACTCCGGAGAACTTGCGCTTCTTCCTGCCGCGCGAAGCGCTGCCTTTACTCTTTCTGCCCATAATACGAGTTGACTATTGAGATTATCTGTTGTAGATTGTCCACTTCGAGCCTGCGTCCGAAGATTTCTCCGTCATCGAGGATGAAGAATAGTTTCGGTGTCGCCACCACTCCGTATATTTTCTGGTAGTCCGAGTCCATATCGGGGTCCCAGAGGTGATACAGTCTGATGTCCTGCCCCTTGAGCTTGAAGTTGCGCCTGAAGGCCTTCCAGTCCCTTTTGTCCTCTCCCACATAGATGGCGTAGAAGTCCAGGGGGAAGCGCGCTTCGGCGATGATGGAAGGCATAAGCGCTGTCTCTATCTGGCATTTGGCGCACGCGGTGTCGTAGAACATCAGCACGGCCGGCCTGCCCCTTTTCGGTACGGTCATTTTGCCTCCGCAAGGCTTGTACAGGCTTATCTGAGGGGCGGTCATCCCGAGAAGGGACTGACGGTTGAAATCGGCGAAGACCTTGGCTTCCATCTGTTCGAACTCATTGCGGGGCTCGACCTTGCCGCTTCCTACCCAGCTGTCGTAGATATGTACCGCCACGGCTTCCTCTCCCATCACGCGCGAGTAGCGGTAGTGGTTGAATATCTCGAAGGTAACGTGCTGGCGCAGAAGCGAATCGGTGCACGAAGCTATAAGGGCGTCGAACTCGGCGTTCTTTTCTTCCACGGGAGCGGTCACCAGGGCGTCGTAGAACTGGGTGAGAAGGCTGTCGAGAGGGGCAAAACGCGAAGTGCTGTCGCTCTGAAGGGATATTTCTGCCGGGCGAGATGAGGGCGTCCGGGCGCCTTCGGCTCGCAGGGGGAGCATCAGTACAAGCGCCGAGGTGATAAGGGTCAATATGAGATGTTTGCGCATAGGGCTAAATCACTTGGGGAAGTTTGACGCCCTGAAGCATGAAGAGGGAAGTGTCGCCGTGGTGGCGGAGGATGTCGCGCACGGCCGAAGACGAGATGTGGGCGAATTCCTGGGCGGTGGGGATGATGATGGTTTCAATCTCGGGGGCTATCCTGCGGTTGGCGTCGGCTATGCTTCTTTCGTTTTCGAAGTCGAGCATGTTCCTTACTCCGCGCACGATGTGGTGTATGCCCAGTTGGCGGCAGATGTCTACTGTAAGTCCGTCATAGTCAATCACATTCACTCTGTCCATGAGGCTGGCGACGCTTTGGTTGATGATGTCTATCCTCTGTTCGTTGGTGAAGAAGCCGCGTTTGTCCTGGTTCAGACCTACGGCCACGGTGACTGAGTCGAACATCGATAGTGCGCGGCACAGGATATTGTAGTGACCCGCTGTGAAGGGGTCGAAGGAGCCCGGAAATAGTGCTTTGGTCTGCATCTTGATTCTTTTGGATTTTGGCCTTTCAGTTTTTTAGTTCCGAGGGTGAACAATTTTCTGGTAATGTGAATTTTGTGCCGGCTGCGGAACTTTAGTACAATAATAGTGATTTTTCTGCACATTAGTGCAAAATCGCTAACTTTGCAGTGCGTTGCAGTCGGCCGTCCCGTTCCTCAGGGACCGCTTTTGCTCGCCTACGGCTCGTATAGCGCTTGCAAAGTCCCGTTCGGAACATACCATCCGCCTGCCATTGCAGCTGCCGCTGGCGGTTTTGACCAAGCGAAGCCGCACCCTGTCATTTCGACCAAGGCCGAAGGCCGCGCGGAGAAATCTAAAAGAAAAGGAATATAAAGATGGAAGTAAGAATTGAGCAAAGCTGGAAACGCGCTCTTGGGGGCGAGTTCGATAAGGAGTATTTCAGGGCTCTTTCTGCGGAGCTGCATCGCCGCAAGGCCGCGGGGGAGGTGATCTACCCTGCGGGGAAGGACATTTTCCGCGCTTTTGACCTTTGCCCTTTGCAGGAAGTGAAGGTGGTTATACTCGGGCAGGACCCTTATCACGGAGAGGGGCAGGCTATGGGGCTGTCGTTCTCTGTGCCCGAAGGCATAAGTGCGCCTCCTTCGCTGAAAAACATCTTCAAGGAGCTGGAGAGCGACCTTGGCATCAGGCTCAGCGGCTCGCCGGACCTTACTCCCTGGGCCCGCCAGGGGGTGCTGCTTCTGAACTCTGTGCTCACCGTGAAGGCCGCTCAGGCGGCTTCGCACTCGGCACTCGGCTGGCAGACTTTCACCGATTGCGTTATCAGGACGGTCTCCGACTCGTGCGACGGGGTGGTGTTTATGCTTTGGGGCAACTATGCCCGCAGCAAGGCTCCGCTGATTGACCCGGGGCGTCATCTGGTGCTTGAGGCGGCGCATCCTTCTCCTCTTGCGCGCGGTGCGTTTTTTGGCTGCCGCCATTTCTCCAAGGCCAACGCCTACCTTATATCAAAAGGAAAATCGCCCATAGACTGGACGATTTAGCTCCTTTTTTATAGATTTCTCGGCTCCACACTTCGTGTTCCCCTCGAAATGACAGAGGGGAGGCTTCTGTCGCTCGAAATGACAGAGGGCGGCGCTACCCGAAGATGAAGCCGATTACGTCCTCGATAGTCTTGACGTAATGGAACTCCAGCCCCTTGACGTAAACCTCCTTGATATCCTCGATATCCTTACGGTTATCCTCGCAGATGACAATCGTGCTCACCCCGGCCCTCTTGGCAGCCAGAATCTTCTCCTTGATACCGCCCACAGGCAGAACCTTGCCGCGGAGAGTCATCTCGCCGGTCATCGCAATTCCGCTCTTTATGGCCTGACCCCTCAGGGCTGAAACCATCGAGCTCACCATAGTGATACCCGCCGAAGGACCGTCCTTGGGAGTCGCTCCCTCGGGCACGTGAACGTGAATATCCTTGGCTGCAAACTGCTCCGGCGTGACATTCGCCAGCTCCGGATGAGCCTTGATATACTGATAGGCTATAGTTGCCGACTCCTTCATCACGTCTCCCAGATTGCCCGTCATAGTCATCACTCCCTTGCCGGTGGAGATGCTGCTCTCCACAAACAGGATTTCTCCTCCCATCTGGGTCCAGGCCAGCCCGGTCACCACACCGACTCCCTCGTTGCCCTTCTGCTTGTCGTGGAAGGCCGTGGGCAGTCCGAGATACTCCTTCAGATGCTCCTTCTTTATGGTGGCAGGATGCTCCTGCTCGAGGGCAATCTTTTTCGCCGTCACGCGGGCGATTTTCGCAATCTGCTTCTCCAGTCCGCGCACTCCCGACTCGTGGGTGTACTCCTCGATTATAGCCTGAAGGGCTGACTTGTCGATCTTGAGAGCGCTCTTCTTCAGCCCGTGCTCCTCCAACTGCTTGGGCACCAGATACTTCTTCGCAATCTCCATCTTCTCCTCAGCCAGATAGCCCGTCACATTGATGAGCTCCATACGGTCCAGCAGGGCCGGCTGAATGGTGGAAGTCGTGTTGGCCGTGGTGATGAACAGCACATTGCTCAGGTCGTAATCCAGGTCCAGATAGTTGTCGTGGAAGGTCGCATTCTGCTCAGGGTCAAGCGCTTCCAGCAGAGCTGAAGACGGGTCGCCCTTGAAGTCCGAGCTGAGCTTGTCAATCTCGTCGAGCACAATCACAGGGTTCGAAGTGCCGGCCTTTGCGATGCCGTTCAGAATCCTTCCCGGCAGTGCGCCCACATATGTTTTACGGTGACCGCGGATCTCGGCCTCGTCGTGCATACCGCCCAGGGCGATACGTACATACTTGCGGCCCAGTGACTTGGCAATCGACTTGCCGAGCGAAGTCTTACCCACTCCCGGAGGCCCGTACAGGCAGAGGATGGGTGACTTCATATTCCCCTTGAGCTTAAGCACCGCGAGGTACTCTATGATCCTGTCCTTCACGCTCTCGAGTCCGTAGTGGTCGTGGTCCAGCACCTTCTGGGCGTGTGCGAGGTCCAGATTGTCCTTGCTCATCTCGCCCCAGGGCAGGTCAAGCATAAACTCGAGATAGTTGTACTGAACGCTGTAGTCCGGAGCGCTGGGGTTGTACTTCTCCAGCTTCGAGAGCTCCTTCTCGAAGGCCTTGGCAATCTCCTTGGGCCACTTCTTGGCGGCAGCCCTCTCGCGGAACCTGTCGAAATCCTCTCCCTCGTCCATACCGAGCTCCTCCTGGATGGTACGGAGCTGATTGTTGAGGTAGTACTCCCTCTGCTGCTGGTCGATATCGCTCTTGACCTTCTGGTTGATCTCCTGCTTGATCTTCATCAGCTCTATCTGGGTGTTGAGCATCGACAGGAGCTTCAACCCCCTGAGCTTCAGGTCATCATAATCCAGAAGCCTCATCTTGGCCTCGAAATCCTCCACATCCACACTCGTTGCGACGAAGTTCACAAGGAAGCGGAAATCGTCGATAGCCTTGACGGCACCGATAGTCTCCCTTGTGCCCATCGGAGACGAACGCATAATGGTGGTGGCGCTGTCCTTGATGGCATCGCCCACTGCCTTTATGTCAGTGGAGTTGTTGTCCTCGTGCAGATAATCCTCGCAGTAGTGCACCTTTGCGGTGATATAAGGCTCGTAGCTGAGCACTGCTTCCAACTCCAAACGCTTGAAAGCCTGGAGGATAGCTGTAATCGTGCCGTCCGGCATCTCAAGGGTCTTCACCACCCGGCACACGGTTCCGTAGCGGTTCAGGTCCTCCTGCTGGGGCTCCTCGACCCTCACATCCAGCTGCGGCACTGCACCTATATAGAAGCCGTCCTTCTCGGCGGCC
This sequence comes from uncultured Bacteroides sp., assembly GCA_945874355.1. Taxonomy (GTDB): domain Bacteria; phylum Bacteroidota; class Bacteroidia; order Bacteroidales; family UBA932; genus Cryptobacteroides. The sequence goes on from CAMCGB010000006.1 coordinate 140,827, forward strand.
TGAATCAGCTTCATCGACTTGGGCCTCCCTATCGTGATGGGGAATATGGTCCCCGGGAAGACCACCGTCCCCCTCAGTGCCAGCACAGGCAGCACATCCGGAAGAGTGGACTCGTCAATCTTCATAAAACCGTCGCCCTGCATCACAGGGATGATGCTCACTTCAGCTCCTGACGGCATTGCAAAATCTTTATCCTGGTCTAGTATCATAATCTGCTATATTGTCAAATACACATACTCTTGTCTCTACTGACAGCCCCGAAGCGCGTACAGACAGCTTTTGGGCTGACAAGGCCGGAAAAAGGTGACAGAATGTCAGTAATTCGGCCGCCAAAATCCGGACTGCTAATATAGTCAATCTCCGTGCCACTGCCAAATACGCCACAAAGATGTCAAAAAGCTCTAAAATTTCACTTAAATGCTTGATAGTATTTTGAATTACAAAAAATTCCTCATATATTTGCAAGCCTTTTGCTCTGCAAGAGCGCAGACAAGGGCCGGCTAGTTAGACTGACTTAAAATAGTAAAAACAATGACCAAAGCAGAAATCGTAAATGAGGTTGCAAAAGCAACCGGAATTGAGAAAGTTACAGTTCAGACTGTAGTTGAGGCCACAATGGAGAGCATCAAGGGGTCTCTTATCAAGGGTGAGCCTGTGTATCTTCGCGGATTCGGCAGCTTCATTATCAAGCACCGCGCCCAGAAGGCTGCACGCAACATCACCAAGATGACCACTATGACCATTCCGGCACACGATATCCCCGCATTCAAGCCCGCAAAGAGCTTTATGGGTGCCGTGAAGGGTGAGGTTGAAGAGTAAACTATTTAATATATGCCAAACGGAAAAAAGCATAAGAGACACAAGATGTCTACTCACAAGCGCAAGAAGCGTTTGCGTCTGAATAGACATAAGAAGAAATAAGTCGAGAGAAGCCTGACGGGAGATCCGGCGGGCTTTTTCTTTATGAATCCGCAGTGGATTCAGCTACAATAAAGTGTTCAATGGAAACCGCTAAAACTGAAAAAGATCTTGTGGTGGAGGTTTCGGCCTCCGAAGTCCGCATCGCGCTGATGGAGAACCATCGCCTGATCGAACTTGACAGAGAGTCAACCCAGGGTCACGTATGTTCGGTGGGCGATGTATATCTTGGCAGAGTCAAGAAACTGCTCCCCGCCCTGAACGCGGCTTTCGTGGACATAGGCGACAGCAAGGAGGCCTTCATCCATTACCTGGACCTCGGACTGTACTTCAACGCTTTCGACACTTTTGTGCGTGAGACCAACCCCAACCGTAACCCTTCAAAGGTATATTCGGACATCAAGCTGGGGGCTCCGCTCGCAAAGGAAGGAAGGATAGAAGACTGTCTGAAACAGGGCCAGATGGTGCTGGTGCAGGTTGTAAAGGAGCCTATATCGACGAAAGGATCCAGGTTGACAGCGGAAATTTCATTGGCAGGACGCAACATAGTACTGCTCCCTTTCGCCCAGAAAGTGAGCGTGTCCCAGAAAATCTCTTCGAAAGAAGAGAAAAAGCGGCTTGAAACACTCGTGCGCAGCATCCTTCCCAAGAATTACGGGGCCATCATCCGTACCGCCGCAGAAAACAAGAACGCGGCAGTGCTGGTATCCGAGCTCCGCTCCCTGATCCAGAAATGGGAAGGCTCCTGGAAGAGTCTGAGCGACTCGAAAGGCGTAAGGCTCCTGTTCACCGAATACGACAAGACCATCGCAGTCTTGAGGGACCTTCTTAACGACTCATTCTCAAACGTTTATGTCAATGATGCGAGAGTCTGTGAAGAAGTCCGTTCGTACGTCAGCGAGATAGCGCCACAGCAGGAGAAAATCGTCAAGCTCTACGAAGGCAAGGAGGGAATCTTCGACCATTTCGAGGTCACACGCCAGATCAAGAGCTCTTTCGGAAAGGTAGTCCCTATGAAGCAGGGAGCCTATCTGGTCATCGAAACCACAGAAGCCCTGAACGTCATAGATGTGAACAGCGGCATCAGGGCAAAGACCACCGACCAGGAGCAGAATACCTTCGAAGTCAATAAGATAGCTGCCGAGGAGATAGCCCGTCAACTGCGACTCCGCGATATGGGAGGCATAGTTATAGTCGATTTTATCGATATGGACAGCCCCGAGCACCGCAACGAGCTCTTCAAGTATATGAAGACGCTGATGGAGTCCGACAGGGCAAAGCACAATGTGCTGCCGCTTACCAAGTTCGGTCTGATGCAGATTACCCGCCAGAGGATACGTCCCGTGACGGAAATCAACACGACCGAGAAATGTCCTCTCTGCCACGGCACCGGAAAAATCACTTCCACCGTGGTCATTGACGAACAGATAGAAAGGCAGATTGCCGATCTGGTGGAGAAAGGACACAAGACATTTACGCTGAGCCTGAGCCCCATACTCGGAGCCTACCTCAGCCGCGGACTCAACTCATACATCTTCCGCTGGAAGAGGAAGTACAAATGCAAAATCAAAGTGGTCGAAGTTACTGACCACAGCATCCTGCAGTACGAAATTTCTGATGAAACAGGAAAGGCTCTCATCTGAGAGCCTTTCTTAATTATTAGGCTTCCGGACGGCCCGTCATTGAATGCGGGCGTAACCCGGAAGAGCGTGGAAACTACTTGTCTTCGAAGAATCTCTTGTACAGACCCTGGAAGCCGGCGCCGTGACGGGCCTCGTCCTTTGCCATCTCGTGAACGGTGTCGTGGATGGCGTCATATCCGAGCTTCTTTGCCCTGCTGGCGATGGCGAGCTTGCCCTCGCAGGCTCCGCACTCGGCCTCAGCCCTCTTCTTGACATTGGTCTTGGTGTCCCAAACGATTTCGCCCAGCAGCTCAGCGAACTTGGCAGCGTGCTCGGCCTCCTCGAAAGCGTAGCGCTTGAAAGCCTCGGCAATCTCGGGATAGCCCTCCCTCTCTGCCTGGCGGCTCATTGCGAGATACATTCCCACTTCGCAGCACTCGCCGTTGAAATGGTCGTGAAGACCCTGCATAACTTCCTCATCCTCAACCTTTCCGTCACCAAGCTTGTGCTCGCAGGCCCACTGGAGACCTTCGCTCTTGACCTCTACGAACTTCTCTGACTTAGCGTGGCACTGGGGGCACTCTGCGGGGGGATTTTCGCCCTCATATACGTATCCGCATACGAGGCATCTGAATTTCTTTTTCATAACTTCTTTATTTTTAAAATTTCAATTCTTGGCAAGACAAAATTAGTATAATTTTTTGCTTTGTCAATGCTCCGAAAAGAATTTATTGCTATTTTTATGCCACAGAATTATTGTCACACGATTTGACACAAACTTTAACCGCATGAATGCAAAAATAACCCTTTCTCTATGCGCCGCCGCCATCATTGCGGCCGGCTGCAGCACCCCTGTCGCTGAAAGCGAGTATCCCGCACCCCATCTTGAAAAGAGGGGCGAAGTCACCCAACTGATAGTCAAAGGCGAGCCTTTTCTCGCGCTTGCCTGCGAGCTTGGCAACTCTTCTTCGTCGAGCGCCGAGTATATGGCTCCTCACTGGAAGGCCCTCAATCAGGCCGGAGTGAACACTGCCCTTGCCGTGGTGACCTGGGAGATGATTGAGCCTGAGCAGGGCAAGTACGATTTCAGCAGTGTGGACCGCATCATTGCCGAGGCCCGGCAGAACGACCTGAAACTCTGCCTGTTGTGGTTCGGCAGCTGGAAGAACGGAATGAGCAGCTACCAGCCTCTTTATGTGAAGCAGGACGGCGAGCGCTATCCTCTGGCCCAGACTCCGCAGGGCAAGAAGCTGCCGATTCTGAGTTCTCTTGGGTCCTACACCCGCGATGCCGATGCCGCCGCCTACAGGGCTATGATGGCTCATATCCGCGAGATTGACTCGCGCGAGCAGACTGTGGTGATGATGCAGATGGAGAACGAGGTCGGGCTTCACGGCCATTCGAGGGATTATTGTCCTGCTGCCGAGAAGGCTTTCGTGAACCCTGTGCCGCAGGCTCTGATAGACTATCTTGTGGCTCATAAAGATGAGTTGCTGCCCGAGACCCTCAAGGCCTGGGAGCAGAGCGGATGCGCCACTTCAGGCACCTGGGAGCAGGTTTTCGGCAAGAACTGGAGATGCGACGAAGTTTTCATGGCCTGGAACTATGCTTCGTATATGAACCATATCGCCGCAGAGGGCAAGAAGGAGTACGATATCCCGGTATTCGTGAATGCGTGGATAGTGCAGCCTGAAGATACCCGTGCGGGCAATTATCCTTCCGGCGGACCTCAGGCGCAGAATCACGATATCTACCGTGCTGCTGCTCCTGCTATCGATATCCTGAGTCCGGATATTTATCTTGATGATTTCCCTGAGATTCTTGCGATGTATTCCCGTTCGGGCAATCCTGTTTTCATCCCCGAGTCGCGCGATGGTCAGGGCGGTGCTGCCAATGCGGCTTATGCGATAGGAGCTATGGGGGCAATCGGTTATTCTCCTTTCGGTTTTGAGCGCAGGGCTCTTGATGAGAGCAACGAGACTTTCAGCGAGCTTTACCGTCTGCTGGACGGAGCTTCGAGCGAGATTCTTTCGGCCCAGGCTGAGGGCAGGATTGGTGCGGCGTGGCTTAAGGGTTCATCTCCCGAGAGGCTTAAGAGCAGTGTTGAGCTTGGGGACTATATAGTTGAGTTTGAGCTGGTTTCGAGCGGCCGCAGGAATGGCGGTGCGCCTCAGCTGACTGGCGGTACTTATGATCCGAAGGCTATTGGCTACGGTATTGCGATTCAGGAGAGTGAGGATAGTTTCTTTATCATCGGCTCGAATACGCGCGTGACTTTCCGTCCTAGGAGCGGGAGTGAGACTGTGGGGCTTGCTTATGTGCGTGAGGGAAGGTATGAAGGCGGAGAGTGGAGGCAGTTGAGGATGTTGAACGGTGATGAGATTCAGCTTCGCTATGATGTGCTGTATGCTATTGAGGAGGGCTATAGCGGCCAGGGGCTGAATTTCGGTACGCCTCATCCCGGCAGCATCCGCGTCCAGCTGTATAAGTACTAGGCTGCGGTGCCGGTGCTGCTGCAGCCAAGCCGCTTTTGCCGCGCTGCCGTTCGGTGCTTCTTCCGCGGGCGACGGCCACAGCGAGGAGAGCCCTGAAAAGCTCCCCGCAGCTGTGCGCCGTAGCAGCCGGAGACCATACATTCCGGCTGCGGTGCCCATAGCCTTGCACTGCAAGCTGCACCGTCCTTCGCTGTCGTTCCGACCAAGGCCATCCCCTTGTCATTTCGAGCGGAGCACGAAGTGCGAAGTCGAGAAATCTGTTTTGAACCGGCTGCCGCGCTGCTGCAAGCTTTCATGCTGCCCTTGATAGTTCTTTAACATACACCAGATAAGGTGCTGACGATGCTTCGGCCATCGCGGCCCTTCGTGACATTCACCTCGCACTCTGTATTTCGCTAATGCATTGATAATCAGAGAAATGGTATTTTGAGATGTGGCAGGTGGCATCAATTTGCCTTCACCTAGCACTATTTTTGAGCTAACTCATTGATAATCAATGACGGGGTGTGCCAGGTGAATTTCTCGAGCAGTGGTCGCCGCGCTGTCCTGCCATTTCGTAGCCAGGCGTGCTTTTGCCGCGCTGCTGCAAACTTTTATGCTGCCAACGGCGGAGCTCCGTTCGGCTTCGCCTCACTCCGGCCCCTCCCAGAATCTACTGCGTCATCGCTTCGCGATAACTAGTAGCTTCAGGGCCCCTCCCCCTGCACTCTCCGGGGGTGGATATGTCCGCCTTATGGCAGCACAAAAGCTTTGTTCTCGCAGCGCTTGGCCTGCCATTATGAGCGACCGAAGTCTCCCTCTGTCATTATGAGGGGCTGTGCCTCCCTCTGTCATTTCGAGCGGAACACGAAGTGTGGAGTCGAGAAATCTATTTCTCCGCGCGCTTCGCTTGGTCGAAATGACAAAGGGACATTCGCTTGGCCGAGACGACATAGGC
>CAMCGB010000007.1 GCA_945874355.1 uncultured Bacteroides sp.
CCTCTCTCTCGAACTGAAGCTTTGTACCGATCTTGAGGTTCTCGGATGCCTCGCATCCGTCCCAATAGCCAAAACCTGCAACGTGAAAGTTTGCCAGGTGAACTCTTTTGATTTCTCTTTCCATAATTCTCTTACTTTTGATTACGGTACAAAATAAATGCGAATGTGTCCCAAAACGTGGGACAGTATCAATAAATATTTAGTTATTCTGTGACTATCACCTCATCGACATAATCGATCAGAGCACCATATTGCCCCCAGATTAGGTTTTCGTACTTTCGGACGTTTGGATTGATGAACCAAAGTTCATTATCCAGAGCGAAGGTCAGTTCTATGCCGTAATTGTCGACAATATGACGCAATATCTCAATAGACAGGCAAACGTGATTTTCCCGAATGCATTTACGGGCAAGTGCCTCTTTTTCTTCCGGAGAAAATGCCGCAGCTTCTGGATGGTCTTTTATAAATTGTGTCATAAACTCATCCAAAGCAGCTTTCAAATGCGATTCCGGCATTTCCTGAGTGGTACTCTTGATGTACTCCTCATCATTAGGATCAACGATTGACAGTTTGGTTATATCATCAAAATAAATTTTCTTGATGCCAAGTTTCTCTATGTTCCGATACAACTTCCATGATAGCCAACCTATATCAAAGGACTTCTCACAGAAAAGGTATAGCGGCATTTTTGACAATGTGAGAACATTATCCGTGTCAACATTCTGCATTTCCATCCCCGTGCATTTCAGCAGAGAGGAAACCCATTCCTGTGACTCCGTCTCGTGACAAAATGCTATTGACGGTACAGCACCGTCTTCCAATTGCTTGAGGATTTCCTTTTGTATTGCAGTGCGCCTTTCTTCCGGACGTTTGCAGATTATGGCCTTGATAGTACCGAGAGTCTCTTTATATCCGTTGATGGCTTCCTTTTGAGTGTCACCCCCAACTTTCGTGGTAATGTCTGTTATAATATCGTTGGGGCACGCTTTTATTTTCCGATCAGAGTTCTTCAGTATATTGACGAGTCTGTCATATCCATTATCCTTTTTGATGTTGCCCCGTGTAATGTGCTGGGACATTCCTTTATGGCCTTTGGTGATGATTCGTCCTTTTGTTTCAAGCATATTCCAAGTATCTTCACCCATTGTTTCCTTCCAGAGTTCTTCTGAACGTAGAATTAAGAATGTCTTGTCCGTCCGGGTGGCCAGATACTTGATCAGCAGTTTTGTGAATACCATTGATGGTAGATGCTTGATTTCTGCTGAATCCTTGAATTTGACCGAGTGGTACCCGATAAGCTGGAAGAATGCGATGTCTTCGTAGATGGGGTGGAGCTCTTTATTGGATGGCAAGTCGTATGCATCCATTGCAAGTTTAGCGAAGGCTTTCTCCCAATAGTGATCTCCCTGATCTCTGGAACAAGCCGTGTGGTCATATATGCCGTATCCGTCCAGAGTCAGTGCTTTTCTCATCAGATGAATCAACTGCTCTTTCTCGGCTTCCTTCATTTCAAGACATTTGTCCTTGTTCACCTTCTCAACGTAACCGGGATTCAGAGTAAGTATAACGACTTTAGCTCTGAGCAGATTCCCGGAAAAGGGCATTGGCGGCACTCCTGTTATGAATTGGTACTTCGGTTCATTCCTTCCGTTGAATTTATGAAGAATGGGAGCATCACCAGGGTACATGCGTTGGTCTTCTTCTTTGTCAGACCATACGGTATAACCATACAGTTTATCTGCAAGCCGTTTCCATCCGTTCTTTAGTTTGAGGCTTTCCTCGTCAACTTCAATGTTCCGAAACGTTTCCTCAGAAGTGGAAATATACTTGAAGAAATCACGTTTCGCATTTGCCGAATCCTTGAAGCGAGCCGCTATATCATTGTAGTCGAAGTGAACTTCATCAAAATGGCACTCGGTCATATCATATTCGATGTCTTGCTCCCAATAGCGATAAAGGATTTCTTCGGTGAGCAGTTGAAACAGTGCCGGAAACTTCATTCTTTCTGATAGATAGCTGGTTGCCAGACTACATTTGTCCCCGGTGCGCAGGAAATCTATGTAACCGGCAATGCTGTTCTTGGCAGTGTCTTCATAATCTCCATAAGCAGGATCTTCCAAATGCTGATTGATATCTTCAATGAAAACTGGAAGCAGGTCTGCGCCACGCTTCAAACGATAGGCTATCTCCGCAATCTTTGTATATGCATCTGCATCACGAAACTCTGTTGCGCAACTGTCAATGTATGAACGTACCGATCTTGGCAAGTTCATGTCTTCTGTGTACTTTAATGTTATCATTTTATTCTTTGGCTTTTGATTACGGTACAAAATAAATGTGAGAGTGTCCCAAAACGTGGGACAGTGTCATATTTATAGAGAAATTTCTTCGTATAGTTTCGCGGCCTCTTCGTGCTGCCGCCTGATTTCATCGGCGAGCCATTGTGGTTCCATCACCTGAATGAGCGGGCCACGGGAGAGCAGCGGACTGAAGAAATCGGCTGTAGGCCGTATCTGCAACTCGAAGTCTGACCAATCTTCCGTTGTCTCGACTTCCTTCTGGGTATAGTGAAGAGGAAGGTCGCGCATATAGAAGACTTCCTGCCCGAATGCTCTGATGCGGATGGTCTGGAGTTCTTCTTCATCGTCACGGACTGTGCCGTAACATTCCTTGAACCAGGCGGCAGCGTCGAAGTCAGCGTCAAGCGTGAATTTGTCCGTGGTGAGACTTATGGACTTGATGCGGTCGAATGCCAGGGTCGTGTAGTGCCCGTACTTGATTGACCTTACGAGGGCATACCAGCGGCGTTTGAAGAGTTTGACGCAGTAGGGCTCCACTGTCATCTTGGAGTCTTCTTTGGCTGCGTATCTGTGGTAGATTACATCTATTCTGACGCTGTGCTTCATCGCATCGATGTATTTGTGAAGATCTTCTCCGTCTGATGGAATCGACTCAAGAAGAATCCTGTCTGCCACCGCCTTGCTTTCGGCCAGCACGGAATTGACCGACAGAGTGGAGAGCATCCAGTTCTGGATGGATTCCTCCTTCAGAACTTCGGAATTGCCAATATAATACTTGAACCCGTCTCTTTTGTCACACTCGATGTCAATACCGAATATGTCCTGTATGGCATCCTTGTGACGGTTGAATGTGCTGCGGACCATCGGAAGTCCTTCTGACATATCAGTGTCCAGCCATTTTCGATTGATGTCTTCAAGTGTGATTTTACCGGCAAGGTTGATTGTGTTTACCAGCCAGATGTATTCCTTGAACAGGGCATAAGACTTCATGTTTCGAGATTTTTGCTTGGTTGACCTCAAAGATACAAATAAATTGTCTCACTTAGTGGGACAATTTACTGATTCAAGTGGTATGGGTGTCGTTTACATCGATAGCAGATACTCGATCCGGCTCATGCTGTATCTTTCTGCAGAGTAATAATCATCTATCTTTTGATTGATGCTTTGAATGGGCCATTGTGGACCGCAGTCAATGCTACAGGCAAAATCAGGATTTATCAGATCCTGATGAGCAGCATAATCCTGTGCAATATTCCTGTTGCTATTTTATTACTATGGTTTGGCTTGGAACCGGAATTGGTCTGGGTTTCTAAAATCATCTTCAATCTGCTGGCTATGATAGTGAGATTGGCCTACTTGCGAAGAATTGTCGGCTTTCCCTGCACTAAATATATTAGTGATGTGATACTCCCATTGCTGCTGGTTATCCTGTTTTCAATAGTTCCGCTCTCAATATTATATTTTTCACCCGTTGATATCAACACTACAATTTGTATTTTGATTTCATTATTATATATCTTGCTTATTTCGTTTGTTTTCGGATTGAACAATCAGGAAAAGTTAAAGATAAAAGAATTGTGTCTGCAAAAATTCAATCTGTCAAGCAAGCGCTGATTGTTTGCCCAAAGCCAAAAGTTGCGGAATAAACCGCCAAAAAGTTGCGGAATAAAAAAGCCAAAAGTTGCGGAATATTCTCCGATTTCCCTGAATTTTAATATCTTTGCCAAACTAATGAATCACGTATCGTATGAAGACCTACAAACATCGAATTGCTGACGAAATATTAAAGCGTAAGCTTTTGGGGAAAGGTGCTATTCTGGTACAGGGTCCCAAATGGTGCGGAAAAACTACCACTGCCAAACAGGTAGCGAAAAGTCTGCTGGATTTGGGTAACCCTACCGAGCTGACGAATGCCCTTCAGACCTTGCAGATTATCCCAATGAAGCTCCTTGATGGAACTGTTCCTCGACTTATTGATGAATGGCAAACTATTCCGGAAATCTGGGACATGGTCCGCAATGAGGTAGACAGAAGGGGTGAAATGGGCCAGTTCATACTGACCGGCAGCAGCGTCCCTGTAGAAGAAGAAAAGCGCAAACACAGCGGAACCGGCAGGTTCGGCTGGATTAATATGCGCCCTATGAGCCTTTGGGAGTCCGGAGAAAGCACCGGACGAGTAAGCCTTTCCGATTTGTTTGATGGCAAAACTTTCGAACCTTTTGATTTTGCGATAGGCTCTGATGAACTAGCGTTTCTGGTTTGTCGTGGCGGCTGGCCACAATCTACCTTTATGGAAGGAGAAGTGGCTCTGGACCAGGCTAGAGATTACTATGAGGCCATTTATAAAGTAGACATCCATCGCGTGGACAACGTACGCAGAAGCAGCGAACGGACCAGGCTTCTCCTAAGGTCTTATGCTAGAAATACGGGATCAGCAACCAGTTTCAGCAAGATGAGTGAAGATATTAGGGAGAATGATAATGCATCCATCACCTATGAAACGGTTTCTGACTATGTAGATGCGCTGAAGAAACTATTTGTATTGGAGGATATGCCGGCATGGAACCCCAATTTAAGAAGCAAGTCCGCCATACAATCATCAGATACCAGGTACTTTATCGACCCTAGTATTGCCACAGCTGCTTTGTCACTTGGTCCAAAGGACTTGATTAATGATTTAAGAACATTCGGGTTGTTTTTCGAGTCTATGGCGGTGAGGGATTTACGCACCTATGCCGATGCGCTCAACGGGGACCTGTTCCATTATAGGGATTCATCCGGACTTGAATGTGATACTGTATTACACAGACGAGATGGAGATTATGGACTGATTGAAATTAAACTCGGAGGAGCAGATAATATCGAAAAAGGAGCACAGACATTAAAAAGCCTGGCTGAAAAGATTGATACAGACAAGATGAAAGCACCTTCATTTTTGATGGTCCTTATTGGCGTCGGGCAATATGCGTACCGCCGTCCTGACGGAGTGTTTGTTGTTCCTCTCTCCAGTCTTAAAGACTAATGTCATTTTTGCGTATAACTTACAAATTACCGGTTATGTCGACTTTTGAAATCATTTGCGCTGTACTTATTGTAGTATTATCCATCTATCTGTTTATGGAGAAAGTAAAGAACGAAAAGGGAGAAGAGGATTTGAAGAATAAGCAAAAGCTAATTGAGGCCTCGAAAGAGCGCCTTTCATTGTTTGATAATCATATCGCAGCATTGATTTCGCGGAACTTTGATAAAATTGACAAGTCTAATGACAGTATTGACCGCTTCGTAGCCAACCCTATAGCTTTTCTGGAGTCAAATGCCTGGTACTTTCAAGAGGCATACCCTTCATTCGTTGCTAAACTTAAAGAAAAGGGCCTGGACGATAATGAAATCGGTTACTGCTGTTTATATGCTATGGGGCTGAAAGGGAAAGAGATCAGCAAATATATTGGCAGGAAAAGTCACTTCAATGATTGCAGCAGAATACGTGCAAAGCTGGGAATCAGCGAGCACGACACCAACCTGGGCCTATATCTGCAATCTATGGTCAAAGAATGAAACTTTGATGAAGGTGCACTTTTCAACATTTCGCCACATAATTTGCAACTAATTAGTATTGAGCGCACTACGACCACTATTCTAGCCATGCTAAAGTGATGGAATGAAACTTTTTTGCCGTACTTTTGTGCAAAAATAATCCCATATAATGACTAAAAAAGATTGACTATGGAGTATGTCGCTAAACGCTTACTGACTTTTTTCATTAACGCCTGCATCGGTACGGCGGTGGGAATGCTCGTAACTCTTGCCGTCACTGACAGGTTCAACTGTGCCGAGCTATTGATGGCTCTGAAGTGGTTCGCAATCCTGATGGGGGCTTTGGGGCTTATACTTCTAATATTCTATTACCTCAGGAAACTGATTGTAAGCAGGCTCAACGGCAAGAGGGGATAAAGAAAAGAGCCGGGAGGCGGTTCTAGAAACCGCTTCCCGACGTAGCTAATAATCACAAATTATAAGTTGACTTATTTCGTCCAGCCCTTGGTCCAGTCTGAGGCAGCATCCACAGCCCCGTTACCGTCTATTGTGCCTACATATCTGTCAGTGAGCGAGATAGTGTAGTTCTCCTTGTTAGTGCCGTCGGCAAGGAACTGTGCAGAAGCGTACACGCTCTCCGCTCCTTCGTCCACCTTCTCGCTGAAAACGCTGTCCATATAGATGTGCTTCAGAACTGACTTTCCGCTTGCAAGAGCGCTGATGGTCTGGGTGGTCTCTGCTGTGATTCCGAGAGGCTTTCCGCATATAAGCGCATTCTCAATGCTGACTTCTGTGCCGGCACGAAGCCTGATACCGCGCTTGTTGTCGCTAGAATTGTTTCCGACAAGGGTGATATACTTCAGAGTAGGATGAGCTACCGGGGTGGCGCTGAAGTCATCTCCGTTATTGTCGCACTCCATCAGGCAGTCGCAAGTCGGATCGCTCTGATATGCAACCAGATACTCTCCCTTGCCATTCCATCCTTCCGTCCAGTCAAAACTGTCGTCAGTACAATCCACAACCACGCAGTGGTCCACATTCACAGAGCCGCCGAAGAACTCTATGCCATCGTCAGAGCCCATATAGCACTCGATATACGAAATCTCGGTTCCGCTGCCGACTCCGTAGAGAGAAAGTCCGTTGGCTTCGTGCTCAGCATCAAGCTTATAACCTGTGTACTCGAGCCTTACATACTTCAAAGAGCCGGAGTTGTCATTCTCTACATTGCCTCCATAAACGGCATTTCCAATCTCGGAAGTAAGTGACTCCCCAGCCTTTGCGGCCTTGTTGGAGTGAGCCTTGCCACAAATGTGCAGTCCACCCCAAGCACCGGTAGTCTTGGCATCTGCAGTCAGAACAATAGGATTCGAAGCGGTTCCTACAGCATTGATCTTTGCGCCCTGCTCGATGAGGATATAGTTTATCTCACCGTTATCGGCAGCGCTTACGGTCACACCGGGCTCAATAGTAAGTGTAGCGGGCGCTACCACCTGAAGACTTCCCACCAGTTTATATGTCTGGCCTTGTTTGAGGGTAAGGTCAGTGGTGATACGTCCTGAAATTTCATACTCATTTCCCTTTCCATCGTCATTGGGATTCTGCTTGTTGCAGGACACCAATCCTGCAAGAGTGGCTGCAAAGGCAGCGATAATAACAAACTTTTTCATTCTTTATTGATTTAAGAAAGCTTATATCTTCCAATTGATTCCTATAACGAATCCCGTTCCTTCCCTCCATCCTTCAATGTCCACAGTCTGCCCCGTACTGGGAATGTCCTGACGGAAGATGGTCCTGCTGTCGAGAATGTTCTTGAATCCGAAATTCAGGCTCCAGGCTTTTGCAAAAGACCATACGGCATTGAAATCAAGGCTGTGGAAAGGCATTTGGGTCACATCTCCCAGACCGGACAGACCTACGGAATGAATCCTGGGGCCCTGCAGGTTGTAAAGAAGTGCCAGAGACAGACTGGTGCCGTTTTTGAACTGGGGAACATAGACAATATCTGCATTCACCAGATAGGGTGAAGCCCCCTGAAGCCCTCTTTCAGCATTGGTATAAACTCCTCCTTCAGGCAGTTTGACATTAGTATACATATATGTGGCATTGGCGCTGACGGTAAGGTCCTGTAGTATGTTCTTTCTGAACTCAGCCTCGATGCCGGCAGCAAGACCGTTCTCTGCATTTGAGAAAGAGTGCTCCGGGGCGCCGCCGGAATATCTCTGGATCCGCTCTATGGGCCTCTCCAGCCATTTGAAATACCCGGTAACGGACAGAAGGTCGGTGGAGGAGTCACTGAGATATTCCCACCGCAGATCGAAATTATAGTTATAGGAGTTCTGAAGGGCAGCGTTACCCCTGAGCATCACTCCTCCGTAACTCTCCTGATAAAGGAAGGGCGCCATTTCCACGAAAGAGGCCCTTGTGATAGTTCTGGAGGCAGAGAAGCGCAGGAACTGGCTGTCCTTGAGACGGTATTTGAGATTGAGGGCGAAGAAGGGGTCATAGGAATCCATAATCCTCGTGGTATTCTCCACGTCGTCATTATAGTCCACCCTGCAGCGTCCAGCCTCGAAACGCAGGCCCGCATTGATAAAGAAAGTGTCGTCGAAAGACTTGTCATACTCTGCGAAGAGGGCTCCCACAAGGTTCGAAGCGTCATATCTGTCGCGCAGGTTCTGCTTTCTCTGCATCGACACCCCTCCTTCCCTCTGGGCCTGAAATCCTATCAGGGACTCAATGTCCATCTCTATGTTCCGATCAAAAGAGGAAGTAAGAGAGCTGACATCGTACAGGAAGCGCGTAGTGCCGAAATAGCGGACCTTATCCTTGGCTGTAAGGCCGAAACGCAGCCGGGAACTGTCATCAATACTGTATGCAGCCTTCAGGTCTGCCGTATATTCGTTCTCGCGCAGCTTTCCGAAGTATCTGTAGGTCTCCAGATTGTTCGTAAAGAAGTGCAACATGCCGTCAGAGCCGTACTGGAAGAGCATCTGTCTTCTGTCGGGCTCGTCACTGGAAGTCAGGGATGCCGATGCGCCCAAGTCCAGATTCCAGCGACCCGCTTCGTGCCTTCCTGTAAGCTGGAAGTTCGACAGCATATATCTGTGGTCGGTCTGACTCTCGCCGAAAAGATCCCTGTCTTCGTAGTCGGTACCTTCGTTGACCATAAACGAGCGCGATGCATTTCTGGCGAAGAAGGCCGTGAAGGCCAGAAGGTCGGAAGTGCGAAGGGTCTGCACCATATTGAACAAAGCCGCAATGTCCTCATTCTGAGCGTAATCGTCGTAGTTAAAATTACTCTTGCGCTTTCCTGATCCTTCATAGGTGTTAAGGTAAGCGTCACGTATGATTCTCTCGGAGGATCTTGAACTTACATTGGCAGTTATGCTGAGTTTCTGGTCTCTGATGCTGAAGGTCTTTCCCCATCCTGCCGTGAGGTTGAGATTCGGAAGGGCCGTACGGCCTTTGACCGTGAAAGGAGTCTTGGGGAAGATATTCTTAGAGGCATTGTACGAGGGGAAATCGGAGTATGGCAGCGTTTCAGCCTGACTGTCAAGATTATAGGAAGACAGCAGCGAGGGAGAAACCATAGAGTAGGAAGGAGAGAAAAGTGTTCCGAAAAGACCGCCTGTCCCTACCGAGAATGCCAGATAGTCGGCAGAAGAAGACTTGGTACCTATATCTATATGGGCTCCCGAGTAATCGGCGAAGCTTGACACCTCGTACACTTTGTTGACGGTCACATTCTGGATTGTGGTCGAAGGGAAGATGTCGAGCGGAATCAGCTTGTTGTCGGGATTGGGGGAGGCGATGGGAAGGGAGTTCAGGGTGGTGGTGCTATACCTGTCGCCAAGGCCTCTGACTATGAGCTGCCCTGCGTCCGCAATCGATATGCCGCTGATTTTTGCTACACTCTCCCCTGCGTCGGACAGTCCCTTGAGGCTCATCTCCTTAGAGCCCAGGTTTTCTATCGCAAAACGGCTTGTAATCCTTTCTTTCTGAAGCGATTGCAAAGACTCCAGACTTTTGCGTCCCGTCACCTTGGAACTGGCCAGAAAGTTTGCGTCTTCGTCGAGTTTTACAGTAAGAAACCCATCTTGAAGCGATACTTCTCCGTTGTCATACGAAAGCAGGTCAAAAGCGCCGTCTGTAACTTTGAGAGAAAGATTGACGGTAATGAAACCAATATAGGATATCTCGAGTTTATGCTCCCCGTTTGTTAGGCTCAGGGAGAAATCCCCATCCATAGAGGTAACCGTACCGCTGGTCGTACCGGCTTCCAGGATAGCGGCGCCGATAAGCGGTTGAGAATCTGTTTTGCTTATTACCAGCCCTTTGACTGCAGACTGGGCAAAAGAAGTAACGGATAGCAAGAAGGCAATGACTGTTAGACTTAATTTCACGGTATTTCTTTTTTTTCGGCTGCAAAATTAAGTTCCTCTTGTTACCGGCATATTACGGCCAGATTGTATTTTTGTTAACCTTGCATTCCAGCTCCAGCGGGGACTGCCATCACGCATGATTTACATATTACGTAATAAAGCGAATATAGTTTGCTTTATGTAATTATTTGACTTACCTTTGTCCCACAACACATGATTATTGACGCATATATTGGCATAATACTACCAATACCAATAATACTAACAAACCTTATTTCACAATGATGAAGTCCATCCAAACCTCTGTCATTGCGGTACTTTGCCTGTTACTTACGGGCTTTGCCGCAAGCGCACAGCAGAAGATTTCGGGAACCGTCATTGACTCCTATGGCGAAGCAGTCATTGGAGCAGGAGTGTTCCAGAAAGACACGAACAATGGAACCGTGACGGATGTTGACGGAAAATTCTCATTGACAGTACCGGGGGGGTCAACAGTTGTTGTCTCCTGCATCGGGTACAAGGACTATGAGTTCCGCATCGACTCCAAGAGCGTCTACGCCATCACTCTCCAGGAAGACACAGAAGCACTGGAAGCAGTCGAGGTCGTAGCCTACGGTACCCAGAAGAAAGTGACAGTAACAGGTGCCCTGTCAAGCGTCAAGAGCGAAGACATTCTGCGCACCCCTATCAGTTCTGTCAACAACGTCCTCGCCGGCCAGCTGTCCGGTGTTACCACAATCCAATATTCCGGAGAGCCCGGTTCCGATGCCGCTACGATTTTCGTCCGCGGTAAAGGTACCTGGTCAGATTCTTCACCTTTGATCCAGGTGGACGGTGTCGAGAGAAGTATGTCCGACATCAACCCTGAAGAAATCGAGAGCATTACAGTCCTCAAGGACGCCTCCGCAACGGCAGTGTTCGGAGTACGAGGCGCCAACGGAGTTGTGCTCATCACCACTAAGCGCGGTGCTGAAGGAAAGGCCAAAATCTCTGTAAACACCTCATTCTCACTGGTTACTCCCACCGACCTTGTAAAGCAGGCCAATTCTTACGACTACGCGCTGTTCTACAACCAGATGAGGGCAAACGACGGCACCGAAGCCGTCTTCTCTGACGAGGTCATCCAGAAGTTCAAGGACCAGTCGGATCCCATCCGTTTCCCCAGCATCCAGTGGACGGACTATATGATGAAGAAGCTCACCACCCAGTCCAACCACAGCGTGAACATCTCCGGAGGTACCAAGAAAGTCAAGTACTTCGTCAGCGCCGGTTATATGAACCAGGGCGGTCTGTTCGAGGAGTTCGACTCACCCTACAACTTCGGCTACCAGTACGAGAGATTCAACTACCGTGGCAACCTGGACGTGAATGTAACCAACACCACAAAGATTTCGTTCGACATCTCCGGTAACGTCAGCAACGCCGACAAGCCCAGAACCGGACAGGGTTCTACCGGTATGATCCGTAACATCTACTATGCTACTCCTTTCTCCAGCCCCGGACTTGTGGACGGCAAGTATGTTGCCACCACCACAGACTACTCCGACGGACTGACCCTTCCCTTCACCGGAATAAGCGGTATGGAGTACTACACTTTGGGAGGATTCATATCCACCAACATCAACAAGCTGCAGATGGACCTCGCCCTGAACCAGAACCTCAAGTTCATCACCGAAGGCCTTTCGTTAAAGATCAAGGGTTCATACAACAGCCAGTTCTCTGCTGTCCAGACCGGAACCGCTTCAAGAGCCACTTACTTCCCCGTTATTCAGGATGACGGCTCAATGGCTTACCGCAAGAGCGGAGAGAACACCCCTGTAAGCTACTCTGAGAGCACGGGCAAGGCCAGGAACTGGTACTTCGAGACCTCGCTTAACTACTCCCGCACCTTCGGCGGCCACAGCGTGGGTGGACTGCTGCTCTACAACCAGAGCAAGGAATACTACCCCGGCACCTACTCAGATATCCCCAGAGGATATGTGGGACTTGTGGGAAGAGCCACCTACGACTATAAGAAGAAGTATCTGGCCGAGTTCAACATCGGTTACAACGGAAGTGAGAACTTCCACCCTTCACGCCGCTTCGGCGTATTCCCCGCAGGTTCGCTCGGCTGGGTAGTGAGCGACGAGCCTTTCTTCCGTCCCATCAAGAGCGTCATCTCCTTCTTCAAGCTCAGGGCATCCTGGGGACTTGTCGGAAATGACAAGATCGGAGGAAGCCGCTTTATGTACACCGCCGACCCTTATACGGTCAACAACTCTTCACTTGCAACCAGAAACGGATACGCCTACAACTTCGGTGTGGACAACTCCACCAACTTCATGGGTTCATACGCCAACTCACGCAACAACCCCAACGTTTCCTGGGAGAAAGCCTTCAAGCAGGACTACGGTTTCGACGCCAACTTCCTGAACGAGAAGCTCACCTTTACCTACGACTACTACAAGGAGCATCGTACCGACATCCTTCTGCAGGATATGACCGCTCCCGCACTCATCGGCTTCAAGGTGCCTTACGCCAACCTCGGTATTGTTGACAGCTGGGGATGGGAAGCATCGCTGAAGTGGAGAGACAGGATAGGCAAGAACTTTAACTACTGGGCTAACGTGAACCTTTCACACAACCAGAACCGCATCGTCGAGCGCAAGGAAGCTCCCTACTCCAACGAGTATCAGTACCAGAAGGGCAACCGTATCGGCGCAAGATACATGTACCAGTTCTTCCGTTACTACGACGCCGACACGCCCCGCCTCTACGAAGAGACTTTCGGAGAGCCTTTCCCCAAGCAGCTTGTTGACCTCAAGGACGGTGACGCCGTATTCGTAGACCTTGACCACAACGGCTACATAGACGGCAACGATATGACCCGTAAGCTCGGATACACGGACGACCCTCAGTATGTTGTCGGCCTGAATACCGGATTCTCCTGGAAGAATGTCGAGTTCAACATGCAGTGGACCGGAGCCTGGGGAGTTAGCCGTATGATCGGCGAAGCCTTCAGAATTCCTTTCGTTGCGAGAACCGACTACACCACTGGCGGTCTGCTCCAGTACCACGTAGATAATACCTGGGATCCCGAGAATCCTTCGCAGGACGCCAAGTACCCGAGAGCGACCTGGGCAAACGGAAAGACCAACAACTATATGGATTGCGCCCTTTATGAGCAGAACGCCAGCTACTTGAGACTCAAGACCTTGATGATTGGATACAACTTCAAGGGCGGCTTCCTCAAGACTATGGGCATCAGCAACCTCCAGCTCGCATTCAGCGGTTACAACCTGCTGACCCTTACCCCTTACATCTGGGGAGATCCCGAGACTGTCGCAAGTACGGAACCTACCTATCCTCTTCAGAGGACCTACACTTTCAGTCTGAAACTTAACTTCTAGAGCAATGAAACTAAACATCAAAGCCATATTGGGAGCTGCCGTTAGCGTCATTATCATCGGCCTTGCTTCCTGTACCGACCCTCTGAAGTTCGGTAACGACTTCCTTGAGAAGGCTCCGGGCGGCACGGTGACGGCTGATACAGTTTTCACCAATGCCGAGTACACAAGGCAGTTCCTTGCCGCCATCTACTCAAAGCAGTACTACGCACTGCCCACCAACTCCACCAACAATCCTCCGCAGTGCCGCAACTACTGGAAAGGTATGCCCGACGCCCTGTCTGACAACTTCCAGCTGTTCTTTATGAACACCATCGTCGGCAACAAATACTACTCCGGAGCTCTTACTTCCCAGATAGACAGCAAGAACAACGGTAATATCTACCCCTTCACCAACGAGTACATCTGGGAGAATGTGCGCAACTGCTACATCCTTCTGGAGAACATCGAAAGGGTTCCCGATATGGATCCCAAAGAGATGGAAAGGATGAAGGACGAGGCCAAGTGCCTGCTGGTCAGCACCTATTTCACCGCCTTCCGTTTCTACGGCGGACTGCCCATCATCCGCTCTTCCTTCTCAGGAAGCGAGAGCAGCTACGACCTGCCCAGAGGCACCATCGAAGAGTGCACCAACTTCATGGTCGGCATTCTTGACGAAGTCATCAAGGCCGGCAACCTCGTATGGGGATATACCGGAGCCGAGGCAGCATCAGAGACCGGAAGATGGACTATCGCAGGTGCTATGGCCCTGAAGATCAAGATTCTCCAGCACGTGGCTTCGCCTCTGTTCAACGACGATAAGCCTTACTACGACGGACACTATGAGGTCGAGAATCCCCTTTCAGTATGGTGGGGCGGCTACAACAGGAGCCACTGGGAGGACCTCAAGAAGGCCTGCGAGGAGTTCTTTACAAGGATGAAGAGCGAGGGAGTTTACCACCTCGTGGTTCCCGCAGGAAAGACCCAGGAAGACTACCGTTACGCATTCCGCTCCTCATATATGCTTCAGGGCAGCCCCGAAGTCATAATGGGAATCCGTGTAGCAAAGTCCGCCAACGGTAACGACTATGGATGGTACAACCTCAGGAACAACAACCGTTTCAGCTACTGCCCTACCCAGGAGTATGTTGAAATGTTCCCCTGGGCTGACGGTACTCCTTTCGACTGGGACAAGACAGCAGCCGCAGGCGAACTCGACCATATGTTCGTAAAGGGAGACACAATCCCCGGCAACCAGATGCTCCAGAACAGGATTTACACCCGCGATCCGCGTCTGTATGAGACTGTTGGAGTGAACGGAGCCCTTCAGACCATAGACTGGAACAGCGGAAAAACCAGCGGCGCCAACTACGAGCTTTGGGTCGGAGGCACCACCGCAGGTAACGAGCCCATCAACCAGACCTCACACTACGGCACAGGCTACCGCTTTCTCAAATATTACGCAGGAGATGCTTTCAAAAAAAAATATCCCCAGTGGGTATGGCTCAGCCTGTCAGAGGTTTACCTGGCTTACGCCGAGGCTCTTTGCCAGCTCGGACAGAACACCGAGGCCATCAAGTACATCGATGACGTAAGAGCAAGAGTAGGTCTTGGCGGACTTACCGAGTGCAACCCCGACAAGAAACTCAAGACCGACAAGGACGCCCTGCTCGAGGAAATCCTCAGGGAGAGAGCCTGCGAATTCGCATTCAACGACTCGCGCTACTTCGATATGATACGCTACAAGAGGGCAGACCTTTTCGAGCGTCCTCTGCACCGCCTTCTCATCTACCGTCTCGTCAAGAATGCTGACGGAAAGTGGGAGAGAAGCCAGACCCAGTGGTACAAGACCCGTACTAACGCCGTTGAGGGTACTCCCGAGTACTACGAGCCTTCACACTTCGACTACGAGAAGCAGGTAATCACCGTGGGAAGCCGCTACTGGTGGACAAACGGATTCGACCCGAAGTGGTATCTGCAGCCGTTCCCCATCACAGAGATCAACAAGCAGTACGGCCTCACCCAGAACGCCGGATGGTAGTCTTATCTTTAAATTATTGATTGTATGAAAATTAAACATATATTCGTTTTGGCTCTCGGAGCTGCCTTCTGCCTTTCGGCCTATGCGCAGGAAGGTGCTGCGAAGGCGGGTGACTTCGAGAAAAGGGTCATCGACACCGGTGACCACGCCGAACTGACTATGGAGGAGATGACAGCCGCCGTCAGCGTGATTACATCCGCCGATCTGGACAGGCGCACTTCCAAGAACGTCGGTTCAAGTATGCTCGGTCAGGGACTGGGACTTATCTCGCTCCAGAACGGAGGCCTTTACGCAAGCCAGAATCCTACCTTCTATGTCAGAGGTCTTCAGACTCTGAACGGGAACACCGCTCCCCTGATTCTTGTGGACGGCATAGAAAGGGACATCACCAGCATCAGCGCAGAAGAGGTCGAGAGCGTATTCATCCTCAAGGATGCAGCCGCTACCGCCCTCTATGGATACAAGGGCATCAACGGAGCCATACAGATCAAGACCAAGAGGGGCGAGTACAACACCCGCAAGGTCAAGTTCAGCTATGACCACCAGTTCAATTCCCTTCTGAACAAGCCCAAGTTCGTGGACGGATACACCTACGGACTTGCCTTGAACGAGGCCAGAGCAAACGACGGACTCGGCGCATACTACAGCTCCGATGAGCTTAATGCCCTCCAGTCAGGAGCATATCCCGACCTCTATCCCAGCGTAAACTGGGTGGACGAGACCTTCCGCAACACCGCTTCGACCGACAATTTCAATGTCGAGTTCAGCGGCGGAGAAGGCAGGCTTCGCTACTTTGCAATGCTCGACTTGATTTCCGACAAGGGTTTCATCAAGAACGCAAAGGCCAATGAAGGCTACAGCACCCAGGATATGTACGTAAGGGGCAATATGCGCCTCAATATGGACATCGACCTCACCCCTACGACCGACATCAGCGTGAACGTGCTCGGAATGTTGATGGAAAACAGCCGCCCCGGCTCGAACGTTGACATCTGGAATATGGTCTATACCGTTCCTTCCGCAGCCTTCCCCGTAAAGAGCAGCGACGGAGTGTGGGCCGGCAGCGACACCTGGGACGGCACTCTCAACCCCGTTGCCCAGACCACCGGAGCAGCCTACTACAAGAACCACAACAAGCTGCTGTTCACCGACCTTACCATCAAGCAGGATTTGAGCATCCTGACCAAGGGCCTGAGTGCCTTTGTAAGGGTAGGTTACGACAACATCTCGAACATCTACGAGAACCACAGCAAGACCTACATCTATAAGGTGTCAACTCCTTCCTGGAGCGCAGGCGCAAGCGAGCCCACCAGAGTGGACAAGACTTACGGTTCCGACTCCGAGATGGGATCTTCCGCCGGCACAAACTCATTCAGCCGCAGGGCTCACGTCGATGCAGGTGCCAGCTACAAGGCTACATTCGGAAAGCACAGCATCAACTCGCAGCTCAATTGGGACTACGAGTACTACGATGTGAACGGCATCAACAACACCCTTTACCGCCAGAACATCAGCCTCTGGGGGCACTACGGATACGACGGCAGGTACTTTGCTGACCTCGCCCTTGTGGAGAGCGGTTCCAACAGGCTTGCCCCCGGCACCAAGTGGAGTTTCTCACCTACCGTATCTGCCGCTTGGGTACTCTCTTCCGAGGAGTGGCTCAAGAACAGCAGCTGGGTTGATTTCCTCAAGCTCAGGGCTTCTGCGGGCATCCTGAACGCAGACTTCCTGCCCGATGATGTATGGACATACTACGCACAGCAGTACTCCACCAGCGGAGGAACCTATCCTTTCAACAGCAGCTTCGGATCCGAATTCGGACGCACCTATCTGGGACAGCTGGCCACCGCCAACCCTGCCCACGAGAAGGCATACAAGTACAATGTCGGAATCGACGCCCGCCTGTGGCAGGGACTCACCCTGACTGCCGACGCCTACTATCAGAGGCGCAGCGACATCTGGGTTCTCTCTGACGGTAAGTACACCGACGTTGTCGGCAAGACCGCTCCCTATGAGAACGGAGGTATCGTGGACAGCTACGGATTCGAACTCGGAGCCGACTACACCCGCCGCATCGGAGCAACCACAATCAACTTCGGAGGCAACTTCAACTTCAACAGGAGCAAGATCATCGATATGCTTGAAGAGCCCCGCCTGTATGACAACCTCATCCAGACCGGCAACAGAGTGAGCCAGCTCTATGGTCTGAAGGCCATCGGATACTTCAAGGACGAAGCAGACATCGCCGCCAGCAAGCCCCAGACCTTCACTACCGTAAGGCCCGGTGACATCAAGTACGAGGATGTGAACAATGACGGAGTAATCGACAGCAACGATACTGTTCCCATCGGATACAGCACCGTAAGCCCTGAGATTTTCTTCAATTTCCACCTCGGAGCCGAGTGGAAGGGATTGGGATTCTACGCCCTCTTCCAGGGAGCCGCCAACTACAGCGCAATGCTGCTGACCAAGGGTATGTACAAGCCTCTGGTTGACAACACCAACATTTCGCAGTACTACTACGACAACCGCTGGACCCCCAACCATCAGGATGCCCTGTTCCCCAGGCTGAGCAGCCAGAGCAACACGAACAACTACCGCAACAACACCGTGTTCCTCGCAGACCGCTCATTCCTCAAACTGCGCAACATCGAGCTTTACTACAACCTGCCCCAGAATCTTCTCCAGAAGACCAAATTCATCCAGGGAGCAAAGCTCTATGTCAGCGGACAAGATCTGTTCTGCTGGGACAAGATGCCTGTCAGCGACGCCGAAGCCTTTGGCACCGGCCAGCTGTTCAGCAGTGTTGTCCTCGGCTTGAGAATGTCTTTCTAACGAAAACGCAGAAGATATGAAAAGATACATTATACTTGCCTCAATTGCAGTCATCTTCGCCGCTTCCTGCAGCAAGCAGATGAACTACAACGAGTACAACATCTACGATAAAGACTATATTGCGCTGAACTTCGGCAATGTAGGCGGTTTTATGACCGACATCTACAACACT
The DNA here is from genome assembly GCA_945874355.1 of uncultured Bacteroides sp. Lineage (GTDB taxonomy): Bacteria > Bacteroidota > Bacteroidia > Bacteroidales > UBA932 > Cryptobacteroides. The sequence continues at coordinate 18,630 of CAMCGB010000007.1, forward strand.
GTCGAGTACGACTTCGGCAACTACAGCTCCGGCGCAATGCTCGCTTCGGCTTCGGACGAAAGCAAATACAGCATTATGGGCAACGCCATAGAGGACTTCTATAACGGAGCCTGGAGCCCCAGCAACCCCAAGGCCAACACCTGGAAGAATATGTATGCCGGAATCGCTACCTGCAACACCGTTCTTACCGAGATGCAGGGTCTGGACTTCGAAGAGCTCAAGCTCAACGACGACTACATCCAGCAGATGCACCGCTACGAGAACTACCAGTACGAGTGCCGCTTTATGAGGGCTTTCTTCTACTTCACCCTGGCCCGCCAGTACGGTGGTGTTCCCATCGTGGGCGAGACTATGAGCGCAGAAGAGATCAATGTCCTTTCCCGCAGCAGCTCCGACCAGGTGTTCAAGTACATTCTCGACGAGTGCAATGCCATCAAGGACAAGATTATAGAGAACTACGCAGATCTCGGGGACTATGCTCTCGGCACCCCTGAGAACGGTAGGGCCGACAAGCTTGCAGTCCTCGCTCTGAGGGCAAAGGCAGCCCTGTACTGGGCAAGCCCCCTGTTCAACCCTTCGTCTGACAAGGAGCGCTACCATACCGCAGCCACCTACTACAAGGAGCTCATCGCCGAGTGCGAAAAGAGAGGTATGGACCTGGCAGCCAGCTACGAAAGTCTCTGGGCCACCACCAACTACTCCGACGCGAAGATTACTAAGGAAATCATCTTTGCCCGCAGGTACTTCTCCTCAACCAACGGTGACCATCTTGTGGAAAGCAACAACTACCCTGTAGGTATAGAGGGAGGAAACGGCGGAAACTGCCCTACGCAGAACCTTGTGGACGCCTACGATATGCTCAACGGAAAGGGCATTTTCGAGGCAGGCAGCGGCTATGACGAAAAGAATCCTTACGAGGGACGCGACCCCAGACTTGCGATGACAGTTGCCACCAACGGCAGCCAGTGGCCTACCTACTCCGGAGCACCCAAGCTTCAGACCTATGTGGGCGGCGCCAACGGACAGCCTATTGCAGGAGCCACCACCACCGGTTACTACCTCAAGAAGCTCTGCCACGGAGCGATTTCGCTCGCCGCAAACAGCAAGTATAAGAACGACTACCACTCTTATGTCATCTTCCGTCTTGGAGGAGCTTGGCTTGACTACGCCGAGGCTCTGTTCAAGTATCTCGGAAGCGCAGATGCAACATCTTCAGAGTTCCCCGTTTCTGCACGCGAAGCCGCCAGCAAGACCAGGACAAGAGCAGGTATGCCTCCGTTCGACAGCGGAATGTCCAACACCGCTTTCTGGGAGAAATACCAGAAGGAGAGAATGGTCGAGCTCGCATTTGAGGGCCACCGTTTCTGGGACGTTCGCCGCTGGAAAGAGGCTGACAAGTTCTTCACCTCCATCACAAGTATGGAGATTACCAAGACTGACGCAGGTTTCAACTACAAGCGCACTACCGAAAGCAGGAAGTGGGACGACAAGATGTATCTCTTCCCTATCCCTGTTACCGAGAGGATGAAAAACCCCAACCTGGAGCAGAATCCGGGATGGTGATGCATAGGTTATTATAATATGTGGGAAGGGCTGGCCGATTGGCCAGCCCTTGGCGTTTCTATATATGCAGGGAGAATTCTATTTCGCGCTGTCTGCCAGACTGTTGGCAGCTTCGAGGGCGGGGAAGATATTGGGATAGATGTTTTCCTTTCCTATCTTTGAGTCCACTCCGAACTTATGGAGGGTCGAAAGCACTGAATCGTTGACTCCACTCAGCAGCACCTTCACTCCCCTCTTATGGGCCATATCTATAAGGTTGCCCAGGTTCCTTACTCCCGTTGAGTCTATGAAGGGCACCTTGCGCATACGGATGATACGCACAGCGGTGTCCTTATTGCGCCTCTCGAACTGCTCCGAACGGCTGGCAAGACCGAAGAAGTAGGGCCCGTTGATCTCGTAAACCTCAACTCCCTTATGGATGTCGAGCATCTCGATGTCGTCCTTGGATGCAAGTTCATCGTCTTCGGTGGCCGCAATCCTATCGTTGTCAATAACTTCGATAGAGGAACTCTGCATCATGCGGCGCACGAACATCACGATGGCCAGCACGATGCCCACTTCTATACCCACGGTAAGATCAACGATTACGGTAAGAAAGAAGGTGATGAGAAGCACGGCGATGTCCGCCTTGTCGCCGCGCAGCAGATAGCGGAAACTCCGCCACTCGCTCATATTCCAGGCCACGACTACAAGTATTGCGGCGAGGCAGCCAAGAGGGATATACACGGCGTAAGGCATCAGGAAGAGATAGATGAGCAGCAGCACCACTGCGTGAACTATACCTGCGACCGAAGTGCGTGCGCCGTTGTTGATGCTGGCCATAGTTCTGGCAAGCGCTCCCGTAGCGGGAATACCCCCGAAGAGAGGGGTTATGATGTTGGCTATTCCCTGGCCTATGAGCTCGGTATTGGAGTCGTGCTGCTTGCCGGTGACTCCGTCAGCGACCATTGCGGCCAGAAGGCTCTCGATGGCGCAGAGGATGGCGATGGTGAATGCGGGCGAAACCAGGTTTTTGACGGTGTTGAAATCCATCGCGGGTGCTACCGGCTTGGGAAGGGGCAGGCCCTCGGCGAGCTCGGGGAATTTGCTGCCTATGGTCGCGAACTGGACAACGCCGCATTTTGAAAGGACCACCGATACGGCTGTGCCCACAATCAGGGCTATGAGCGAGCCGGGTATCTTTTTGAAGCCCCAGCGGTTCCAGGCTATGATGACAAGCAGGCAGCCGAAGCTCAAGGCGGTCTCAGTCAGCGAGATGGAGCCGAGATTGCTCAGATAGCAGCCCCACTCGGGGATGAAGCCCGAAGGGACGGTGATGCCGCTGAAGCCGAAGAAATCCTTCATCTGGGTGGAGAAAATGGTAAGGGCTATACCGCTTGTAAATCCAACCACGATTGGATAGGGGATGAATTTGAAGACTGCTCCGAGTTTGCATACTCCCATAGCTATCAGGATGATACCGGCCATTATGGTGGCTATCGTAAGGCCCTGGATGCCGTACTGGGCGACAATCGAGGAGACAATTACGATGAATGCTCCGGTGGGGCCTCCTATAAGGAAGCGGGAGCCGCCGAAGACGGACACGAGAAAACCAGCGACTATGGCTGTAATTAGGCCCTGCTGGGGGCTCACTCCGCTGGCTATACCGAAAGCGATGGCAAGGGGGAGGGCGATGATGCCGACCACTACTCCGGCAATCAGGTCTGCGACGAAACGCTCACGGTTGTACCTCCCTTTTTTGAAAAGGTGGAAAAATTTAGGTGAGAATACCATAACACTACTAACTCTTTGGCCCGACGGTCGGGCTCTATTCAGGCTGCGAAGTTAATAAATAATTTTAATAACACAAGCGGCAGCGGGTTTTATGCTGCAGTCGACAAAAAAAAGGCTGACTTGAAAAGCCAGCCCGGAGTCTATTTCGGAACCTGAAAAACAAGTTGCTCCAGATTCTTGATTCTGAAAGACTAAAGATTGCCGTTCTCGGCAGCCTTGATCATATTCTCGTTGGCAGTCACATACACCTCCACGCGACGGTTCTTGGCCCTGCCCTCAGCGGTATCGTTGTCTGCCACGGGATTGTTGAAGCTCTTGCCCTCAGAATGGATGCGCGAAGCGTTGATGCCCCTTGACTCCAGATACGAAGCCACGCTCTGGGCTCTCTGGAGGGAAATCCTCTCATTGACAGAAGCGCTGCCGGTGTTGTCGGTGTGGCCGTAGATGGTGATATCGGTGTCCTGCAGGTCCTTCATCTGAGTTGCGAAGGTAGCGAGCTGGTTCTTGGCTGCTGCAGAAAGAGTGGTGCCGTTGGTAGGGAAGAGGATTCCGCTCTCGAATGTGACCTTGATGGCCTGCAGACCGTTCACGTCAGTGATGGTCTCCACCTGGGCGTTCTCCATCTCCTTTGCCAGTGCGGCTGCCTTCTCGTCCATCTTTTTGCCGATGACGGCACCAGTACCGGCTCCTACAGCCGAACCGATGGCGGCTCCGATGGCAGCACCCTTCCCGTCCTTGCCTATGAGGGCTCCGATTCCGGCTCCGATGGCGGCTCCGGCTCCGGTACCGATAAGGGCATCCTTCTGGGCGTTATTGAGTGACTTCAAGGTTCCGCAGGAAGTGGGAGCGAGAACCATAATGCAAGTTGCGATAATGATAGATACTTTTTTCATTGTTTGTAATTCTTGATGTTGGTTTGCAAAGATAAGACTTTTTCTTTCTAAATTTGGAATTCAATCCATATCGGCAATGAAACTGCTCTTTATTCACGGACTGGCCTCCAGCGGTCGCTACAAGATGGCCTCCTCGCTGCGTATCCTTCTAAAAGGCTGGGAGATTATCTCTCCCGATGTGCCGATTGAACCCCAGCAGGCCCTGACAATGCTCCGCTCCATCTGCGAAACGCAGCAGATTGACCTTGTCGTAGGTCTGTCGCTCGGCGGCTACTGGGCCCAGAAACTAAGAGGCTACCGCAAGATACTGGTCAATCCCGACTTTCACGTAAGCTCTCTTCTGGAAAGTATGAAGGGAGAGGTGAAATACCTCAGCCCCCGCGAGGACGGAAGCGAGAGTTTTACTATAGACGACGACATCTGCCGCGGCTATAAAGAGCTGGAAAAGACCCAGTTCGACTCGCTTGACAGCGAAGAGATTGCCCTTACCCGAGGCCTTTTCGCCCTGGACGACGAGCTGGTGCATTGCGGAAAGGAGTTCGAAGCCCACTACCCTTCCCGCGGGACAGACTACCCCGGAAAGCACCTTCCCGTGTTCCCCGAGCTGAAAAAATATCTGATACCCGTAATAAACGAATTGGTCGCAGACACAAAATAATTCCAAAAATTTTTCTAACTTGCCACCCGGTCGGCGAAAAACCGACAAGGTATAGTTAGTATGTGCTTATGAACCCTTTGGAATCCCTACAGTCAAAAGGACTTTATTCGTCTGATTATGAAAAAGATGCGTGCGGAGTTGGACTTGTAGTCAACATCAGCGGCGCAAAGTACCATGACATCGTCGAAAAAGGCCTCTCCGTACTGGAAAACATGGCCCACCGCGGGGCCGAAGGCGGCGACAGCAAGACCGGAGACGGAGCCGGCATAATGGTCCAGATTCCCCACGAATTCATCCTGCTTCACGGCATCCCCGTACCCGAAAAGGGCAGATACGGAGTCGGAATGGTCTTTATGCCCAAAAACAAAAAGGATAGCGCGGAGTTCCTCCACATTATAGAGAACAGCGTTCAGGCCCAGGGACTTAGCATAATGCACATAAGGGATGTACCGGTGCACAGCGAAGTGCTGGGACAGATGGCAAGGGAGAGCGAGCCGGACATCAAGCAGATGTTCATCGTGGGCTGCGACGACCAGGCCAAACTGGAAGACAAGCTCTATCTGGCCCGCAAACAGGCAGAAAGGCTCCTGGCACAGAGCGAGGGCATCGCCGACAAAAAATCCTGCTACTTCGCCAGCCTTTCCACCAGGACTATGGTATATAAAGGAATGCTCACATCAAAGCAGCTGAGAGAGTATTTCGACGACCTGAACGACCGCTACTTCACCAGCGCCATAGCCCTTGTGCACTCCCGCTTCTCGACCAACACCTTCCCCACCTGGAGCCTCGCCCAGCCCTTCCGCATGCTCGGGCACAACGGAGAAATCAACACCATCAGAGGCAACAGACTGTGGATTAAGGCAAGAGAGGCCCTTCTGAGGACAGACAACCTGGGCAGCATCACCAAGAGCGTGAGCCCCATCATAGAGAGCGGGATGAGCGACAGCGCCTCGTTCGACAATGTGCTCGAGTTCTTCACCCGCGGAGGCTACGACCTGCCGCACACCCTCGCGATGCTCGTACCGGAGAGCTACAAGGAAGGTAACCCGCTGGACCACAAGCTGAAAAGCTTCTACGAGTACCATTCGATATTTATGGAGCCCTGGGACGGCCCGGCGACCATCATCTTCTCCGACGGACGCTACGCCGGCGGAATGCTGGACCGCAACGGCCTGAGGCCCTGCCGCTACTTCGTGACCAAGAACGGAATGCTCGTGATGGCATCGGAGACGGGCGTATGCGACATCCCGGCCGCCGAAATAGCCTCCAAGGGGCGTCTGAAGCCAGGCAAAATGCTGATGGTGGACACCCAGGAAGGGAAAATCCTCTACGACGAGCAGATCAAATCGTCCCTAAGCCTCGCCCACCCCTACTCGGACTGGCTGCATTCCGGAAGAATAGTTCTGCGCAACATTCGCAGCGGCCGCAAGGTGGAGCACAAAGTGGATCAGCTGGACCGGCTGCTTAAAGCCTTCAACTACAGCAAGGAAGACATAGACCGCATACTGGTGCCTATGGCCAGGGACAGCAGCGAACCCCTCTACGCTATGGGCGACGACACCCCGCTGGCCGTGCTGTCGGACAAGCCGCAGAGATTCTTCAACTACTTCAGACAGAAATTCGCCCAGGTGACCAATCCGGCCATCGACTCTCTGAGGGAGGCCACCGTGATGTCGCTCACGAGCTACATCGGAGCCGTCAAAGGCGACATACTAACCCCCTCGCCGGAGCTGTGCAAAGTCGTAAAACTCAGCTCGCCCATACTTTCGAACGACGAGATAGAAACTCTCAAGAACCTGAGTTATAAGGGGTTCCGTACCATATCCCTGCCTATGCTCTTTGAAGCCGGGGGAGGAGCCGAGCAGATGCGCAAAGCCCTCGAGCAGCTTTGTCTCCAGGCCGAGCAGGCTGTGGACAAGGGATACAACTACATAATCCTCAGCGACCGAAATGTGGACAGGACCTATGCGCCCATCCCGTCGCTTCTCGCCACAGCCGCCGTGCACCACCACCTCATACACTCGCGCAAGCGCAGCCAGACAGCCATCATCGTAGAGTCGGCCGAGGTGTGCGAAGTGATGCACGTGGCCCTGCTGGTAGGCTATGGTGCCAGCGCAGTGAACCCCTATATGGCCTTTGCAATCCTGGACTCCCTGGTCGAAGGCAAGAAAATCCAGCTCGACTACGCCGCCGCGGAGGAGCACTACATCAAGGCAGTGAACAAGGGTATGCTCAAAATCCTCTCCAAGATGGGCATCTCCACAATCCGGAGCTACAGGGGAGCCGCCCTGTTCGAGAATCTGGGCGTAAGTTCAGAGGTGCTCGAAGACTATATGGGCGGGGGAATATCCCAGATTGAAGGCGTGACTATCAATGACATAGCTTCCGACGTACTGAAGGCGCACGAGGCCGCGTTCGGACAGCAGGAGCAGGACGGAACCCGGGGAGTGGACGCTCTCGAAGATATGGGCTTCTACGCTTACCGCAAGGGTGGAGAGCGCCACGCCTGGGAGACAGGCAGGGTAAAACTGCTGCAAAAAGCGGTGAGAGAAGCCGACTACGAAGCATTCAAGGCATTCTCGTCAGAGTGCGAGAACAGCTGCAACCCTATGTACCTTAGGGACTTGATGGAAATAGAGAGCGACCGCAGCCCTATAGACATCTCCGAGGTCGAGAGCGAGGAGCAGATAATGAAGCGCTTCGTCACGGAGGCCATTTCATTCGGCGCCATCAGCAAGCCCGCCCACGAGACCATAGCCCTGGCGATGAACTCGATAGGAGGTATGAGCAATACCGGCGAAGGCGGGGAAGACCCTTCAAGGAACACTCCCCTGCCCGGCGGAGAATCGATGCGCAGCGCGGTCAAGCAAGTAGCTTCGGGGCGCTTCGGAGTCGATGCGGAGTACCTTGTGAATGCAGACGAAATACAGATAAAAGTGGCGCAGGGAGCCAAGCCCGGAGAAGGAGGACAGCTGCCCGGCTTCAAAGTCAACTCCCTGATAGCCAAGACCCGCCACTCCGTGCCCGGAATCACCCTCATATCTCCTCCTCCCCATCACGACATCTACTCGATCGAAGACCTGTCGCAGCTAATATATGACCTGCGCAACATCAATTCCGATGCGAGGATAAGCGTCAAACTCGTATCCGAAGCGGGAGTGGGCACCATAGCCGCCGGAGTCGCAAAGGCAAAGGCCGACGTAATCCTTGTCAGCGGAGCGGACGGAGGCACCGGAGCCAGCCCGGCAAGTTCGGTAAAGCACTGCGGCAGCCCCACTGAGACAGGCCTCGCGCAGGTTCAGCAGACTCTTGTCGTGAACAATCTGCGCTCAAAGGTAAGAGTGCAGGTGGACGGAGGCCTCAAGACAGCCAGGGACGTGCTGTTCATGGCTCTGCTGGGCGCAGAGGAGTACGGCTTCGGCACCGCATCGCTGGTGTGCCTGGGCTGCCTTGTGTGCCGCAACTGCAACAAGAACACCTGCCCGGTGGGCATTGCTACCCAGGACGAGGAAAGGGTCAGCAAGTTCGCGGGCAAAAAAGAGCATCTTGAAAACTACTTCCGCTTCATCGCACGCCAGCTGAGGGAGTACCTCTCAGCTATGGGTTATACGAGCCTGGACGAGGTGATAGGGCGGGCCGACCTGCTGCACAAAAGGCAGTACCCGGAGCAGTCCAAAGCCTCTAAAGTGTCGCTTGACAGAGTGCTCCACATCCCTGCAGAGGCTCTGTCAAACGCCCGCAAGTTCGACCCTTCGAGCGTGACAAAAAGAGAACTCTGCTCCAAGGACGAGGAGATTATGCAGATGATAGGGCCCGCCATCAACGGAGCCAGGCAGATAAGCCTCGGAGTGCAGATTCGCAACACCGACCGCAGCGTGGGAGCTATGATAAGCGGCACCGTGACACGACGCTGGGGCAGCGGCGGGCTTCCGCAGGACTGCATAACCATACAGTTCCGCGGTTCTGCCGGACAGAGTTTCGCGGCCTTCCTGTGTAACGGCCTGACCTTCCGTCTGGAAGGCGACGCGAACGACTACCTGGCCAAAGGGCTGTCGGGAGGCAAGGTGATAGTAGTGCCCGACCGCGGTTCGACCTTCAAGGCCGAAGAGAACATAATCGCCGGAAACACAATCGCTTACGGCGCCACCGCCGGCCAGATGTACATACGCGGGCAGGTCGGCGAGCGCTTCTGTGTGCGCAACAGCGGAGCCAGCGCCGTGGTGGAAGGAGTGGGCGACCACTGCTGCGAGTATATGACAGGCGGAAGGGTTGTGGTCCTGGGTAAGGTCGGGAGGAATTTCGCCGCCGGAATGAGCGGAGGCATAGCCTATGTCTGGAACCCCGAAGGAGACTTCGACTTCTACTGCAATATGGATATGGTTGAACTCTCGCTGATTGAGACCGAAGCGGAAAGCGTGGAGCTCAAGTCGCTGATCCAGGCCCATTACGACCACACAGGGAGCACTCTGGCCCAGAGTCTTCTCGAAGACTGGGAGAGCAGCCGTGAGAGTTTCATAAAGGTTACGCCCGTAGAATACAAGCGATTGGTTTGATTTGTCGGGCCAAATGTTTAACTTTACACTCTAAAATTAATCGTGTTTGAAAGATGAAGTATCTAATCAACACTTCGACAGACCCGTACTTCAACATGGCTTTCGACGAGTTCTGCCTCCAGCAGTATGAGTGCGACGAGCCGTTTTTCTACCTTTGGAGGAACCGTCCTGCAGTCATCATAGGCCTGAACCAGAACGCCTATAGTGAAGTCAATCTTCCCTACCTCAACGGGAAAGGCATCACGCTGGCCCGCAGGGTGACGGGAGGAGGAGCTGTGTACCACGACCTTCAGAACATGAACTATACCATTGTGGGTAAGGATGTTACGCCCGAGCCTTTCGCCGCCGCCCTGCGCACGCTGGGAGTTCCGGCAGAGTTGAGCGGGCGCAACGACATCTTCGTCGAAGGGCGCAAAGTGTCGGGCTATGCCGCCAGGGTATGGCACGACAGGAGCATAGTCCACGGCACTATGATGTACGATGTGGACCTGGACACCCTCTCGAAAGTGCTCGACACCCCGGGCAGCAAGATGGAAGCCAAGGGCATCAGCTCAGTCAAGAGCCGCGTGGCCAATCTCAAGGAGTACCTGCCGCAGTTCCCTTCGCTGGACGAGCTGCAGGCAAAGCTCCAGGAAATACTGAGCGATGGGGATGAGATGATGACTATGAGCGACGAACAGATAGCCCAGATAAAGACCATAGCCCGGGAGAAGTTCGCAAGCTGGGACTGGATTTACGGCCACTCCCACGAAGCCGACCTGAGCCACAAGCGCAAGCTCGCCTGCGGCACCGTGGAAGCCCGGGTCTGCGTGGACAGGGGGCTCATCACAAGGATAGATTTTGCGGGAGACTTCCTCGGCGACCTTGAAAGCGGCGCGGTAAGCGAAGCCCTCAAGGGAGTCAAGTACCTCAAGGACGATGTCCTGGTAGTCCTGAAAAAGATGGAGGTTAGCCGCCACTTCAAGGGCACGGGCCCCGAAGACATTGCTGAACTGATTGTAAATCAATAATTTTATGAAACAGCTTAACACAAAATTAATGCATCCCGCAGAGCAGCTGGCTCTGATTATCGGTCGCATTTACCGCAGCGGTCTTACCACCACTTCAGGTGGCAACCTCTCCATTATGGACGACAATGGAGATATGTGGATTACCCCTGCGGGAGTCGACAAGGGGTCCCTTACCGCAGAGGATATTATGTGTGTGAAGGCGGACGGTACCATAGTCGGACGCCATCGTCCCTCTTCGGAATATCCTTTCCATAAAGCAATCTACAAGATCCGCCCCAAGATGAGGGCAGTGATTCACGCCCATCCTCCCGGACTGGTGACTTTCAGCGTAATTCACCAGATTCCCGATACCAGCATCATACCCCAGGCCCGCAATGTGTGCGGCCCTATCGGCTTTGCGAAGTATGATGTGCCGGGAAGCGAGGCGCTGGGCAGGAGCATAGCAGACGAGTTCCAGAAGAACCCCGAGTACAAGGCTGTGATTATGGAGAACCACGGAGTGGTGCTCTGCGGAGAAGACATCGGTGACGCATACCAGAGATTCGAGACCCTCGAGCTCTGCGCCCGCACCATACTCAACGCCAAAACTCTCGGAGAGCCCAAGTATCTGAGTGAAGAGCAGATACTCCTGCACGAGAGCCATCAACCCAATGTCCAGCACTTTATGGATGTCAAGCATCCTAGCGACGAGAGGGCCATACGCTCCCAGATCTGCAAGCTGGTGCGCCGCGCCTGCAACCAGAACCTGATGAGCAGCTCTTACGGCACAGTTTCCATGCGCTGGAGGGGTGACGACTTCCTGATTACTCCTACCGGAGTTCAGCGCTGGGATATTGACGAGGAGGATATCGTCCAGATCAAGGACGGAATGGCTGAAGCAGGCAAGACCCCCAGCCGCGCAACCGCCCTCCACTTCGAAATCTACAGGCGCAACCCCAAGGTCAACGCCATCGTACTGACCCAGTGCCCTTCACTGATGGGATTCTGCACCACTGACGCCGAGTTCAATGTCAGAACCATCCCCGAGAGCTGGATTTTCCTCCAGGATGTGCCCAAGTTCCCCTTCGGTTCGCAGTACACTGAGCCCGGGAAGGTGGCTGAAGTGTTCAAGAACCGCCCTTGCGCAATGCTCTCAAACGACTCCATAGTCGTAGCTTCAGACTCCCTGATCAACGCCTTCGACCGTCTTGAAGTGGCTGAGTTCAGCGCCAAGTCTCTTGTGATGGCAGCGCCCGCAGGCAAGCTGCATCCCATCACCGACAAGGAAGTCGAGGACCTGAGGGTCGCTTTCCACGTTGGGGAATAGATCTCTCCACGCGGCCTCCGGCCTTGGTCGAGATGATAGTAATGTCATTTCGAGCGAGCGAAGCGAGTCGAGAAATCTAAAAAGAAGGGGCTGCACTGCAGTCCCTTCTTTATTGGTATTTGGTCTCCGACTATTCGTCAGCTGCTTCAGCGGCTGCGTACTCAGCGAGGAGCTTAGTCTGCACATCAGCAGGAACAGGCTGGTAATCAGCAAATTCCATTGTGAAGGTGGCAGCTCCGGAAGTAAGTGAGCTCAGAGTGGTAGAGTAGCGGTAAAGCTCTGCGAGAGGCACTCTTGCCTTGAGGATAGAGAATCCCTTATCGGCTCCCATATCGCCAAGGATACCGCGGCGGTTCTGCAGATCGGACATACAAGCGCCCTGATACTCTGCAGGAGTCATAACCTCAACATTGTAGATAGGCTCCATAATCTTCGGTCCGGCGTTGCGGAAAGCCTCCTTGAAGGCATTGCGGGCAGCGAGGATGAAGGAGATTTCGTTGGAGTCAACCGGGTGCATCTTGCCGTCATATACATAAACCCTGATGTCGCGGGCGTAAGAACCGGTCAGAGGGCCCTCGGTCATCTTGTCGTTCAGACCCTTGAGGATGGCAGGCATAAAGCGAGCGTCGATGGCTCCACCCACGATACAGTTGTAGAACTCCAGCTTTCCGCCCCACTCGAGATCGTAGCTCTCCTGGGTCTTGATATTCATAACCTGATCCTTGCCATTGATCTTGAATGTCTTGGGAGTCTCGGTACCCTCCTCGTAAGGAGTGATGAGCAGGGACACCTCTCCGAACTGGCCGGCACCGCCTGACTGCTTCTTGTGGCGGTAGGTGGCCACGGCGGTCTTGGTGATAGTCTCGCGATAAGGAATCTTCGGGGCGAAGAGCTCGACCTCAAGCTTGAACTCGTTGTTGAGTCTCCACTTCACGATATTGATGTGCTGCTCTCCGTTGCCGCTCAGGATGGTCTGGCGCAGCTCCTTTGAGTACTCCACGATAACGGTAGGATCCTGGGAAGCAATCTTCTTCAGGGCGTCGCCGAGCTTCTGCTCTTCCTGCTGAACCTTGGCCTTGATGGCGCAGCGGTACTTGGGTGCAGGATATACAATCTTATCGTTCACGATGCCGCTACCGGGCTGTGACAGGGAGATGTTGGACTTGCCGTTCTTCAGCTTCACGGTACATCCGAGGTCGCCTGCGTGCAGCACCTGGACGCTCTCCTTCTTCAGACCTGCCACAGCATAGACGGCAGAAAGCCTTTCCTTATTGCCGCTCACGGGGTCTTCCAGGTCCATACCTGCGCTCACGCTGCCGCTCATAACCTTGAAGAATGACACCTCTCCGAGATGGGGCTCCACATCGTTCTTGTAGATGAACAGGGAGGTAGGACCGTTCTCCTCGCACTTGGGAGCGGGAACCACGTTCTTGGTGAACTCGAGGAGCCTCTTGACACCGATGTCCTTCTTTGCGCTGACGCAGAACACGGGATAAGCCTCGCCGGACATAATTCCGAGATTGAGTCCCTTGCGGATCTCGTCCTCGGTAAGCACTCCGGCATCGAAGAACTTCTCCATCAGGGAGTCATCGTACTCAGCGGCCTTCTCGATGAGCTCCTGGCGCATCATCTCGGCCTGGTCCTGCAGCTCGGCAGGGATATCGAGGTCTTCGCGGGTGCCGTTGGCATCCTTGAAGTGATAGTACTTGTTTGTCAGGACATCCACGAAGCCGTCGAAGCCCGAACCCACATTGACGGGGAACTGGACATAAACCAGCTTGTTGCCCATAGCCTCCTTGAGGGAAGCCTGCACAGTGTCCCAGTCTGCCTTGTCGGCATCGAGCTGATTGACAGCCACCACCAGAGGGAGCTTCTTCTCGGAAGCGAGGCGGATGATGTTCTCAGTGCCGACCTCGACTCCCTGCTGGGCATTCACCACAAGAATACCGGCCTCACACACCTTGAAGGCGGAGTAAGCACCTCCGATGAAGTCATCGGAACCGGGAGCGTCGATGACATTTACCTTGGCTCCGAGGAACTCAGCATAAAGGGGAGTTGAATATATCGATCTCTGGTTAATCTTCTCGAGCTCGTTATAGTCAGAAACGGTGTTCTTGTCCTCAACGCTTCCGCGCCTGTCAATAACCTTGCCCTCGAAGAGCATTGCTTCAGACAACGTGGTCTTGCCGGACTTTGTAGCGCCGAGAAGGACCACGTTGCGGATGTCTTTACTTGTGTAATCTTTCATTTTTCGTATTATTAATTATTAAAATTTCTAATTAATTTAGTGCACGGCTGACAAATCTAATAAAAATAGAAGCCAATTACAAGCGCCGGCCTGAACAATTTGGCTTCCGATACAAAAAATTTACATTCCTTTCTTCCGAAGGGTGCTGAAGATCCGGACCCCGTCCATCCCCTGCTCCCTCAAGAGCAGTTCGTCAAGGTCATTGGGATTTATCCGCAGGCGTTCGCATACTGAAAAATAAGTTTCTTCCTCATTGAGGTAAGGGCGCTCTTTTGTCATATAATCGACAAAGGCTGCATACTGGTCTTCTAAACGGCTCATTTTACCTATCATATAAGCTTGTGGGGAGCAAAAATGAATCCAAAATACATAATTTGCAAGCCTCTGGGACGAATGTTGTTCCAATTGGGTGTAAATTTTTACGTTTTTTAACCTTTTTGTGCGTTTTTTATGGACAATGTACACCCAATCGGGCACTTTGTATTGATGAGCGGAGAGTAATTTTGATTTTCCGAACACATAGAATATGAGCAGGGACAAGGCACACGACAATATCCGACGCATACGCAAAAGTCTGGGGCTTTCCCAGGCGGCAATGGCCGAAGAACTGGGCATCGGAAGGACCGCCTACATCAACTTCGAGACCGGTCGCACCCTCCTGTACAGCCGCAACCTTGTCAAATTTTCCGCCTACACCGGCATAAGCGAGAGCAGCATCATCTGTTCGGAGTTCAGAGAGGACAGCGAAGGGAGCCTGCTCAGGGACGAAGGCGGAGAGCAACTCAGGATGAAAGCCGTAAGGGAAGACTATGAAAAGCGCATTGCCGAACTTCAGGAAAAACTCGCAGAAGTTGACGCCTCGCTGAAGCACCAGATCCAGGTCTCGGAGTCGCTCATCAAAACAAATGAATTTCTGATGGGCAGGCTCGATAAAAATGACTAAATTTGCGCCCATGGCGCAGAGTATCCATCTATTGGAACATATGCAGAGCGGCAGGATTGAAGCCGGATGCGACGAAGCGGGAAGGGGACCTCTCGCGGGCCCGGTGGTGGCCGCCGCCGTGATTCTGCCCGAAGGCTTTTATCACCCCCTTCTGAACGACTCCAAGAAGATGAGCCGCGCGCATAGGGAAATAGTGAGGGAATACATTGAAAAGGAAGCCCTTAGCTACAGCGTAGTGGAGGTGAGTGCCGCCGAGATAGATACTCTCAACATCCTCTGGGCCTCGGTTGAAGGGATGCAGAGGGCTGTTCGGAACCTTACAATCAAGCCTGAGATGATACTTGTGGACGGGAACCGTTTCCGTGCCATGCCGGGCTATGAATACACGACCGTAGTCCACGGGGACGCAACCTATGCGAGCATAGCGGCCGCTTCGGTCCTTGCAAAGACCTACAGGGACGAGAAGATGGAGGAGCTTGCAAAACTGTATCCAGGCTACGGCTGGGAGCGGAATATGGGCTACCCCACAGAGGAGCATATAGCCGCGCTCAAGGCCCTCGGCCCCACCCCGGAGCACCGCCGCAGTTTCCACCCCAAAGCTCTGGAGCCCAGCCTGTTCGATTGATAATAAACAAATTATAAAATGAAAAAAGTTCTACTTTCACTTGCGGCAACGCTGCTCCTTCTGTGCCCCGCCAGGGCCGACGAAGGAATGTGGCTGCTCCCCCTTTTGGAAAAGCTTAACAGCGAAGCCCTTTCGAGCCTTGGATGCAGGCTCACGGCCGAGCAGATCTACAGCATCAACAACTCTTCGCTCAAGGACGCCATCGTGCAGTTCGGAGGCGGATGCACCGGCGAAATAGTCTCCTCGAAGGGTCTTCTTCTGACCAACCACCACTGCGGATACTCAGCCATCCAGGCTCTCTCCACCCCCGAGCACAACTACCTTGAAGACGGATACTGGGCAAGCAATCTGAGCGAAGAACTGAGAGTGCCGGGGCTCAGCGTGAAGTTTCTCAAGAGCATGAGCGACATCACCGACAAGATGGGCAACGAAGCAGCCATCCAAAAAGCCCTCGACAAGGCTCGGGAGCAGAATCCCGGATGCAGCGTGAGCACGGTCAACTTCTACAACGACAATGTGCTCTATCTGGTTGTGTATAAGATATATCGCGACGTCCGCTTCGTAGGCGCCCCGCCCGCAAGTATGGGCAAGTTCGGAGGAGAGACCGACAACTGGATGTGGCCCCGCCACACCTGCGACTTCTCTACCTTCAGAGTCTATGCCGACAAGAACGGAGAGCCCGCTGAGTACAGTGAGGACAATGTGCCTCTGGAGTGCAGCCGCTACCTGAACGTTTCGCTCAAGGGCGTGGAAGAAGGTGATTTTGCGATGATTATGGGATATCCCGGAAGGACGCAAAGATTCCAGACCGCAGCCGAGCTCGAGAGCATGATAGAGAGCAACGCCATACGTATCGGCGCCCGCACCGTCAAGCAGAATGTGTGGTGGAAGGCTATGAGGGCCGACCAGGTGGTGAGCCTCAAGTATGCGAGCAAGTACGCAAGCAGCTCGAACGGCTGGAAAAAGTGGATAGGTATGGAGCAGGCCTTCGACAAGCTGGACATCATAGAGCGCCAGAAGGAGAAAGAAGCCGCCCTGGAGGAGTGGATACAGGCCAGAAACTCAAGGGTGAAGAAGTACGGCGGCGCCATCGAAGGGATCAGGAACTGCACCGAAGCAGCTTCCGAGCCCTACAAGGCTATGTTGCTTCTGAGCGAGACCCTGATGAACATCGAGCTTCTGAACTTCGAACAGGACAGGGAGCTCGGCAGACAATACAAGAACTATGACGCCTCATTGGACAGGCAGGCGGCCCTAGCGCTGACCCGCCACTATCTTGATAATGTGCAGGATAAATACAGGATAGACATAAGTGTGGAGGAAGTTGAGGAGATGTTCGAGAAGAGCGTTTACACCTGTGAGGAGAAGCTTCGCAAAGCCATTGCGGACTCGGTTGACTTCTCAAATGACCCGAAAAACATCCTGGTGAAGAAGATCGGCAACCGCAGCACGACAATACTCTCGGAGTACCGCTCTGCCTCGGAAGGAAAGGAGGAATACACCAAGAAGTACGCCGCCGCCCTTCTCGAGAAGGACAAAGACAAGCCCAGCTATCCCGATGCCAATATGACCTGCCGTCTGACCTACGGTACGGTGAAGGGCTATGAACCCAAGGACGGAGTGATTTACAAGTACTACACCACCCTCGAGGGCGTCATTCAGAAAGAAGAGCCCGGCAACTATGAGTTCAGGGTGCCTGAAAAGGTAAAAGAGCTCTACAAGAGCGGGGACTACGGCCAGTACGCCGATGCGGACGGAAGACTCAGGACCTGCTTCCTCACGAACCTTGACATTACCGGAGGCAATTCCGGCAGCCCCGTTATGGACGCCGACGGCAATCTTGTCGGCCTCGCCTTCGACGGCAACTGGGAGGCAATGAGTTCCGATGTGCTCTTCGAGCCCGAGCTCCAGAGATGTATCTGCGTGGATATCAGATATGTACTCTGGATGATAGATAAGGTCGGAGGCGCCGGCTATCTGTTGGATGAAATGAATATCGTACGAAAATGAAAAAAGAAGAAATATTGCAGATCCTTCGCGAGGTCCATCACCCGGGCAAGTCAGACAGGGATATTGTCGACCTGGGGATGGTGCAGGAAGTGAACATCGAAGAGGGCAAGGTGAGCGTGACCCTGGCTTTCTCAAAGCGCAGGGACCCCCTTGCCGAATATCTGATAGGCAGCACCAGGGCCAGCCTCATCCGCCATCTGGGAGCCGGGGTGGAGTCTGAGGTGAAGACTGTGGTGGTTGAAGAGGTAAAGAAAAAGAGCGGAATTGAGGCTCTGGGGATGGAGCAGCTCATTAACGTGAGGCACATAATAGGCGTGGCCTCGGGCAAAGGCGGAGTGGGCAAGTCAACCGTAGCGGTGAACCTGGCCTGCGCGCTTGCCCGTCTGGGCTACAGGGTGGGTCTGGCGGATGCCGATGTGTACGGCCCGTCAATCCCTACAATGACGCATACCGAGGGCGAGAGTCCTATGGCTGAGGAGCACGAGGGGATGGAGCTGATACTGCCTTTGGAGAAGTACGGGGTGAAGTGGATGTCGATAGGCTATTTCGCCCAGAAGGGGCAGGCCCTGATATGGAGGGGTCCTATGGCTTGCAATGCCCTGAAACAGATGGTTTTGCAAGTAAAGTGGGAGGATCTAGACTTCCTTCTTATAGATATGCCTCCGGGAACGGGCGACATTCACATTTCCCTGGTTCAGGACATCCCTATGGAAGGGGCGGTGATTGTGACCACTCCCCAGGCTGTGGCTCTTGCCGATGTGGAGAAAGGGGTGGATATGTTCCGTAACCCCAGCGTGAACAGGCCTATATTCGGTCTGGTGGAGAATATGGCGTGGTTCACTCCCGAGGAGCATCCGGATGAGAAGTACTATATCTTCGGTAAGGACGGAGGCAAAAAGATGGCCGCCGAGCTGGGAGTTGAGCTGCTCGCAAGCATTCCTCTGGTGCAGAGCGTGCGCGAGTGCGCCGACAAGGGAGAGCCCGCCGCCCTGGGTTCCGGCCCTGATGCGATGGCTTTCATAGAGCTGGCTACAAGGCTGGCTGAAAAAATGGGATAGCAGAGTATGGAGGTAAGAGCTAAAAAGGCCCTTGGGCAGCACTTCCTGACCGATGAGCGGGTGGCGTCAAGGATAGTTGAGTCGCTGGGCAGGAGCGGGGTAAGGGATGTTCTGGAGATAGGTCCCGGAATGGGTGTGCTGACTAAGTATCTGCTGCAGCGGGAGGACATTGACCTGAAGCTGGTGGAGCTGGACAGCGAGTCGGTCTCCTATCTGCTGACTCATTTCAGTTCTATGCAGGGAAGGCTCTATGAGGCTGATTATCTGAAGCTTGATATGCGCCACCTGTTTCCTTCGGATTATAGGGTGATAGGGAATTTCCCGTATAATATTTCATCGCAGATCTTTTTTAAGATTCTGGACGATAAGGACAGGGTGCCGGAGGTGGTGTGTATGATTCAAAAGGAGGTGGCGGAGAGGATTGCCGAGAAGCCGGGGAGCAAGACTTACGGGATTTTGTCGGTGTTGCTGCAGGCGTGGTATGATATTGATTATGTGCTGACTGTGGAGCCGGGGGCGTTCTGTCCTCCTCCGAAGGTGAGGTCGGCTGTGATACGGCTGCGGCGCAATTCAAGGCAAGATTTGGGCTGCGACGAGAAGGCGTTCAGGGCTGTGGTGAAGACTGCGTTCAACCAGAGGCGAAAGACGCTTCGCAATGCGCTGAAGCCTCTGCTGAAGGAGGGGTTCGAGTGCAGCGATCCGGTTTTCGACCTGAGGGCTGAGAGGCTTGGGGTGGAGGATTTTGTCCGCCTTACGAATCTGCTAGGTCAGTAGCTTTTTCTTTTACGGTGACGAGGGTGCAGAAGCCGATGGAAAGAAGTACCGCGAGCACCAATGCGATTGAGCTCCAGCGCGAGATGCTTTCGCCCAAAGAGTAGGACCTCGGCGCAAAGCTCATCACGAGACTATGCTGCCCTGCAGGAAGCTGGGCGGAGCGCAGGATGCCGTCGTACTCATTGATTTCCAGCTCCTTATCCCCATCCAGAGTAAGCGTCCATCCTGCCGGGTAATATACCTCGCTGAAGACCGCGTTGCCGCCCTGGGGCGAGTCATACTCGTATTTCAGCTCGTTCGGCGCATAGGACTGAAGGCTGATTGAATCTTCTGAAGACCCGTTCTCGAACCAGGCATTGCCTCTGGCGTAGGGGTAGCGCAGAGGGGGCAGGTCGTCATCCACTATTATATAGCGGCAGTTGAGACTCGCGAGTCCCTCCAAGTAGGGTAAAGCCTGCTCGGCCTGTTCGATGCTCGTAGCCGAGGAGACAGCCCGATAGACTTCATTGATCTCCGGGCGGAGAGTATTGTCGATGAAAGTCTGATAGTTGCGCAGCTTTGCAGGGGAATATCCGCCAATGTTCTTGTGGTGATACGAAGGATGGGAGTCGTTGAAGGGGTCCACAGTAAGGTCGAGCACCCTGTATGAAGGGTCGCTGTCCTGGAGTATCATCTTGTCCACACTCCTGAGGTCGAACTGGCTCTGGAAGGAGCGCGGAGTGACGAAATCGTCGGAATTCAGATAGCGGAAGTCCACCGAAATCAGGTCTATAGCCACCAGGGCGCACACCATAAGGGCGGCTGTACGTCTGCGGGAAAAGCGCGAGAGCTCCTGGGTGGCAAAAGTCTTGGCAGCGCTTTTGGGGGCAGTGCAGCCCCACAGCAGGCAGAGGAAAGAGAGAACGATAAAGACGGCGCTGCGCAGGGCATCAACCCTCAAAAGGTAGCGCCTGTCCTCACTCAGGGCATAAACCAGGGCATCGGGTAGAGAAGAGTCCGAAGCCGAGGTGAACGAGCCCGCGATGGAAGGAATCAGGGCGCACAGCAGGCAGAATCCGCCGCTGAGGGCGAGGGCAATCCAGCCGCGGCGTTTGAACAGGGCGGCCGCATCATCGGAGCGCACCAGCTTGTCCAGCGCTATGAACGCCAGCAGCGGGAGGGTGAACTGAAGCACCACAAGGGCCATCGACACCGTCCTGAACTTATTGTAGAATGGAATATAGTCATAAAAGAACTTGGTGAAGGGCATAAAGTGGCTTCCCACCCCGAGCAGCACAGCGAGAATGGTGCAGACGATGAGCCACCACTTGTCCTTGCCGCTGCAGCACAGCAGGGAGAGAAGGAAAAGGAAGACCGTCACCGCACCCATATACATAGGCCCCGCGGTAAAAGGCTGGGGACCCCAGTAGAGGGGCAGATTCTTGCTCACAGTGCGCAGGTTCTGCTGCCCGGAAGCTTTCAGCAGGTCGTAAGTTCTTGAATGGTCGGGATTTACGGCGCCCGCCGAAGAACCCCCGTTGAACGAAGGTATCATCATATTGGGAAGCTCCTGCCATCCGTAAGACCAGGCAGTTGCATAATCCAGGTCAAGCCCCTTCACCGCCTTGCCGTCCTTTGACTCATCGGCAGGAGTGCCACCTCTCATAGAATACGGAGTGTACTCGTAAGTTGGGAGAAGCTTGATGGCATTTGTAGCGATGCCCGTACATCCAAGCACCAGAAGTAGGCCGCAGGAAGCGAAAAAGCGGCCCAGACCTTTGCGCCTCTGCTTGTCCATAGCCAGATAAACTATCATAACTATAGCGTAAAGCAGAATCATCAGGGCCAGATAGTAGGTTATCTGCGGATGGTTGGCCTTGACCTGGAAGCTCAGCGTAAGGCCGAACAGGGCGGCTCCTATTGCGCTGAGAGCCAGCCAGTTCTTCTTTTTGAGAGCTATGTTCCAGGTGTACGACAGGGCGGAGAGAACCCAGGGCAGGAAGGCTATTGCCTGCATCTTGGTGTTGTGCCCAACCTGGATAATCTGAAGGTTGTAGGAGCAGAAAGTCACGGCAACTGCGCCTCCCAGGGCGAGCAGAGGATGCACGCCGAAAGAAAGCATCAGAAGCCAGGCTCCCAGCAGCGAGATGAAAAGATAGGTAGCGGGACGGCGGCCTGTCAGAAGAAGGTCGTAAAGAGACTGGGTCCAGTCGCCTTCGGTAGAGGCGTGGATGGTGGCCGTGGGCATACCGGAGAACATCGAACCGGTCCACGCGGTCTGGTCGTCGGGATGGGAGGAATTCCACTCCATCATCTCGTGGGCCATACCCTGCCAGCCGGATATATCGCTCTGATTCACTATCTTACCGCTCAGCACCTGAGGCACGAAACCATAGGCGAGCACGAGGAACAAGGCTAGCGAACAGAGAACATAAACAAGAGTTTTCTTCAGATTCATTATAGTTTATTTATTGATAGTCAATACTTCATCCAGAAGGCCCGCAAGCGACTCGGTAAGTCTGAAACGGGAATACTGCTCCACATCTGCCTTGACCTTGGGCGGCGAGAGGAGAAAGTCCATCATACCGTCAGCGTCCTCCCACTCGAAGAATTTACCGCATCCCGAAGAGTCAAGCAGCTTTGCTGCGGCGCCGTCGCACTGGCCTATGCCCAAAACAGGGCGGAGGGAAGCCATATACTCGAATATCTTACCGGGAAGAACCTTGGCGTACTCCGCCTCGCGTCGGAGCGGCAGAAGCAGCACGGATGCGGCCCTCTGCTCCCTAACCACCTTGTCGTGAGGAAGATAGCCGAGGTCTTCATACAAGCCTTCAAGCCCCGCGAGGTCAAGAGACTGCTTGATCTGGGGGTCAGTTTTGCCGCAGAGCCTTATCTGAAGGCGGGAGCGGAAATCAGGGTCGGTCTTGCAGCGCTGCCCCAGAGCCTGCCACAGCTCGACCGGATTGCCGTCCGCGGCGAAAAGACCAGTGTGCACGATACGGAACTTCTCGCTGTACTCCACAGTGCCCTCAGCGGGGATGTCCTCCTCGTCATAGCCGTTGGTAATCAGGGAGACCGGAGTCGAAGTGCGGGCGGCAAAGTCGTCCCTTACCGGAGGCGATACGGCAATAACCCGGTCACAGGAGTCCAGAACCTGCTGCTCAAGGCGGTGATGCTTGCGGTCCGACGCCTTGGTGAGACTCAGATGCTTATAGTAGAACATCTCGGTCCAGGGGTCGCGGAAATCTGCTATCCACTTGACTCCCAGGGCCTTTTTCAGCCCAAGACCTATAAGGTGCATGGAATGCGGAGGGCCAGTGGTCACCACAGCATCGACCGGATGCTCGCGAAGGTACTTCTTGAGGTAGCGCACCGATGGAGCTACCCAGCTAACCCTCGGATCGGGGATGAAAAGATTGCCCCTGAGCCACATCGACACCCTGGATTTCAGGCTCTTTTTGGATGACTTGCTGATGGGGTTCACTTCCTTTGAGGCAGAAGACCCGGTGAGCTTACGATAAACCTCATAAGGCTCATGGATAGGGGTTTTGATGAGCTCTGCGCAGGAAGGGATGTCGCCAAGAAGGCTCTCGTCGGTGGCGAGCCTTTCGGGATTGAGCGGAGTGTAGATTACAGGCTGCCAGTCAAACTGGGGAAGATACTTGCTGAACTTCACCCAACGCTGCACTCCGGAGCCCCCGGTGGGCGGCCAATAATATGTGATTATGAGCAGTCGTTTCATCTTTTAAAGTCAAAGCGAAATCCAAAGTTAATGGTAATTTTTGTATTTTTGTATCAAGAAAATCAACACTATGGCGAAAACAGGAGAAGACACCCCGCTACTCAAGCAATATTTCAGCATAAAGGCCCAGCACCCTGAGGCCATTCTTCTATACAGGGTCGGGGATTTCTATGAAACCTACGCAGACGACGCCGTGACGGCGAGCAAGGTTCTGGGGCTGGTGCTCACCCGCCGCAGCAACGCCGACAAAGGCAGCACGCCTATGGCAGGCTTCCCCCATCACGCCATAGAAAACTATCTCCAGAAACTCATCCGGGCCGGCTACAAGGTGGCTGTATGCGACCAGCTGGAAGACCCCAATCTGGTGAAAACCAAACTGGTGAAGCGTGGCGTCACCGAGATTCTGACTCCCGGAATCGCTTTCGGCGAAGGTATGCTGGACCAGAAGGAGAACAATTTCCTCTGCGCCCTGCTTCCCGACAGCAAGACTTCGCAGTGGGGAGCGGCCTTCCTCGATGCCAGCACAGGCACATTCAAGGTAGCCCAGGGGCAGGCCGGATATATTTCCACCCTCGTGTCTTCCTTCAACCCCAAGGAGATGGTCATCCGCAGGGAAGACGCCGCTGATGTCGAAGAGCTCTGCCCCCAGAGGTATCTTACACGGCTTGACGAATGGGCTTTCGTGTATGAGGCAGACGTGGAGAAGCTGAAGTCCCAGCTTAAGACCACAAGCCTCAAGGGCTTTGCGGTTGAGGTCTTCCCGCTTGCAGTGCGCTGCGCCGGAGCCCTGATTTTCTACCTCGAGCAGACCCAGCACAGTGGCCTCGGGAACATCTGCGAAATCTCCCGTATAGACGAGGGGAAGTTTGTGTGGATGGACCGCTTCACAGTCCGCAATCTCGAGCTGTTCAACAGCGGCGGGGGAGAAGGAGCTGTGTCGCTGGTCGATGTGATAGACAATTGCTGCACCCCTATGGGCTCCCGTCTTCTGCGAAGCTATCTGTCTATGCCTCTTGTAGATACGGCTGCAATAGAGAGCCGCCAGGATGTAGTTCAGGCTCTGTTTGATGACCCTTCCCTTCGGGATGAACTCCGGGACTCCCTTTCTAGGGTGGGCGATATGGAAAGGACCATCTCAAGGGTGGCCACCGGCAGGATACAGCCCCGCGAGCTGCTTCAACTGTCGCGCTCTCTGAGCAACATCTCCCCCATAAGGCAGCTTTGCGGCGGCAAGTGCGTTGCCCTGGACAAGAGGCTCTCCAAGCTCAAGGATACCGATGCGGTGATGGAGAAAATCCGCCTCACCCTCAAAGAAGACTGCGCCGCTGCCATAGGAAAGGGAGAAGTGGTTGCAGCAGGGGTAAACGAGGATCTGGACAGGCTCAGAAGCATACGCAACGGGGGCCGCGAGTACCTTGACTCGCTTCTCGAAAGGGAAATTCAAAACACTGGTATTCAGTCTCTTAAGATAGGAAGCAATAATGTTTTCGGGTACTATTTCGAGGTGCGGAACTCTTCGCGCGATATGGTGCCCCAGGATTGGATACGCAAGCAGACCCTGGTCAACGCAGAGCGCTATATAACAAAAGAGTTAAAGGACTACGAAGAGCAGATTCTCGGGGCGGAGGGAGAAATCTACCGCATTGAAACTGAGATATATGCATCCCTTGTCGCCTTTGTCCAGAAGTATATCAGGGACATTCAGGCCAACTGCGCCGTGACCTCCGACCTGGACGTGCTCTCGGGCTTTGCTTTCCTTGCCGAGAAGAACTCCTACTGCCGCCCCGTGGTGGACAAGAGCCTCTCCATAGACATTAAGGAGGGCAGGCATCCCGTCATCGAAACCCTTATGAAGGCGGGAGAAGAGTATGTGCCGAACGACATATTTATGGATAGCAAGAGCGACCAGATAATGATTCTGACGGGCCCGAATATGGCCGGAAAGTCCGCCCTGCTCCGCCAGACAGCCCTGATAGTGCTGATGGCCCAGATTGGCTCGTTCGTGCCCGCTTCAAGCGCCCATATAGGCTACTGCGACAAGATCTTCACCCGTGTCGGGGCGAGCGACAACATCTCGCGCGGCGAATCGACCTTTATGGTGGAGATGCTGGAGACCGCTATGATTATGCACAACCTCTCCGCCCGCTCGCTTGTGCTCCTGGACGAGATCGGAAGGGGTACTTCGACCTACGACGGAATGTCGATTGCACGGGCCCTGGTGGAGTACCTGCATCAGAAGGGCAAGGGTGCCAAGACGCTGTTTGCCACTCATTATCACGAGCTTAACGACCTGGAGAAGCAGTATCCGAGAGTGAAGAACTACCATATCGCGGTTAAGGAGGAGGGGCGGCAGGTGCTGTTCCTCAGGAAGCTGTGTCCGGGAGGCGTGGCGCATAGCTTCGGACTTCACGTGGCCCGTATGGCGGGTATGCCCCAGGAGATTCTGGATGCGGCGGAGAAGAACCTGCGCGAGCTCGAAATCAGGGAGAAGCACGCGGGGAACCTGGACATCCAGGAGGACGGAAGCATGCAGCTGTCCTTCTTCCAGCTGGACGATCCCACCCTGTCGGCAGTCAAGGAGAAGCTCCAGAGCGCGGACCTCAACAATATGACTCCCCTCCAGGCGTTCGACCTTCTGAGGAGCCTCAAGGACGAGGTCGGAGCCAACTAGGACAGGAAGTTGGTGATGAAAATCAGAGTCACGGCGATGGGAGCGACCCATTTCAGAAGGAAGTAGAACACGCCCGAGAGCTTGCGGTTCAGGGGGTAGCGACCGTCGGAGCTGAACTCCGAGAGCACATCTTCCTTTTTCATCACCCAGCCGGCAAACACTACAAACAGCAGGGCTCCAAACATCATCAAATAGTTGGAAGTCAGGGTGTCACACAGCGAGAACAAGCGCGGGAAATATGCGCACAGGGCTCCGAGCGCCCAGACTCCAAGGAAAATGCAGACCACCGACTTGCGGCGGCTAAGTCCTTTCTCCTCAACCAGATAAGCCACACCCACCTCAAACATCGAGATAGCCGACGACAGGGCCGCAAAGCAAATCGCGGCGAAGAAGAGTATGGCCACCACGCTGCTGATCCAGGGGGCGGCGGAGCCCATCTTGCAGAAGATGAAAGGCACGGTCTCGAAAATCAGGGCAGGTCCCGCGCCGGGCTCGATTCCGGCGGCAAAGACTGCGGGCATGACCGCGAAGCCTGCAATCAGGGCGAAGAGAAGGTCAAAGACGGTGGTCCCGACGCCGGAAACCAGTATGTTCTCCTTTGGGCTTATGTATGAGGAATATGTCAGGACTGTGCCCACTCCGAGCGAAAGGGAGAAAAAGCTCTGCCCGAGAGCCGAAGCGAGGGCCTTGGGAGTAAGCAGGCTGAAGTCAGGCTTGAGCAGGTAATCCACGCCCGCACGCGCTCCGGGAAGGGAGAGGGAGTAGATTGCCATAGAGACTATCAGGCAGAACAGCAGGGGCATAGTGACCTTGTTGAACTTCTCGATTCCGGACTTAACTCCCAGGATAACTATAATGGCACAGAGCAGCAGAAAGCCCGTGTGAAAAACCAGGGGAAGGAAGGGATGGGATGTGAAAGCGGCGAACTGGGCGCGTACATTATCCGGGTCGGCATTTACAAATGCGCCTCCGAAGGCCTTGAAGAGGTATTCTATCGACCAGCCTCCTACGACGCTGTAAAACGAAAGGATGATAAGGGGCGAAAGGACGGTCAGCAGCGAGAGCGAGGACCAGGTGCGGCCCTTTGAGAGCTTGCGCAGGGCACCGAAAGTATTGGAGCGGGAGCGCCGTCCGATGATGGACTCGGAAAGCATTATGGGCAGGGAAATGAGCAGGCTGAAGGCCAGATAGACTATGATGAAGGCCGCGCCGCCGTACTCCCCTACCATATAGGGGAAACGCCAGATGTTGCCCAGACCTATGGCTGAGCCTGCAAGGGCAAGTATGGCAGTGAGGTTGCTTGCGAAGTTTTCTCTATTGCTTTCCATATTACAGTATGAAGTTGCTTATGAATATGAGCAGCACTGCTGCGGGGGCTATCCATTTGATTAAGAAATAGATGACGGGGAAGAGCTTATCGGCCTGCCTGATGGTCCGGGAGTTGGTCACTTCGTCCTCAACGTCCTCCTTTTTCATAACCCAGCCCACGAAGATGACTACAAGGAAGGCGAGCAGGAGCAGCAGGATATTGGAGCAGAGGTAGTCAAAGCCGTCAAACACAGAGCTTTTCAGGGCGCAGAGCACGCCGGCACCTCCGCACAGCAGGTAGAGGATGGCGACGGCAAGCGGCCTTTTGAGGGAGAATTTCTCGACCAGGAAGGCCGCGCCGACCTCAAGCAGGGAGATGCAGGAAGTCATAGCCGCAATCACGATGGCAAAGAAAAAGAGAGCCGAGATCACGGCACTGAGCACGGGCAAGGACGAGGACATAGTCGAGAAGATGTAGGGAACGCTTTTGAAAATCAGGCCCGGACCTGCTCCAGGCTCTATACCGGCGGCGAAAACTGCGGGCATAATGGCAAAGCCTGCCAGGATGGCGAAAAGCAGGTCGGAGATGGCAGTTCCGCTCGATGCGGCAAGCAGGTTCTCATCCTTCTTGACATAGGAACCATAGGTGATGATGGCTCCCATTCCAAGGGACAGGGAGTAGAAACTCTGGCCCAGGGCGAAGGCGAAAGAGCGCGGGGTCAGTTGACTGAAATCAGGCTTGAAGAGGTAGCTCACGCCTTTGCTTGCACCCGGGAGACTGATTGAGTATATGGCAATTACGACTATCAGGATGAATAGCAGGGGAAGGGTGACTTTGCTGAATTTTTCGATTCCGGACCTGACTCCACCCGCCACGATAACAGCGCAGAGGAAGAGGAAGAGCAGGTGCATCGACACGTTCTCGAAGCCCGAGGAGACGATTGAGTCAAAAATAGAGCTGACCTGCGTAGGAGCGGTCTTGACGAAGGTCATTGTGCAGGACTTGAAGAAGAAGTCCAGCGACCAGCCTCCGATGACACTATAGTACGAGGCGATTATCAGCGGGATGGCTATGGACAGGACGCCGGCAGCTTTCCAGAAGCGGGAGCCGGAGCTGAGGCGGCTGAAGGCCTGGCTGGCGTTGCTGCGGCTGCGTCTTCCTATCACCACTTCGGAGAGGAACACAGGAAGCGAGACGATAAGGGTGCAGAGCACATACACGACGATAAAGGCGGCCCCACCGTGCTCCCCTACCATATAAGGGAAGCGCCAGATGTTGCCAAGGCCAATGGCAGAGCCCGCCATCGCCAGAATCACGGCAACGCGGCCCCCGAAAGACTCTCTTTTCAAAGCAGCCATAACGAATAGCAATACTTATTTTTATACCAACTAACCAATTATATTTTGTCATTTCGAGCGCAGCCGAGAAATCCAGATCTCTCCGCGCGCTACGCTTGGTCGAGATGACAGGGTTGTCATTTCGAGCGAAGCACGAAGTGCGAAGTCGAGAAATCTATCCCCGGCCCGCGCTCCGCTCCAGCACCACGGACTCGAACTCCAGCCCGCTCCCCTCATCAGTTTGCCTTGCGGAGCGGCTAATCTCCCTCCAATCCAGCCTGCGGTAATCCGGGAAGAAGGCATCGGGGCCTTCCACCTCGGTATCTACCAATGTAATATACAGTCTGTCAATGCTTTCAAGCGCAGAATCATAGAGCCTTGCTCCCCCGATGACAAATACCTCCGCTTCTTCTTTGCAAAGCTCAAGCGCCTCCTCCAGGCTCCGGCAGCACTGAAGCGAAGTGCCTTCCTTCAAAGGAGCGTCGTACTCCAGAGGGCGGGAGGTGAGCACAATATTGCGCCTTTGGGGCAAGGGGCGGCCCAGGGAAGCGAAGGTGTTGCGGCCCATAATCACGCTGTGGCCACCCGTCACCCTTTTAAAGTACTTCAGGTCTTCGCTTATGTGCCAGGGCATACCCCCTCCCTTCCCTATTGCAAGGTTCCGGTCAACTGCAACTATTGCACTGATAGTCATTGTTTTATACTATTATATACGTTTTTAAAAGATCTCTCCGCGCGCTCCGCTTGGTCGAGATGACAAGGTTGTCATTTCGAGCGAAGCCGAGAAATCTACACCGCCACGGGCGCCTTGATGGCCGGCCAGGGGTCATAGCCCTCAAGAGTAAAATCCTCATACTTGAAGTCGAACACACTCTTCACCTCCGGATTGAGCCTCATACGGGGAAGCGGCCTCGGGGTGCGCGACAACTGCTCCTTAACCTGCTCAAAATGATTCAGATAGATATGCGTATCGCCCGTAGTATGGATAAACTCCCCACACTCCAGGCCGCAGCTCTGGGCTATCATCATTGTCAGAAGGGCATACGAAGCTATGTTGAACGGCACTCCGAGGAAGGTGTCGGCGCTGCGCTGATAAAGCTGGCAGGAGAGCTTACCCTCCGCCACATAAAACTGGAAGAGGCAGTGGCAGGGAGGAAGGGCCATCTGGTCCACCTCACCCGGATTCCAGGCACACACGAGCATACGGCGCGAATCGGGATGATTGCGTATCAGGTCTATGACATTGCTCAGCTGGTCTATGCTCCTGCCGTCGGGGGCCGGATAGCTGCGCCACTGGTGGCCGTACACGGGGCCGAGGTCTCCGTTCTCGTCGGCCCATTCATCCCAGATGGTAACCTTGTGGTCCTGAAGGTACTTGACATTGGTGTCGCCCTTTATGAACCACAGAAGCTCGTATATGATTGATTTGAGATGGACCTTCTTGGTGGTCAGCAGAGGGAATCCCTCCGAGAGGTCGAAGCGCATCTGGTGGCCGAAAATGCTTTTGGTCCCCACTCCGGTGCGGTCCGTCTTGACCACCCCTTTGTCCATTATCTCCTGCAACAGGTCCAGGTATTGTCTCATCTGTCTGATTTTATATTGTTCTATTCGCCGTCCTCGCTCACTGAGAATGCGAAGATTATGGCCTCATGGAAGGTCTTCCCGGCTTTCAGGGTCGTGCTGGGGAAGTCCTCGTGGTTCGGGCTGTCGGGGAAATGCTGGCACTCAATGGCCACTCCGCTGTAGTCGCCGTACTTTCTGAGCCTTTTGCCCACAGGGCAGCCCTCCAGCCAGTTGCCGGTGTAGATCTGCACTCCGGGCTGGGTGGTATATACGCTCAACTTCCTGCCGCTGCGCTTCGAGAACAGCTCGGCCGCCTTCTGCAGCTGGCCTTCTACATATCCGTCCACCAGATAGCAGGCGTCGTAACCCTTGCCGTAGTTAAGGGCCGGAAAATCCTTCTTGATGTCCTTTCCGAGGCTCTTGTAGCGGCGGAAATCCATCGGGGTGCCCTTGACTGCTTCGGGCTCGCCGAGAGGAATGAGGCTGCTGTCCGTAGGAAGATATGCTCCCGCGTTGAGCCTCAGGCTGTGGCGCAGTATGTTCTTGCTTCCGTCGAGGTTGAAATAGGCGTGGTTGGTGAGGTTCACAATGGTATCCTTGTCGCTCTTTGCGGTGAAGGTAAGCCTAAGCTCGCAGTCTTCGCTCCACTCGTAACGCGCTACGACTACCATATTGCCGGGATAACCCATCTCGCCGTCAGCGGCTACATATTTGAACTCTACTCCGTCCTTTCTCTTCCTGGACTCCCATACCTTGTTCTGGAAGCCTTCAGGGCCGCCGTGAAGGTGATTGGGGCCGTTATTTATGGGGAGGGTGTATTCCACTCCGTCCAGGCTGAATTTGCCATTGGCTATGCGGTTGGCGTACCTGCCGGGGCACTTTCCCATACAGGGGCCGTCGGCTATATAGCTTTCGCCCTTCATATATCCCAGGACCACGTCACCCATCTTGCCGTTGCGGTCGGGGACATTGATGCTGACGATGGCGGCGCCGATGTTGCAAACGGTCGCGCTCGCGCCCTTTGAGTTGGTCATCGTGTATTTGTAAACCGGTGTGGAGTCCTCGAGTCGGGTCCAGAGTTTTCTTTTGATGGTAGTCATATATTATGTGATTTAATTGTTTTGCTCTTTGGTTTGCTGGGCGTCCAGGAAGGCGAGTATCCTTTCCACCGGGGCATCCTTAAGCAAGATACGATGCTCAGAGTCAAGCAGATAGACCGAAGGGATGGCTCGCACGAAGTAGAGCTCGTCGGAATTGATGACGCCCTTGTAGTCGTAGGCGTTGATCCAGTTGCGGGGGTACTCCTTCTCGTACGAAAGCCAGGTGTCTATCTCCTCGTCGATGTAGATATTGACTATTGCCAGGCGGCCAGACTGAATCATAGAATCAAGATAAGTCCTTGAGCATAAAGCGTCTATAATGTCCTTGCAGCTTTGGCATCCGGGATTGCTGAAAAAGAGGATAATGTGCCCGGCGTGGACACTGTTCAGGTTCCCGATGCGGCCGCGGGCGTCTTTGAAGCTGAAGTCGGGAGCGGTGCTCATATAGGGGTTGAGCGAGCACATTGTCTGTTCGAAGCGGTAGCCGGGCCGCTTTTCGTCGGCGGTAAGTGGGCTGTCCACCAGCGCGCTGACAAAGGGGAGGTAGAGGTCTTCGCTGCGCCAGATTGAATTGGGGTCATAGAGGAAGCCGCAGACCATCTGGGTCATAGTCTCGTAGAAAGCACCACCCTGCACTTTCGCCTCCGGGTTGTCGGATTCTATAGTGTCGCCGCCCCTTTCGCTTTGTGCTTCCCGGAAGAGGCGCATCTGGGCAGCAGCGATGAGGTCATACAGCTGCGCAACGTCCCTGGAGGCTTCTTCGATGCTGAGAGAGTGGATTATCTGCATATAGGCGGCCATATGTTCGCGCACGTCGTTGAGCCTGACACCCACTACGTGGGCAGAGTCGGTGCGGCCGCTGAGGGAGCAGAAGCTCTCCCAGTAATGCTCTCCAAGCCAGCGGATTATATCTCCCTCGTCGGTAAGCATTGAGGGCGGTTTGGGGACAGGGAATTCTTTGGGGCTCACTGTGGCGGCGGTGCGGCCGGTATTTCTCTGACGGCAGCTCTGCAGGGAGGCTATCAGGCAGACTATTACGGTCAGCGTTACTGCATAACGCGATATTATGGCTCTAATGCTCATATTCAGATTCAGACTTCTTCCATGCGGACGAGTTCCCAACCGCAGAACTGCATTATGATTTTGTGAAGACGGGTGCCCTGGCGGAGAACTTCGACGCGAGGGGCTGCCGCATAGCCTTGAATCTGCTCCACTGCCTCTGCCCACTGCGCTTCGGCCTTGGCTTCGAAGTCCTTCTTCGGGAGGTATTTCACTTCGAGGATGTAGCTGTGCTCCGACTTGTAGTGCGTCAGGTTCGGCAGCAGGAAGAAGTCGCAGTAGCCGTGCTGCACCTCCACTTCCGGCGCGGTGAGATAGTAGTCGTTGAGGTTCAGGTAGGCAAGGAAGAAGCCCTGGATGTTGCGCTCGCCCTCTATGCTGTCCCGCACCGATGACTGATTCTTGTAGCAGTCAGCCATATACTGCAGCGCCTCACGCCACTGACCGTCGAAGGCCATCTTGGTGAAGTTCATTTTAAGTTCAGACTGGTGAACGTCGCAAACCGTATCGTAATTCTCCAAAAGGTAGGAGTAGTACTGCTTGCGGACATTGTTGTTCGGGATTCCCAAAACCAACTGCGAACCATAAGTCTTTGTGATGGTCAGCATACCATAGTAGAACAGCAGGCTCGGGAAGACTTCCGGGTCCGTCATCTCTATCGCAGAGAATGATGTCCGCAGGTCTGCCACTATCTGCCCCTCCTCAATCACCTTCATCAGCACTCCCTTGCGGTTGCCGTCCAGCTTGTCCAACTGTATGAGTTTCTTGAGCTTGCTGTAGTCTGTCCTGGTGTTGTTGTCCAGCATCTCCTTTGGTGCGTGCCCGGAATTCACATAATGCCTCAGGTAATAAAGCACCATATCGCAGTTGAAAACAGTATTCCCGTCACCCAGGCATTCTTCCGCGAAGCAATAATTGTCGTACCACGGCCTCATATCCTCTATCATCTCCTCCACATCGCAGCCCGCAGGAAGCATCCCCACACTCTTGTAATACTCGAACATAGTCCGTACATCCGCCGTAGAGAACCCGAGCATCTTGTCAAATTCGGGATTTGTGGATGCATTCCATCCGATGTTAAAGCCGCTGGTGAGGTCGTCGAGGGTGACCGGACTTACTCCTGTGATGAAAATGCGTTCAAACATTCCTTTGAAGAGTTTGAATACCTCGCGGTAGAAACCGCTGGCGTGGGTCATCTGGTGGTATATTTCCTCACCGTGTTCGTTCAGGACCACATTGGTGAAATTGTCGTACTCGTCGATGAAAAGATATAGCGGAATGTGGTATTTCATCGCCATATTGTTGACGAAATTGATTTTTTCCACAAAGTCCGTAGAATCAAGCACCTTTTTCACGCCTTCCTCGGGATAATCATCACGATATGTGTCTATGAAATCGTCCAACCTGCCGCAACAATAGGAGTTGAATTTTTTCGGAAGCTCGTCAATATTGCCGGTCACCCTTGAGAAATCCATATAGAGCACCTGGTAGTGATTCTTCAGCGGAGTGGGGTGCTGTCCGATGTACAAATTCCCGAACAGGGACTCGAAATCCCCTGCGGCAGCTTTGTCGTAATAGAGCCGCATCATATTGAGGAACAGGCTCTTGCCAAACCTGCGGGGACGTATGAAGAACAAAGTGTCGGACTGATTTTCCAACTTTTCAAGGTACATTGACTTGTCCACATAGTACAAGTTTCGCTCCCGAACCGACCTGAAGTCGGAAACTCCGTAAGGTATCTGTCGAATCTGTTCCATAACTTTCATCTTTCAAACGCAACACTCCTCACAAAAGTACGAAAATTATTTCTTTTTCGCACGGCAGCGCAGCTGCATTCGGCCGACCTGCTTTGCCCTTTCCGGAGCTTCGTGACATTCACCTTCCACGGCCGAAATTGCCAATGCATCGAATATCAAAGTGTTAACTTTTTCGGGTGTGCCAGGTGGCATCAAATTGGTCTCACCGGCCACATCATAGACTCTAACTCATTGATAATCAACAATACCTTGTGGAAGGTGAATGTCACGAGGCGTCTCCGCCAACATCTCATCCCTGGCAACGGCCCAGCGAGGAGAGCCCTCCATAGCTCCCCACAGCTGTGGCCGTAGCAGCCGGAGATAATATATTCCGGCTGCGGTGCCCTCTGTCATTTCATTTCGTAGCACGAAGTATGGAGACAATTGTCATTTCGAGCGTAGCACGCAGTGCGTAGTCGAGAAATCTATATTCAAACTAAAACTCCATGGAGAACAGAATGCTGAAATTATGCAGCGAAGAGTATAGATCTCTCCACGCGCTTCGCTTGGTCGAGATGACAGGAAAGTGACTGATTGGGATGACAATGTTGTCATTTCGAGACCAAGGCCGGAGGGAAGTCGGGGTGGAGGTTAAGCGAGGCATCGGCTGAGGAGCAGGGCGGAGGTACTGACCAAAACTTCCGCGAGCTCTTCAGCCGACGATTATTGTACAGATTTTGGGAAAACGGGAAAACGGGAAACGGGAAAACGGCAAAACGGCAAAACCAGGGAGCCGCAGAGCCGTTACCACAAAAAATTCGCAAGGCGGGCAATCATTTGACGCCGAGCCTTGCGAAACTATATGCAAATCAGTTTACGGAATAATCTTATTGTTGTCAGGAGTGCTGAATGTAGGATCGACAACGATATTGATCTGAGCGGGCTCAGAGATGAGGTTGCCGACGATATTCGTGCGATAGTTGCGCTTCAGAGGCACCAGCGAAGTGTTGACAGTTGTAACAAGAGCGTTGGAAGCATCGTAGAGCTTAAGCGTAGCATTAGGGGTAACCTCCTGATTTACAAGAATATAATTCATCGACAGATACTCATACTCAGTAGCGGCGGTGGCACCGGCAGGCTGAACCTTCAGCTTCTCGGAAGTGATGACAGGAGCAGAAGCGAACACTACAGGAACAGTAGCGGGAGCGCTGACCTCTCCGGTGAGCAGATTCAGCTTGGTGTAAGCTCCTCCGTCGAGGCTAACCTCAGCCTTGGCAATGGGGCTGATAGCATCGGCAAGAGCCTTGTCAGCAGCGCTAAGACCATAGTTCAGCTGAGCGAAGGGACGCTTGAGAGTCACGCTCAGAGCAGCGGTGGCGTCGGTCACAGTAAACTCCATAGCATTGAAGAAAGCGTCGCGGTTCTCATCGTTGCCAGCAGAGCCGTAAGAAGCAGCAACAGTGGCACTTGCGTAATCAACGGTATAGTAAGCGTTGTCAGCAACCTCAGCCCAGAAAGCAATCTTGTAGGTCTGACCGGATATCAGTCGGGTGGTGTAGGTAGCCTGTCCGGCGGACATCGTTATGGTCTTGGTCACATCTGAATGTGAGATAAGCTTGCCGTTACGGAACACTATGCAGTGCACCTTGTTTACCTTCTGTCCATCTGCAATAGCCTTGGTGCCAAGTTCGGGAAGGGTAATGTTCATTGTAACGGGAAGTTCCTTCTCTGCGATGGTGGCTTCCTTGTTGCAAGAGGCTGCCAGAATAAGGAGGGCAGCGGCTGCAGCTAATCTTAATACCTGTTTCATATTGTGTAAGTTTTAATTATTATACGTGATGTTGGTCTGTATGTTCCTCTGTACGGGTATATTGTTCAGAGTTGTGGATAGTGCGGAGGAGCCAAACACCTTCAGAGTCATTGTGCAGCTATGTGCCTGGTTCTGAGGGGCAAAAAGGTAGGCATAGGCTACATTTTGAGTGCCAGGGCAGGAGGCGGGGCTAAAATTAAGGGTCGACAAATCATCTGAGACTTCTCCATCAAGAAGGGAGAAAGACTTGTGTGCGGAATCGAAACTGAGCGAAGAGGATGCAGCGCTGGTAAGAGCTTTTGACAGGCTCACGCTGACTTTGGCAACGGCGCGCTTCAGGCTGACGCTCAGACTCCCCTGCCCTCCCGTAATGGGAACTGTGGCATAGAAGGCGTCAAGTTTAGAGTCATTGCTGGCAGGAGTTTCGGGGAAAGATACCTTACCGGAAGCGGATATATCGTACCCGGAAGCGTTGTTCTGCGCCCAGAAAGCGAGCACGTAGGCTTTATCCTTGAAAAGGCGGAGCTTAAGATTGTTGGTTCCCGTGGGATCGAAGATTGTCTGTCCGCTAAGAGGGGTGGATTCTCCGTCAGCAAAAACGAAATAATGCAGGCAATCCACAGCGATGCTGCCTTCTCCCGCCTTGGAAGAAAGGAAGTCCTGCTCGCAGACAAGGCTCAAGCTCAGCTCGCTCTCCTGCACAGCAGGCTGCTGCTTGCTGCACGAGAACAGGGCAAGCATCAGAAGGGGCAGCAAAGCCAGACGGCAGTATTTCTTTACAAGCATAGACATCGGTTCTTTTCTTTATTTCCTGGCAACCGCCGGGGTACATTCAAACCCCGACGGCCGAATATATTGGTTACAATGTCTGCTGCACTCCGCCAACAACAACCTTGAGGTTGGTTGAGTCTCCTTTCTTGTTGTTCCAAAGAGGATTATTGCTTACGCTGCCGTTAGCAAAACCTGTTTGAGTACACTTGTTGATGTACACCTCGTATGGGTTGAGTGAACTGTCAATCTCAATGGCTGCCTTTCCCTCGACTGACTGTGATGCGTTGAACACACAATTGTTAAGGGTGACCTTGTAAGGACTGGTTCCGTTTTCCTTATAAACAAGGACAGATTTTCCTGCACAATTGAATTTACAGTCATCAAAGACTATGTCAGCCGAGTAAGTCCAGATGTTGTAGTCTTCGCTGGATTCAACGACAAATTCACAAGACTTGAAATTGACTTTGGTATGTCCGAAAAGACATCCTTTTATTATACAATTCTCAGCATCAACATTCTTGAAATATTGGTACAGGGCAACACCTACATCCCAGGTCAGATTTTTCACAGTAACTGTACCGTCACATTTTGCAATATCGGAACCATATTTCGAAGTGTGTTTCAGAACAACATCTTCTACAACTGCCTCCAATGTGTAATTCGCACCCTTCAATGTCTCAAGAGTATATTCTCCGGATTTGAGAATCTGAACGGTCTCACCAGCCTGAACAGCAGCAAGAGCCTCTGCCAGGGTTACATAGTAATTAGAGCCAATCGATGCCGCATAACTAGTATATACCAATGAACCTCCTATCAAGATTACGCTTTCAGGGTTATAATCATTTCCAACTTTAGAGTTCTCTGTTGAGCCAACAACTATATTACTTGTTTGATCCGTACCTGAAGCATCAATAATCTGTGTTGCAGCATCCACTTCGACTCTATTGCGCTTAGCGCCATACTGAAGTGCGAGCCAAGCCTGATTGTTTGATGATTCAGAAGATGCATATATCACTGAATTTGTGATATTCAGAGTATTGCCTGAACCATTTACGCCAGCAGAAGAATTAGTTTCCAGTCCATTACCGTCGAAAACGATAGTTGCATAATCATTCCAGCTGCTCTCACCCTTGTCGTTCAATCCTTTGAGTGTTGAATTCTCAACAGTGAAAGTGCTGTTGTTTGCAAAGCAGTTGATTGCTGCCCAGCCCGATGCAACGGTAGCGTTTCTCAATGTTACGTTAAGATTTTCGGGTCCAGGGACAGCATTGATGCAATAGAAACTTGCAGAAAGTTCACAATTGTCAAACAGCACATTGGCTCCCGATGCAATGTTATCAAAGCTTACGCAGCGAACATCACTGCCGGCAGTACACTTTGAAATAAGTGCGACATCGGTAAAGTTTACAGTCAGATTAGGCTTTGTGATACGAACGACTCTGTTTGCAGTGTTGTGGATTGCAAAGCCATTACCGTCAAGGTTCAGGTTGCGGCCAATTTCGATTACAGATTCAAAGTCTTTAATGTCATTCTTCAACTCTATGGTCTGGGCACCTGCGGAGTAGGCCTTGCTGAAGGTAGCCTTGTCGCCCACAGCCCAAACTTTAACATCTCCGGCATTGGTTCCTTTGGTAAGAGTACCTACTTCACCGTAAATCTCAACTGCACCAGCTTCAATGGTAAGTGTAGTAACTTTCACATCGGAGCCTACCACGAGGGTGTTATTGCTTGTGGAAGCGGTGAGGCTAGTGACGGTGACGCCGTTAACCTCAACGTGGGTCTTGGGAGCTACGATAGTAAGGCTCTCTGCGTTGACTGCGGTTATATTGAGAGCAGCAGGATAAACTGTAGCATCGTCTGCATACTTGATAGTAATATTTTTATCGGCAGGAGCTGCGGGGAGAGTCAGACTGACCTCGGAGGTAGTTGCAGGAAGAATAATCGCATCAGGGTCTGATGAGGTAATTTCTGTTACATTCACTGAGGTTGCTCCACTGGCAAATGCGGTATTGGCTGCGGTAATATTAGATACATTCTCAACAACGACATTCTCATCAGGATTGTTGAAACCGGGAACGACTTCAATCTGGATGTCGGCGGGGCTGGTGAAGAGGTTGCCGACGATGTTGGTGCGGAAGTTACCCTGGAGAGGTACGCTGGTGTAGGTGTACTTGGGAGTGGTGCTGGTAGTTCCGGTGACATCAAGAGTCAGGGTGACATCAGAGAGGGTCTTTCTGTCCTTACCTACAAGCACATAGTCCATTGCAACGTATTTGTAAGTACCGTTTGCTGCGGTAAGGGTTCCATTGGGGATGGTAGAGATCGCTGCATTTTCAAATGTAACGGTCTCGTTTCCAGTTACATCTCCAGTAAGAAGGTTCAGAGAGTTAGCTACATTGGTAAGCTTAACGGCGGCTCCGGTAACTTCAATGCCGGCAGCCTTGGCTGCATCGTAGTCAGAAGCACCGAAGTTAATCTGTGCGAAAGGACGGTGAAGCGGTACCCTTGCGCTATATGCTCCGGTGATCTCAACATCCTTGAGCACTGCGTAGAATGCGTCTCTGCTCTCGTCGTTTCCTGCAGCATTAGCATAGCTGACTGTAACAGTCTGGTTACCAGGTGTATAAGTATAAGCGCTGCAAGAGCTGTTCTCTGCCCAGAACACGAAGGTGTACTTCTGGCCGGTCACAAGACGGGTAGAGTAGCTGGCGGTGCCGTTTCTCATATCTACAGTCTGGCTGGGGGTCTTAACCGTAGCTTCAGATGCTGCAGGCTCGATATACTTAAGGGTAGTACCCGATTCGTCCTGCTGGTAAACGTGCACGCGTACTTTGTTGACGGTATTGCCGTCGCCATAGGCCTTAGTGCCCATAAGAGGAGTGGTGAGGTCGATGCTCACTGCTACCTCCTGTCCCTCCTGCACTGCGGGGCTCAAAAGCTCCTTCTGGCAGGATACCATTGCCAGTGCCGAAAGTGCTAGCACTGCGAGGCTCTTAAATGTTCTTTTCATGATATTAAATATTAAGTATTAAATTATTGATTTTCATTAAAATACCAAATTGAATTCTCCGTCAAAACCGGGATCGATACCTATACCGCCTCCGGTAGCGAGGGTAAGGAACTTACCCCTTACCGTTGTCACCTTTCCTCGGACCACAGGAACCACTACAGGGTTACTCAGCGACATCATCTCTCCGTCAGGGGCATAGAGAGCCACCTGGAGGGTCACACTGGACTCTACACCATTCACTATGACATAGTCAAAGCCGATGAGAGCCTCGTCTTCATTAAGCGGCAGCAGGGTTGAAGAGAACTGCATTCCCATCTTCGCATCCGTGGGCTTGCCGGTAAGAAGGTTATACTCTGTCGGCAGGTAAGAGTTGTAGTAGAACACTATCTTATAATCCTCGGGATTGAAACCGGGAGCCTTCGTGGGATCCCAGGGGGCCTTCGTGTCGTCGTCAGGCAGATAGTCGGTGGTCGATACGTCGAAATGACAATCCGCATCGGTAGTGCTGGGAGTGGGCTGAGAAGTGCGGCGAGTCTGAAGGAAGGCAGCGTACTCCTTGCTGTTGAGGTACTTCTCCATTGCCTTGGTGACCAGATCGTAGAAGTCGTTGGCGACGAACTGGAACTTGGCCAGAGGGCGCTGCATCTCCACTCTCACTCTGGCTTTCTCGGCAATCGACCCCACTCTCACCACGCTCACTTCGCTGCTGCCCTCGAAGGCGTCGCGGAAATCGGTGTCTCCCTCATATGGTTCGGCCACCATAATGCTGCGGAAGTCGTCGGTAAGGTAGTATTTGTCATCTACCTTGCCGGCATCCACATAGTCGGCCCAGACGCGGAGCATATAATTGCCTTCTGGGATGGCGAGGACTACCTTGTGGTCGGGCGAGCTTACATCGCTCTTAACAAATACATATTCTGCCTGGGGCACTACGTCGTAACCGCCGTTCTTGAGGGCCCTGTAGGCTCTGATCTGATATCTGATATTGAAGTCCTCGGGGTCGGCCTTGGTCTTCTTGGTGTACTCCACATCGCGAAGGGGCAGGAACTCGGTGTCGAAGACCATCTCCACCTCAAGAAGGGCGGGGATGCTCTCGTCCGGCCATTCGTGCACCATACATCCGCCCAGCGAAAGGACGGCTGCAAAAACGAAGGCGACGCGGCGGCACAGAGTCAGAAGGGAGCTTTTCATCGTGCGGAGCGCCCTCCTG
Organism: uncultured Bacteroides sp.; assembly: GCA_945874355.1. GTDB lineage: Bacteria > Bacteroidota > Bacteroidia > Bacteroidales > UBA932 > Cryptobacteroides. The sequence continues at coordinate 59,341 of CAMCGB010000007.1, forward strand.
TGCGCGTATAGTTGTCGAAGCGGTAGTAGAGGCTGATGCCCACAGCGTCGGGAAGCAGGCGGACTTCACGTATGCCCTTCTGGGACACGGGGCCGTCGGCCTCATTGTAGAACTTGTCGTAGTTCAGGCTATAGACTCCGGCGCCGAGGTTGAACTCGATGCCGAGGCCGGGAACACGGCGGCTCAGGGGCAAACGATATCCCAAACTCAACCCGCCACCAAGGGCAGGACTTTTTCCATCTGCGTCCTGAATCCGCCAATCTCCACCAAATGCAAAATTATACCAGGCCACTCCCGCGTGCACTCCGAGATAAAAGCCCTTGACATAGGCATCGGTCTCGGGCGAAGAGAAATTGTAGCGGAGTTCGGGTAGGAAGGCTATGGTGCGGAACTTGGTCTGGCGGCTGAACCAGTCAAGGCCAGAGTAATATACAGGGATGTTGAGACTCAGCCTGTCGGAGAGGGTGACTTCGACGGAGAGATTGCTCACCAGCATCGAGAGGGCGACGGCGTTGGTCTTGAGGTAAACGCTGGTGTTCTTCTCAGGCTCCACGACGGGAAGAGGGCTGAGAGCGGGGGCTGTGATGGCAGGTGAGGTAAGTTCGAAATGCTCCACGGGCACTTCCACTGCGGGTTGGGACTCGAAATAGAGCTCCAGGGCTGGATAGTCGAACTCGATGTCGGGGAGTTTGATGTCCGCAAAGAGGATGACGCGGAAGCGTCTGAGCTCGGGGAAGAACTCCTTGAGCATATAGCTCCAGGCGCTTTCGCCTACAAGGGTGCGCACCTGAGTAGCTTCAAGGTCTTCGGCAGCGGCACGCTTGAGGGTTTCGATGCATTTGTCCCGGTTGGGGAGAGAAGCGCCGCGAGGGGAAGAAACGATGTCGAGGAGTTCGCTCCAGGGGCGGTCATTCAGAATCACTTCCGACGGGACGTCTTTTACCCGCAGGGCTTTTTCCAGCGAGCGCTGCACATTGAGCGAGCGGGCGTTCACCAGGCGGGTGTTGATGTCTCGTCCTCCTTCGGGCGAGCAGCTGGCTTCGAAACGGAGAGAGTGAACCTTGCCGTCGTGGCCGTCGATGATTCGGCGGGCTGTGGTGACGAAGGAGTCGAAGCGAGAGCCGTTGGAGGCGTAGCTGCGGTCGAAGGCAGACCTTCCCTGGGGGAAGTATATCGACAGGGTGTCGGAATAGACTTGGGCGCGGGCGGCCGAAGAAAAAAGAAGAAAGGCGGCGAGAGCCAGAACGACTCTATGGGCGCATATCCTTCCAAATCTCACCCCCCCCCTTCAGGCAGTCGCACACAGCGCTGCCAAGGGAGCCGAATCGGCTTCTGAGGGCATTGGGAAAGGTATTATGGCTAGTTTCTGCTTCCATTTTTTAAGTTTCGGGCAGTTGTCCAAATACAAATATAGTGGATTTTTTCTTTTGATTATCAATATTTTTTGACAAATCGTTTGAAAATTTTTCAAACTAAAATTCCATGGAGAATAGAATGCCGAAATTGTGCAGCGAAGAGTCGTAACCGAGGGCCTGGAGCTCGGGATAAAGGCTTCCGCCCTTGTAGTTGTAGCTGACGCCGAGCCTTGTCGTGAACGGCAACCAGAGAAAATTTCCAAGTTTGACGCAAAAATCAGCTCCGATGCTCCAAAGTCCAGCCCTCTCGCCGCTGCGTGAAAGCAGGGTATAGTCGGCGTGGGGAGTGAGTTCGAGATTGCGGATATAGGCGACGGGACCCAAAAGGGAACAATCGAGGGGAGCAAAGGGTATGGCCCAGTCCAGGCTCAGGCGCAGCTTGCTGTCGTAGCGGGACAGGAAGTTTGACACGGACGAATCGAAGCCGCGGGGAGCAACAGAGGCGTAAGCCTCCCTGAGAAGGGGTCCGTCAAAGGCGAACTCGCCGAGAGCCTTGAAGCGGAAGCCGTCGCACTCTCCAAAGCCGGGAGTATAGGCATATACTTGAGCGAGCATCAGCGGGGAGATGTAGCTCGCGGCAAAGGGCCTGAGGGCGCAGAGCAGCTCGGCACCGGCACCCCAACGGGGATAGATGCGCGAAGAAGGAATCCTCTGCATCACATAAGCCCTCACTCCGGCGTTCAGGTGAGCCATATTGAAAACCTCTCCCCCGCGGGTGTCGTCGCGGAAAGAGTCGTTGGTAAATTGCAGATTGACAGACGGAATCACTCCCCTGCTCAGCCCTCCGGAAGAGAGGTTCAGAGGCACATAGAGTTTGATATTTCCGTTCAGCAGAGGAGCGGAAGAGAGGCCCGAGCTGAGCTGGAGGTTCCCTTTGGAGTCAGTTCCCAGCACAAGGGCCTGGGCCTGGCGGGTGTTGACATTCAAGGAAGTCTCTATGACGGGATATAAACCTGTATACGTATATTTAAGGTGAGCGGAGTGCCTCCATCCTCCGGAGACGCTGCGGGCGTTGTAGGCAATGGAGCCATAGGAGTCGGAGAGCGAACTCTGGAAAAACAGGCTGGCACCGAGCCCGAGGGACGAAGTGATGGAAAGGCCGCTGAGATTGTCTATGGCATCGTAGTCCAGGTAGAATGGAAGCCAGGAGTGCAGCTTGATCAGGTGAGCGAGCCTTCCGTACGGGGAGACTTCGGCATCAGGACTGCCTTCCTGCTGGGGCTGCACCGGTTCGGGTTCGGAGCTCTGGGAAACAAAAGGATAAACGGCTGTGCGCACAAAGGGTAGCTCTTCGTATTTAAGCGAGTCGGCAGGCGTACGGTGAAGAAGACGGCCCTGAGGGTGCAGGGAGGTATAATATAAGGTATCTGAAATGAATATATGGTCCGAGGAGCCGAAGCGGGTCGAAGTCAGGCGGGTCAGAGTGCGGCTTTCAGGGTCCAGGACATAGAATTCGTCCGTGCCGTCAAGGTCGCTCACAAAACTAAGAAGACTCCCCTCCAGAACTCTCAACTGCTTGATTTTCACTTTCTGAGGCTCAATCAGACGGCTGTTGTCAGATAGCCTTACGATGCTGAAGCCGTCCTCTCCCAGCTCGCTTGCGTACATTAGAGAGTCGGCTGTGCGCACGCACTCAATCCAGGTGCATCCCGGCCGGGAAGGATATGAGGCGAGCACAGCTCCGTCCCCGGCAGAGAGTAGCACGGCGTTGCTCCCTCCCGTAGTGGGCAGTTCGACTGCGCAAAGCTGTCCCATACCGTCGGGCCGGGGGTTGAACAGGCGGCTGCGGCGGGTAAGGGCGTGGCGCTTGTTGTCGGGGGTGAGGTAATGGATTTCGGACCATGAGCGGTACTCCCATCTCGGGTCGGGACGGGGCTCGCTCCAATAGACTATTCCGCTGGAAGGGTCCGTTTCGAGGGTGCTGGACTCGGAATTGAAAGGCATAAGGGGCCTTGAAGCACCGCCGGCAGAAAGCTGCACCAGCTCGCTCGGCCGGGTAAGAGAGCTTCTCAGGGCAAGGAATGAGGAGCCTTGATGTGAAAGCGTAAGACTATGATAATCTGTATAATACTTTGGATCAGGGGAAATCTGCCGGGACGGGGTATAGCCTTTTTCGAGCCTTCGGAGATGGTCCTGCTCCCAGAAAGCGGAGAGCGAGTCACAGATTTCTGTGAAAGTGTGCTTGAGATTCTTGCCGCTGACTGCCTTCACCGTGCCCGAGAGGGTCGAGAAGCCCTTGCGCTCCGCTGTCCTTTGGTACATATAGCCGAGGAAGTCACTCTGGGAGTAGAGGGCTCTGATGCCGCTCATGGCTACATATCCAGCCCTGTAATAATCAGGGGTGTAGTACTTCTGCGAGCCGTAGCGCCAGCGGTACCAGTTGCGCGTGAGGGAATCGGCAAAGCATACCTTATAATATTCAAGGAAGTCGGCGCTCCGTCCCCTGCCGCTTCCTGTAAGAAGGGTCTCTGAAAGGACGGCATCGCCTTCCATAAAGGCCTGCTCGTTGTACAGGGCGCTCACAAGGGCTTCGCTTATGCCTCCGGTCAGAACTCCCATCCAGCGGAAAGGACGGCGGAAGCCGAAGTTGATCTGCTCCACGTGGCGCGACTCATGGATGATGAGATGGTCCCTCCAGGGCACGGCCACGGGGTTATACATATCCGGGCTGGTGTAAAGGTCCATCCTCAGGGGCGGATAGGCCACCATTCCGTTCGAAGTGCTGAGCGAGGTATGCAGCACCACCGGGAGACGGACTGAAGTCGGGGGTACATACTTCAGAAGGGTCTGCTTCCAGTCCAGGGCAAGGGAGTCGTGCCCCTCGGGATAAATCAGTTCCAGACTGGAGTCTTTGATGGAGTTGAACCTTATCGAAGCGCTCTCGCTCCCCGTTGTATAAAATTGTGCCTGCGCCGAAAATCCTATAAATAATAGTATAAGGCAGGCCAGAAAAGGTCTCATTTTTGCCATAGGGTGCAAAGTAATGAAAATTTTTGTTATCTTGCGTTGTTTTGTTCGACAGAAGTCTAACTTTTAAAGTTCAAAATATGGCTAAAACCAAAATCAACTGGTCCAAACTCTGGAGGACCGAAGACTGGCTTGCAGTGTGGATAGGCTTTATCGTTATTGCTGTTGCCTGCGTCGCAGTTCTTGGCGGAGCGTTCGATTTCTCCGCTCTCAAATTCTCCACTTGGACCCTCGGAGAAAACCTTTCAGAGGCACAGGCCGCGAAGGTCGTACCTTTGGGAGTACAGCTTTCAGGCGGAGCTTTCTGGATTAAGCTTGCCCTGACTTTCGCAGTTCTGGTCGTTCTGTTCACAGTCGGAGCCAAGTTGCTGGGAGAGAAGATCAAGAATTATGTCCCTGCCTTCGTTGCCCTGTTCGTGCTGGCAGTGATTGTAAGGCTTATCAGCGCTGAGTTCACCCTCAACCGCTACCTCGAGTGGGCGTTCTGGGCCTTGATTGTAGGCCTTCTGATATCCAATACTGTAGGAGTTCCGCAGTGGCTGAGACCCGCCATCAAGACTGAGTTCTACATCAAGACCGGTCTGGTGATAATGGGATTTTCAGTACTGTTCTCAAACATAGCCAAGTTCGGCCTTTACGGCCTCGGAATAGCCTGGGTCGTGACCCCCATAGTTATCCTCTTTATGTGGTGGTTCGGCACCAAGGTATTGAAAATCAACAATAAGCCTCTTGTAATCACTATGGCTTCGGCCACCAGCGTGTGCGGTACATCAGCCGCCATCGCTACAGGCGCCGCCAGCGGATGCAAGAAGACCGACCTTACAATGGCAGTGTCCATCTCCATCATTTTCACGGTTTTGATGATGGTTTTCGAGCCTATGATCATCAAGGCCACAGGAATGAGCGCCCTGATGGGAGGTGCGCTGATCGGAGGAACTGTGGACAGCACCGGTGCAGTTGTGGTGGCAGGTACCGCCCTCGGCGAGGAGGCCCAGACAGCAGCTGTGCTCGTGAAGTCCATCCAGAACATCCTGATTGGCTTCATCGCCTTCTTCGTGGCCCTGTTCTTCGCTACCAAGGTTGAGAAGAACGGAACCCGCTCTGTGGGAGCTTCCGAAATATGGACCCGCTTCCCCAAGTTCATCATCGGTTTCTTCGTGGCTTCGCTTGTGGCCTCGTTCATCATCCAGCCTCTGTGCGGCGCTGACGGAGTGTCGGCTGTGAACAAGTGCCTCGACCAGTATAAGAACTGGGCCTTCGTGCTGGCCTTTGTCAGCATAGGTCTGGACACCAATTTCAAGGAAATCGTCAAGCAGATGCAGGGCGGCAAGGTGCTCTGGCTCTATGTCGTGGGGCAGGTCTTCAATATAGTCCTGACCTTCGGTATGGTTTGGCTTCTGCTTTCCGGAATCCTCTTCCCCATTCCTGTGCTTGACTAGCAGATGGACAGTAAGAAGCGGCAAAAGTTTTTCAAAGTGGTCACCCTGGTTTTCGGGGTGGCCGTTTTGGTTTGTGCTGTCTATCTGATGGTGCGTGGCGCAGGGCTTCAGGATAGCCTGGACTTTGGAGCGGGAGCATATTATTATGCCGATATTCCTGAATTCCAGAGGTTTACCGAGAAGGCTGGCTTTACTGCCGGGCTTCCTTTCTGGGTGTATGTGCTGCTGTTTCTCGCCTGGGGAGCCCTTATGTACCTGCTTTGGATATGGATTGACAAAAAGAAATAGTTATGGCTCAGATGCAAATAAATATGCAGTGCAGAAGCTGCTCAAAGGAATATTCGGTGCCCTTCAACGGGATTATCAATGTCGGCAGCGACCCCGAGCTGCGGGCCAGGGTTGCAAGCGGCGAGTTTTTCCTGCACGAGTGCCCCTATTGCGGAGCGAAAAACCTGATTCCGGCGCAGAACTGCCTGTATCACGACGCCCTTAACAAGATTATGATAGTCTTCTCGCCCCTGAGCCTGAAGATGGAGGATGTACCCCAGGACTATACCTGCCGCCTGGTGGGAAGTATAGGCGAGCTGATAGAGAAGGTGAAGATATTCTCCGCTTCGCTGGACGATGTGGTGATAGAGATGTGCAAGTATGTGCTGCGCGGGGAGCTGAAAAAGGATGTGGAGCTGAAGTTCGTGGGCATTTCGGGGGCTGATTCGGAGATGACTTTCACCTATCCGCAGAACTCCCGGATGGAGATGATTGCGGTGGGCTTCAATGTATATGAGGATTGCGCGGGGATAGTAAGACGCAACCCCGAGCTGCATGAGGCCGCACGGGGTTGTGTAACTGTAGATAAGGACTGGCTTAAGAAATTCTTCGCCTAGAGTTTCCTTGCTCCGTCGGAGATGACCACGTCGTAAATCTTGGGCTCGTGGCCGAACTTGGCCGCGAAGCTTGAACGGGCCTCGGATACGAAGGCGTCATAGAGGGAGTCCTTGACGAGGTTGATGGTGCATCCTCCGAAGCCTCCTCCCATAACTCGCGATCCGGTGACTTCCATCTTGCGGGCAATCTTATTGAGGAAGTCCAGCTCCTCGCAGCTTACTTCGTAGAGCCTGCTGAGCCCGAAGTGGGTCTGGTACATAAGCTCTCCGACAGTCTCATAATCACCTCTTTCAAGGGCGTCGCACACATCCAGCACCCTCTGCACTTCACCGATCACGTACTCTGCCCTGAGGAAGTCCTCCTGAGGGATCTCTCCCCTTACCTCATCGAGCCACAAGCGGTTGCAGTCGCTGAGGAACTCTATCTCGGGGTGATTCTTCTTGATGGCAGCGGCGGCATTCTCGCAGCTCTGGCGGCGCTTGTTGTAGGCTGAAGATGCAAGTTCGTGCTTGACGCAGGAGTCGATCAGCACAAGGCGGTATCCTTCGGGGTTGAAGGGGAAGTACTTATACTCCATAGTCTTGCAGTTCAGGCGGATAAGGCTGCCCTTCTTGCCGAAGCAGGAAGCGAACTGGTCCATAATTCCGCACTTGACTCCGCAGTAGTTGTGCTCGGTGCTCTGGCCTATACGGGCGAGCTCGAACTTGTCGATGCCGTTGCCGAAAATGTCGTTCAGCGCGAAGGCGAAGCAGCTCTCGAGGGCAGCCGAAGAAGAGAGACCTGCTCCCAGAGGCACGTCACCTGCAAATACGGCGTCAAAGCCCTTTACCACTCCTCCCCTCTTGATGGTTTCGCGGCACACTCCGAAGATGTATCTTGCCCACTGCTCCGAAGGTGCGTCTGACTCCTCCAGTCCGAATGAGCAAGATGCCTGATAATCAAGCGAATATAGATTGACTTTATCTGTTCCGTTTACCCTGATCTCGGCTACGATGCCCTTGTCTATGGCTCCGGGGAACACATATCCTCCATTGTAATCGGTGTGCTCTCCGATAAGATTGATTCTTCCGGCAGAAGCATACTGAACTCCTGACTCTGAGAAGAGGGATACGAATTTCTCGTGGATTTTTGCTGTCATTTCCATTGTTTATGTGGTTTAATAGTTTTTCTATCGAATCGTGCAAAAATAACAATTTTTACTGACTCTTCACACTGCCTTTTACCTCAGGAAGATAAACTTTCAGGACTATGGGCAGATGGTCGCTTACCCCGGCGTTGTAGCGGGGTCCGATGAAGGTGCGGCGGGGTTTCAATCCTCCCCATTTTTTGTCTTTTTCCAATAAATAAGGGGCGTCGAACACTTTTTCCTGCACTTCGATCTGCCCGTAGCAGAAGAAGCCGTCTATCTTTTCCCACTTGGAATTGAATTTGATAGTTCCTTGATTATCAGGGAGTTTATCCCTTTTAGTCCAGAGGTCGTCGTTAAAATCCCCTATGCACAAGACTCCCCCGCTCCCCTGCTTAAGAAGGGAGTCCGCGAGGTTTTCCATCCTTTGGAAAGCAAGGCGCCTAAGGTCGTCCTTACCCGAGCCAAGCTTTGAAGGGTGGTGGTTTACAAGAACGCTCAGATTCTCGAAACGGGACAGGAGTATGTCCCGGGTGGAGATGACCGAGCCGAGGGAGTCGCAAAGGTGTTTTGGTTCGCTGGAGAGCAGTTTAAGACGGTCCTTGCGGTAGAGAAGGGCGCAGTCTATGCCTCTGTGGTCGGGGCTTTCGTAGTGGACGATGCTGTATCCCGCCTTGCGAAGAAGGGTGCGGGAGAGAAGCGAAGAGAGGACGTAGCGGTTCTCCACTTCGGCAAAGCCTACTATGTCGGGAAGGGAGCCTGAGGCCCCGGAGATGTCCAGAAGGGTCTTGCAGATGGAGTTGCACTTCACTTCGAAGCGCCTGCGGTTCCATCCCGCGGGACGCGAAGCGGAGTGGTAGTCAAAGAAGTTCTCGAGGTTCCAGAAGACAACTGTAAGGGTGTCTGAGGGGGTGGAAGCTCTTGCTCCTGAGCTCAGAAGCAAGAGCAGAAGGGTAAAGAATGAGGGAAGTTTTGTCATACTTTGGCTGTTTGGGTTAATGGCGCAATTTAGGAATTAATTTCAAATTCCATAGTTATTTTCGTAAATTTGCAGTCTGTTCTAAACCAAAGAAATTATGTCTTTAAAATGTGGAATTGTAGGTCTTCCGAATGTAGGAAAATCGACTCTTTTCAACTGCATAAGCTCGGGTAAGGCCCAGAGCGCCAATTTTCCTTTCTGCACCATAGAGCCCAATCTCGGCTCGACCAATGTGCCCGACAAGAGGCTTGAGGTCCTGACGGAGATCTGCAAACCCGAGAGGACCATCCCGGCCACGGTGGACATTGTGGACATAGCCGGTCTGGTGAAGGGTGCTTCTCACGGGGAAGGTCTTGGTAATCAATTCCTTGCAAATATTCGCGAGTGCGATGCCATACTTCACGTCCTCAGGTGCTTTGACGACGGGAATGTTATTCACGTGGACGGAAGCGTGGACCCGGTAAGGGATAAGGAAGTGGTGGATATGGAGCTGCAGCTAAAGGACCTGGAGACGGTTCAATCAAGGCTCGCCAAGGCCGACAAGGCTGCAAGGGTGGGCGACAAGGAGGCGCGCAAGAGTGTGGAGCTTCTGCAGCGCTACAAGGCCGCCCTGGAGCAGGGTAAGTCGTGCCGCAGCGTGGCTCTGCTCAATGACGACGAAGTAGCCCTCGCCAGGGATATGTTCCTGCTGACCAATAAGCCTGTGATGTATGTGTGCAATGTGGACGACGCCGGGGCCGCTTCGGGCAACGAGTATGTCGAGAGGGTGAGGGAGGCTGTCAAGGACGAGAATGCGGAGATACTTGTAATCTCGGCCCGCACTGAGGCGGAAATCGCTGAGATTGAGGACTATGACGACCGTCAGATGTTCCTCGAGGAGATGGGTCTCAAGGAGAGCGGGGTGATAAGGCTGATTCAGAGCGCCTACCGCCTGCTGGGACTTCAGACTTTCTTTACCGCAGGAGCGGACGAGTGCAGGGCCTGGACTATACACGTGGGCGACAAGGCTCCGAAGGCCGCGGGAGTGATACATTCTGACTTCGAGAAGGGCTTCATCAGGGCTGAGGTCATCAAGTACGAGGATTTCGTTCATTATAAGACCGAAGCAGCTGTGCGCGCCGCCGGAAAGATGGGTATTGAAGGAAAGGAGTATGTGGTCTGCGACGGCGATATAATGCATTTCCTCTTTAATGTTTAAGGTTATTCTGTTTATGCTCGCCGGATGGGCCGCTATAAAGCGTAGCGCGCGGAGAGATCTAAAAAAGGCTGGATGAGATGTCATCCAGCCTTTTATGTGATAGAAAAATCTATTAATAGAATCTCTCGCGATTGTCCTTCACGTCGCAGTACTCGCTCATAACAGGGATAATGAGCTGTGAGGTGTACTGTGCCTTCTGGGCGGCAGTGCTGCGGGCGTCATCCTCGGTGTAGAAAGAGCCTTTCTCGCTGGAGTTGACCTTCACCACATAAACACCCATATTGCCTGCTACAGGGCCGTAAACAGTGCCCTGGGGAGCTACGGAAGCTGCTCCTGCGAGTGCAGGGTCAACGCTTGCCGATGCAAGTGAAAGAGCTTCGTTGTTCTCTACGCTTACAGAGAGAGCCTCTGCAATCTTTTCCATATCATTCAGACCCTCTATCTTCTCGGATACGCTTGCAAGAGTCTTCTGCTGCAGCTTCTCGGAGTAGAGACGGTTCTTGATGACCTCAGCGACCTCTGAAACGGGAGCATAACCCTCCTTGTGAGCCTCCTTGACGGCTACGATGAAGAAGTAGTTGTTGTTCACGGTCAGAATCTCGGAAGCCTTGCCGGGTTTGTGGTCGAAGGCCCATCTGGTCACGGTCTTGGCCTGGTCGATGGCGCCGTAGTTGGAAGTGGCCTCCGTGACGGTCAGGCTGTGGGAGTAAACCTTGGTGGAATCTACAGCCTTCTTGTAGCCTTCGTAAGAGCCTGCGGTGAGGGATGCGAAGGTGTTGGCCTGTGCGTAGTAGCTGTTGAAGGTCTCCTTGCTTGCGATGGCGGTCTTCTCAAGCACTGCTACCTGCTTCTTGGCAATGGGCTTGCTGGCCCTGGTCACGAGCACCACGTGGGTTCCGTAGCTGCTTGTAAGAGAGAAAGGCTTGCCTACCTGGGCCTCGAGTACGGACTCCATACCGGGAATCATATAGTTCTGGGTCATCCAGCCTATGGTTCCGAGCTCTCCGTCATAAGCGGAATTCTGGTCGAGGGAGTACTGGGCTGCGAGGTTTGAGAATGACACTCCACCCTTTGAAAGCACTTTTACAAGGCTGTCGGCGGTATTCTTTGCTCCGCTGCCCTGCAGAAGGATATGCTTTACGAATACTGAGTCGGGGATGTTCTTCTCAGCGACCACGCGTCCTGCGTAGAAGGTGTTGCCGCTCTTGATGACCTGCGTGAGATTCCTCTTCTGGGCGAAGATCTGGTCGTCAAGCTCGCTGTTGATGGTAGAAAGCTCGCCCTCCTTGTACCAGTATGAAGAAAGCTGGCTCTCGGAGTTCTTCTGAAGGAAGGACTTCATATTGTCGGTGGTGGCGAACATTTCGTAGGCCTCATCCATCTCAAGACTGGTCTTGTTCACATCGTCAGAAGAAGGAACTACCTCAAAGACAACATATTCAACCTCGCGGCTTGCGTTGCGCTTGAAGAAAGACTTGTGGTCTTTGTAGAACTTCTTTATCTCGGAAGAGCTGACATTGATGGTAGAGTCCTGTCCCATAGGATAGTAGCTCATACAGTAGTCAATGTTCACGGTGGTGTTGCCTGCTTCGAGGTCTGAAGCGAGCTGCAGAGCGTTCTCAAAGCTGCTGGCGCTGAACAGGGCGCCGTACTTCTGGTAGAACTGCTGGGTGTAGACGGTGTTCTGCACATAATCCCAGTAGAGACGGAGTCTGCCGGTCTCGTCAGAAGCCATTGCGTCAAGGAATGACTTCAAGGCATCGGGAGAGAAAACACCGCTCTCGTCCATAAAGACAGGATTCTGGGCGATGATAGGAGAAGGGTTGCTGCCGCTTACAAGCGAAACGAGCTCCTCGTCACCCACGGTGATACCGGCCTTTTTGGCGTTCTCGACGAACATATATTTGTCGAGATATTCCTGCCAGGCCGCATTTCTGATCTGCTGCTGAATCTGCTCGTTCTGAGCTGACGAACCCTGAAGGAGTTCGTTGATGGTGGTGTACTTATCGACTGTCTCCTGGAAGTCGGTGTAGGACACTTTCTTTCCGGCAACCTTGCCTACATCATACTTTGACGACATCGAATTCAGGGCAGACTCGAGAGTGCTCGGATCGATGATGAAAGAAAGAAGCGCCAACGCGATGATAATGGAGATCACGAGGCCGAATTTGACACGTATTTTTTCAAGAAGTGCCATTGTATAATTTTTAGTTTTGTTTCCTCTAAAGGTTTAGGGTGCGAATTTATTAATTTTTTTTGGAAAAGGACCAATAAAATTCACAGAATCAAGAATAACTGCCGTAGTATCCTTCACAACATAGACATAATTGTTGAAACTGCTGTTGAGCTTCCAGTTCTGCATGCGGTCGTCAGAGCGCATTCCGTAGCCCTGCATGAAGCCGTCGGGAGAGTACACCTTGACATAGCAGTCAGTGTAGATTTCCTTCCGGGTCTGGTCCCAATAGATGGTGTCCGTCTCCATAGTTTCTTTATTTATCACATTGTGCAGCACCACGTTACCGTAAGCTTCCCATACTTCGTCAGAAGTCTTGTTCTCCTTCTTGGGGCTCTTGTGGACTGCTTTGTCGGACACGATTACAGACTCCAGAAGCCCTTCCGCAGTGTATGAATAGACGGAGATGCCTTCGGGAAAGTAGTCGTATTCGAGCGAGTCCGAGTCGTAGTGCTCCATCCTTGTAGCCTCAAGGCGCATCTCCAGCAGCCCGTTGCGGCTCTGGACGGCAAAGACATCGTCTATGCTCTGGAGCGGAGTTTTGCCCAAATCCAGCTTTTCCGCCTTCGCTATGCCCTGACGACAAGAAACGAAAGAACTGGCAATCACGGCTGTGATTGCCAGTATCTCTACACTATGTGACAAATGTTTCAAACTATTTGTTGGTGCGCACTGTGGTGTTGGCCCTCATTCCGCCGCATACTACGGTGTATGACTGACCGTTGGTGATGTCGTACATAAAGGCTTCCTCGCTCTTGGGGAAGTAAGTGCTGTACTGGCTGATGTACTGGTTGGCGGCTTCGGTCAGGGTCTCGTCTGCATTCTTGGCCTTGATCATATAGTCGCAAGCAACCCAGAAAGGAGCTCTGGCGGCAATCTCGTCTCCACCGCAACGGGTTGCTCCCCAAATGGTTCCGATGAGGAAGTAAGCCTTTCCTGCGAGCTTCTCGGAAGATGCGGCAACGGTGTTGGCGCACTCGAAAGCCTTGGAGTTCATACCATTCTTGAAGTAGTATGTGGCAAGCTCGTAATTCCAGTCGGCGTCGGTGTAGGAGTCAGAGTCGTCACTTGCGATAGCCTCCTCCATATATTTGATGGCCTCGTCCACATTGCCTCTTGCAGAGTGCAGCTTGAAGAGGTAGTAAGCGGAGTTTGCTGAAGGCTCAAGCTTGTACATTGTGGTAACGGCCTTGAGGTAGATGTCGTTGGAGTTGCAGTCATCGGTCATACTCATAGTCTTCACGATGGTTTGGGCGAGCTTGAGGTTCTCGGGATCGGCCTCGATGCGGGGTCCGTAGAGTTCGATGAGGTGGTCGCAGCTTGCTACCTTGCTGGCTGCAAACACATTACCCATATCCTGCTTTACCTTCTGGTTCTGCTCTTTCTCAATCTCGTTGTTTGAAGGAGCCTTCTCGAGAAGGTCGCTGTTCCTCTGGAAGATGTTGATGACGGTCTCGGCGTCGAGAGAGCCGCCCTGATACTGGTCGATTGCGGCCTGAAGGTCGTAGAGCAGAATCTGACTCTTTGTCTGCTCGGCATTACGCTCGATGATGCCTTCGTATCCTGTATAAAGCTTCTCAGAATCGTTCTTGATATAGTTTGCCATATCGAGTCCCTTGTTGTTGAGGGCGGTCACTGCGTACTTGGGATAGTACTGGGCCCTGGTCTCGTGAAGGGTCAGGAGAGTATCTACGAGAGCATTGCGGTAAGCGGCGTCGGAAGCGTTCTTGCTGATGAGTCTTCTCATAAGTACGGCTCCGTCGATGAGCATGTTCTGGCTGGCTGTGGCGGGACACAGACTGTAAGCCTTTCTCCAGTTGGGAGTTGCCTCATCATAAGCCTTCTGCTTGTAATACTCTTTGTAGTAGGACATGTACTTGATGCACTCGGCACTGTCCGCACCCCACTTGCCCTGCGCAAACAAATTGCCTGAGACGAACAGGGCTGCGATGGAAATCAAGATTGAAAGTGATACTGACTTTTTCATATTGTTAATAATGTTTGTTTATTCGTATCTCGGTTTCTGGAACCAGATGTCAAATATATTGACTCCAATAGAGAAATTGAAATATCTTTCCCTTACAAGCTGCTCGCGGAGGGCTCCCCTCTGTCCCAGTTCAAAGCCCAGGGTCAGACCGTTGTACCACCTGAACACAGGCAAAGTGACTCCGAAGGTAAGCCCCATCGAATTGATTTGCTGACCGTTACAGGTGAAATAATCCTTTTTGTAGTAGGCTCCGGCGCGGTAAGCCACACGGTTGAAATAGTAGCGTATATCGTTGCGGTTCGGCACAAATTCCATACCTAAACGGTAGCTTTCCGACAAGCAGGTCTCAAAGGGAGACGAAGTCTTCGAGAAGCCGCTGATGTTTTCAATCCCGGTGTTTGTCCAGTCGGAGCGGGAGTAGTCGAAGGCTACCATAAGCTTGTCGGCATACTTGAACGAAACTCCCACGGCAAGCTCGGAAGCAATCTTCGCTTTACGTGTAAGTCCAAGAGTGTCAGACTTATAGTAAAGAGTATCAGCAGACACGGAACCTACCGAATAGCGCTCGTCGGTGTAGTAACCCTTGAGGTCGGCGCCGGTGGAATAGGTGGCTCCGAGAGCGAGGGTGACCTTCTGCCCTATGGGCTGCTCGTACTGGAGTCCGAACTTTCCGCCCAGGGCCGAAGCCTGCAGGGTGGTGGAATTCTGGATTGAATTGTACGATTTGTCGCTTATCGAGGTATTATATGTCTTAGTGACACTTCCGAAATAGCAGTCGAACTCGGCTCCGAGCGAGAGCCTTTTGAAAAGGGTCACTCCGGCGGCCGCAAAGCCTTTGTACAAACTTCCGCTTCCGTCTGCCGAGAATGAAATGGTGCCTATGTTACCGTCGGGGTAGGAGAAGGAAGAGGAGAATCCGGTGCTGCTGTAAGGGGTGATTCCAACCATCATAGCAGAGTGGTCCCACAGCGGGAATGAAAGGACCAAATCGTTGATGTTGAAGACATTATTCACAGATTTGACACCTCCTTGAGAGAAGACTTTATTGTCCCCGTACATCGAATAGTCGGCCATAAAGGCGAGGGAATCCCTGGCCGTCACGGAGGCGGGATTGACGATGTTGATGAAACGGTTGCTTCTCAGGGCAACTCCGACACCTGCCATAGATTGGTTGTACGCACTTCCCTGATGTGCCATATCCCCCACTCCGAAGATAGAATACGGAGAGAAGGAATTGTCGGCCTGGGCCCACGCAGAGCCGCAGAAGGCAATGGTAAGGCAAATAGAGGCCACCAGCCTACTTAATGTTCTTCCTGACATAGTCATCTGTTATTAGAGCCAAACCCATCAGTTCGAGATTGCAAACTACAAAGATGGAGTTTTTCATTTTCTTGGCAAAATAAATTGCGTCTCCACCCGTAAAAATTACAATATTATCCTTGAAGGCTTTGATGTAGCCGTCTATTTCAAACATTATACCCAAAATGACTCCGCTCTCGATTGAAGATGCAAGACTGTGGCCCTGGATATCTGTCTGCTCAGGGGTATCCACAAGGGGGAGAGACTTGGAGTAGCGGTTGAGAGCCTTGAATCTGGTCCTGCATCCCGGGGATATGTTTCCTCCCATATAGCGCCCCTCGGAAGAGAGAAAATCCATAGTAAGGGTAGTTCCGAAATCGAAGATGCTGCAGGCCTTGCCTTTGAAAAGATGCCGCGCCGCAACCAATCCGGCAGCCCTGTCGCAGGAGAGGTACTCAGGGAAGTCGTACTTCAGCAGAAGATTGGTGTGGGCCTTGTCAAGTATCAGAAGATGAGAGCATTTGCCCTTAAGCACCGCTTCTTCCTCCGGAAGCACTCCGCTCACTGAAGCTATGGTTAACACCTCAGGCCTTTCCTTCTCGACTATGGTCAGAAGATAGTCCAGCATCTTCTCCCCCTGATAGCGGAAAGTCTTTCCGAGCACACAGGGGTCAAGAGGGTCGCACCAGGCTGCTTTCAGTGCGGTATTTCCTGCAACAACAAGTAGATTCGCCATCCGGCTTTCAGTTTAGCAAGACTGCAAATTTAAGAATTATTTATTTCCGTATCAAGTGATTCGACTACCTGAGTTTACTTATCAGCTTATAGGCAGAAGGCAGGGAAGGGATATTGCGGGCTACTATCTTGAGCTTGTTCTCGTTCTGCTTGATTTCCACCTGATTGCCCAGAAGAGCTATGTTTTCCATCACTTTTTCGAAAATTTTGCTCTTATAGTAGGGGCTCATAGGGTTGGAAACGAAGAATGCTATGAGTATTCCGTTCTTTACGATAATCTTTTCGAATCCGAGCGATGCGCCCAAGTTTCTGAGCCTGAGGACCAGGAAAAGGTTCTTGAGCTCCTCCGGCAGGGGTCCGAAACGGTCCTCGAGCCTGAGGGTGTAGTTCTGTATTTCCTTTTCCGAAGTCATAGAGTCGATGTCTTTGTAAATCCTTATCTTCTCGGCGTTTATGTTGATGTAGTCTTCAGGGATGTAGGCGCACTGGTCGGTCTCTATGCTGCATTCCTGCACGAAAGGAGTCCTCTCGTTGCGGACTGTGATGCCCTGCTCCACACCCAGCTCTTCCATTGCCTCGGAGAGTATCTTCTGGTATGTTTCGAATCCCATTTCGGTTATGAATCCGCTCTGCTCCGCTCCCAGAAGGTTTCCGGCTCCTCGTATGTCCAGGTCCTGCATCGCTATGTTGAATCCGCTTCCAAGGTCGGAGAACTCCTCTATGGCCTTGAGTCTGCGGCGGGCATCGTCGCTGATGCTGGCAAGTGGAGGAACTATAAGGTAGCAGAAAGCTTTCTTGTTGCTTCTTCCCACCCTTCCGCGGAGCTGATGAAGGTCGCTCAGACCGAAATTCTGAGCCTGGTTGATGATGATGGTGTTGGCGTTGGGGATGTCGAGTCCGTTCTCTATAATGGTGGTACTCAGAAGCATATCGTACTCTCCCTTCATAAAGTCGAGCATTTTGGTCTCCAGTGTTTTGGAGTCCATCTGTCCGTGGGCTATGCATATTCTCATATCCGGCACGAGCCTCTGGAGGATTTCGTATATACTCTGGAGTTCCTCCACTTTGTTGTGCAGGAAGAACACCTGGCCGCCCCTGTTGAGCTCGTAGTTGATGATGCTTCTGATTTCCTTCTGGTCGAAAAGTATTATCTCGGTTTGGACAGGAATGCGGTTGGGCGGGGGAGTGTTGATGATGCTCAGGTCCCTGGCGCCGAGCAGGGAGAACTGGAGGGTTCTCGGGATGGGAGTTGCGCTCAGGGTGAGTGTGTCGACCGACGATTTGATGCTACGGAGCTTCTCCTTGGCGCTAACTCCGAACTTCTGCTCCTCGTCTATTATCAGAAGGCCCAAATCCTTGAATTCAAACTCTTTACCCAGTATCTTATGGGTCCCTATTAGTATGTCTATCTGCCCTTTGGAGAGTCTTTGCTTTATATCTGAAATCTCCTTTGCAGTCCTGAGGCGGCTTACGAATTCTATGCTGCAGGGGAAGTTCTTCAGGCGGGCTGTGAAGGTGTTGTAGTGCTGCAGGCAGAGTATGGTGGTGGGCACGAGGAGAGCCACCTGCTTGCCGTCCGTAACTGCCTTGAAAGCGGCCCTGACGGCTATTTCGGTCTTTCCGAAGCCTACATCGCCGCACACCAGACGGTCCATAGGGCAGCTGTCCTCCATATCCCTTTTTACGGCTATCGTGGCGCTCTCCTGGTCCGGAGTGTCCTCGTACATAAACGACGACTCGAGCTCTTCCTGCAGGTAGGTGTCGGCCGAGAAGGCGAAGCCCTTGGAAGCGCGTCTTTTGGCATACAGGGCTATGAGTTCCTTTGCTATGTCCTTGACCTTCGATTTGGCTCCCGTCTTGAGGTTCTGCCAGGTCTTGCTTCCGAGTTTGTTGATTTTGGGAGGCAGTCCGTCCTTGGAGCGGTATTTCGAAATCTTGTTCAGAAGGTGAACCGACACGAAGACCACGTCGCCGTCCTTGTAGGTGATTTTTACCACTTCCTGGAGCCTGCCGCGGTCGTCCCTCATCTTCACCAGACCTCCGAACACTCCTACACCGTGGTCGATGTGGACTACGTAGTCGCCTATATTGAAGGAGTTCAAGTCATTGACTGTCAGCTGTTCGCTCTTCTCCACGGAGCGGCGTATGCTGACCCTTTGGAAGCGGTCGAAGATTTCGTGGTCCGAGTAGCAGCAGACCTTGCTGTCGGAGTCGATGAAGCCGTTGTGGATGACCTTACCCTCGACAAATTCGGGCATCAGGCTGGAATTCTGTATCAGAATGGATTTGAGCCTCTCGGTCTGGGAAGCCTTGTCGGAGAAGATTTTGACCTTGAATCCTTTCTCGATGTTGGAGCGTATGTCGGAAGCGAGAAGCTCGAAATTCTTATTGAATACAGGCTGGGGAGAGATGTGGAAAGTCACCTGATTTTCGCTTTCAACGCCAAGGGGAGTGTCGAGGAATACGGTGCGCAGCTTTTCCATCCCGGAAAGGGCAGGGGAGTGGGAGTACACGTCGAATGAATCGAGCCAGAGGGTAGTCCCTGAAGGGAGGGCGGAAAGGATGTAGGAGCCTTCGCTCTCTTCGCTTTCTTCGCTTTCGGACGACGAAAGGACGGACGATATTATGTTTATGCTCTCTACTTCGCTGATACTCAGCTGGGTGTTGCAGTCGAAGGTGTTGATCTTTTCTATCTCATTGCCCCAGAACGCTATACGGTAGGGATAGTTGTTCGAGTAGGAGAACACGTCCACCAGCGAGCCCCTGATGGCGAACTGCCCGGGGGCTGAGACGAAGTCAACCCTTTCGAATCCCAGGCTGTTGAGCTTTCCGCTCAGGGCTTCGTGCGCAATTTCGTCGCCCTTCCGGATGCTGAACGAGCAGGAGGATATGGCTTTTTTTGAGGGGAGTGTTTCTTCGAGGGCGGAAGGGTAGCTCACTATTATCGTGAGTCCGTCCCCGGATTTGAGTATCCTTTCGAGGGCGGAAGTCCTCTGAACCGATAGGGAAGACTTGTAGTTGCTGCGTTCCACGTTTTTGCCGGACTCGGGAAGGAAAAACACAGAATCCGACTCTATGATATTGTAAAGGTCTGAACAGCAGTACTCTGCGGCTTCCTTGTCGGGAAGGACCACAAGGTGCATCCCGCTTTTTGCCAGCTCACAAAGGACAAACCATCTGGCGGAAAGGTACAAGCCCCGGCAGTAGGTTTTGGAGCTGTTTTCAAGCGCCGCTCTCAGCTCTTTGCATTTATTTTCAGAAACATACATAAGATTATATACCTTATTTCGTAATTTTTGCAGTTTTCAACAACAAGCGTGAAAATCGGTTGAAAAGCTGTTGATAACCCTGTTAATAACCGACTTTTGAATTGTTAATAAAATGGGGCGGAAAGTTTTGAACTGGCGGGAAAATTGAAAATTGAAGATAGAAACAAGTTTATCAACAAGCTAAAAAATTGATATATAAACACTTCACACAGTTATCAACATTTCAACAAGCTATAAATAAACAACAAGTAATATAAATAAAAGAGTTATATTTGTAATCTAATTTGTGTCCGATGCAGGATTTCGACCCTCATAACGTAAACGAAGGCAAAGATAAGGATTTGGAAGGAATAATCAGGCCTCAGGAACTGGAAGATTTTACCGGTCAGAGCGAGATTGTTTCGAACCTGCGCGTATATATCAAAGCCGCCAAGATGAGGGGAGAGGCGCTGGACCATACTCTGTTCAACGGGCCTCCCGGCCTGGGAAAGACTACCCTCGCGCATATCATAGCCAATGAGATGGGAAGCAACATCAAGATTTCTTCCGGCCCTGTGCTGGACCGTCCCGGAGATCTGGCCGGTCTGCTGACTTCGCTGGACAAGGGGGATGTGCTTTTTATCGATGAGATTCACCGCCTGTCTCCCGAGGTGGAGGAGTACCTGTACTCTGCTATGGAGGACTATGTGATTGATATAATGATAGATAAGGGGCCCGGTGCCAGGTCTGTCAGGATCAGTCTCAATCCTTTCACCCTGGTTGGGGCGACTACCCGTTCGGGACTTTTGACGGCGCCTTTGAGGGCGAGGTTCGGCATCAAGTGCGAACTGGAGTACTACGATACTGCTGACCTTGTGAGAATCATCACGCGCAGCGCTTCGATACTGGGCGTTGAGATTGAGAGCGAAGCGGCAGGGGAGATTGCCCTCCGCAGCCGCGGAACTCCCCGTATTGCAAACTCGCTTCTCCGCAGGGTGCGTGATTTCGCGCAGGTGATGGGGGACGGTCATATAGACCTCAAGATAGCCCGCTATGCCCTGGACAAGCTCCGTATCGACACCCGCGGCCTGGATTCGATAGACAATAAGATACTCCGCACAATCATCACTACCTTCAAGGGAGGTCCTGTGGGTGCGAATACCATAGCTACGGCGATAGGGGAGGACCAGGGTACTTACGAGGAGGTGTACGAGCCTTTCCTGATAAAGGAGGGCTTTATCGTGCGCACCCAGAGGGGAAGGATAGCTACGGACCTGTCATACAGCCATTTGGGGATGGATCCGAGCCCCGCGAGGCTGCCTGACGAGAAAACGCTTTTTGACTGAAATCAACGATAATACTTATTAATACAATTAACAATGTCTGACAAGTTAATTTCCAAAATTCCCGAGGGACCCCTCGAGCAGAAATGGACCAAGAGAAAATCTGAAATCCATCTGGTGAGTCCCAACAACAAAAGAAAGCTTGAGATTATCGTGGTCGGTACCGGTCTTGGAGGAGCGTCTGCAGCTGCTTCTCTGGGAGAGCTCGGCTACAATGTCAAGATTTTCTGTATCAGCGATTCTCCCCGAAGGGCCCACTCTATCGCAGCCCAGGGAGGTATCAATGCGGCCAAAAACTATCAGAACGACAACGACTCTGTTTACCGTCTGTTCTACGACACCATCAAGGGTGGCGACTACCGCAGCCGCGAGGCTAATGTGTACCGTCTGGCCGAGGTGAGCGCCGCCATCATCGACCAGTGTGTGGCCCAGGGTATTCCTTTTGCCCGTGAATACGGCGGATACCTGGCCAACCGCTCATTCGGAGGTGTGCAGGTAAGCCGTACTTTCTATGCCCGCGGACAAACCGGACAGCAGCTGCTCCTCGGAGCCTATGCTTCTCTGAATAAGGAGATTGCAGCCGGCACAGTGAAGGCATATCCCCGCCACGAGATGCTCGACCTCGTGCTGGTGAACGGTCAGGCCAAGGGTATCATCGCCCGTAACCTTGTCACCGGTCAGCTCGAGAGGTTCGGTGCCCACGCAGTTGTAATCGCCACCGGCGGCTACGGCAACACCTACTTCCTTTCTACCAACGCTATGAACAGCAACGGTTCTGCCGCTCTTCAGTGCTATAAGAAAGGTGCCTACTTCGCTAATCCCTGCTTTGCCCAGATTCACCCTACCTGTATCCCCGTGCACGGTGACCAGCAGTGCAAGCTCACCCTTATGAGCGAGAGTCTGCGTAACGACGGACGTATCTGGGTGCCCAAAAAGCTCGAGGATGTGGAGAAGCTGCGCAAGCATCAGATCAAGCCTTCGCAGATAGCTGAGGAGGACAGGGATTACTACCTCGAGAGAAGGTATCCTGCTTTCGGTAACCTGGTTCCCCGTGACGTGGCTTCCAGGGCCGCCAAGGAGAGATGCGACGCCGGATTCGGTGTGAACGAGACCGGCAAGGCTGTGTTCCTTGACTTTGCAGACGCTATCAACCGCCTGGGTCACAAGAGGGTAGCTGAGCGTTACGGCAACCTCTTCGAGATGTACGAGAAGATTACTGCTTCTTCTCCCTGGGAGGAGCCTATGATGATTTATCCTGCCATCCACTATACTATGGGCGGTATATGGGTAGATTACGATCTGCAGACCACTATCCCCGGTCTTTACGCTATCGGTGAGGCTAACTTCTCTGACCACGGCGGAAACCGTCTCGGCGCTTCTGCCCTTATGCAGGGTCTGGCCGACGGATATTTCATCCTGCCTATCACTATCGGCGACTATCTTTCAAAGAAGTTCGCAGAGCCCAAGACTGACGTCAATACTAAGGAATTCATTGAGGCTGAGAAGGCTGTGCAGGAAAGAATCGACCGTCTGTTCGCCATCAACGGAACGAAGACCGTGGATTCCATCCACAAGAAGCTCGGCAACATTATGTGGGATTACGTCGGAATGGCCCGTGACGAGAAGGGTCTGAAGAAGGCAATCAAGGATATTCAGGAGCTTAAGGAGGACTTCTATAAGAACGTCAAGGTTCCCGGAAGCCAGTATGAATTCAACCAGGAGCTCGAGAAGGCTCTCAGGCTTGAGGACTTCTTCGAGATTGGTGAACTGATGGCCCGCGACGCTCTCAACAGAGAGGAGTCCTGCGGTGGTCACTTCAGGGTTGAAAGCCAGACTGAAGAGGGTGAGGCCAAGAGGGACGATGAGCACTTCATGTATGTGGCAGCCTGGGAGTACAAGGGAGAAGGTGTTGAGCCTGAGCTTCATAAGGAGCCTCTCAAGTACGAGTTTATCGAAGTCAAAACTAGAAACTACAAAGAATAATCCAGATGGAATTCAATCTTAAGATATGGCGTCAGAAGAACGCCAAAGCAAAAGGACATTTTGAGACTTATCACATCGAGGGTATTGAAGAGGATGCTTCTTTCCTGGAGATGCTTGATATTCTCAATGAGCAGCTTATCCGCGAGGGTTGCGATCCTGTAGCCGTTGAGAGAGGTTGCCAGAGCAGCGGTCCTGTTTCTTTCGACCATGATTGCCGTGAGGGTATTTGCGGTGCCTGCTCGCTTTACATCGACGGACGTGCTCACGGTCCCGATGATCATGTGACTACCTGTCAGCTGTTTATGAGGCATTTCAAGAATGGAGCGACTATCACTGTAGAGCCTTTCAGAAGCGCTGCTTTCCCTGTTATCAAGGATCTTGTAGTTGACCGCAGGGCTTTCGACAAGATTCTGCAGGCAGGTGGTTTCA
Organism: uncultured Bacteroides sp.; assembly: GCA_945874355.1. Classification (GTDB taxonomy): domain Bacteria; phylum Bacteroidota; class Bacteroidia; order Bacteroidales; family UBA932; genus Cryptobacteroides. The sequence continues at coordinate 82,607 of CAMCGB010000007.1, forward strand.
TTTCTGTTCGTACCGGTTCTGCCCAGGATGCCAATAATATTCTTATTCCTCACGATAAGGCTGAGGAGAGTATGGATGCGGCTGCTTGCGTTGGTTGCGGCGCTTGTGTTGCTACCTGTAAGAACGGTTCTGCTATGCTTTTTGTTGCCGCCAGGGTTAGTTCTCTTGCCCTGCTTCCTCAGGGTCGTCCTGAGGCTGCGAGGAGGGCTAAGGCTATGGTTGCGAAGATGGATGAGCTGGGATTCGGTAACTGTACGAATACCAGGGCTTGCGAGATGGAGTGCCCGAAGGGTATTTCTGTTTCGCATATCGCCCGTCTGAATAGGGAATTTCTCAAGGCTAAATTCTCTGACTAACAATTGATTACATATTTAAAGAGGGTGATCCGGAAAGGGTCATCCTCTTTTTTTTGTCTAACAGTCAGCGTCAGCAGTTGCTGAAAATTACAATAATTGTATAGTTTTCTCGACTCCCTGCGGTCGCTCGAAATGAAAAGAAAGGTGTCATCTCGACCGAGCGAAGCGAGCGGAGAGATCTAATTTCTCTACTGTTCTCTAAATGACAATTACCAGAGGAAGTTGTTGAAGGGGTAGCGGCCGGCGTGGATTTCGGCTACCATTTTATAGATGTCATCCTTCAGTTTGTCTATGCCTTCCTTTTTCAGGGCAGAGATGAAGATGCAGGGTATCTTCCTGTCATTAATCCATTTATACTTCACTTCCTCCAGAGTGTAGTTGCACTCCTGCTTCGGCTCCAGCGAGAATTCGTCGTACTCCACGTGCTTGTAGGCATCTGTTTTATTGAATACCACGAACAGCGGTTTGTCGCTGGCTCCTATGTCTTTTAGGGTCTTTTCGACCACTTCCATCTGCTCTTCATAATCGGGATGCGACACGTCCACGACGTGCATCAGTATATCGGCTTCACGTACCTCGTCCAGGGTGCTTTTAAAGGCCTCTATAAGCTGTGTAGGCAGCTTTCTGATAAATCCTACCGTGTCGCTCAGAAGGAAGGGTACATTGCCTATTACGACCTTTCTGACGGTGGTGTCGAGGGTGGCGAAGAGTTTGTTCTCGGCGAATACGTCTGACTTGGCCAGCAGGTTCATCAGGGTGGATTTGCCTACGTTGGTGTATCCCACGAGTGAAATTCTTACCATCTGTCCCCGGTTGCCGCGCTGGGTGGCCATCTGCTTGTCCACTTTTTTGAGCTGTTCCTTGAGTTTTGCTATCCTTTCGCGTACTATTCGGCGGTCGATTTCAATCTGGCTTTCACCCATACCGCCTCGCATACCGATTCCGCCCCTTTGCCTTTCGAGGTGGGTCCACATTCCGGCGAGTCGGGGCAGCATATAGTTGTATTTTGCGAGTTCGACCTGCATCTTGGCGTAGGCTGTTTTTGCCCTCTGCGAGAAGATTTCCAGAATGAGGCTGGTGCGGTCTATTACTGCGCTTTTGTTTATGACTTTTTCAATGTTGCGCTGCTGCATTCCGGTCAGCTCGTCGTCGAAAATGACGTAGTCTATGCTGTTTTCCTCGCAGTATGCGGCGATTTCCTGAAGTTTTCCGCTTCTTATATAGGTGGCTTTCTCGGGTTTGTCGAGCTTCTGTATGAACTTTTTGTCGCCTGTAGCACCTGCTGTTTCGGCCAGGAACTCCAGCTCGTCAAGGTATTCGAGCACCTTTCTTTCTTCGTCGTTCTGCTTTATTATACCGACAAATACTGCTTTATATTCTTTCTTTTCTTCCATATTTTTCTGTATATCGTCTATAATAATTTAGTTTCTAAATGATTTATATTCAGACTATTATTTCAGATTTCTCGACTTCCTTCGGTCGCTCGAAATGACAGAATGGCCCTGAGATTTCTCGACTCCCTGTGGTCGCTCGAAATGACAAGGAATTGTCATTTCGACTAAGCGAAGCGCACGGAGAAATATCTGAATTTAAATTTGATTATATCAGCTTCATGTCGGTAAATGTCAATCTAATTCATTCAAAAAAGCGCTGGCCGAGGTAATGTCGGTCAGCGCCTGTATTGCTAAATGATGCTTACCTGAGCTGGAAGATAACAGGGAAGGTGTATGATACCTTTACTGCGCGGTCTCTCTGGCGGCCCGGCTCCCACTTGGGTGAGCTCTTCACTACTCTGACTGCTTCATTGTCAAGTGCGGGATCGACTCCACGGAGCACCTTCACGTCTGAAACGCTTCCGTCGGGGTTAACGGTGAACTGGAGCATAACTCTTCCTGAAACTCCGTTCTCCCTTGCAACCTCAGGATACTCAAGGTGCTTGTTCACCCAGGCTGAGAATGCGTTGGGGTCGCCTCCCTGGAACTTGGGCTTGGTTTCAACCAACTGGAAAGGAATAGCTTCCTCTTCAACTACTTCTTCAGCTACTTCGTTAACGTAGTCGATGATTTCAACTCCGATGTTGGCGTCATCCTCAAGGTTGAGAATGTTGTCTTCTACCAGAATGTCATCCTCTACGATATCGATGATATCGGAAAGAACGGGAACCTTGGCAACCTCTGGGGGAGGAGGAGTGTTCTCCTGGGTGATAGGGATGATTTCCTCTTCGATGATTTCGGTAGTCTCAGCTTCAAGAGTAGCTTCCTTTTTCTCGCTCTGCTTGAACTCGAAAGCGCCCCATACGACAAGAAGTGCAACTACGAATCCTATCTCAGCAAACAGCATCCTGCTGTTATTGAGATCGGCCTTAGGTGATTTCTTTACTTCCATATTTGGTTATTTTAATTTCCGTTCTAGTCCCCAAAGATAGAAATATTTCATTTCAAATCCAATAATGTTTCAAAAATCTTCGATTAGTTGTAGATTTGCATTGTCAAATTTTAGTGTTTTTTAAGTTTTTCAACTGCAAATTCTATCTCCTATCATGGTAAGGTATTTTTTCGAGGATACAAGTTTCAAATTCAAGCCCAAGGCTCTTACTAAGCTCTGGCTGCGCACAGTAGCCGGAAGTGAGAGCAGGAAACTGGGCGATGTCAACATTATTTTCTGTTCCGACAATTATATTCTTGACATTAATATGAAGTACCTCCAGCACGACTACTTTACCGATATCATCACTTTCGACTATTGCGAGAAGAATACTCTGAGCGGAGACCTTTTCATCAGTGTCGATTCTGTGCGGGAGAATGCCCTGCTTTATGGTGCCCCGTCCTTTGAAGACGAGCTCAACAGAGTTATTGTACACGGACTTCTTCATCTGATTGGTTATGATGACCACAGCGATGAGCAAGTTGCCGTGATGCGTCAGAAGGAGAACTATTACCTGGAACTTAGAAAGAGTCTGCAGTAATATGGGCTTTGAGAATTACGATATAATTGTGGTCGGAGGAGGTCACGCCGGCTGTGAAGCCGCAATGGCCGCCGCAAATCTCGGATGCAAGACTCTTCTTGTGAGCGCGGATATGCTCTCTTTTGCCAAAATGAGTTGTAATCCGGCTATGGGAGGAATTGCTAAAGGACAGATAATCAGAGAAATAGACGCTTTAGGCGGATATTCAGGACTCGTTACTGACGCTTCTACACTGCAGTTTCGTATGCTCAACCGCTCCAAAGGTCCCGCGATGTGGAGCCCGCGCGCGCAGTGCGATAAACGCAAGTTTTCGGCGGTATGGCGGAAATTTCTCGAAAGTAATTGTAAATTAGATATTTACGCGGATTTTGTGACTTCTTTTCTCTTTGAGAATTCAAAAATCTGCGGAGTCAAGACAAATACCGGGGCAATTTTCAATTCTCAAGCGATTGTTCTGACCGCCGGAACCTTCCTGAATGGCAGTCTTTTCATCGGAAAGACGAAGATGAGCGGAGGCAGGATAGGGGAGTTGTCGTCTTACGGACTGACCGAGCAGCTCAATCTTCTCGGAATAGCGTCTGACAGGATGAAGACAGGAACTCCTCCAAGAATAGACATTTCGTCGGTCGATGTGTCTTCGCTTACTGTTCAGAGAGGGGATGAGAATCCCAGCAGGTTTTCTTACCTCGATGTTGCTTCTTCAATTCAAAGCAGCGGAAGCCAGATGCCCTGCTATATTCTGCATACCAATTCTGAGGTGCACGAGATACTGCGCTCGGGTTTCAAGGATTCGCCGATGTTCTCCGGAATGATTCACGGTAAGGGTCCACGCTACTGTCCGAGCATAGAAGATAAGCTCCGCGTCTTTCCCGACAACGATTCGCATCAGCTTTTCCTCGAGCCGGAAGGGGAGGATACCAACGAATACTATCTGCAGGGCTTCTCTTCGTCCCTGCCTCTGGATGTGCAACTGGAGGCCCTTCACCATATCAAAGGTTTGGAGAATGCCAAGATATATAAACCGGCATACGCGGTGGAGTATGACTACTTCGATCCTACCCAGCTCAAGGCTACTCTTGAGTCCAAAGTAGTGGAGAATCTGTATCTCGCCGGGCAGGTGAACGGAACAACAGGCTATGAGGAAGCGGCCGCCCAGGGTCTTGTAGCAGGCATCAATGCTGCTCTGAAGATTCAGGGTAAGGGAGAATTCATCCTTCGAAGGGATGAGTCTTATATAGGTGTTCTGATAGATGATCTGATTACAAAGGGAGTCGATGAACCATACAGGATGTTTACTTCCAGGGCAGAGTACAGAATACTCCTGAGGCAGGATAATGCCGATCTGAGATTGACTCCGAGAGCTTACGAAATTGGGCTCGCTTCGCAGCATCGCTACGATTTGATGCGTGAGAAGTATGCGAAAATCGATAGTCTGAAAGAGTTCTGTCAGAATACTAATATCACTACTTCCCAGGCGAATCCTTTACTCGCGTCGAAGAATTCTTCACCCTTAACAGAGTCCAAGAAGATATTTGATATTGCCCAAAGGCCGGAACTGAATCTCCGGGAAATTCTTAATTGTGTTCCACGTGGAACATTTAATAAAGATTATTCCGACGATATTTTGGAAAGCGTAGAGATATCCCTGAAGTATAGCGGATATATCGACAGGGAGATTCAGATGGCAGAGAAACTGCACAGGCTCGAGAATCTAAAAATTCCTGAGAACTTTGATTTCGACAAAGTCTCAGGATTATCGATTGAGTGCCGCCAGAAGCTGAAGAAATACTCTCCGAAAACTATAGCCCAGGCATCACGTATTTCCGGTGTATCGCCTTCCGATATCTCAGTTCTGCTTCTGTATTTCGGAAGATGATAGGGGTGCTGTCTAGAGCATCCTCAGTGCTTTCTTGATTATATCTTCCACGCTCGCTGAAGGGTCGGCTTTGAGTATGCTCTGGATGGCCTTGCTGATGTTCGGCTTCGAAAAACCAAGGTTCAGAAGAGCTGCGGCCGCCTCGTCCGCATTGGCGCTCTTATTGTTGTTGACAAGAGAAGAGAAGTCTTCGCTTCCTCCTTTGACTATCTTGTCTTTCAGTTCCAGAACGAGTCTCTGGGCGCTCTTGAGTCCAATTCCCTTGACAGATTTGAGTCTGTTTACGTCTTCAGACAGGATGGTCTGCTTCAATTCTTCGGGACTCATTGACGAGAGTATCATTCTCGCAGAAGCTGCTCCCATACCGGAGACTGAGGTGATGTCCCTGAACAGATTCCTTTCTTCTTTGCTTGAGAATCCGTAATCCACTTCGCTTCCGTCCCTTTGGTTTACCTGCTTCTGGATATAGATGACGGCTTCGCTTTTGCCTGAAATGCTGTCGTAGGTCTGGAGCGAAATTTCCATCAAGTATCCGATTCCTGCGTTGTCGATGACGCAGTAAGTGGGGGACAGTTCAACAATTTTTCCGCTGATGTAGTCTATCATATCAGTATAGTTTTTTATTATAGATTTCTCCACTCGGCCTTCGGCCTCGGTCGAAATGACAAAGGAACGCCTCGCTTGGTCGAAATGACAAAGGAATAACAGTGAAGCATCGCAAATGTACTTTAAAGTTATGACTTTTCGAAACAGTTTAGTAATTTTGTAGGATTATGGATATAGATTCTCTCAGACAGTTGTTTCCTCAACTTCAGGACAAGGTGTACGGCAAAACGCTCGTGTACCTTGATAATGCAGCTACGTCCCTGAGGCCTTCCGGCGTGGTTGAGTGCTGGAGGAATTCCGCAGAGCATTGCACGGCCAACCTGCATCGCGCGGTGCATCATATAGCCGACCTTGCGACCCGCAGCTACGAAGATGCCAGGGCCAAGGTTGCTTCATATATCGGCGCAGGCTCTCCTTCCGAGATTGTTTTCACTTCCGGCGCCACCGCTTCGATCAACCTGGTTTGCTACTCTTTCGGCCGTAAATTCATCCAGTCCGGCGATGAAATCATAGTTGCCGAAAGCGAGCACCATTCCAATATCGTTCCCTGGCAGATGCTCTGCGAAGAAAAGGGAGCAAAGCTCAGGGTGTGGGGAGTTGATGAGAACGGACATCTTTCGCTTGATGATCTGAAGAGCCTTCTGAACCCCAGGACTAAACTGGTCTGCCTTGCCCATATTTCCAATGTGCTTGGGCTGGTAAACCCGGTAAAGGAAGTTGTAAAACTTTGTCATTCAATAGGTTGTAAAGTTTTAACTGATGGGGCGCAGGGTATAGTCCACACTAAAGTGGATGTGCAGGATCTGGATTGCGATTTTTACGTCTTCTCCGGCCATAAAATCTTCGCCGCTCCTTCCACAGGGGTGCTATACGCAAAGAAGGAGATACTGGACTCTATGCCTCCGTTTATGGGTGGTGGGGAGATGATTTCGGAGGTCAAATGGAGCGGAACTACTTATGCCGAGCCTCCTTACCGTTTTGAAGCCGGGACCCAGAATATCTCAGGAACTCCCACTCTTAAGCCCGCTCTCGAGCTGATGGAAGAAATCCAAAATTCGGCTCAATTATCTGATAATCTTAAGGATATAACTGATTATATACTGTCCGGACTCTCGTCTGACCCAAGAATCAGGCTGTATGGCATTCCTGGCGCGGGGTATGAAAAAGTTCCCGTGTTTTCGTTCTCCGTGGAACAATTGCATCACGAAGACCTGGCTCTGATACTCGACAAGATGGGAGTGGCAGTACGCTCGGGACAGATGTGCGCCGAGCCTCTTATGGACCGTTACGGGGTCACAGGCATGCTGCGCGCCTCGTTCGCTCCCTATAATACCATGCAGGAAGCAAGATATTTTATCTCTTCCCTGCATAAGGCAATGGATATGTTACGATAAAAGAAATGAAAACACTGAAAGAAGCTCAGGAAGAAGTAGTTGAAGAGATGTCGATGTTCGATGACTGGCTCGACAAGTACTCTTATCTGATAGACCTGGGCGCTACTCTTGAAACCCTTCCCGAAAGCGCCCGAACCGAAGATAATCTTATAAAAGGTTGTCAGTCAAGAGTTTGGTTGGAATGTAACAAGGAAGGTAATATCATTTATTTCAAGGCCGACAGCGATGCCTTGATAACAAAAGGCATAATAGCCCTGCTGGTCAGGGTATATTCAGGAAGGACTCTCGAAGAAATCCGGGACGATGATTTCAGTTTCCTCGATTCCATAGGCCTGAAGGAAAACCTCAGTCCCACGAGGGCAGGCGGGCTTAATGCAATGATAGCAAAAATAAAATCCTACGCACTTTGATATGTCAGAAATAATTGAAGATGAAGTACTTACACCGCAGGATGTGAAGGACCTCGCGCCTTTGTACGAGAATGTGGTGCTGTCGCTCAAGCAGGTTTATGACCCTGAAATACCGGTGAACATATACGACCTTGGTCTTATTTACGAGTTGAATATCAATAAGAAAAAGGAAGTGTACATAAAGATGACTTTCACCGCCCCCAACTGTCCTATGGCAGACGAGGTGATTGCGGATGTCAAGCATAATGTGGAGAACACTCCCGGTGTGAGCAAATGCGATATTGAACTGGTGTTCGAGCCTGCCTGGGACCAGAGTCTGCTCTCCGATGAGGCAAGGATAGAACTCGGTATGGATCCGGAAATGTAATCTGCAACCGCGGGATGGATGTATATTTTTCACTTGGGTCGAACCTTGGCGACAGGGGAGGCAATCTAAGAAAGGCTCTTTCCCTTATGGAAGAGAGACTTGGAACGAAGGTCAAAAGGCTGTCTTCTTTTTATGTAAATCCTTCTCAAGGATTTGATGGACAGGAGTTTATAAATTGCGCTGCGCTTTTTGACACAGACGAGGAGTGCGAGAGTATTCTGAAAATCTGCAAGGAGATTGAATCAGAAATGGGCCGGAAGGAGATTATAGAATACGACTCTGAGGGGAAAAGGATATATCACGACAGGATAATAGATATAGATATTCTCCTGTACGGGGACAGGACTATAAACCAGAGTAATTTGATTGTGCCTCATCCGAGGATGGAAGAAAGGGAGTTCGTGATGAAGCCTTTGAGCGAAATCAAATCAAAAGTTTTTTAATAAGGCGCAAAATCATTAACTTCGCGGCTTGTTATAATACCTTAATTTTGAATAGAATCTAAAGAACTGTAATATGACTCAAGAAGAATTGTTTAAGGTGCTTGTGGCCCACTGCAAAGAGTACGGCTACATTTTCCCTTCCAGCGAGATTTATGACGGACTTGCAGCAGTGTATGACTACGGTCAGCTGGGAGTTGAGTTGAAGAACAATATCAAGCAGTACTGGTGGCAGGCAATGACCAGGCTCAACGAGAACATAGTAGGAATAGATGCAGCCATCTTCATGCATCCCAAGACCTGGGTGGCATCGGGTCACGTGGCAGCCTTCAACGATCCTCTGATAGACAATAAGGACTCCAAGAAGCGCTACAGGGCAGATGTTCTGATTGAGGATTATCTCTCAAAGATTGAAGACAAAATCAATAAAGAAGTAGAGAAGGGAAGGAAGAAGTTCGGCGAGAGTTTCGACGAGCAGAAATTCCGCGAAACCAATCCCAACGTACTTCGCGAAAAGGCTCATTATGAGCAGGTTCACAATAGATATGTGGCTGCCGAGCAGGCCAATGACCTCGCTGAGTACAAGCAGATTATTCTGGACTGCGGCATCGTCTGCCCTCTGAGCGGAACCAAAAACTGGACCGATGTAAGGCAGTTCAACCTTATGTTCTCCACCCAGTTCGGCTCTACCGGAGACGACACCAGCACCGTATATCTGCGTCCTGAGACTGCCCAGGGTATATTCGTGGACTATATCAATGTCCAGAAGACCGGCAGAATGAAGATTCCTTTCGGTATAGCCCAGATAGGAAAGGCCTTCCGCAACGAGGTGGTTGCACGTCAGTTCATCTTCCGTATGAGGGAGTTCGAGCAGATGGAGATGGAGTTCTTCGTAAGGCCCGGAACCGAGATGGAGTGGTTCAGAAATTGGAAGGAGAACCGTATGAAGTGGCACGTGAACCTCGGAATGGGAGAGGAGAACTACCGTTTCCACGATCACGAGAAGCTTGCCCACTATGCCAATGCGGCAACCGATATCGAGTTCCGTTTCCCCTTCGGTTTCAAGGAGTTGGAAGGTATTCACAGCCGTACTGACTTCGACCTCGGCAACCATCAGAAACTCTCCGGAAAGAAGCTTCAGTACTTCGATCCCGAGACTAACGACAGTTATGTTCCCTACTGCGTGGAGACCTCCATCGGAGTGGACCGTATGTTCCTTGCCGTGCTGAGCAATTCCTACAAGGTTGAGACTCTCGAGAACGGGGAGACCCGCACCCTGCTGAGCCTGCCCGCTCCTCTCGCTCCTGTAAAGGCCGCCGTGCTGCCTCTGGTTAAGAAGGACGGACTTCCCGAATTCGCCCAGAAGGTGATGAATGAACTCAAGTACGACTTCAACTGCCAGTACGACGAGAAGGACAGTATAGGAAAGAGATACCGTCGTCAGGATGCCATCGGAACTCCTTTCTGCATCACCATCGACCACGAGTCGCTCAACGACAACTGCGTCACCGTGCGCGAGAGGGACACTATGGCCCAGACCAGGGTTCCTGTGGCTGAACTGCGCGCCCTGATTGACAGCAAGGTCAACCTCACCAACCTCCTCAGAAACCTTTAATGGAAGAGAGTTTTTCTTCTATCGGAAGGGTTGAAGCCATCAGGCGCCTTTTCGAAAACAGTGGATATGAGCCTTTCGCCGAGCCTTTGGACTTCGTGTCTTCGAGCGGCGGAAGGCCTTGTTCTGCGAGCCGTCTTCTGCTTGAAGGGACCGACTTCAATCTGGAGTATTTCCCTCTCAAACACCTGGGTTACAAGGCTGTAGTGGCTGTCACCGGGGAGCTTTTCGCCTCTCTTGCCCGTCCCAAGTGCCTGAGTGTGGTGCTTGGAGTGTCGTCGAAGCTGGATTATCCGCAGATTTCTGAGCTTTGGCAGGGAGTGGTGTATGCCGCAAAGGAGTTCAGCTACCAGTCCTTGAGCCTTTCGCTGGAGCCTTCGCGCAACGGTCTTGCAATAAGCGTCAGCGCTGTCGGCGAGAAGGGTGCAGTGGATGAGCTGATCCGCCCCGCGGCGAAAAGCAAGGACCTTATCTGCGTGAGTGGAAGGCTTGGAGCGGCGTATCTCGGAGAGCAGGTGCTTGAACGGAAAAGGGACAGCCTGGAGCAGTACAAGATGCTTGTGGGAGCCTATATCAAGCCGGAGCTGGACCCTTGCGCAGTGGACAATATACTCAACTCTACAATCAGGCCTTCCTGCGGCTATTTTGTGACCCGTGGCCTTGCAGATGCCGTTCTGAGACTCACCCGAGACACTTCTCTCGGCGCCAAGATTTATGCCGACAAGATTCCCTTTGAGGGAGGCAGTTTCACTCTTGGTAAAGAATTGGATATAGACCCTATTTCTGCGGCTATGAACGGGGGCGACGATATGTGCCTGCTCTACACTGTTCCAATCGAGAAATACGAGCTTTTCCGCCGCGATTTCCAGACTTTTTCAGTCATCGGGCATCTGGCCCAGAGTGATGTCGGCGCAGTTCTGGTGACTCCTGACTCTCTGGAGCACAGCCTCTCGGCCCAGGGCTGGTAGAGGCTTATTTAATAACCCTGCAGAGCATTCCCAGCCTTTGGGCTGCGTCTATCAGTTCCTGGCATACCCTGACGCTGAACTTCTTTGAGAAGAAGCCCAGATTATAGCCTGTGCTTTTGTCTATTAGTCTGATTTCCAGCCTGGTGTTGCCTTTGAAATGCTTTATCAGTTCGACCAGGGACTTTCTGAAAGAAGCGTCCAGCCTCTGGGTGTCTATCGTGAATTCAATAGACTTGACGAACTTTTCGGAAATCAGTCCCAATAGGCACATATCCTTGAGTTTGAGCGAATAAGGTGCTTTCTTTCCGGCCCTTCTCTCCTCCTCGCTGACTCTGTAGCGGGGGGCTATCTCCGCTTCGATATACAGACTGGCGTGCATCTGGGTCATCGGGAGGTAAGACTGGTAGTCGTTGCCGAAAAGGGCGAGCTCGTAGTTGCCGCTGAAGTCTTCCAGCATGACTCTCGCTCCAGGGGTGCCGCTCTTGGTGGTGAGGGTCTTGAGGTCCGAAACTATGCCGCAGAAGCTGATTTTTTCCACTTTCTCCCTGCTCTCACACTCGTCTATCCTTTCCTGCAGCATCTTCAGGGGGCAGGAGGCAAAGTTGTCTATTTCAAATCTGTATCTATCCAGGGGATGCGATGAGAGGTACATTCCTACATACTCCTTTTCCTTCTGGAGCAGGAACATGGTGTCTTCGGCCGCTGTGAATACCGGCACTTCCGGCCTTACGGGCTTGAGCTCTTCAATGTCTCCGAACAGGGAAGCGGCGCTGTCCAGGGTGTCATTGCGGTAAAGCTCGGCATAGCGCAGGAGTTCGTCTATAAAAAGGTTCCCGCCCTTCATCTCCAGGAAGTACTGGCTCCTTTTGATGTTGAATGAGTCCAGGGCTCCCGAATAGACCAGGGTCTCGAAACTTCTGCGGTTCACGACTGAGGACATCCTCTCGGCGAAGTCGAACACGTCCTCGAACAGTCCGTGATCCTCCCTTTCTTTGATAATTGCGGCCACTACATTGTCCCCGAAGCCTTTGAGACCGCCCAGACCGAAGCGCACGTCTCCGCTCTTGTTCACCGAGAAATGGGCTTCCGACTCGTTCACATCGGGGCTGAGAACTTTGATTCCGGCCTTTCTGCAGTCGGCCATTATCTCCTTCATCTCCTCCATATTGTCGGAGTTCTGGGTGAGGTTGGAAGCCTGGAACTCAGAAGGATAGTGGGCCTTGAGCCAGGCTGTCTGGTAGCTTACCCAGGCGTAGCAGGTGGCGTGGGACTTGTTGAACGCGTATTTTGCAAAGGCTTCCCAGTCCTTCCATATTTTTTCGAGAGTGTCTTCGGGGTAGCCGTTCGCAAGAGCACCTTTCATAAAGTCGCCCTTGAGCGAGTCCAGAACGTCCTTTTTCTTCTTTCCCATAGCCTTGCGGAGCTTGTCCGCCTTGCCTTTGGAGAATCCGGCTAGCTTCTGGGAGAGTCTCATCACCTGCTCCTGGTACACGGTCACACCATAGGTCTCCTTGAGGAACTCTTCCATTGCGGGAAGGTCGTAGTGGATTTTGCTGGGGTCGTTTTTACCCGCCACGAAATCGGGAATATAGTCCATAGGACCGGGGCGGTAAAGGGCGTTCATCGCTATGAGGTCCTCGAACCTTTCGGGATGCAGCTTGATGAGCCACTCCTTCATTCCGGGAGATTCGAACTGGAATATGCTCTTGGTGTCTCCTCTGGAGTAAAGGTCGAACACTTTAGGGTCGTCTATGGGAATCTTCTCTATATCAATCACTTCCCCGTGCCTTTTCTTGATCAGGGCAAGGCATCTGTCGATGATTGAAAGAGTTTTGAGCCCGAGAAAGTCCATCTTGAGCATTCCCACATCCTCGATTTTGGATCCTTCGTACTGGCTCACCCATACCTCCTGGCCTGTAGCTTTGTCCACGCCCATCGTGATGGGGATGTAGTCGGTCAGGTTGCCCCTTCCGATTATCATCGCACAGGCGTGGATGCCTGTCTGGCGTATGCATCCTTCCAGTTTGAGGGCGTAGTCCAGCACTTCCCTTACCAGAGGATCTCCGTTCTCGTACTCGTTGTTGAGCTCCTTGATGTATTTGATGCTGTTTGCCAGGGTGGGCTTGTACTCCTTGTCCTCGCCGTTTTCCCTTACGACTATAGGCTTGTCGGGAATCATCTTGGTCAGGCGGTTGGACTCCGCGATGGGCAGTTTGGAGATGCGTGCGACATCTTTGACGGACGACTTGGCGGCCATAGTGCCGAAGGTTACCACGTGGGAGATATGGTCGGCCCCGTAGTGCTCCTGGACGTACTGGATGACCCTATAGCGGCCTTCGTCGTCGAAGTCCACGTCGATATCAGGCATAGAGATGCGCTCGGGGTTGAGGAAACGCTCGAACAGGAGGTCGTACTTGATGGGGTCCAGGTTTGTGATGCCCAGACAGTAGGCAACGCACGATCCGGCGGCTGAACCTCTTCCCGGGCCGACTGAGACTCCGTTGCGGCGGCCCCAGTTGATGAAGTCCTGGACTATGAGGAAATAGTCGGGGAAACCCATATATGAGATGGTCATCAGCTCGAAGTGGATTCTCTCCTGCTGCTCGGCTGTGAGAGTGTCGCCGTAGCGTCCGCGGGCTCCCTGGTAGGTGAGGTGGCAGAGGAAGGCTACGCTGGTGCAGAACTCGTCGCCGCGGTAGGTCTTTTCGATGATGTTGCCGTCGTGGTCCTTGCGGATTTCGTATTTACCGTTATTTATAATCTCCTCATACTCTTTGAGATGGGCGTCGATATTGTCAAGGAAGCTCTGCTCTATCTGGAACTTGGGGAGCACGTGGCCGCGGTTGATTTCGTAGCGCTCAATCTTGTCCAGCACTTCCATAGTGTTCTCTATGGCTTCGGGGTGGTCAGGGAAAATGCTAAGCATCTCCTCTTCGCTCTTGAGATATTCCTGCTGGGTGTAGCGCAGTCTTTTGGGGTCGTCGATGTCGGCGTTGGTCGTAAGACAGATAAGGCGGTCGTGGGTCGGGCCGTCCTCCTTGCGCACGAAATGCACGTCGTTGGTAGCTACCACTTTCACCCCGTGCTTCCCGGCGAGTGAGAAGATATGCTCACAATACTCCTTCTGGCGCTCATAAACATCCGTAGAGAGGCCCGGAACCTCGGTGCGGTGCATCATTACCTCCAGGTAGTAATCCTGCCCGAAAACCCTTTTATGCCACTCTATGGCCTTGTCTGCGGCGTCGAAATCCCCTGCGAGAATATCGCGCGGCACCTCGCCAGCCATACAGGCCGAGCAGCAGATAAGGTCTTCGTGGTACTGTTCCAGCACTTCGTGGCTCACCCTCGGGCGCGTATAGAAACCTTCTATATGCCCCGTCGAGACTATCTTCATCAGGTTCTTGTAGCCGTTGTAGTTCTTGGCCAGAAGAATCAGGTGGTAGTACTTGTTGTGCTCCTTGTCTTTGATCTTGTGGTCGTAGTGCCGGGTGACGTACACCTCGCAGCCTATGATGGGTTTGACGGAAGGGAAGCCTGCGGCTATGTCACAGAAATCCTTGACACCGAACATGTTACCGTGGTCGGTGATGGCAAGTCCCCTCTGGCCGAGTTCTTCGGCGCGCTGAAAAAGGGCTTTGATGTTGCTCAGTCCGTCAAGGATGGAGTATTGGGTATGGACGTGAAGGTGTGCAAAAGACATAGTGCAAAGATACATAAAAACGCCCGACCTTTAAAGGGCCGGGCGAATATATTTGCTTTCCGCGTCAGGATTATTTTCCTGCCTTGAGCTGCTTTTTCTTTCTGGCAGCGGTGAGGGTATCGTACATAATCGGGGTACCGATCATGATGGAAGCATAAGTTCCGATGCAGATACCTACGCAAAGGGCAACTGAAAGACCTCTGATGGACTCTCCTCCGAAGATTGCGATTGCAAGCATAGGGAGCAGGGTTGAAACTGAGGTGTTCACCGTACGGGTGAGGGTGGCGTTCAGGGACTTGTTTACAGTCTGCTCGAAGTCGTCGTTCGGGTGCAGCTGCAGGTTCTCTCTGATACGGTCGAAAATCACCACGTTATCGTTGATTGCGTATCCGATGATGGTAAGGATTGCGGCGATGAAGGTCTGGTCAACATCAAGGTTGAAAGGAAGGATTCCGCTGAACAGGGAGAAGAATCCGATGATGATGATGGCTGTGTGTGCAAGTGAAACCACACCACCGAGACCCCAGGCCCAGCCTTTGAATCGCAGGGCTATGTAAGCGAAGATGACGATGAGCGCAAGTATGATGGAAATCACTGCATTACGCTTGATGTCGTTGGCTATGGAAGCTCCTACCTTGTCGGAAGAAATGATACCGTTGGGGTTGTCGAGGGTAGAAGTGAATTCGCTCAGGGTGATGTCGGTAGAGTAGAATCCCTTGAGGGCCTCGAAGAGCATTCCTTCAATCTCGGCGTCAACGGTGTTGGACTCGTCCTTGAACTTGTAGGAAGTGGTGATCTTCATCTGGCTGTCTCCACCGAACTGCTTAACCTCCACTGAAGCGCCCTTGGCGTCCTCGTTGAGGGCTGCGGCTGCGTCGAATACCTTGCCGGTAGCCTCACGTACATCCTCTGCGGTCACGGGCTTGTCGAAGCGTACTACATAGGTACGGCCTCCGGTGAAGTCAACACCATAGGTGAATCCCTTGATGAAGATAGAGCACAGTGAGATGACGATGAGTGCGCCTGATACGATGTATGACCACTTGCGTCCCTTGATGAAGTTGACTTTGGTGTTCTTGAGGAAGTTCTTGGTAAGGTTGCTCTCGAAGCTGATCTTCTTGCCTGCCTTCACTCTGTCTTCGAAGATGAGACGGGTGATGAAGATAGAGGTCAGCACTGAGGTGATGATACCGATGATGAGGGTGGTGGCGAAGCCCTTGATGGGGCCTGAACCGAAGAAGAAGAGCACCAGACCGGTAAGCAGGGTGGTTACCTGACCGTCGATGATGGCTGAGTAAGCGTTGGCGTATCCGTCGTGGATGGCCTTGCTCATACCCTTGCCTGCCTTAAGCTCCTCTTTCACACGCTCGTAGATGATCACGTTGGCATCCACGGCCATACCCAGAGTCAGCACGAGACCGGCGATACCGGGCAGGGTGAGCACTGCTCCGAAGGCTGAAAGGGTACCGAAGAGAAGGATGACGTTGGTCAGCAATGCAAGGTCTGCGGCTACACCTGCGCCCTTGTAGAAGAAGAGCATATAGATGAGCACGAGGCAGAATGCGATGATGAATGAAATCAGACCGGCCCTGATGGAAGCGGCACCTAGTGAAGGTCCTACAACCTGCTCCTGGACGATGGTGGCAGGGGCGGGGAGCTTACCTGACTTGAGCACGTTGGTAAGGTCAGTTGCCTCCTCGATGGAGAAGTTTCCTGTGATTGAAGAAACACCTCCGGTGATCTCGTTGAGGACGTTGGGGTATGAATATACGGTGCCGTCAAGCACGATGGCAATCTGCCTTCCGATGTTCTCCTTGGTGAGGCGTGCCCAGGTGTTGGCTCCGTCAGCGTTCATAGTCATCGATACGCTGGGCTCTCCGCCCTGGCGGTCGTTGTACTCAACGCGGGCGTCGGTAACTACTCCACCGTCGAGGGGAGCCTTTCCGTCGCGTGAAGAAGCCTTGATGGCTACGAGTTCATATACGTTTGCGCCCTTGTAGTACTCTGAGGGCTTGACGGTCCACATAGGACGGAACTCGGCGGGGAAGAGGGCTGCAACGTCGCTCCTTCTGAGGTACTGGTTGACCAGGGCGGTGTCGGCTGCGGTGGCGAAACCGATGCAGGCGTTGTCGCGGAAGCCTGAAGGGGTGAGAACTGCGAAGAGAGGATTGGCCTTCTTGTAGGCTTCCAGCTCTGCGTCTTCGCTGCTGGCGGCCTGGGCGTTGATTTCTCTTTCGACGATATCCTCAGACTCTGCCTCTGCTTCCTTCTCCTCCTCGGCTACGCTCAGGCTCTGGGCGAGCAGGTCGTTTGCCTCCTGGAGATAAGGGGCGATTTCCTGGTTGTAGTATGTGGTCCAGAACTCGAGTGAAGCGGTACCCTGAAGCAGCTTGCGCACACGCTCAGGCTCCTTTACACCGGGCAGCTCGACGAGGATACGGCCTGTGTTGCCGATTTTCTGGATTGAAGGCTGGGTCACACCGAAGCGGTCGATACGGTTGCGGAGCACATTGAATGAGTTTGCAACGGCGCTCTCGGCTTCCTCCCTGATGACGGCTATAACCTGCTCGTCGGTAGCTTCCGGAGCGATGCGGTCGCGCATCTCATAGGTTCCGAAAATCTGGGCGAGCCTTGCACCTCCGCTGACTTCCTTCCAGCACTCTGCGAATACGGTGATGAAGTCGGAGTTGGAGCTTACGACCCTTTCTTGGGCGAGGGCGAGAGCCTTGTTGAACTCGGGGCTCTGGTTGTTCTCGGCGAGGGCCTTCACAAGGTCCTGGAGCTGCACCTGCAGCATCACGTTCATACCGCCCTTGAGGTCAAGACCGAGGTTAATCTCCTGGTTCTGAACCTGCTTGTAAGTGTAACCGAAATAAATCTTCTCGGAAGAGATTGAATCCGTGTAGCGGCGGGACTCGATCTTTCTGATAGAATCGAGATAGAAAGCCTGATCCGCTTCAGGGATGTTGGCGAATGCGGCTGAAGCCTTGACGCTCTCGATGACCTTCTCGGCAGCCTTGTCAGCCTTCTTGCTGTAAATATTGCTTACGAGCGTGAAGGAGAGCTGCCAAATGCAGGCGAGCACGAAGCAGATAGCCACAAATCTGATAGCACCTTTACTTTGCATAATATAATTTTTAAAATATTTGTCTATTTTCCTAAAATAGTTTGCAAAGTTAGTATTTTTCTCATAACAATGAAACTTTGCAGGGTATTTTTGTATATTTGCGAAAACAAAACCTATTATTTATGTGGTGGATAGCACTTGCTCTTATAATCGCAGGCATTCTTCTGATGTTTGTCGAGTTCCTCCTTGTTCCCGGAGTTGGCGTAGCCGGCATTTTCAGTCTGATTTCCCTCGGCGCCGCCTGTTGGTACACTTTTGATTATATCGGCTACAATGCCGGTTGGTGGGTCACCTCTGTCGTTCTTGCTCTTCTTCTGATTCTCCTTTTTATAATATTGAGGACCAAGACCTGGAAGAAGTTCGAGCTCGACACCGATGTCACTTCACAGGTGAACACTGCTTCTTCCCAGCTCCACGAGGGCGACAGGGGAGTCACCCTTACCCGTCTTGCCCCCATAGGCACCGGAAGGTTCGGAACCGTCTGCTGCGAAGTCAAATCGTCCGACAGCACGATGATTGCCTCCGGAACGGAGGTTGAGGTGGTTCAGATATCCGATAACCAAGTTCTTGTAAAACCTATTAACATTCAATAAAATGCATCCTATTATTCTTGTGGTGATAGTCGTAGTTGCACTTATCATCATCCTATGGTTCTTCCCTGTGGCCCTGTGGTTCCAGGCAGTCCTTTCGGGCGTCCATATTTCTCTTATCCAGCTTCTTCTGATGCGCTGGAGGGGAGTCAATCCCAAAACCATCGTTATGGGTATGATCACCGGAACCAAGGCCGGACTTACCCTCAAGGCCAATGAGCTCGAGGCACATTATCTGGCAAAGGGTAATGTGAACAAGGTGGTGATGGCGCTGATTTCAGCCAACAAGGCCAACATCTCCCTGAATTTCCAGATGGCATCGGCCATAGACCTTGCAGGCCGCGACGTGCTCGAAGCAGTCCAGATGTCTGTAAACCCCAAGGTCATCAATACTCCTCCCGTAACAGCCGTGGCAAAGGACGGTATCCAGCTGATTGCAAAGGCAAGGGTGACCGTGAGGGCAAATATCAAGCAGCTTGTCGGCGGTGCGGGCGAAGAGACCATACTCGCGCGTGTAGGTGAGGGTATTGTGAGCAGCATCGGTTCTTCGGAGAGTCACAAGTCAGTGCTCGAGAACCCCGACAGCATCTCCAAACTGGTGCTCGGAAAGGGTCTGGATGCAGGGACTGCCTATGAGATACTGTCTATCGATATCGCTGATATTGACGTGGGCAAGAACATCGGTGCAGTGCTTCAGATGGACCAGGCAGACGCCGACAAGAACATCGCACAGGCCCGTGCCGAGGAGCGCAGGGCTATGGCAGTGGCTCTTGAGCAGGAGATGAAGGCCAAGGCCCAGGAAGCCCGCGCAAGGGTTATCGAGGCAGAGGCTCAGGTACCTCTTGCTATGGCAGAGGCGTTCCGCAGCGGCAATCTGGGTATTATGGACTACTACCGCATCAAAAATATCCAGGCAGATACCGATATGAGGGAGAATCTCTCCAAGTAAGGCCGGATGATATTTCAGTATAATGCGGCAGGCCGACCCCAAAAAGGTCGGCCTGCAATTGTATATGATCGAATGTTACGCTTCCTTGCTGTAGCGGGCGCTGTCTTTTATCAGGCCTTCAATCTCGGCGTTGAGGCCGCTTCTGCCTGAAAGTTCCTCCAGATTGAAGTGGATGCGGAATCTCCACTTGTGCTTGGGATCGGCCGGCTGGTTGATTCTCTCCTGTGAGCGGTCGGCGCGGCGGAAAGCGGCGTCCAATGCCACCCAGTCCTGGATGGGGAATATGGCAAGCATAGAAGGCGAAGCGAGGAACTCCCAGAGCATATTTCTGACCTGCCAAGGCTCAGGATCCGTCTCGCACTGCATTCTGAGCGTCTCCATATCGTGGCTTGAGGTGGCGCATACGCTCAGCTCCTTCCAGCCTCCTTCGCTCTCCATACCCCTCATTTTAAGGGACAGAATCTTCTCGTGGTCCATCACTCCGCTCACGCAGTCGGGAACCATTCCGAGGTCCTCTCCGCAGGCGAGCATACCCGAAGCGCTGAGCAGCTCGGGAAGCTTCTTCTCGGCATTGCGCCTCCAGAAATCGTCGTGACGGTGATAGAAGAAGTCGTTGTACATCGCTCCGAACCTCTCCTGCTGCCACTGGGGCAGGGACTGCGATGCGGGAGTGATGTAAGGCTGATACATACCGGGATGGCGGGGATCCTCGTGGAACAGGCCTTCGCGGGGCAGCTGGGCGAAATAAATCTCCTCGGCCGAGTAGGGGAGCGCGGGGTTGAAATGACCGTCAAGACCGCTTCTGCACTCGGCGGGAATCTCCCAGATGCGGAAGAATCCGAGTATATGGTCGATTCTGAAAGCGTCGAAGTACTCCGACATTTTCTTCAGACGGGCCTTCCACCAGGCGTAATTGTCCTTCTCCATCTCCTCCCAGTTGTAGGTTGGGAAGCCCCAGTTCTGTCCGTCCTTGCTGAAGAAATCGGGCGGAGCACCGGCTGTGGAGTCCAGGTTGAAGAGCTCGGGGTGCCAGTAGGCGTCGGCGCTGTCGGCGCTCACTCCGATGGGAAGGTCTCCCTTGAGGGATACTCCCTTCGAGCGGGCGTAGCGGGCCTCGGCGGCGAACTGCTTGTCCAGATGGTACTGCATCCAGTAGTAATATTCCTTCTCAAGAGAGTCCCTCTTGGCGCAGAACAGGGCATACTCCTCGAGCCAGAACTCGTTCTCTTTGGCGAATTTCTTGAAGGCCGCGCTTTCCATATCCTTCTCTCCGCGGCTCTGGAAAGCCTTGCGGATATATTTCATCTTGGCCTTGAATACGGCGGGGTAGTCCACTTCGCTGAGCGAATTGAGGGCTTTCTGCTCCTTCTTGAAGGCCGCAGTTTCTTTAATTCCGAGGCTCTGCAGGTGCATATACAGCGGGTGCAGGGCGAAGGATGAAATGGGGCTGTAGGGATATGAATCCAGCCACTCTCCCTTGCGGGTAGTGTCGTTCACGGGCAGGAGCTGGATGATGCACTGGCCGGTGGAAGCGGCCCAGTCAATCAGGGGATGAAGGTCCTGGAACTCTCCGATTCCGAAATCCCTGGCGCTTCGGAGCGAAAAGACGGGAACTGCTGTGCCCGCTCCGCGGAAATGGGGCTTGTCGAACTTCGCGGCCTGATGCTCGCGCGGGAAGGGGCAGCCCTCTATGGGGCACTCATTCCACTTGTCCTCAATCTCTTTGGCGAGCTTGGAAGAGTGGTTCTTCCACTCCATACGCCAGACAAGACCCTCGCGCATCACCACATAGTCGTAGCTCTTGAGGTCTGCGGCCTTGCAGTCCTTTACAAGCACGCTCCACACGCCGCCTTCGTTCCAGTCCATAGGATACCTGCGGCCTCCGAGCCTGAGGCAGAGACTCTCACCCCACTCGGTCCAGTATTGGATTTTGAATATTACCTGCATTCTTCAAATGATATTGCGAATCCGCCGCCCGGAGCCATCTTCACATTGATGCTGTCGGTGGAGGAAACAGTTTGTTCCGTAATCACATAAGCCTGAGGATTAGTCAGATAGTGTGCGTCCTCTGCGTCGGCGTAAATTCTGGCCTTGAACTGATGACCCTCGGGGAGGAAGTCCATCTTCAGGGTGAATTCCCTTGCGTTCTCGTCGGTCACACCTCCGCAGAACCACTGTCCGCTGCCCTTGGCTTTGCGCGCCACTATGATATAATCTCCGGGCTCTGCACAAAGATAGCGACTTTCCTGCCAATCTACAGCAACATCCTTGATAAATTGGAAGGCATCCATAAACTTGGAGTAGTGCTCAGGGGTGTCTGCGGCCATCTGCAGGGGCGAATACATAGTCAGATAGAGTCCGAGCTGGTTGGCTATGGTAGTGTTGACGTGAGAGTCGTTGCCGCACCACTCCTTGAGGTTCTGCTCGAAGATGCCCGGGGTGTAATCCATAGGGCCGCCGTTCAGACGGGTGAAGGGGAGGATGGTGGTGTGCTTGGGCTGTATGCCACCGAAAGCCTGATACTCAGTGCCCATTGCACTCTCATTGCCGATCAGGTTGGGGTAGGTCCTGCAAAGTCCTGTAGGCCTTACTGCCTCATGGGCGTTGACCATAATGTGATGGCGGGCGGCCTCGGTCACTGCATACATATAGTGGTTGACCATCCACTGGCCGTAGTGGTGCTCTCCGCGCGGCAGGATGTCACCCACATAACCGCTCTTGACGGCGTCGTAGCCGTAGCGGTTCATAAGCGAGTAGGCCTGCTCAAGGTGCCTTTCGTAGTTGCGCACGCTGCTCGAAGTCTCGTGGTGCATCACCAGAGTGATGCCCTTGGAGTGGGCGTAATCGTTCAGCGCGTCGATGTCGAAATCGGGGTAGGGAGTCACGAAGTCGAACACATAGTCCTTGCTGCAGTTGGCCCAGTCTTCCCAGCCGGTGTTCCATCCTTCGACCAGAAGGGCGTCGAAACCGTGCTCTGCGGCGAAATCTATGTACTTGCGCACATTCCCGTTGTTCGCGCTGTGTCTTCCGTTGGGAGTGGCCTTCGAGTAGTCGAAGTTGTCAATCTTGACCGAAGGCACGTCGGTGTAAGCCCAGCTGCCCGCGCCGGCTATCATTTCCCACCACACACCCATATACTTGACGGGGTGGATCCAGCTCACGTCTTCCAGAGCGCAGGGCTCGTTGAGGTTCAGCACCAGACGGCTTGCGAGCTGCTCCTCGGCGCTGCGGGCCACTTGGACAGTTCTCCAGGGAGTGGTGCAGGGAGTCTGCATATAACCCTTCCAGCCTTGCGCGTCGGGGGTCAGGAAGGCCCTCAGGCTGTGCTTCTTGCCGTCCACCAGCAGATGCATGCAGGGATAGTCGAGCAGGGCGGCCTCGTGGATATTCACATAGTAGCCTTCGTCGCCCTTGAGCTGCAGGGAAGTCTGCACTCCGCTCGTGCTGAAAGGAGTCTGGGAGCTGTTGCCCCTCATATTGTTATGGAAATTCTTCTCTATTTCGCTCAGGCGGCACACTTCGTACTCATACTCCTGGGTGTCGAAATCGCCGGGAATCCACCAGGCGGTGTAGTCCGAAGCGAGAGCAAACTCGGTAAGCTCCTCCTTAATCACGAAATACACCAGGTCGCCGCCGGCGGGGAACTCGTAGCGGAGTCCCAGACCGTCGTCAAAGAGGCGGAAACGTATGTCCATCAGCCTCGAGGTCCCCTTCTGCTGAAGGTGCACCAGCAGCTCGTTGTAGTGGTTGCGAATCGAAGCCTCCTCGCCCCATACGGGATTCCACACCTCGTCGAAAGAGCATGTGTCAACTCCGGTGAGGATGAAGTCGCGGTCGAAATCATAGCAGGGGCGGACATCGCTCTTGCTCACCGTGCCGTCCTTATAGTCAAGCTGTTCCGCCTTGACGGTGCCTCTGAGCTCAAAGCCCAGGCGGCTGTCGTTCAGAATCGGAGTCCCGTCGGCGCTGAGGCTGTAGAGAGCCACTCCGCGGGAGTCCAGCTTGAAGTTCATCTCCAGGGTGGAGTCGGGACTTTTCAGGGAGTACTGCTCCACAATCGTTGCTTTGGGTGCGCAGGAAAGGGCGCATACAAGAAGGGAAGAGAGTAAAATATATCTGTTCATAGTCTTTTATTTGAATTCAATTACAAGGCTGCTCTTGCCGCCTACCACCATTCCTTCGGGATTGAAGGCCTCTCCTGTGAGCACATTGCGGCCCTCACCCTTGAGAACTCCTGTCATCTCGGCGTAGCTCTCCCAAGGCAGGACTCTCTCGCCGGGGTTATTGTTCACATACACGAATACGGCCTCATTATCGGTGTAGCGGAAGTAGGCGTAGGTGTTGTCGCGGCTGATGAAATGCCTGGTCTGGCCCTGCTGAACGGCCTCGGAAGTCTTTCTCCACTGGAAAAGGGTGCTGAAATAGTCGTGCAGGTCCTTCTGCGTGGGGTTGCTCTCCCAGTCCAGGGGCAGCTCGACCCTGAGCCCGCCGTGGCCCTGCGAGAGGTCGCGCGAAGTGACCATCAGCTCGTCGCCCGCGAAAATCTGCGGGAAGCCCCTCAGCGTGGCCATAAGGGTATAGACCAGCTTCATCTTTGCGGGATCCTTCTGGGCGATGTCTCCGATACGGGCTGTGTCGTGGTTGCCGGGGAATATCATCATATTCTGCACATCGGTGAAATACAGGTCGTTGGCTATCGAATCATAGACCTTGGTGATGCCCTCGTCCCAGCTCTCGGAGCTTGAGTTGATGCTGGCGGCGATGGCGCTCATCAGGCAGAAATCCATAATTGAAGGCAGGTTCGAGTTGAAGCCGTCCTTGTTGGGGTTATCCTTCTGCCAGTAAGCCACCTGGGGCACATTGTTGCTCCAAACCTCGCCTACGATGTTCATATTGGGGTACTCGTCGGTCACGGCCTTGCACCACTGCGACATAGGGTACTTTTCGTTATAGGGGTAGGTGTCCACCCTCAGGCCGTCCAGTCCGGCCCATTCAATCCACCATACAGCCCACTGCTTGAAATACTGGAGCAGATAGGGGTTGTCCAGATTCATATCGGGCATAGAGGTGTCGAACCATCCGCCGAGCATATTCTCGCGGTCAATCTCTGCGCAGTAGGGGTCGTTCTGGGCTGAGAATGCGCAGTTGGAGTGGGTGTATGAGGGCCACTGGTGAATCCAGTCCTGGAAAGGCAGGTCCTCCATCCACCAGTGGGCTGTGCCGCAGTGGTTGGTCACGATGTCCATAATCATCTTTATGCCTCTTTCGTGGGCCTGCTGCACCAGCTCGCGGTACTTGTAGTTGCTGCCGAAACGGGGGTCGATCTTATAGTAGTTCGAGCAGGCGTAGCCGTGATAAGAAGAATTAGGCTCGTTATCCTCCAGCAGAGGGGTGTTCCAGATGGCGGTCATTCCGAGGCCGGCGATATAGTCCAGCTGGTCCTCAATGCCCTGGATGTCTCCTCCGTGGCGTCCGAAGAAGGCCTGATAGTCGGGCTTTTCGATGGTGCAGGGCGAAGCGTCATTAGTCTTGTCTCCGTTCACAAAACGGTCAGGCATAATCAGATACACAGCATCTGCAGTTGAGAAACTCTGTCTCTGCGCGCTTCCTTCCTCCCTGTCGTAAATACGGTAGGGGACGCTGAAGCTCTGCTCTGCTTTGGTGAAACGCAGCCTCACTTCGCCGCTCTTTGCAGAAGGCGCGAAAGCGAGGTCCACAAACAGGTAGTTGGGGCTCTCGGCCTTGTGTATCTGCTTGATGCTCACTCCGTTTCCTCCTTCGAGCGAGAGTTCCCACTCTGAGATGCCCTCGCCCTGGATGAGAAGCTGCAGAGGGGTGTTCATTCCCACCCACCAGCAGGGAGGCTCGACTCTTGAGACAAGGTCGGAAGAGCTGCTTATCTCCCAGCTCCAGGGAGCCTTGAGGCATACGCTTACCTTTACCCAATCGTCCCCGAGACTTCTTTTGAAGCAGAACTCGCTGTCTGTGCAGCTCAAAAGCTCAAAAGTGCTTTCGCAAGAGCGCAGCGCAGGATGGTCCCGCCTCAGGGAGTTGAGGTAACGGTAGAATTCGGTATAGGAATTAGTTTTATAGCTTTCAAGCGGGTCTTTCTCGAAGAAGGCGAAGCGTTTGTCGTTGCCCACTTCCTGTCCGGTGTAGATAAGGGGCTGGCTCTGGGGAAGGGTCCAGCACAGAACGGTCATAACCTGCCAGGCGTCCCCCATACGCTCGAACTCGGTTCCTGCCCAGGAGTTCTCGTCGTGGTTGGAGGTGAAGCACAGCCTGTGGGCCGATGCGGGGTACTCCCTGCTGTTCCACTCCAGATATGAAGCCAGGGAGTCGGCGCAGGCCTTGCCCTGGGCTATGTCGTTAAGCAGATGGTGCAGCTTCCAGGAGTAGGAAGTGTCAAATCCGGCCTCGTGCAGCCAGGGGGTCTCTCCTTCGGCAAGGAAGTACAGAGGGCCGTATTCCTTGCGCAGAGCGGGGATGGTCTCCACCCAGAAGTCCTGGGGTACGATGTAGGCCATATCGCAGCGGAAGCCGTCCACTCCGCGGTCGAGCCAGAAGCGCATACACTCCTGCATCTGTGCGCGCATATCGGCGTTGTCGTAGTTCAGCTTTGCGATGTCCGTCCAGTCATATTCCACAACGGTATTACCGTTCTCGTCGCGCACGTACCAGTCCGCATCCTTTTCGCTTACCCAGGGATGGTCGGGCGAAGTGTGGTTGGCAACCCAGTCCAGGATAACCTTTAGGCCCAGGGAGTGGGCTTTTTCAACGAAAGCATCGAAGTCCTCAAGGGTGCCGAACTCGGGGTTGACGTCGCAGTAGTCCTTGATGGCGTAATATGAGCCCAGGGAGCCTTTTCGGCCCTTTTCTCCTATGGGGTAGATGGGCATAAGCCACACCACATCCACACCTGCGTCCTTGAGGGTGGGGAGGAGCTCTCCGGCAGCCTCAAGGGTGCCTTCCGGGGTCATCTGACGTGTGTTGAGTTCATATACTACGCCTTCGCAAACGCAGTCGGCGCTAGTCTTGGTAGTCTGGGTGCCGCAGGAAAGGGTGAGAGCGGCCAGAGCTAAGAACAGGAAAAACCGTTTCATATTATTTGCAGTATTTATTTATGCTTGATGTCTTGACCTGGAAGTAATTGTTGCCTCCAAGCTGCAGAAGGCGGTATTCGCCGTGATTGCCCCAGGAAGCGGGCTTGTCTTCGAGCTGGCAGTCTTCCCCCGTGTCGTTGTCGATATACTCCGAAATCAGTTTGTGCCAGTTCCTGATTCTTTCCATACTGGCGTCATAGTAGAAAAGCCTCTCCGAAGCAGAGCAGAGCTTCAGCAGCTCCTGTTTGTAGATGTCGCGGAACTCGCTAATTTGCAATATCTTATAGATGAGAGGGTTCTTATTTGAGTCGCCCCAGTTCAGGGGGTCCTGCCTTCCGGCATCGCTCTGGGCCCCGCACTGGGCGCTGGTCCCGAGGGTGTTGTCGTAGTCGTAGGGCAGGAGATAGAACTTGTAGGAACTCTTTTCTGTGGAGTCGAAATAGATGTAGTAATTGTTGCAATTGTTCCAGTAGTCGTCCCACATTCCGCAGGCCACATTCACGGCGTAGGTTTTCAGCAGCAGGGGCACATCGCAGTGAGCGCCGATCCAATTCTTGAAGTCATCTCCGGACTTTGAGCGCAGGTTGGTGATGAAGTCCAGCAGCTGGGCCTTTGCCCCGGCCAGGTCGTCAGTATTGGTTTTCAGCTCATAAGTATGCTCAACCCCGTCGTCAAGGTCGGCTCCTATGTCCGCTCCGGTGTCGTTCAGGGTGGCCCCGTAGCGGCACTTCCAGAGGTTGCCCGCGGTAGAGCTGAACTTGCTCTTGCGCTCCTTCAGGAAGTCGTTATCTATGGGCTCAATCATATCATAGACTCCGTAATAGGCCTCCTTGCTGTCCCCTTCGACATGAATGAACAGGCGGCAGTATGAAGCATAGGAAGCGGTCCATACCCCGGCCCTGCGGAAGAGGTCGTAGCAGTACAGCTCCCGTACGTACATAGGGTCGTCCTTAAACCATTTCAAGGCTATCTTCTTGATTCCCTTGATTTTATGTGCGTCGTCCTTTACGAACTTGCGCAGGTTCAGCTGGAAGTGGCAGTGATGCCAGTCGGTCTGGTCCTTCTTGTGCATCTGTCCGCCCGAGCCTTCGGGGCGCCTGCGGGAGGTGTTGCCTTTGAGCCTGATGCCGGCGTCGCTGATGTTGAACTCGTCCCCGCCCTTTATGAAGCGCACGTCACACTTGACCTGCTCGTCAGTATTGGGGTCGCGGTCGTATTTGCTCAGAAGAGAGTTCCATTCGCTCAGCTTGAAGCTCAGATGAATCTCTGGAAGTACCTCCAGATCATACACATACGCAGTGCCCTCTTTCTGCTCGATGTTTTCTCCTCCGCCTGTCTGAGAGTTGTCCGGAGTGTCGGGCGAAGAGCCTATCTTCTCGCAGGACAGCACAAACAAGAGGGAACAGAACACCAGAATAAGGGAAGAGAGCCGTCTCATAAGTATTATTGTCTAATGAATATCTTCCACTCTGCGGCGCCCATCTCAAGGCTGGCTGAGCTGCCGGTATAGCTCTCCTTCGAGTCCAGATAGTTGGTCCAGGTGCCGTCTGAAGGGAAGCTGACGCTGATGCTTGAAGCCGAAGTGCCGAAGTTTCCAACCAGCATGAAGCTCTTTCCTGAGGAAGTGATGCTGATGGTCCTTCCTGCCGCCCAGTTGGCAGAGCCTATCTTCAAAGACACGCTGGCGTCCTTGGTGAAGAATTCGGGATTGTCCTTCCTGAACTTCAGAAGGGTGCGGTAGTCGTCGTGCAGGGCCTTGCGCTCGCTCACTTCCAGATACTCCCAGTGCAGAGGCTTGCGTCCTGTCCTTCCGCCGGTCTCAATGCTCTCGTCGTAGCCCAGCTCCTGGAACTGCCAGAGCATCTTCGGTCCGGGAACGCAGAGCAGGAAGGCGGCGCACAGAGACTCTCTCTGCATTCTGGCCTTAAGACTGCCCTTTACGGAAGCGTCCCCGTAAGTGAGTGATTTATAAGCGCTGCGCTCCTCGTCGTGGCTCTCGGAAAAGCCTACCAGTGAGCCGAAAGGCATACTAGTGCCTGTCCACAGGCCGCCGAAGTCGCTGCCCGAAGACACTCCCATTGCCGCCTGGCAGAAAGCGTAGTTGAGATTTCTCCACACCTTCATCCCGTCCTGGGCCAGAGCATTCTCCTCCTTTGTCTCGCAGAAGTGCTCGAGTATCACTACGGCATCGGGATTGACCTTTTTGATGGCCGAATTGTAGTCCTTGAGGATGTCAACCCTGCTCTGGTCGTAAGACGAAGCGTTGCTTTCGTCGCACTTGCGGTTGCTGAATCCCTTGGTAAGGTCGAAGCGGAAACCGTCCACTTTGTATTCCGTCAGAAGATACTCCAGGCTCTCCTTCACGTGGGCGCGTACAACAGCGTTCTCGTGGTTCCAGTCATGGAACACGTTGTAGGGATGGGGTGCCTCCACGTTGAAGAACGGGTTGTTGGAGGCGGTCCTGTTGGCCGAAGCGTCCCAGTACATCTTGGCGTAAGGATGGGCTCCGGTGGCCTGATTGTAAACCACATCCACCAGCACACCTATGCCTCTGGAGTGGCACTCGTCGATGAACTGCTTGTACTTGTCAGAAAAGCCGTAGGCCTTGTCGAGGGCAAAGTATGAGCAAGGGTTATAGCCCCAGGAGTCGTTGCCGTCGAACTCCTGGATGGGCATCAGTTCAATCGCCCCTACGCCCAGGTCGCTCAGATAGTCAAGCTTTTCAAGAGCGCCGTTCAGGTCAGAACTTGAAGAGAAATCCCTCAAGTGAAGCTCATATATTATTAGGTCATCTTGGTCTTTTATCTTGAAATCCGTGTTCTTCCACTGATACTCCTCGCCGCCGTAGCAGAATGCGCCCACAAGCCCGCTTGTGCCCTCAGGATAGCTCCTGAGACCGGGATAGGTGGAAGAAGAGATGTATTTGTCGTTTGAAGAGTCGTACACTATGGTGGTGTACGGGTCGTGAATCTTTACAGAGCTGTCGCCCTTTCCGAGATAGTACTGGAACAGGTACTCCCTGCCTTTCTCGACAGAAGGGATGGTGTACCACCATACTCCCAGCTGCTCGTCGCGCTTCATTGCGTACTCCTTTGTGCGCTTGAAGCCGTTGAAATCGCCTATCAGATAGCACCAGTCGTGCCTTTCGCCCTTGGTGTCCTTGTCGTAAAGCACCAGGGTCACGCTGCCGTCGGCGTTGTAGTTGATGCCCTTCTTTACACCCGCAGGTGCGCTTTCCACCACCACGGGGTCGGGCTCGAAGCTGTTCTTGCTGTCATTGACCTTGATGAAAAGGTCTTCTGTCTGGGTCTTTCCGTCGGCGCTGCGTACCACAACGCCAATCTTGTTCACGGGCGTGTCGCCCGAAGCGAAGTATTCTCTTATGGTAGGTTTAAGTTCAAGCTTCCAGAGGTTTTTTTCCTCCATTTCCGTCCAGCGGCATTTGTCGATATTGGTGTTCCAATCTGCCTGGACATACATCCACTCAGTCTCCACGATTCCGATGTGGGCATAAATGGCCTGGGTATAGCCGTAGAAAGGAGTCCCCTGGGCGGCACGGTAGTAGAGTGTGCAGCTCTGGTCGGCATCCGGGGTCTCTTCGAGTGTGAACAGCCCCGTCTTGCCCGGCCCGATGACCTCGTTCACCGGCTCCTGGGAGACGTTTACCGTAACTTTAAGGCAGCCCGGAGCCGAAAACTCCAGCTTTCCGCTGCGTGCATTTGCCCCGCACTCTGTTGCGCTGATCCTCACTTCTCCTCCAGGAGCAGTTCCGCTCTCGGGCGAAATGGTGAACCAGTCGCCTTCCTTGATGACCGCCTTCCAACTTTCGGCATTGGTGGTCACGGTTATGGTTTGGCTTGATGCTCCCTTGGCGAATACTACTTCGCGCGGCTCAATCTTCAGCTGTTTTGCGCCCTGGTTGGGGTCCTGCTCCTTGCAGGATACAGCCATAAGTCCGAGACTTACAAGAGCGATGCTCAGAATGCGTACAAATACTTTTCTCATTACGGTACTATAAATTATAAAACAGGCTGGCTAAAGCAAGATAGCCAGCCTGTTTTCAGACTTGTTATTGAAGAGTTGCAGTTCCTGCGTTGAAGTCAAGCACAACGGTCTGGCCGGCGCCGGCATTTACTCTCTGCTGGTCGTCACCAGTTCCTCTGTACTCGATCTTTCCGTCCAGGAAGATGAACTCGCGGGTCCACCAGTCTGAAGTGGCCCTGCCTGAAGCAGCGTACATACGGAGTTCTCCGTCTGCTACGAGCGTACACTTCAGGGTCCTGCCGTCTGCGGTGAACAGAGCATTCTCCATTCCCTCATCCCAGCCTCCGAAGCAAGAACCTATTCCGTAGATACGGGCGGGTTCGACATGGAGGATGTTGTTCTTGAGGTCGATGTGAATCATATAGATTCCGTCCTGTTCAACTGTGCAGTTGCCTCCGGCGATGGTATATCCCTCGTTGGTCTCAAGGCCGCTGAATTCCTGTCCGTTCCAAGCCTTTGCGGGGCAGAACTTGAAGCCCTTTCCGGCAGATAAGTACCTTACCGTCCAGAACTGACCGGGAGCTTTGTCTCCGCTGTTGTGAACGGGAACGAGAGAAACTACATCGCTGCTGCTCCAGTCCCAGTTACCGAACTCATCTCCTGTCATATAGAGATTGTCGGGGAATGCTACAGCATTGATCGTCACTTCTTTAGTCTCAGAGTTGAAGCTTACCTTGTAGTTGCCCTTTTCGGCTACGGTAATGTCTGCTCCGGGCTGACTGGCTACGAAAGGAGCGCCTATGGTGGGAACGAATCCTGCTTCGGGGGCGCCGTAGCAGTCCTCATCTGCCCAAGAATAGTTGTAACGGATTTTGAATCCACCCTCGATCGATACGGTAGGGCTGGTCCATACATTTCCGTTCTGGCTCATCAGCACATCCAACTTCCAAGAGTCTCCGTTAATCATACCGATTAGAGAGAAAGCCTTAACGTGCTTTTCCACAACAAGAGTCTTGGCTGCATAGTCCAGGGTGATGTCGTACTCGCCTGTCTCAGGAATCTGGATATTGGTTCCTTTCAATTCGAACTTGACTCCCAGTTCGGGCTTGTAAACGCCATAAGGGTTGCTTGCATCGATGGTTGACTCGGAGTTGGCTTCGGGACCACCGTAATTCTCATTGGCCCAGTCGTGGCCGGCGATGATCTTGAATTCATCTCCCTCTGCTAAACTTACTGAGCGGACTACCCAGGTGTCGCCAACCAGGTTGGAAAGGTCGTAAGCCTCGTCGGCAGCGTTCCAGCTGTTGAAGTTTCCTGCAAGGCTCCAGGCGGTAGGCTTAACGGGCTCGGGAGCTTTCTCGGGAAGACCGGGCTCCGGCTGACCGTACATAGAGGCACTTATCTGATACTCCATCTTATTGACATCGAAGTAGATACGGTATTGTCCGGCAGCGAGGGGAATATCATTTCCTCCCTTCTCGAGACCCTTTCCGTTATCACCCCAGTTGGTGTCCCAGCCTCCATTCAGACGGAACTTGAATGCAGTCGATTGCTCTGAGACAACGTCTGCATAGAAGCGGTTGTAGCCGGGGTTGTAATCCATAACTACGTCGTTGTTCCAGTCGCCGTTTAAGCCGATCAAGCCCATCTGGTTGAAACTGAATTCCTTGGTGAGGGTGAGGTTGCTCTTGTCGAAAGTGAACATATAGAACCTGTCGCTGTAGCACTTGATGTCCCCGCTACCGCCGTCGTCAATAAGGCTTATGCTGCTTGCCTCTGCTCCGGGTGCTGCAGCTTCCTTGTTGAGTCCCCAGTTTCCGTTGTTCCAGTCGGCAGCTCCGGTAAGCTTGAATCCATCGGCAGCTTTATCGCCGAAGTCAATGATACCGCTGTAGGTGTTGCCGTCCTTTGTGTAGTTGAACAGGAACTGAATGGTAGGATCTGTAAAGCCCCAGTTGCAGTAGGTTCCGATCACATAGATATACTTGTAGGTGTCCTTGTCGGAAACGAGCATATCGTAAGGCACGAACACACCTGAAGCAATGTTGGAACTGAGTTCGGTGTTGCTGATGGCAGTGTTCTGATCGTTGGACATATCAGAGTGCAGACGGAAATAAACGGTGCACTCCTGGTCGGGAACTCCTCCCTCGTTGAGGATATAGGAGTTGAGGCTCTTCTGAGTCATTGTGGCTTTGCCGTCGCTGATGGTAGCGGCCATAACCTCGGCCTTCTCGAAGTCGGAAGTGACTGAAGCATAGAGAGTGTAGCGAACTGCGCAGCTGATTCCGTAGTCTGCCTTGCCGAAATCGATGACTATGTCTTCTCCGTCGGGAGAGAGGCTCACAGCTGCAATGTCGCTCAAAGTGGGGGCAGTCGTGTTGGCAGGGTCATAGATTGCCATGGGAGCTCTCTGGTCAACGCAGCCGGCTGCAAGAAAAGCTGCTGCGAGAAGACCCAGACCGCCTTTGATTATCTTATTCATAACTGATTCTGTTTAAGAACTTTATTTGGATGATTCATATCCGGGGTTCTGATCGAGCTTCTTGTTTACGCTCAAGTCGCTTGCCACCAGAGGATAAATCTTGAGATGATCTGAAAGCTGGGCATTTCCGCTCTCCACGCCTCCCTTGTAAACCCAGGGGAATTCTGAAGAGGTGAACTTGCCGTAACGGATGAGGTCAACTCTGCGGTGACCCTCCCACATAAACTCGCGGGCCCTCTCTTCGAGAATCCAGTCTGTGGTGATGATTGCGGGAGTGGTGGCGGAAACGCCGGCGCGATCGCGCAGGGTCTTAATGTAACCCTTTGCAAGACCGTCAGTTACGGTGCCGTTATTCAAGCGAGCATCTGCCTCGGCGTAGTTGAGGTACATCTCGGCGAGACGGAAAACGGGCATATCGGCGGATGAAAGCTTAAAGTTGCCTGCGGCGCTCTCTTCCTGAGCGAAGGTGTCGTCGTGGTTCAGGCCGTTCCATTTCCAGCAGAGCCATCCGGTGCTCTGATCTGAAGGGCTGAATGCCTCTGCACATCCGATGTTTGTAAAGAAAGCTCTCTTGTCGGAGGTCTCGCGGTTGTAACCGAATGCGTTATCTCCGTTATCCCACTCGACTTCCTGAAGGTCGAAATACTTCACATAGTCAGCGGGAACATGGTAGCCGGCCCAGTTCTCACCATTGATCTTGGTTAATCCGAAGGTGGCTCCGATAGCAAGGTTGGCTTTCTCGCTCAGAGCGGCGCTGGTAAGGGTAGTGGTGCCTCCCCAGCTCTGGGTGCTGACCCTGTCGTAGGCTATTGCAAATACGAACTCATCCTCGGCGGCTCCGCTCTCGGTATTGTCCTGACGGAACAGGTCTGAGTACGGAGTGTGGATAGAGTAACCCATATCGATTACCTTCTTGGAAGCGATCTTGCAGTCCTGCCACCTTGCGGTTCCGGTATAAACCTCGGCATTCAGGTACATACGGCTCAGAAGGGCCCATACGCTGCCTTTGGTAGGCCTGGGATAAGGAACGGCACCCTTCTCGGGCATTGCGCTGCTTTCGCTTGCGAGGTCAAGAAGCTCAGTCTCAAGCCAATCGAAAAGATCAGCTCTCTTGATCTGATCGGGGTTCTCTCCACCGATGTTCTCGGGCATGGGGAAGGGAGGGTTGCCGAACTCATCCATCAGCACATAGAAGAACATAGCCCTGTGGAAACGGGCCTCTGCCCTGTAGCCGGCGATGGTGGGAAGCAGGCTCTCCTGTCCGCGGGCGATAACCCTCTCGTCTTCTGTCTGGAGCAGATACTCGTTGACAAGGGCGATGGCCTTCACGGCGCGGGTGTAAACTGCAACGCAGGCATCGTTGCTCGAAGACCAGGAGTTGTTCTGGAGTTCAGAGAGATATGAGTCGCCCCAGCTACACTTGAGGGCGTCGCAGCTCATCTCGTTGAGGTTGATCCACTGTCTGAAGAACTCTGACTGACCCGCATCGGAGAATCCCAGGTCGTTGCTTCCGGCTTCGTCCTGGCCGACAAGCATATAGTAGCCGTTGATATAGGCAAGGGCGTTGAGGTAGCTGGACTCGTTCTCGTAGGCGTTGTCGGCCGTGAAGTCGGTTTCATTCAGAGGCTTGGTGTTCAGGTCTCCAAGGCAGGAGCAGAACAACAGGGCGCTAGAAATGGCCAGTATGATTTTGTTTGCAATTTTCATTTTTTGTTCCTCCTCTGTTTTAGAAAGTTATGTTGAGTCGGAGAGTATAAAGACGAGGACGGGGATAGATTTCAGTATCTACGCCGTCGCCTTCGGAAATCTCAGGATCGAGTCCGGAGTACTTGGTGAAGGTGCATACGTTCTGTACAGAACCTGCTACGCGGATCTTGAGATTGTTCTTCAGATCGAAGGTATATCCGAGGTTGATGTCGTCGATCTTCACGAATGAACCGTCTTCGATCCAGACGTCAGAGAACTTCTGAGCCTCGGTGTTGGCAGCGGTCCAGCCGGGCAGGAGCCAGGTAGCGGACAGGTTGCCGATATAGCCCTTAGTGTAGTCGTCGCTGTAAGAAGTGGCATAACCGCTGGCAGTCTTGTTGATGAACTCTGCTCCGAGTGAGCCGTGTCCGTTCAGACCGAAGTCCCATCTCTTGTAGCGGATCTGGGTGTTGAATCCGAAGTATCCCCAAGGGGTAGGGCTGCAGCCGGTCATATAGCGGTCGTCGGCGTTGATCTTACCGTCGTTGTTGCGGTCCACGAGGGCATTCTGTATAGGATTGCCTTCCTTGTCGTAAACCTGCTGGTACAGATAATAAGTATAAGGAGCGTAGCCGGCCTTGTGCAGGGCGGTAAATCCTACGTTGCTACCCATAGACTTACCTACCTCGACTCCCTTGAAGTCCTCGTCGCTGTTGGTAAGTTTGGTGATCTTTACGTCCTGGAAGGTGAAGTTTCCGCCGATCTCCCAGTTCCAGTCTCTTGTCTGGACGGGGATGAAGTTGGCAGAAAGCTCTATACCCTTGTTCACCATACTTCCGATGTTCGAGGTCAACTCCTTGCCGAAG
This sequence comes from uncultured Bacteroides sp., assembly GCA_945874355.1. Classification (GTDB taxonomy): domain Bacteria; phylum Bacteroidota; class Bacteroidia; order Bacteroidales; family UBA932; genus Cryptobacteroides. Next base: position 118,088 of record CAMCGB010000007.1, read on the forward strand.
TTCGATCCGAGAGGAATGGAAATCTTGTTCAGCAGATCGAAGGTGTTGCGGTAGTAAGCCTCGACGCTACCGCTGATGCGGTCGTTCAGGAAGCCGAAGTCCACACCGACGTTGTAGGTCTCGGTGGTCTCCCATTTGATGTTGGGGTTGTATGCCAGAGGCGACAGCACGTTGAAAGAACCGTTCTCTCCGCTGAGCATAGGGTACTTCATGGTGATTGAAGGGCTCTGGTAGTAGCGGGCGAGGTAAGGATAGTAGTCGTCGCCGATATCCTGCTGTCCTGTACGACCCCAACCCAGACGGAGCTTGAGGGCAGATACTGTCTCGACTTCCTCCATCCACTCTTCATTGGCGATGTTCCATGCGAAGGCGGCTGAAGGGAAGAATCCCCAGCGGTTTGCCTTGCTGAAACGGCTTGAAGCGTCACCGCGGGCGGTGAAGGTGAACAGATAGCGGGAGTCGTAGTTGTAGTTGAATCTTCCGAAGAAGGAGATCAGGTAGTACTCTCTTGAGTTGTTGGGAGCGATGTTGTACTCTTTTTCGCGGTCGTTGTTATAGTACTGCGAATTGTCGTAGCTCACGAAGTTGTGCTGCCATGAGTAACCTGCCATTGCGTTCACATTGTGCTTTCCGAATGTTTCGTTGTAGTCCAGATAAGCCTCGAGCAGGGTATTCTTGTTGAAGTTCTCGTACAGCTCATAGAGGTCAGGGGTGCTGCGCAGAGATCCGATTGAACCGGGAGTGTTGTACTTGGTTCCGTTGGTCTTTGCCATATCCAGACCAAGGTTGATGTTTGCCCTCAAAGCCTCGAATCCGTGTACCTTATAGTCGAGCTGGAGGTTACCCACAGCGCGGTAAGTGCTGCCATAGTTGACGTAGTCGTAGGTAGAGGAGAGAGGGTTCACGCTTGCCATAGTGTTGGCGCTTCCTGCGGTCATCCAGTTCCAATAGCCGTTGCTGATCTGAGACTTGTCGATATTGCCCTCAGCGTCAGTGAAATACACGGGCTTGGTAGGATCGAAGGTAAGGGCGCTGCCCACAGGGTTGTTGGCCCAATTGGTCTTCTGATATACTCCCTTTGCGTTCAGGTTTACGCTCAGGTGGTCGTCCAGGAACTTGGGAGACATGCTGATGTCGATGTTTCCTCTCTGGTTGTCACCCACCTTGATGGTAGCCTGGTCGAGGTTGTAGCCCACGCTCACGCGGAAGGGGAGCCTGCCGCCCGAGTAGAGGCTGATATTGTGGTCGGTATTGATACCTACACGGTATACAAGGCTCTGCCAATCAGTGTTATACAGAGTTCCGTCAACTCCCAGCAGGTGAGCCGATTCAGGACGGTACTCCTGGATGTATGCGGCGAAAGTCTCTCCGTCCATCATCTTGATGGTGTCCTTGTTCTGCTTTGCGGATACGCTTCCGCTGTAGCTGACGTGCAAACCCTTGCCCTGGCCCTTCTTGGTGGTGATGATGATCACACCGTTGGATGCCCTGGAACCGTAGATGGCGGTTGCGGAAGCGTCCTTGAGCACGGAGTAGGACTCGATGTCGTTGGGGTTGACGGTAGCCAGAGGATCACCCATTCCGGCACCACCTTCCTTGGTCACAGGCACACCGTCGATGACGATGAGAGGGTCGTTGGAAGCGGTAAGGGAAGCGGCTCCTCTGATTCGGATGGTTGAAGATGCGCCTGGCTGGCCGTTCGCGGGAGTGATGTTAAGACCGGAAACCTTTCCAAGGAGCATTGAGCTCGGGGAGGTGACGGCTCCACGGTTGACGTCTTCTGCGCGAATTGAAGTCACGGCGCCGGTCATATCACTTTTCTTCACGGTACCGTAACCGATTACCACGCTCTCTTCGAGCATTTTGCTGTCTTCTGACAGGGTAATCGACGCAGGCATCTGTGAAGCCGTGAATGTCTGGCTGGTATATCCGATGCAGCTGACTTCGACGACAGCGTCTTTCGAAGATACCTTGAGGCTGAAATTACCGTCCAGGTCGGTGGAGACACCATTGCTGGTGCCGGCTTCCATCACGGTGGCCCCGATTACGGGTCCGTACTGGTCGATAATCACACCCTTTACTTCATATCCGCTTTGGGCGGACAGATTAGCGGAAACCGCCATTGAGACGATTATTCCAGCTAAAAGAGTAAGGATTTTTTTCATTGATTTTAAGGTTAACAGTTACTTATTTGTCGTTTTGTGTTCTTTGACAAGGCTAACGGCGGCACAGCCGCACAGAAGAAGCACCCCGGCAACTGCAAGCATAGCGGCCTGGGACTGGCCCACCAGGCGGAGAACAAAGCCTCCCACCGCGGCGGCCACAATCTGGGGCAGACAGATGGTGCAGTTGAAAAGACCGAGATAGCTGCCCATATGCTCGCCTGACAGGGAATTGGTCAGGAGAGTGAAAGGCAGCGCGAGCATTGCCGCCCAGGCTGCTCCGATAAGGAAGAACGAGCCCAGCAGCAGATATTGATTATGGATAAACAGGACTGAGATGAACCCTGCGGCCCCGATTACGAGGCTTACCACATAGGAGAGTTTGAGGGACTTGAATTTCGGGATGACCAGGGCCCAGAGTATCGAGCCTACGGCCTGGACGGCGAACAGGACTCCCACCCAGTTGCCTGCGGCCTGATATCCCTCGCTTGCGGGGTCAGTGGTGCCCCAGCAGTTGGAGGCTACGGCGCCGTTGGTATAGGTCCACATATACATAAAGGCGGCCCAGCAGAAAAACTGCACCAGTCCCACGGTCCAGAAAGTCTTCGGCGCGTGGACAAGAAGCTTCAGCAGCCCGGGCTCATTTTTCTTCTCTTCTTCCTGCTTTTTGAGGTCGATGCCGTGGAAGGCTGCATACTCCTTCGGAGGCATCTCCTTGACTTTCATAAAGGTATAGAGGACGCAGAGGATCAGGATGGCTGCTCCGCAGTAGAAACTCCATACCACAGAAGGGGGAATTACACCCTTGGGGGCAGTGTTTGCAATGCCTATCCAGGTGAAGAAGATGGGGAAGAGGTAGCCCACAAGGGAGCCGGCGTTGCAGAGCAGGCTCTGGATGGAATAAGCCTGGGCCTTCTGCTTTTCGCTGACCATATCGCCGACCATCATCTTAAAGGGCTGCATGGCCACGTTGATGGAGGTGTCGAGGAAAATCAGGGAGAAGAGGCCGAACCACATCGCTCCGTTGAGCCCGAGCATCAGGCGGGACGAGAAGTTGAGGCTTCCGGCGTTGGGAAGGAAGGCCATCACGATGACAGCCACCAGGGCTCCCACCAGAAGGTAGGGCTTGCGTCTGCCCATACGGCACCAGGTCCTGTCAGACCATTTGCCGATTAGAGGCTGGACTATCATACCCATAAGGGGCGGAAGTATCCAGAAGAAACTGAGCTGATGGGGATCGGCTCCAAGGGTTGCGAATATTCGGCTGATATTTGCGCTCTGCAGGGCGTAGGCAATCTGGACTCCGAAAAAGCCGAAGCTCAGGTTCCACATCTGCGCGAATGACAGTGGTTTTTGCTTGTTTTCCGTTTGCATTTTGTGTTATATACTTATGTGCATCAGCAAATTAAGCCATTGTTACATATTTATAAAACGGAGTTCGGATGAATGGTTGATTTTTTAGGATGAACGGTTGGATTTTGAAGAAATATTATTATATTCACATTGGATTTTATGAATATTTCAAAAAATAGTTGGATAATCCACGGGTTTGCCCTGATGCACGCCGCTGTCTCCCTGGCCTGTAAGGCTGCGGGGATTGCGGATGATTTGATGCTGACCCTGCTGTCGATGGTCCTGGTTGTCATTCTATGCCTCAGGCTCAAAACCGGCGAACTGTTTATGTATCTGTCGGCAGTACTGGTCAATATCATAGGTTTTGCTCTCGGAATGGGCTTTGCCTCCCTGTTCTCCCTCCTGCCGTTAAGACCTCTTTCCGTCCATCCTCTTTCCACCTTCCTCTGTACGGAAATAATCGGCTGGATTACCGTTTTAGCCGCCGGCGTCTATAACCGCCACCATACCGGCCGTCAGACGGGAAGCCTTTCGCCCAAGAGCCTGCGCTGGCTGCTTGTCGCCTTCGTCACCATTATAATATGCCGCCTGTCCATCATCCTTCTCACATCTGAAGGTTCACTCCCTCGCAGCTTTTTCATAGAGATTATTCTGGATTACACTTTCAGCTGTCTTGTTCTCGTGGGCATAGCGGAGATTGCAATCAAGGCCAGAATCCAAAGCGAGAAGGCCACCCAGGAGTCCAATCTGTCGCGCTATCGCTACCTTATGCTCAAGCAGCAGGTCAATCCGCACTTTTTGTTCAATTCGCTGAATGTGCTTGATTGTCTGATACTTGACAATTCCACTGAGCAGGCTAGCGAGTACACCCACCGGCTCGCAGAGATATATCGCTATATGCTCCGTTACGAAGGCGAGAGCCTGGTACACTTGCGGGATGAACTCTCTCTTGTGGAAGATTATGTTAGCCTTCTGAAGGTGCGCTTTACCGAAGGGTTGGAGGTCAACATAGACATCCCGGAAGAGAAGATGAGCTGCAGCATTGTACCCTGCGCGCTTCAGCTGCTGATAGAGAACGCCACCAAGCACAATATGGTCAGCGCCGCCTCTCCCCTCAAGATTGATGTGTATATCAAGGACAATAACATTATAGTAACCAATAATATCCAGCCCCGACTTTCGGAAACCGGCTCTACAGGCTTGGGCCTCAAGTATTTGCGTCAGCAGTATGCGGATTTGGGAGGCAGCCCGATACAGGCCGGTTCCGAAGGAGGGTGTTACACTGTAATTCTGCCACTCTTATGATGAAAGCGCTGATTGTTGAGGATGAGTCTATGGCCAGAATGAGGTTGGTCAAGATTCTGGAAGCCTCGTTTCCCAATGTGGAGGTGGTAGCCCAGACCGATTCCATTACCGGGACTTTGGATTATCTGCGTCGCAGCGGTGATCCTGACATAATATTTATGGACGTGGAACTCTCGGACGGGGATTGTTTCGAGGTCTTCCGTCAGAGGGACGTGCGTTCTAAAGTGATAATGACCACGGCATACGATTCCTATGCCCTCAAGGCTTTTGAGGCCGGCAGTATAGACTATCTTCTTAAGCCTGTGAGTGTGAGCGCTTTGCAGAGGGCTTTGGGGCGCTGTGAGACTGCTGTTGCGGCTGCTGGTTCTGCTGTTGGTTCTGCTGACGGTGGTTCTGCCGGTTCTGCTGCTGAAAATAGCACCGATGCTGGCCGCATTATGGCTTCGGTGAGCGGCGCGAAGAAGTGGAAGAAGCGTATGCTCGTCAGGGTGGGGGAGCAGTATGTCCCGCTGGAGCTCGCTTCGATTGCCTGCTTCCTGTCTGAAGACAAGTGCAATTATGTTTATATGACCTCGGGAGGGCGTTATCTGCTTGACCTGACGATGGATAAGATTTGCGAGGGACTGGACCCTGAGTCGTTTTTCCGCGTCTCCAGGGGCTGTATCGTGCGTCGGGAGGCGGTGAAGACTGTCCTGCGTCATCTGAACGGCAGGTTGAAGCTCGAGCTGAGTGTGCGCACTCCGGAAGAGCTGTTTGTGTCGCGCTCCAGGGTTGACGATTTTCTCTCCTGGTTGGAATAGTTCCCGGGAAAATGTGTAAGTTTGCACTATGATTACTGAAGAGCAGGCCAGAGAGCACATCGTAGATTTGCTTGAATACATAGGCGAAGATCCTTCGAGGGAGGGGCTGAAGGAGACTCCGGACCGCATTCTGCGGATGTTTTCGGAGATTTTCCGCGGCTACGACCCTGCGCAGGCGCCTCGCATCACGACCTTTCCCAACGGCCAGGACGGCATAGTGTACGATAATATGATAGTGGACAGCGGGTCTTTCTATTCGCTGTGCGAGCATCATTGCCGGACGTTTTTCGGGCAGTACTGGTTTGCCTATCTGCCGAATCCCAAGGGGCGGATACTCGGTCTGTCGAAGGTCGGAAGGGTGGTGGATTATTGTGCGTCCCGCCTGCAGGTTCAGGAGAGGCTGGTGCAGGATGTGGTGCAGATGCTTACCGAGGCTCTGGGGCAGGAGAATCCGCCGCTGGGTATGGCGCTCATCCTTAAGGGGCGGCATATGTGCAAGGAAAGCCGCGGGGCCCGCAAAAGCGGCGAGATGACCACCACTTACCTCACCGGAGCCTTCCGCCGCAACCCCCAGGTCCGCGCCGAATTCCTCTCCTACATCAAATAACCTCTCTGCTGTTCAGCTGCGCCATCTCCGCTGTTCAGCCGCGCCTTCCCTGCCCACGCTCCCAGCCAGCCTGCCCCGCCGCGCCTTCCGTGCTGTCACCCTGACCAAACGCCCCT
>CAMCGB010000008.1 GCA_945874355.1 uncultured Bacteroides sp.
ACGCCGGCCTGTCACGCCGGAGGTCGAGGGTTCGAGCCCCTTCCGCACCGCAGAAGTCCTGAAGAAATTCAGGACTTCTTTGTATATGTTGGGGCTCGAACCCGAGCGGCGGCAGCCGCGTGGCGGAGCGTCAGGGTTTTTTCGAAGAAAAAGCCCAGTGGAGCCACCCGCTGGAGCTAAGCGAAAGCGGTATGCCCCTAACAGGGGCTGTCAGCGACAGCTGACTGGGGTTAGAGAGGATAGCGCAGGCAAAGCCTGCGAGCCCCTTCCGCACCGCAGAAGTCCTGAAGAAATTCAGGACTTCTTTGTATATGTTGGGGCTCGAACCCGAGCGGCGGCAGCCGCGTGGCGGAGCGTCAGGGGAAAATCAATAGTTCCTGCGCTTCAGGGACTTGTACTCGTTGAAGAGCTCGAGGCAGGCGTCGCGCTCAATCTGGGTCATATAGCCTTCCAGCTTGTCCCGGCCTCCGAAGATGCTGTTGAATTTGTCGTCGCGGAAGCCGATGATGCCGTTGTCCTCTATCGTGCAGCCGTAATAGATTTTGTCGATATTTGCCCACATACAGGCGCACAGGCACATATGGCAAGGCTCGCCGGTAGTGTAAAGGGTGCAGCCCGACAGGTCGTAGGTGCCGAGCTTCTGCCCTGCCGCGCGAATCGCCGACACCTCTCCGTGGGCCGTCGCATCATTGTTGCTAAGGACCATATTGTGCTCGCTCGCAATCACTTCGCCGTCCTTGACGATGACGCTTCCAAAGGGGCCGCCGTGGTCGGCGAGAATACCCTTCCTCGCCTCCTCGATGGCCATATGCATATATTTGATGTGATCTGTCATTGTTTTAAGCGTTAACTGTACAAAAATAGGAAATTAATTTATATTTGCAGAAACGCTACCGGACTGTGAATCGCTATTCTGTAAACTGATTGTCTGCTTTCTTTTTGTAGCGGCGGCCTCCCTGCTGAGAGGCGGGCGCTGCTCGGCAAGCCGTGGATTTCCTGGAGCACATCAGACGGACTTCTAAGCGGGAAGCTCTCGCCAGAAGTGCGGCAAAGGGAGAGTCGGAGCCCTCTACCAGGACAAGCACGGCGACTGCGGCACCATCGAAGTCCGCTTCACCCGCTAACCCCCCCCTGCGGCGCCTTCCCCTGTTTTGCGAAAAATTCGTAACTTCGTACCTGTACTCATTCTGGGAATATGAATAACGACAAACTTCTGGAATACGATATGGGTAGTGGGGTGCGCGCTTTCACCGCAGGGAGGGATGTTGAACTTCCCTGTACAGTTGTGCAGCCCCACCAGACACACTCGACAAATGTCGCCTATGTGGACAGGCCAAACCTCACGAGGGAGGACCTGGAAGGAGTGGACGCGCTGGTGACTGACCTCACGGACGTCGCCATAGGAGTCAGGACAGCGGACTGCATACCGGTGCTCCTGTACGATCCGGTGCACAGGGCCATAGGAGCAGCACACAGCGGATGGCGTGGCACCGTGAATATGATTGTGAAGAAGACAGTTCTTGAGATGTGCCATCTGTTCGGAACTCGTACGGAGGACATCCGGGCCGTCATCGGTCCCGGCATCGGCTATGACAGCTTCCAGGTCGGAGATGATGTGGCACTGGTATTCAAGGAATCCGGATTTCCAATAGAGAAAATATGGTCGTTCAGGGGAGCAAGAAAGGAAGGTTCGATGGAAGGTGGTCACCACATCGACCTGAAGGAATGCGTCCGTTACTCCCTTGAGGAGTGCGGCGTGCCGCAAAAGAATATAACCGTCTCGCATATAGATACTTATATTGACAGTAACTACTACTCAGCCCGCCGGGAGGGAATCTCCTGCGGGAGGAATATCAATGCGATAATGCTGATATGACAAATGACAGACTCTCGCAGATAGTTGAATTCTGCAAACTCATAGACAAGGAGAAATTCGTGCAGCGCCGCACTTATCTCTCAGACGGAGAGCGTCTGGAGAACGATGCCGAGCACGCCTGGCACATGGCCGTGATGGCTCTTCTGCTTTCCGGATATTCCAACGAAAAGGTGGATGTCCTGAAGGTGGTGAGCCTGCTTCTGGTCCATGACCTCGTGGAAATATACGCAGGTGACACCTTTGCCTATGACGAGGAGGGGAAGAAGACCCAGAGGGAGAGGGAACTCGCTGCGGCGGATAGGCTTTACTCCCAGCTTCCCGAAGACCTTGCCGCAAAGATGCGCGCCCTATGGGATGAGTTCGAGGAATGGGGGAGTCCCGAGTCGAAGTTCGCCCACACCCTTGACAACTTCCAGCCGCTTCTCCTGCAGCACGCTAGCGGTGGCCGTGCCTGGAGGGAGGGTGGACGCAGGCTCTCCGAGGTGCTGGAGCGCAACGCCCGCTCAGCCGAAGGCTCACAGGCTTTGTGGGAATTTGCCCGCGCGAACTTCATCCAAGCAGAAATCGACGCCGGCAACCTCATTGACGATATTGGCTGATTGCTACGCTCGGTCGAAAAGACAGGGGAAGGCTGCGCTCGGTCGAAATGACAGGAAGGCTTCCCCCGTCAAAATCCTTACCTTGCGGCCAGCTGGCTATCGTACATAAAGAAGGCGGCCTTGTCCTCGCCTATCATCTTCAGGGCATCAATAGCGTCCTGGCAATTAGCCTCTTCCTCAATCTGCTCAGTAACATACCACTGCAGGAAAATCCCTGTAGCATAATCCTTCTCCTCGGCAGCTATTGCACAGAGATTGTTAATCATCCCGGTAACCTTCTTCTCGTGAGCGAGAGCGTTCTCGAACATCTTCAGCGGGCAGCCGTCCCAGCAAGTGGGGAACTCGGCGATCGGAGCCAATTCCACGCGGCAAAGCTGGCTCTGCAGGTAGCCGACAAACTTGAACGCGTGCTCCATCTCCTCCTCATACTGCTTCTTGAACCAATTTGCAACTCCCCTCAGACCGTGTGAGGATGCGTCCATAGACATTGCGAGATAAAGGTATGCTGACCACATTTCAGCATTAATCTGGGCATTTATCGCCTCTTGCATCTTTTTGCTGATCATAACGATACTATCTGAAGTTTCGCATTTGTCCTATTACTTGGCAATGCGAGAAAAATGCGGTTTGCGAAACTTTCAAAGGCTGCCGCACAATTATCGACACTACCCGATTCCTTGTTTTTCAAGAATGCAAAATTGGCTCTAAAAATTGACAAATCAAATGATTTTTTGCGTAATTTTGGCCCCGGAAAACACTCAGGAAATGATTCAGGTTTGGATAAGCGCGGCCGGCTTGAGCCTTGCCACCATCATAGGAGCCCTGCTGGGCTTTGTAATCAAAGCTTTGCCCCACAAATGGAACGACGCGGTGCTTGGATTCTGCGCCGGCATCATGCTCGCGGCCTCCACCATAGGCCTGATAGTACCCGCGGCAGAGTCGGCCGGAATAGGCAAATGGTGGCTCATCCTCATAGGCGTAGTCGCCGGTATGCTCTTCCTCAACCTTCTGGACTTCGTCACCCCGCACCTCCACAAAATCACCGGTCTCGACTCCGAGGAGCACAAAAACAACGCCTCCCTCAATCACGTGTTGCTCTTCGTTATGGCCATAGCGCTCCACAAACTCCCCGAAGGCATCGCCGCCGGAGTGGGTTTCAACGCAGCAGAGAGCTCAGACGCGTGGGCCGTCACCCTCGGCATAGCCCTTCAGAACATCCCCGAAGGAATGGTCGTCATAGCGCCCCTTCTCATTGCCGGCGTCAGCAGATGGCGGACCCTTCTGATCTCACTCGCCATAGCCCTGCTGGAAGTCGTCGGAGTATGGCTGGGATACGGCATCGGCGCCATCTCGGAAGTCCTCCTGCCGGTGATGCTCGCAATGGCCGGAGGCGCCATGCTGTATGTCGTCAGCGACGAAATGATTCCGGAGACCCACTCCCACGGCTATCAGAAGATGGCCACCTATGCCCTCATCTTTGGATTTGTGACCCTGGTTTTCCTTGAGATGGCTTTCTGATGCCTTAATCCCCGTTATAGCCGTACTCCCAGAAGGCATATTCAAAACGCAAGGCTTCAAGGAACTCCTCGTCCATTTTCGCAAGCAGCTCCTCCCTCGCCCCTTCGGCCCAGCGGTCAATCATCCCGACAAGCATCTTCACGCCCGAAGTGAACTCTTCGTTGCCGTATTCAAGAATCCAGTCCTTATAAGGATTCCCTTCAAGCCTTGAACGGGAAAGAATATCCAGCCCGACCCTGTTGTAAATCCAGTTGCACGGCAGAATGGCAGCCAGCGCAAGCTCCTTCACCCCGGTGTCTATCGCCTTTTGGGTGTGGGCATTGTAGCCCAGGGTCACATCCGAAGGACTCACTTTCAAATCGATTCCGACTTTCTCTATAAGCAGCTGATGCATAGCCTTTTCGCCCTCCAGGCTGCTGCAGGCAAAAGAAGTGAAAACCTCCCTTTCTGAAGGGTCCTGGAGCAGATCGGCAAACTGGAACAGCTGCCTGCCGTACGTGCCCAGATACAGCTCGTCCTGGGCTATATAGCGCTCAAACTTCTGCGCGGGAAGGCTCCCCTCGGAGAGCTCTTTGATAAAGGGCAGACAGAGAATCGCCTCATATACCGGAAGACTTTTCTTCCAAATTTCGGATGACCAGCTCATAAAATGATTTCGGTTCGAAGAAGCGAAGATAGCAAAAAAGCTCCATTGAGTGAAAAGAGGCGGAAAATTGCTATCTTGCACGAAATTTGCCGAAATGAAGTCAGTTCTGGAATTCCTGCGCGCTCTGAGCGAGCACAACGACAGGGAATGGTTCGCCGCCAACAAGGAATGGTACCTTGACGCAGCCAACACTTTCAACAGCTTTGCCGTCTCCCTTGCCGCCGCACTTGCGGAGATTGACCCGCAGGTAGGCCGTCAGAGCCTGAAGGATATGACATACAGAATCTACCGCGACGTGCGCTTCTCGAAATACAAACAGCCCTACAAAACCCATTTCGGAGCCTTCATCTGCCGTGGCGGCAAAAAGTCCCCTTACAGCGGATACTACTTCCAGGTAGGCATTGACGGACCCGGCAACTTTGAGGGAGCCAATATGCTGGCAACGGGGAACTATTGGCTGGATCCCCGTGCGCTGAAGGTGCTCAGGGAAGACATCTCTATGGGAGGGGGAGAGTTCGGAAAACTGGTCAAAGAATGCGACCCGTGCTTCGAGATGGAGTTCGAAGGAGCCCTGAAAAAGGTCCCTGCAGGGTTCCCGGCCGACTGCCCGGATGCAGACTATCTGAGGCTCAAACGCTACTGCGTCACCTACTGCGCCCCGGACAGCTTTATGACCTCAGAGGGCCTGCTTGAGCGCAGCGCGGAGTTGTTCCGCACCACAAAGCCTCTGCTGCACTATATCAACAGGGGCATAGAATACGCCGTTGAGGAGCAGGGCCTGGAAGAGTTCGTGTTATAGAGCGCTTCCCGTGCCGTCAAGCATAGCTTCGCAGGCAGAGAGAATGTCCTGGAAAGTAGTCTCGAAATCTCCTGTGTACCAAGGGTCTGCGACATCGCGCGAGCGGCCCGTGTAGGACATCATCAGATGTATTTTCCCGTCGGGATCCTGCGGAATGATCCGTTTTATCCACCTCAGGTTCATCGCATCCATACAGATTATCCTGTCGAAGCGAGCGTAGTCCTCAGAACGCACCTGCCTTGCGCGTTTGGCGCTGTCAAAGGCCACCCCGTGCTGGCTCAGGCAGCGCTTTGCCGGAGGATAGATGCCGTTGCCCAATTCTTCAGCGGACACGGCGGCGCTTTCTATGTAGTACTCATTTTCCATCCCCCGTGCCTTCACGAGGGCTTTGAGTATGAACTCGGCCATCGGAGAACGGCAGATATTTCCGTGGCATACAAATAAAATCCGTTTCATTGCGGGCGCAAAGATAGCTATTTCCCTCTTGACTTTTTTGGCAAAAAAGCGTATTTTGCTCTGTTTTCCGTCGGGGCCTTGTCGTACGGCCGGGGCCGGAGGGCCTTCGGAAGACGGTGAAAGATAGTGTAAATGCCTGTAAACTAATTTATTAACGATATGAATAAAGTCTTGGGTACAATGCTTGCGCTGGGCCTGCTTCTGGGCCCCATCAGTCTTGGCGCGGCAGAAAAGTCAGTCTCTGACAGCAGGAAAGTGACAACTCCGAATTATGAGCTCGCCGCCCGCTTCAGCGCAAAGAACGTCAACCGTATGGTCTTCACGACCGAAGTAAGACCCCTGTGGATGCGTCACAGCGAGAGTTTCATTTATGAGTGGAAGACTTCGGCGGGGACCAATTACTATCTTGCCGACCCTGTCAAGGGGAGTGTCAGGCCCGTGTTCGATATGGACAGGCTCGCTATGGAACTGACCTCCATAATCCGCGACCCCTTCGATGCCCAGCACATCTCATTCAGGGACCTGAAGATTGACCCCGAGGACGATAACTATCTGTATTTCAGTATTCAAAGCTCGCAGGAAAGGGTCGACACCACAAAACAGAAGAAGCAGAAAGAAAAGCTTGTTTATCGCTTCCACTACCGCATATCCGACGGCAAGATGACCTTTACCACGGACAAGGAGCAGGAGGGCTTCCCTTCCTGGGCAAGCATGAGCCCCGACGGAAGAATAGGCATATATGTAAAGAACGCCAACCTCTTCTATATGGACAGCCTGAACCTCAAAAAGGCCGCCCGTGACCCCAAGGATTCAACCCTTGTCGAAAAGAGAATTACTTCCGACGGCATCAGGGAGTTCGGCTACGGGTCCGACAGCTATATGGGCAATACCGTCACTGACACCACCCGCCGCACTTACCCTTCGGAACTCGTTTGGTCCCCGGATTCGCGACATATCGCCCTCATCAAATGGGATATGCGTGCCCTCAAGGACTTCTGGGTCATCAACTCTTTGAGCCAGCCCCGCCCCACGCTGGAGACTTACAAATACCAGATGCCGGGCGAGCCTTCACCTCAAGGGGAGCTGTATGTGCTTGATACTCTGAGCTGGAGCAAGAAGCTCATCAAGACCGCCGCCTTCAAGGACCAGGACATTTCTTTCCAGAGGGCAGAGAGGAAAAAGGAGGACTCTTTCCTTGAGTGGCGCAGCGCCAGGTGGATGGGAGACGAAAAGGGCTTCTATCTTACAAGGCTGAGCAGGGACCTCAAGCGTATGGATATATGCAGGGTGGACCTCGATGCCGACTCTACCCGCACCATCCTCAGCGAGAGGATGAATACCTATGTGGAGAGCCGCAACCTGAAATTCATCAATTCCGGGAAGCAGTTCATCCACTGGTCGGAGCGCAACGGCTGGGCGAACCTGTACCTGTACAACAGCGACGGAACCCTTGTGCGCAACCTTACCGAGGGAGCCTACCACGTTGAGGATGTGTTGGAAGTGAACGAAAAGGAAGGCTATGTGCTGCTGAGCGCCTGCGGAGTGGAGAAAGACGAGAATCCCTACCAGATGCACACTTACAGGGTGAGTCTGAAAGGGGGAGCGATAAGCCTTTTGGACATGCAGGACATGAATGTCGAAGCCATAGCATCTGAGAGCGGCAAGTACTTCATAGCCAATTATTCAAGAGTGGACTACAAGCCTGCGTCGGCTCTCTATGATGCCTCCGGGCGGAAGCTCTGCACTCTTGGAGAGGCAGATTTCAGCCTTCTCGAAGCGGCAGGGTACAAATTCCCCGAGAGATTCCGTCTCAAAGCCGCAGACGGAGTCACCGACCTTTATGGAGCCATCTACAAGCCTTTCGACTTCGACTCCACCAAGGTCTATCCCATCTGCGACTATGTATATCCGGGCCCCCAGGTAGAAGCCAACAACATCAAATGGAGCAAGGGCTTTACCCGCACAGACCGTCTTGCCCAGCTGGGTTTTGTCGTCATCACCGTAGGCAACCGCGGAGGCCATCCCAACCGTTCTAAGTGGTATCACAACTATGGCTACGGAAACCTGAGGGATTATGGTCTTGAAGACCAGAAATATGCCATCCAGCAGCTGGGAGCCCGCTACAGCTGGATCGACCTCGACAGGGTGGGGATCCACGGACACTCAGGCGGAGGTTTTATGTCCACTGCCGCCATCCTGACCTATCCGGACTTCTTCAAAGTCGCCGTTTCATGCGCCGGCAACCACGACAACTCCATCTACAACCGCTGGTGGAGCGAGCAGCACCACGGCATCAAGGAAGTGGTGGAGAAGGGTGACACCACCTTTGTCTATCACATAGAGACCAACCAGGAACTTGCCTCAAGGCTCAAGGGCCATCTGCTGCTCTGCACCGGAGATATGGACAACAATGTGAACCCGGCGAACACCATCAGGGTGGTCAATGCCCTCATAAGGGCGAACAAGCGCTTCGACCTGCTTCTGCTTCCCGGCCAGAGGCACGGATTCGGCGATATGAACGAGTACTTCTTCTGGAGGATGGCCGATTACTACAGCGAGCATCTGATGGGCAGCAGCAAAAAGGACGAAGTCGATATCGTTGAGCTCAATAACGACTGAGTCCGGCAAGGTGCTCCGTTTGCGCCACTTGCGAAAATTGATACAAATCACTAAATTTGCAGGATTATTGATTGGAAATATTATTAACAGATAACTATATTTTATGGCAACAACAGCTGATTTTAAAAACGGACTGTATCTCAAGTACAACGACAAGCCCTGTATGATTGTTTGGTTCCAGCACGTAAAGCCCGGCAAAGGCCCCGCTTTCGTGAAGACCAAGCTCCGCAACCTTGAGAACGGTCGTATTCTTGAAAACACTTTCACCGCCGGTGCAAAGATTGAGACCATAGATGTCGAGAGACGTCCCTACCAGTTCCTCTATGCCGAGGAGGACGGTTTCAACTTCATGCACGAGGAGACTTACGAGCAGATTCTTCTCCCCAAGGAGATTGTCGAGAACTCCGACCTTATGAAGGAGGGACAGCACGTGGAGATGATGTTCGTGGTTGGCGAGGAGAAGTGCCTCACCTGCGAGCTCCCTACCTATGTTACCCTCGAGGTGACCTATTCCGAGCCCGCTGTGAAGGGTAACACCGCATCGACTTCAGCTCTCAAGGAAGTGACCCTCGAGACCGGAGCAAAGATTATGGTGCCCCTCTTCATCGAGACCGGCGACAAGATTACCGTCAATACCACCGACCGCTCTTACGGCCAGAGAGTATAAATGCCTTCCGGGACCCGGTCCCGGGGCAGTTCAAAAGAAAAGCGCTTGTGGCAGATTGCTACAGGCGCTCTATTTTTAACTGCTGGATCCGGTATTCTTCCCCTTTGGACCGGATGAAGATTGTGACAGAGAACAGTTCCCCTCCCGCGTTGAGGCTGCCCAGGGCGTATTTCATATCGGCCTTCTCCGCCAGATGGGTGATGTTGAAAGACTGGGGCGTGTGGTTTGAGAAGAAGGACTTGATTATCTGCCTGGCCTGAGCCTTGCTTGTGCTCCCCTGACGCGAAGAAACGCTGATGTCCACACTCTCGTCAAACCAGGCGGACAGGCAGTCTGCGTCTCCCTTGACTATGTACTTGCCGATAGGGTTGAACACATCATAGTTTTCCTGCTGTGCGTGCAGAAGAACCGATGCGCACAGCAAGGGCAGAAAGAGGAATATTTTAACTACTGTCATCACATCCGGGCAAATATGCAAATATTGAGCCAGCAAAGCGGGGACAGTCATTTGGAGAGTTTTTAGTTTTTCCTTAATTTTACACGCTTTGCCCGCAGTTATGGTTTAATTCCGCAAGAGCGGCCTTGAGGTATGAAGATTACGCTTCTGACAGTCGGGAAGACAGATGTCCCCTGGGTTCGGCAGGGTCTTGAAATCTATGTTTCAAGGCTTTCGCACTATGTCCCCTTCCGCCTGGAGGAAATCCCGCAGCTGAAGAAAGTCTCCTCTTTCAGCGAAGAACAAATCAAAACCAGGGAGGGAGCGCTTCTGCTCTCAAAGATTAAGCCCTCCGACAAACTGATACTTCTGGACGAAAGGGGAGAGGAGTTCACTTCGCTCCGCTTTGCCCGTTTTATCGAAGACAGCGCTTCGAAAGATGGCAGGGATATTGTATTTGCAATCGGAGGCGCCTACGGCTTCAGCCCCGAGGTCTATTCGCGCAGCGAAATGAAAATATCGCTTTCGAAGATGACTTTTTCCCACCAGATGGTCAGAACCATTTTTGCTGAGCAGCTGTACCGCGCATTTACCATTATCAAAGGAGAACCCTACCACCACGAATGAAACTGGACCGGAAACATATACTCTCTTATCTGTCATTAATCTTCCTTCTCCTGGGAGTTCTCGTGCTGGTACTTTCAATCAGCCGCAGCGGGGTGAAAGGATATACTGCCCAGTCTGCCGCCAGGGCCTCCTGGGTGCTGGAAAAGAGAGTGGCTGAGCTGGATGAATATATGCTCCGCTCCCTTGAAGGCAGAAGGGACGATTGGTTGAGCTCGGACGGGCTTCCGGAAGATTTTGTAATATACCGTTACTATTCCGATACTCTCCAGTCCTGGGTCGGGGAGTTCCCTGTGGCAAACGACAGAATCGGCGACCAATACCTTTTCCCCGTTCTTTCCAATCCCCGCAGAAACTCCTCTTCACCTATGTCTTCGGTGGGCGATTCCCTGTCTTTCCTGCCCTTCGGCCGCAGCTGGTATCTGGTTAAAAGAATTTCCGAAGGGGACTGCACTGTAATTGGAGGCATATCGATAGTGGGAGGCAGCCGCGGCCAGGCAGACGAGCTGAACCATCATCTGCGCATCAACAGCGACTGCTCGGTAAGGCCTCTGTCCTACGATTGCGGCTCGGTGGTTTCGGTCGGTGGTGAGCCTATGTTCAAAGTTGTCTGCGAGACCCTCAAAGCCAGCGGAGAGGAGGACTCTTCTTCACTCTGGCTGTCTATGGGGCTGATGATTCTTGCCGTCTTCTGTTACCTGATGGACGGCCGGAGTGCCCGCAGGGTGGCCGTTGCAGTTTCATCTCTTGCAGCCCTGATGCTTTTCTTCTATTTCTGGGGCAAGAGGTTCAGCGGCCAGTTTACTCTTTTCTCTCCTATGCTGTACGCTGGCGGGGATGTGCTGTATTCTTTGGCTTCCGTGCTGATAATCAATCTTGCCGTCTTCCTGCTATCGCTATGCCTTTTCCTCTGCCGCAAGCAGATTGACGCTGCCCTTGTAAGACGCCGCTCCTGCATTGCTGTCATATCTTCCGCCCTTGTCTTCTCCGCCCTCATCATTTTCTATACCCAATACGCCTTCAGGGATATAGTACTCAACTCCAATATATGTCTGGAGCTCTATAAGTTCTCCCAGATTTCGCCTTTCACATTTCTGGTCTATCTGTCATTCGGGGTAATGCTCATTTCTGTCCCGATGCTCCTGGAAGTGGTCAGTCCCCTGGTAGGGAGGTGCTTCAATTTCCGCTATAACTGCTTCTCTCCTCTCTCCAGGATTCTGTTCAGCCTGGGCTTTGCCCTGCTTCTGGTGCTGACTTCCTCTGTCCTTGGTTTCCGCAAGGAGAAGGAGCAGATGGATACCCTCGCGGGAAGGCTGTCCTTCGACAGGGACATCACCCTGGAGATGAGACTGCGCAGCATCGAAGGCCAGATAGCCGACGATATGATCATCTCCGCCCTTTCCGTGTTCAATAACACAGAAAGTGCCATATTGAGCAGAATCACAGATACTTACCTCACGCGCTCGGACCAGGACTACCAGGTTACGGTCTATGTCTTCAACAACGACAACACCACAAGGGCCGCCGCCCAGCTGTACAACTCCCTGCTGAAGGATGCAGTGCCCATAGCCGACGGCTCGAGATTTATGTATGTCAAGAGGGAGGGGAGCGGAGCCTATTATATAGGTCTGTTTATGTATCTTATCGAAGGCAGCGGCATCTCGCGGGTGCTGGTGCAGGTCGAATCGAGAGATATCCGGGGCAACAAGGGTTATGCGGCCATCTTCAACATCACCCCTACGGGACGCGCGACCATTCCCAACGGCTACTCCTACGCCAGATATGACGCCCTTGACCTCAAGTCCAACTACGGCCAGTATCCGTATCCTACCAAGCTGACTTCAGAGCTGGCGGACAAGCTCTATTCGCGTCACGATATGTTCCTGACCCTGAACGGACACACTCATTTCTTCACCTTGATGTCCGACAGGGAGATGGTAGTCCTGTCCAGGCCGTCGCTCACCCTGATGACATATATAGTCACGGTTGTGTTCGTCGCCATTCTGATGTTTCTTGTGATGTGGCTTTTTGCTCTCTCTCAAGAAGGCAGGCCCAAAAGGAAGAACGGATATTTCCACAGAAGGATAGTAAGCGTGCTGCTGGTTTCTCTGGTGTTGACCCTGGTGGTGATGGCGTTTGTGAGCGTGTTCTTCGTATATAGGCGCAACGACAGCAACCTGCACACGATGATGTCCTACAAGATCAACTCCATCTCCTCAATGATGGATGCCGCATACTCTACTGTGCAGAGCGAGCAGGACATCACCTCAAGGGAGTTCCGCCGGGTTATTGAGCAGGTGGGGACCGATACCAGTTCGGACATAAGCGTTTATTCGCCTTCGGGCCATCTGATTATGTCCACGACGCCCATCGTCTTCGAGCGCCAGCTGCTGGGACAGAGGCTTAATTCGGATGCTTATAATCAGATAGTTAATCAATACAAGAAGTACTATATTCAGCAGGAACAGGCCGGCCAGACCCATTATTACAGTATGTACGCTCCTGTGCGCAACCGTTCGGGTAGGCTGGTGGCCATAATATGCTCCCCCTACAGCGATGCAAACTACGATTTGCAAAGGGATGCCGTAGTGCATACTTTGACGGTGCTCTCGCTGTTCTTTACCCTTTTGAGCCTTGCCCTGGTCATGTCGTCGAGAGTGGTGGACAAGATTTTCAGCCCTCTGGAGGAGATGGGAAGCAAGATGAAGGCTTCGGATGTGGAGTCGCTGCAGTTCATCAAGTATGACCGCGAGGATGAGATCAGCGATATCGTGAAGGCTTACAACCGTATGGTGGCTGAGCTGCAGGAGAGTTCGCGAAAGATTGTGCAGGCCGAAAGGGATAAGGCCTGGAGCGGAATGGCGCGTCAGGTGGCGCACGAGATAAAGAATCCGCTCACCCCTATGAAGCTCCAGATTCAGAGGCTTGTGCGGCTCAAGGAGAAGGGCGATCCGAGGTGGATGGAGCGTTTCGATGAGGCGAGCCGCCTGCTGATAGAGCAGATTGATATCCTGAGTGCCACGGCAAACGAGTTCTCGTCATTTGCCAATCTGTATGTCGAGGAGCCCCAGAGGATAGAGCTCAGTTCGCTGCTCAAGGAGCAGATAGCGCTGTTCGACAATCTGGAAGGGGTAAAGTTCGAGTATCTGGGTCTGGACCAGGCTTATATCAACGGTCCGCGTCCTCAGTTGACCCGGGTCTTTGTGAATCTGCTCAATAATGCGGTGCAGGCACTGGGGAACCGTTCTGACGGTCTTATCAGGGTGTCGCTGCGCAATAGTGTGGAGGACGGGTTCTACGATATTGTTGTGGAGGATAATGGTCCGGGCGTGAGCGAGGAGAACATCTGCAGGCTCTTTACTCCTAATTTCACTACGAAGAACAGCGGTACGGGACTGGGGCTGGCAATCAGCCGCAGTGTGTTGGAAAGGTGTGCGGCAAGTATCGGCTACAATTCTTCCTTCTCTCTTGGCGGCGCCTGCTTCACCATCAAATATCCCAAAAGCTAGGCGCAGCCTGAAAGAAGCGGGCAGCGCGGAGGCGCAGCGGCTATTTCTGGCGGCAGTAAATCTGCACAGGGCAGCCGGTCAGATTGAAATTCTTTCTGAGCTGATTCTCCAGAAAACGCTTGTACGGCTCCTTGATGTACTGGGGTAGATTGCAGAAAAACGCAAACGCCGGGAAGCGCGTCGGCAGCTGGGTTATGTACTTCACCTTCACATACTTGCCCTTCCAAGCCGGAGGCGGTGTCTCCTCTATTATCGGAAGCATCAGCTCGTTCAGGCGAGCCGTCGGAATCTTTTGGCTGTAGTTCGAATATACCTCAGTAGCCGCGTTCAGCACATCCTGTATCCTCTGCATCTTGAGCACCGAAGTGAACACAATCGGAATGTCGTTGAACGGAGCCAGCTTTGCGCGCAGCGACTCGCTGTACTCCTTGAGGGTATTCGAATCCTTGACGAACAGGTCCCACTTGTTCACCACCAGCACACAACCCTTGCGGTTCTTCTGGATAAGATTGAAAATGTTCATATCCTGGGCCTCAAGTCCCGTGGTGGCGTCAATCATAAGTATGCAGATATCGGAATGCTCGATGGCCCTGATAGACCTCATCACCGAATAGAACTCCAGGTCTTCGTGCACCTTGGTCTTGCGCCTGATGCCGGCCGTATCGACCAGCATAAACTCGAATCCGAACTTGTTGTAGTAGGTCTCGATGGAGTCACGCGTGGTGCCCGCCACCGGAGTCACAATGTTCCTCTGCTCTCCCAGCAGCGCATTGGTAAGCGAAGACTTGCCCACATTCGGCTTGCCTACGATAGTGATGCGCGGCAGGTCCTTGTGCTCGTCGCCCTCCTCTTTCTCCTCGGGAAGCAAGGCCACAACGGCATCCAGCAGGTCTCCGGTGCCGCTTCCGCTGGCCGCCGAAACGGCGAAGGTCTGCTCGAAGCCCAGGGCGTAGAACTGGTAGGCGTCGTACATCTTCTCCCCGCTGTCCACTTTGTTCACGCACAGCACGACAGGCTTGCCGCTGCGCCTGAGCAGGCGGGCTATCTGCTCGTCGTAGTCAGTTATGCCGGTGGCGGCCTCCACCATAAAAAGGATGGCGTCCGCCTCCTCTATGGCAATCTCGACCTGGGAGCGTATGGCGCTCTCGAACACATCGTCACTGTTGCTGGCATAGCCTCCGGTGTCCACCACCGAAAACTCCCTGCCGCACCACTCGCAGCGTCCGTAGTGACGGTCGCGGGTCACTCCCGAGGTGTCGTCCACTATGGCCTGCCTCATACCTACAAGGCGGTTGAAAAGGGTGGATTTGCCCACATTGGGGCGTCCTACTATTGCTACCAAACTCATAATGCTTTCTGCTTTTTGTCCTCCTTGGAAGAGGCCTTGCACTCAAGGCAGGCGTCGCTTCCGCTGCCGGGACATTGTTTTGTGTGAAGAGCCGCATCCTCGTCCTTGTAGCAGCGTATGCCGCGGCGGCGCATCTCCTCGTTGGATCCCACATCGTAATGCGGGAAATCCTTCTTGCGGAAGAAGATGTTCACGCCCAGGCCGACTATGCAGGCGGCCACCAGGACCAGGGTGAAGAGAAACACTTTCATTCTTTGCGCTGATGCTAGAACTCGAAGTCGCTGCTTATCGACTCGTAGTTGTAAACTTTATGGATAATCTTGGCAAATACTTCAGTCATAGACACAATCTTGATCTTCGGGTCATCCTTGAGCTCGGGATGGGGGATGGTGTCGGTGATGAAGATTTCCGAGATGACGGAATCGTGAAGCCTCTGAAGGGCCTGGGCCGAGAAGATGCCGTGGGTGGCGCAGGCTCTTACCGATGCGGCGCCCTTGTTGATGAGCACCTCGGCGGCCTTGCACAGGGTGCCGGCGGTGTCGATCATATCGTCAACTATGATGATGTTCTTGCCTTCAACCTCGCCGATGGCTGTGATTGAGCCCACTACATTGGCCCTCTCGCGGGTCTTGTGGCAGATGATCACAGAAGCGTCCAGGGCCTTGGCGTAGGTGTTGGCCCTCTTTGCGCCGCCCATATCGGGAGCGGCAATCGCCAGATTCTCGATGCCCCGGCTCTTGATGTACGGGATGAACACCTTGCTTGCATAGATATGGTCCAGGGGAATGTCGAAAAAGCCCTGGATCTGGTCTGCGTGCAGGTCGCAGGCCATCACCCTGTCAGCACCCGCAGCCCTGAGCAGATTGGCTACCAGTTTCGCTCCGATTGCCACCCTGGGGCGGTCTTTGCGGTCCTGACGGGCCCAGCCGAAGTAGGGGATTACGGCGATGACCTTGTCGGCCGAAGCTCTCTTGGCGGCGTCGATGGTGAGCAGGAGCTCCATCAGATTGTCTGCAGGCGGAATGGTCGACTGAATGATGTAGACGGATGCGCCACGGACGCTCTCCGTAAACTTGGGCTGGAACTCACCGTCGCTGAAGGGAGTGACTTCAATCTGGCCGAGATGAAGCTCTTTCTCGTCTTCGTTCCTGAGGGCGTTGAGGTGGTCGATAACCTTGCGTGCAAAGTCTTCCGATGCGCGGCAAGCAAACAATTCCAATCTGTGCGAGTGTAACATAAGTTGGTGTATATATGGTTGTTAAAGTTCCTGAAGCACTCTCCCGATGTAGTCGAGAATCTCCTTTTTCCCCTTCCCCGTCCGGGACGAGCAGCACAATATGTCGGGCAGGACTTCCCAGCTTTCCGACAGAGCTTCGCGGTCCTTTTCCAAAGTCTGTTCGAGGACTTTGGGGCCCTGCTTGTCGCATTTGGTCAGAATGATTGCGAAAGGGATGCCGTGCTCCCCGAGTTCGGCGATGAAGTCAAGGTCTATGCGTGTTATCTTATACCGGGAGTCTATCAGCACAAACAGCAGGGATAGCTCCCCGCTGCCTGTAATATACTCCCTGATGACCCTTTCGATATCTTCCCTCTCCGACTTGCTGCCCTTGGCGTATCCGTAGCCGGGAAGGTCCACCAGGTACCAGCTGTCGTTGATGAGAAAGTGGTTGATAAGCTTCGTCTTGCCCGGGGTAGAGGACGTCATCGCCAACTTGCTGTTGTCACATAACATATTGATTAGAGATGACTTGCCTACATTGGACCGGCCTATGAAAGCGAACTCCGGCAGCTTCCTCGGATTCTTTTGGGAAACCTTGGTGCTGCTTGAAGCGAAAACTGCCTTTGTTATCTTCATGGACACTTACGGGAATATGACTTTAATCGGGTGCAAATATAGTAATTCTTTGCCATTTTTCTTATCTTTGTAACGTATGGAGGAACTTGATTGCATAGACCTGCTCGATTTGCAGAACTGTCTCAAGGAAGGAATCTCGGAAATCTTTCCCTCGAGGGTTTGGGTGAGGGCCGAGATAGCCTCCATCCAGGCCAAGACCGGAGGCCATTGCTATATGGACCTGTGTCAGAGCGAGGGCGGCCTTCTGGTCGCAAAGGTCAAGGCCGTAATCTGGCGCAGCCGCTATGCCATAATAGCTTCCAAGTTCTCATCCGCTGCCGGCAAAGGGCTCGAACAGGGGATGGAAGTGCTTGTGAATGTCAGCGTAACCTACAGCGAGCTGTACGGCCTCACCCTTTCTGTCTATGATATCGAGCCGCGTTTCAGCCTTGGTGATGCCGCCCTTCAGCGCCGCAAGACCATCGAGGCCCTCGAGAAAGAGGGACTGATGGACCTGCAGAAAGGCCTGTGTGTGCCTTCCATCGCGAGGCGCTTTGCGGTCATTTCAGCTTCTGACGCCGCAGGTTACGGGGATTTCCAAAGGCATCTTCACCAAAACGAGTATTCTTTTGCCTTCCTGACGGAGCTTTTCCCTGCGGCAATGCAGGGAAAGGAGGCCCCGCAGAGCATAGCCGCCGCCCTCGAAGCCGTGGCCCTGCGCGCTGAAGAATTCGATGCCGCCCTGGTACTGCGGGGCGGGGGCTCCGCCCTGGACCTGGCCTGCTTTGACGACTACTCGCTGTGCCGCGCAATAGCCCTCTGCCCCCTCCCCGTGCTGACCGCCATAGGCCACGACCGCGACCTTCACGTGGCGGATATGGTCGCCTGTGATTATGTCAAGACCCCTACAGCCCTTGCGGACCGTTTCGTGGATGCGCTCTGCGCCGAGGAGCAGCAGCTGCTCTCATACTCCCAGAGGCTGAAGCTGTGCTTCTCGCAGAGAATAGCCTCGATGCAGCAGAAGGTCGAGCTTCTCGCCTCCAGAATCAGCGCCGCCGACCCGCGCTCCATACTCTCCAGAGGCTACTCGCTGGTGACCGACAGCCATTCGGTGGTGCTGAAAAGCGCCGCGGGCATCAGGAGCGGCGAGAGCCTGAAATTGCTCTTTGCCGACGGCAAGATTAACGTTACAGTAGATTGAGATGGAAGAATTCGATTACAACAAAGCAGTCGCTGAGCTCGAAGCGATGGTCCAGAGAGTTGAGGACCCCTCCGTCGGGCTCGACGAGATAGACAAATGCATCAAACGCTCCGCTGACCTTGTCAGGGAGTGCCGCACATATTTAAGAACACTGAAAACCAAAACGGAAGAAAATCTATGACCCTCAAAGAAAAAGGCGCCTCGAGAAAAGTGAAGGCGATTTTCGAAACTGATCCCTGGCTGGAGCCCTACAAGGGAGCTATTCTCTCGCGTCACGAGCGTATCCTCTCGCAGCGCAAAAAGCTCACCGGAGACGGCCTTATGAGCCCGGGCATCAACAACCATCTTTACTATCCGCTCCATCGCGAAGGTCAGCAGTGGGTGCTCAGAGAGTGGGCTCCCAATGCCACCCGCATATTCCTGATCGGCGATTTCAACAATTGGAAAAGGACTGAAGGATACGCTTTTACTCCGGTGGGAGAAGGCAATTGGGAGCTCAGGCTGCCCTCTATGTTCCTGCACCACGGGGACTTATACAAATTATGGATAGAATGGCCGGGAGGAGGAGCCGAGAGACTGCCTGCCTATGTGACCAGGACTGTCCAGGATCCGGAAACAAAGGTGTTCAGCGCCCAGGTATGGGACCCCGCCCCCTATGAATGGAAGCACCGCAAGGTGGGAAGCAGGCCCAATCCGCTCATCTACGAATGCCATATAGGTATGAGCGGCGAAAAGGAGGAAGTCAGCACTTTCGAGCAGTTCCGCCTCGAGGTCCTTCCGCGGGTAAGCAAGCTGGGCTACAACGTCCTGCAGATAATGGCCCTGCAGGAGCATCCGTACTACGGCTCCTTCGGCTATCAGGTGTCCAACTTCTTTGCCCTCAGCTCCCGCTTCGGCACTCCGGAGCAGTTCAAGGCCCTGGTCGATGACGCCCACGCAAGAGGCATAGCCGTGATTATGGACATAGTACACTCCCACGCCGTCAGCAATGAGGCTGAGGGCTTGAGCAGGCTCGACGGACGGGACGACCTCTACTTCTATCCCGGTTCCAGGGGACATCATCCGGCCTGGGGTTCGAGGTGCTTCGATTACGGCAAGGATGAGGTAAAATACTTCCTGCTTTCGAACTGCAAATACTGGATGGAGGAGTACCACCTCGACGGCTTCCGTTTCGACGGAGTGACCAGTATGCTGTACTGGGACCACGGTCTGGGCAAGGCTTTCGGCGACTACTCCCTCTATTTCGACGGCGGAGTGGACGAGAACGCTGTCGAGTACCTCGCACTTGCCAATATGCTCATACACGAGATCGACCCCAAGGCAATCACCATAGCCGAGGATGTGAGCGGAATGGCGGGCCTCGCGGCTCCCTTTGCCGCCTGCGGCCTGGGCTTCGACTTCCGTATGGCTATGGGTATAGCCGACCACTGGATCAAATGGATCAAGGAGCTCAAGGACGAACAGTGGAGCATGGGCGGAATCTGGTATGAGCTGACCAACAAGCGCGCCGACGAGAGGACCATTTCCTATGCCGAATGCCACGACCAGGCCCTGGTGGGCGACAAGACCATCATTTTCCGCCTGGTGGACAAGGATATGTACTGGTGCATGAGCCGCGACAAGCGCAATATGGTTGTGGACCGCGGACTGGCCCTCCACAAGATGATAAGGCTTGTGACCCTCGCTACCTGCGGAGGAGGCTACCTGAACTTTATGGGCAACGAATTCGGCCACCCCGAGTGGATAGATTTCCCCCGCGAAGGGAACGGCTGGTCATACAAGTATGCCCGCAGGCAATGGTCCCTCCAGGACAACCCGACACTCCTCTACGGAGCGCTGGGAAAGTTCGATGCAGAGATGATAAAATATGTCAAAAGGGAAAAGACCCTTTCCGCTCCTTTGGTTCAACTTTATGTCGATGAACAGAGGAAAGTTTTGATTTTCAGCCGCGGAAATAGTATCTTTGCATTCAATTTCAATCCGGTTTCGTCTTTTGACTCATTCCGCTTCCATGCTCCGGAAGGTGAATACAGGATGGAATTCAACTCTGACGAAGGCCGATTCGCGGGTTATTCACGTCTTGAGGACGGAAAAACTCACTTGACGCAGGAAGGCTCCCTGAGCCTCTACCTGCCCAGCCGTACGGCGATTGTATTGAAAAAGACAAACTAACATACTATGGCATTCATCAAATTCAACAAGTCCGAACTTGTAAACCTTGCCTACTCGCTGAAGAGGGAGATTCTCAGCGCGAACAAGAGCGGCTCGTACTGCAACACGTCAATCCTGACCTGCAACACCCGCCGCTACCACGGTCTGCTGGCCGTGACGCTGGACCGTTTCGGCGGCGACCGCTTCCTTCTTCTCTCTGCTCTGGACGAAAGTCTGATTGTTTCAGGCAAGCAGTTCAATCTCGGTATCCACTGTTACGGCGATATCTACGAGCCCCGCGGACACAAGTACGTGGTGGATTTCAGCGCCGACCCGGTACCTTCCATCACCTATAAAGTCGGAGAGGTCATCTTCCGGAAGAGCATACTGCTCGCACCTGACCGCGACCAGGTTATGGTCCGCTACGACCTGCTCTCTTCTCCTTCGGGAGTGAAACTCATCATCAAGCCCTATCTTGCCTTCAGGAACATCCACGACCTTACCCATCGCAACCAGGAGGCGAACCTCTGGGGCTCTGAAATCCAGAACGGCGTCGCATACAGGATGTACGCCAACTTCCCCGACCTGAACATCCAGCTCAGCGACCCGAAAGCCAAGTATGAGGCTGCTCCTTACTGGAACTGCGGTATAGTTTACTCCGACGAGTACCGCCGCGGCTTCGACTGCAAGGAGGATCTGATGGTGCCCGGAAGCTTCGAAGTGGCTCTGGCCAAGGGCGGCAGCGTAGTGCTGTCGGCTTCCACGCTCCAGGAAGACCCTTCTGCCTTCAAACGCAGCTACAACAGCTACCTCAAGGCCGCAGGAGAAGTGACGGGCTATGATGAGGAGCTGCGCCGCTGCGCCGATTCCCTGATCACCGACCACAACTCCAGAAAGAAAATCAATGCCGGACTGACCTGGATGTACACCGGACTCCTGCGCGAGACCCTTCTCTCGCTTGCCGGCCTTACCCTCTACGGGCTGAACGACCCGAAGATGTTCGAGGAGATCCTGGACAACATCGTAGCCGACGAGCAGGAAAGGCTCTTCAGGCGCACCACCCAGGTGGAGGCCCCTCTGCTCTTTGTAAACGCTCTCCAGTCCTATATCAACTACGGCGCTTCCGAAAAGAGCGTATGGAAGAAATACGGAGTCATAGTAAAGGGTGTGCTCGAGAGCTACCTGCCCGGTGAGAGGGCCGAGATTTCGATGCAGCCCAACGGTCTGCTCTGGGCCCAGAAGGACGGAGTCGCCCTGTCCTGGATGAACGCCTATGTGAACGGCCAGCCCGTTACCCCCAGAGCCGGATACCAGGTGGAGACCAACGCTCTCTGGTACAATGCCATCTGCTTCGCCCTCGAAATGGAAGGCAAGTTCGGCCCCAAGAAGAGTTCTTTTGTTGCCAAGTGGACCCCTATCCGCGATTTGGTGAAAGCTTCTTACCAGCCTATGTTCTGGAATCCCCAGAGAGGCTGTCTTGCCGATTATGTGGACAATGCCGGCCAGAATATGGACATACGTCCCAACCAGCTCTGTCCTCTCGCCTGCAAATATTCTCCCATAGACGAGGAGTTCTTCCCTTCAATCCTCAGGGTTGTGGACAATGAGCTCGTGACCGCACGGGGCATCAGGACCCTGTCGCCCCGCGACCCCAAGTACAAGGGCGTATATGAAGGCTCCCAGACCGAAAGGGACCTCGCTTATCACCAGGGAAGCACAAGGCCCAGCCTGCTCGAACCTTACGTGAGAGTGAGCTTCCTCGTGAAGGGCGAGTCCTTCGTGAAGAAAGCCCAGTGGCTTGTGGAAGGCTTCTATGAGGATCTGGGCAAGCACGGAGTGGGTGCATTCTCTGAGCTTTATGACGCCGATCCCCCTCACGAGCCGCACGGAGCCATCAGCTCAGCCCTGAGCACCGCCGCCCTGCTTTCTGTCAACTATATGATAAATAAATTCAAGGAGGAAGGAAAATGAAAGTTCTGATGTTCGGTTGGGAGTTTCCTCCCCATATCGCAGGAGGTCTCGGAACCGCCTGTGAGGGTATAGTCAAAGGCCTTGCCTACAACGGAGTCGAAGTGCTTTTCGTGATGCCGAAGGCGTCCGGAGACGAGGACCAGAGCTGCGCCACCATCATCAATGCCAGTGATGTTGCCGTCAGGGGTGTGAGCGACACCGTGGAAGAGTTCCTCGACAAGGTCAAGTTCATCAACGTGGACTCCAACATAGTTCCCTACGTGGATCCCGACGAGTACTTCGAAGCCATCGAGACGATGAAGAAGAATCACGTCAGGCAGACTTCAGTGGGCTTCGGCCAGAAGTTCCAGTTCTCCGGCAAGTACGGCGCCAACCTTCTTGAGGAGGTGAGCCGCTACGCCCAGGTCGGAGGTACGATAGCTATGGAACATCAGGGCGAGTTTGACGTCATCCACGCCCACGACTGGCTTACATACCTCGCCGGAATCGCGGCCAAGGAGCTGTCCGGCAAGCCTCTCGTAGTCCACGTGCACGCCACTTCATTCGACCGCGGCACCGACGATATGGTGGACTCGAGAGTTTACGCCATCGAGAAAAGGGGTATGGAGGCCGCAGACAGGGTTGTGACCGTCAGCGACCTGACCCGCAATATAGTCATCAACAAATACGGCATCGACCCCGCCAAGGTGGTGACCGTCCACAACGCCGTGGATTTCAGCGGCAGGGACGATATCAGCGTGGAGAGGGGAGTGAAGGACAAGGTAGTGACCTTCCTCGGACGAATCACTTTCCAGAAGGGCCCCGAGTACTTCATCGAAGCCGCCGCCAAGGTCCTCAAAAGGACTCCCAACGTGCGTTTCGTGATGGCCGGAAGCGGAGATATGATGAACCGCGCAATACGTCAGGTGGCCCGTCTGGGCATCTCCGACCGCTTCCATTTCACCGGATTCCTCCGCGGAAAGGAGGTGCAGAAGATGTTCGCGCTTTCTGATGTGTATATAATGCCTTCGGTTTCAGAGCCTTTCGGTATCTCGCCCCTGGAGGCTATGCGCTCCAACGTGCCTTCGGTCATCTCTCACCAGAGCGGTGCCGCCGAAGTGCTCAAGTATGCCCTCAAGGTGGACTTCTGGGATGTGGATGCCCTTGCCAATGACATCTACGCCCTGCTCCAGTACCCTGCACTCGCGCATTTCGCCACGACCCAGGGCTTCGAGGAAGTGAATTCCCTGAAGTGGAACAATGCCACCGCCAAGCTCAAGAAAGTTTATGAATCTGTAGTTAAGTAAATAATCTCCAACCCGATATGAAAAAATCAGTTTGCCTGTATTTTCAGGTCCATCAGCCTACCAGACTCCGTCAGTATCGCTTTTTCGACATAGGAAAGGACTCCCATTACTATGACGACTTTGCGAACAGAACCATACTCAAAAGGATAGCTCAGAAGTGCTATCTCCCTATGAATGAGCTTCTTCTCGAAGCCATCAAGAGCTCCAAAGGCAAGCTCAAGCTCGCCTTCAGCATCTCCGGTTCGGCTCTCGAGCAGTTCGACCGCTATGCTCCCGAGGTGATTGACTCTTTCAAGGCTCTTGCCGAGACCGGAAGCGTGGAGTTCCTCTGCGAGACCTACAACCACTCCCTCGCTTCTCTGGGTTCCGCCCAGGAGTTCAAGCACCAGGTGACAAAGCACAAGGAGGCCGTCGAGAAGTACTTCGGAATTACTCCCAAGACCTTCCGCAACACCGAGCTCATCTACTCCGACGAGATCGGAAAGAGCGTCTATGAGCTGGGATTCAAGACTATGCTCACAGAAGGAGCCCGTCACATAATGGGATGGAGAAGCCCCAACTACCTCTACAAGAGCGACGTGAAGAGCGGTTTGAAGCTCTTGCTGCGCAACTACTCGCTCAGCGACGACATTGCTTTCCGCTTCTCCGACAAGGGTTGGGGAGAGTGGCCTCTGACTGCCGAGAAGTACCTCGGATGGCTCAAGGAGTCAGAAGGAGAGATTGTGAACCTCTTTATGGACTACGAGACTTTCGGAGAGCATCAGGATGCTTCCTGCGGTATTTTCGACTTTATGAAGGCTCTCTTCCGCCTGGTTGTGGCCGATGCCGACCTTGAGTTCGTGACCCCTTCAAGGGCTGCGACCAAGCACCGCCCCGTAAGCGAGCTCGAAGTTCCCGAGGCCATTTCCTGGGCTGACGAGGAGAGGGATCTGTCCGCCTGGCTCGGAAACGAGCTCCAGCAGGATGCCTATAACAAGCTCTACGCCCTGGAAGAGAAGCTCGCTCTTGCCGACGATGCAGCCCTCTGGGCCGACTACGGACACCTTCAGGAGAGCGACCACCTGTACTATATGTGCACCAAGTTCTTCTCCGACGGGGAGATTCACAGCCGCTTCAACCCCTATGACACTCCCTATGAGGCCTTCATCAACTATATGAACGTACTCAGCGACTTCAGCATCAGGGTGGACAACGCAGTGGCCGAGAAATAATCAGATTAGCAGTGTATTAATTTAATAGAAGAAAATGAACAACAACGAAAATGGAATGCCGTCGTGGAGAAGCGTTATGGTGACACGACACCTTCCCGAGAGGCTTTCAGGTCTCGAGACCCTTTGCAAGAACCTCTGGTGGTGCTGGAACGATAACGCTAAAGCCCTCTTCAAGACAGTTGATTACAAGATTTGGCACAATTCCGGCCATAACCCTATGGAAATCCTTGACAAGGTGAGCATCAAGCGCTACAACGAGCTTGCCAAGGACGAAGAGTTCGTCGCCCGTCTTGACAAGGTGATGGAAGAGTTCAACTCCTATATGGCACAGAAGGCAGAACGCAAGGAGCCTTCAGTAGCATACTTCTGTATGGAGTATGGCCTGGACACCTCGCTCAAGATATATTCCGGAGGTCTGGGAATCCTCGCCGGAGACTACCTCAAGGAGACCAGCGATATGAATGTCAACCTGGTTGCCGTGGGTCTTCTCTACAGGTACGGATACTTCACCCAGAGACTTACTCCTGCCGGCAATCAGGTGGCTGAATACCAGGCTCAGGACTTCCTCAAGATTCCCGCCGAGCCCGTGCTTGACGAGAACGGTGTCTGGAAGACCATCAGCGTCCAGCTGCCCGGAAGGGTGATGAGCGCCCGCATCTGGAAGGTGGCTGTCGGCCGTACCGACTTGTATCTGCTTGATACTGACTTCGAGAACAATAGTCCCGAAGACCGTCAGGTGACCCATCAGCTCTATGGTGGAGACTGGGAGAACCGTCTCAAGCAGGAGCTTCTGCTCGGTATCGGAGGCGTAAGGGCTCTCAGGACTTTGGGCCTCAATCCTACCATCTACCACTACAACGAAGGCCACGCCGCTTTCGCCGGACTCGAAAGGCTCCGCGAGTGCATGCAGGAAGGCCACCTCTCCTTCAACGAGTCTATGGAGCTGATCCGCGCCAGCGGACTGTTCACCACCCACACCCCCGTACCTGCAGGCCACGACGCCTTCAGCGAGGAGCTGATGGGCAAGTACCTGGGCTACTACCCCCAGAGCATAGGCATCGACTGGAGGACCTTCATGAGCCTCGGAAAGAACGACCCCGACAATCACGAGGACAAGTTCTCAATGAGCTCTCTGGCCGCAAATATGTCCCAGAATGTGAACGGAGTGTCAATGCTTCACGGTAAGGTCAGCCAGGACATCTTCGCCGGAATGTATCCCGGATACCTTCCCGAGGAGCTCTATATCAGCTATGTAACCAACGGTGTGCACTATCCTACCTGGGCTTCACGCAACTGGAAGGAGGTTCACTCCAAGGTGTTCGGCGAGGCTTTCAAGACTCACCACTACGACAAGAGCTGCTTCGAGGGCATCTACCAGGTGTCCGATAACACCGTCTGGGATACCCGCAAGTTCCTCAAGGGAGAGCTGATCAAGGCCATCAGGGAAAGACTCTCCGACCCTGCCCTGAGCGCCCACTACACTCCCCGTCAGATTGTTACCATCAAGGAGACCCTCAGGGACGACGTGCTTACCATTGGATTCGCCCGCCGTTTCGCCACCTACAAGAGAGCCACCCTGCTGTTCAGCGACCTGGACAGACTCGACGCAATGGTCAACAACCCCAAGCGTCCCGTCCAGTTCATCTTTGCCGGCAAGGCCCATCCGGCCGACACGGCAGGCCAGGACCTGATAAAGCAGATTATCGACATTTCAAAGCAGGACCGCTTCCTCGGCAAGATCATCTTCATCCCCGGTTATGACATCACCCTCGCCAAGAGAATGGTTCAGGGCGTGGACGTATGGCTCAACAACCCGACCCGTCCCCTCGAGGCCTCCGGTACTTCAGGAGAGAAGGCCGCAATGAACGGCGTAATGCATTTCTCAGTGCTTGACGGATGGTGGGTCGAGGGCTACAAGGAAGGTGCCGGCTGGGCTCTCCCGCTGGAGAAGACCTATGACGATCCGAACTACCAGAACGAGCTGGATTCCGCTACCATCTACGCCACCATCGAGAACGAGATCGCTCCCGACTACTACGATGTGGATGCGAAGAGCGGCCTGCCCGTCAAGTGGATAGGCTACATCAAGAACACCATCGCCAAGGTGGCCTGCGACTTTACCACCAACCGTATGCTTACTGACTACTGCAACCAGTACTATATTCCTCAGTGTGAGAGATATAACAGCCTCGCAGCAGATTCTGCCGCAGTTGCCCGCCAGATTGCGGCCTGGAAGCAGAACGTACGCAACGAGTGGAACAATATCCGTCTGGAGTCATATCTCGCTCCCGAGGCTTCATACTCCCTGACCGAGAGCAGCAAGCTTCACAGTGAAGTGGTTCTGGACCTTGGACGACTCAAACCCGAGGACATCGGAGTGGAGATAGTGTTCACCACCACCGACGCCAAGGGCAAGCAGCACCTGTCAAGTGTCAGTGAGTACACCCTCGTAAGCTACGAGGACGGCAAGGCTACCTACAGGGTGGAAGTGTTCCCCGAGCGTACCGGTATGTATCAGGTGGGCACACGCTACTATCCCAAGAATCCTATGCTGCCTCACAGACAGGATTTCCCTCTGGTAAAATGGCTGTAGTCGCCACCGGTTTTTTTGACGGTGTCCATCTCGGACACCGTAAAGTTCTAAAGACTCTCGTCTCCTCTGCCCGCTCGAAGGGGGAGGAGGCGATTGTCGTTACCTTTGACGCCCATCCGAGGGCGGTCCTCCAGCAGGACGCCCCGACCCTGAGGCTCCTCAACAGCAGGGAAGAAAAGCTCGAACTGCTGCGTTCCTGTGGTGTGGACAGGGTGGAGGTCCTCCCTTTTACAAAGGAGTTCGCCGCCTTGACTGCGAGGGAATACATCCGCTCGGTGCTTATAGAGCGCTTCGATGCAAGCCGCCTCGTGCTCGGATATGACAATTCCCTGGGGTCGGACCTTATGAGCCCTTGCCAGATAAAGACGCTCGCGGAGAGTATCCCGCTTGAAGTGGAGGTCGTGCCCGCCTATTATATGGATGAGGCTACTGTGGTGAGTTCCACCAAGATACGCTCGGCTCTCAAAAACGGAGACGTATGTCTGGCGGCAAGGATGCTGGGCTATGAGTACAGTCTCTCGGGGCTGGTGGTCGGCGGCAAGCAGCTAGGCCGGACCATAGGCTTCCCGACGGCCAATATGGCCCTTACCTATCCTCTTAAACTTGTCCCCGCGAGGGGCGTGTACCTCTCAAGGGTCAATACCCTGGGAAAAGAATTCTACGGGATGACCAATATCGGAGACGTCATCGAGACCAATATCTTCGATTTCGACGAAAGCATATATGGTCTTCCGCTGAAAATCAGCCTGATGGAAAGGATGAGGGATATGCAGAAAATGTCCGGCCTTCAGGAATTGAAAACCCGGCTGGACGAAGACCGCAGCCGGGCAAAAAAACTCATCAGTCAGATGAAAGGTTGAGGTACCAGGATTCGAACCTGGGCAGGCAGAACCAAAATCTGTAGTGCTACCATTACACCATACCTCAATTCCGCGTGCAAAGGTACAAAAAATAAGCGTCAATACAAACCTTACCTTTTGCTTTTGAAAAACTCTTTGACCAAGCCGGAGCATTCTTGCTCAAGCACTCCGCTGCTGACTTCTGTCCTCGGGTGCAGAAGCGGGGGAGAGAACAGGCTGTAGCCCCTTTTTGGGTCCGGAGCGCCATATACGATCCGTCCTACCTGGGCCCAGTTCAGAGCCGCGGCGCACATTGGGCAAGGCTCCACCGTAACATATAAAGTGCACTTGTTCAGATACTTGCCTCCTATAGCTGAGGTGGCTCCCGTGAGCGCTATCATCTCGGCGTGGGCGGTGGGGTCCGACAGCCTCTCGGTCATATTGTGGCCTTTAGCCACGACCCTCTGCTCCTTTTCTCCCAGCCCTGCCACTATCACCGCCCCTATGGGTACCTCCCCCTCTTCTGCAGCAAGGGAAGCCTCCCTGAGGGCCATTCTCATATAGTATTCGTCGTTCATCTCTCAGTCTTCTGCAATGTATTCAACAAAATCCTCCCAGACTTCCTGCTTGCCTTTTTCGTTGAGGATTTCGTGCCTCATTTCGGGATACAGCTTCAGGCTCACCTTGTCGTAGCCGGCCCTTATGAAGACTTCTGCCGCCCGGGAAATCATCTTCCTGCTGCCCATACAGGGGTCCGCGGCGCCCGAAATAAAATGCACTTCAAGACCGGGATTACTCATCTTCCAATCCTTTGAGCGGTAGCAGTATCGCATCAGGGAG
Organism: uncultured Bacteroides sp.; assembly: GCA_945874355.1. GTDB lineage: Bacteria > Bacteroidota > Bacteroidia > Bacteroidales > UBA932 > Cryptobacteroides. Next base: position 29,024 of record CAMCGB010000008.1, read on the forward strand.
AAGAGGTTGATGAATCCGTTCAGGGTGAAGGTGAAATGGCACAGGGGGTCTTCGTGGTACTCCTTGAGCACATCTTCGTCCGAGCACACCCAGGCGCTTGAATAGCCTTCGCTGCTGAAGGGACGGTTATAGGAGCCGAAGACCAGCTTCTGCATAAAGCGGGAGCGGAACCTGTCGCCCTTGAAAACTTTCATCACTCCTGCGAGAGCCTTCCCCGCCCACAGACCCGGATTATAGGAAGGACAGCCGCAGACTATAAGAGAGTCCACCCGGGAGTCATACCTGCGGACAAAGGCCCTGACAGCCATCGAGCCCATACTGTGCCCGAGCAGGGTGAACTTGAGATTGGAGGGGAAAAGAGAGCGGAAGTACTCCTGGACAGCGAGAATATCTTCCACCATAGCCTCCCATCCACCTTTGTACATATAGCCCAGGTCCCTGGCGTCAAGAACGCTCTCTCCGTGTCCGCGATGGTCGTGGATCACGCTGGCATAGCCCAGGGACGAGAGATACTCCATAAGGGGAATGTACCTTTCCTTGTGCTCGCACATTCCGTGCACTATCTGCACCAGGGCCTTCGGAGCTGACTGAGGAGAGCACACCAGTACTCCGAGGGGCAGCGAATCGATTCGGGATTTGATGACGGTCTGTATCATAATAATAGTATTTGTTTCTTTAACGCAAAAATAATTAAGGAATTTGAAATAAAAATATTATTTGTAAAATTCCTACCTTTGCAGAAAGGTCAACAAGACAGGGAGACGAGATGGGACAAAAATTATATCTGATAGACGGCCACGCGCTGATTTTCAAGATGCACTATGCATTCGTGGGGCGCCCGATGGTCAATTCGCGCGGCGAGAACACCTCAATCATATACGGTTTTACAAAGTATCTGCTGGAACTTCTGGACCACTACCGTCCCAGTCATATAGGCGTCAGTTTCGATCCTCCCGGAGGTTCGTTCAGAAATGAGCTCTACCCCCTTTACAAGGCAAACAGGGGTGAGACTCCCGCCGAGGTGATTGCCGCCCTCGAGCCTCTGACCCTGATTCTCCGTGCTATGAACATCCCCGTTCTTATGCTCAGCGGCTTTGAGGCTGACGATGTCATAGGCTCCGCCGCCCGCCGCTTTGCCTGCGGGGATATGGATGTATATATGGTCACCCCAGACAAGGACTATGGCCAGCTGGTTTCGCCCCACATCTTCCAGTTCAAGCCCGGCAAATCGGGAAGCGAGAACGAAGTGCTCTCAGAGGCTGAGGTTTGCGATAAATGGAAGATATCTTCGACCTCCCAGGTGATTGATATGCTCGCCCTTTGCGGGGATTCATCCGACAATGTGCCCGGAGTTCAGGGCGTGGGTCCCGTGGGCGCGGCAAAACTGCTCGCGAAGTATTCCAGCGTGGAAGGCATATATGAGCATCTGGACAGCCTGACAGCGCGACAGAGGGAGAGTTTCCTCGCGGCCAGGGACCATATAGCTCTCTCCAAACAGCTGGTGACCATCAAAACCGATATCCCCCTGGAATGGAATAAGGAGGATTTCGTGCTCGACACTGTCTTCAATTCCGAGCTTGGAGACCTGCTGGACCGCTATGAGATGCCCTCGCTCAAAAGGCTGGTGGACAAGGTGGTATCCTTTGCCGCACCGCAGCAGGGACCCCGTCCCGCAGAAGCTGAGATTGGCAGCCTGAGAGTGTCGGAGCCCGCTGCTCTTTGTCCTGAAGGCAAGGTGGCCGTAGCTCTGGCCCCGCAGAAGGGGAGCCTTGCTGTGTGCGACTGCGGAAAGTATGCCGTCGCTCCCGCCGCCCGGTTCGCCGCTTTGCTCTCGGACGAGTCTGTAGTGAAGATATGCGAAGACTCCAAAGCTCTGATTTCCAGCCTTGCCGGCAGCCCCGTGCAGCTTAAGGGGCAGGTGCTGGACGTGACCCTGATGCATTATGTGCTGAATCCTGAAAAGAGCCATAAACTGGAAGACATTTGCCAGGAGTATCTCGGAAGGGGAGTAGGGCAGCAAAAGGAAATGGAGCAGCAGAGTCTTTTCGACGAAATGGACAGCGAGCCTGAGGCGCCTTCTTCTCTTGGCGACTCTCTGGCCTGCATATATGCCCTGGGAGTGAAGCTGCACTCGGCGCTTGAGGAAAGCCCCGAACTTCTGGAGCTCTATCTCAAGGTCGAGGCTCCTCTTGCCGGAGTGCTTTCGGCAATGGAGCGCAGAGGAGTGAAGATAGATACTGCCGCGCTCGAAGACTACGGGCAGAGCCTCAGAAAGAGGATGGAGGAGCAGGAGCGGCAGGTAAGACAGATAGCAGAAGACGAGCAGTTCAACATAATGTCCGTGCGTCAGGTGGGCGAGCTGGTGTTCGAGAAGCTGAAGCTGGACCCGGGGGCAAAGAAGCCGCGCAAGGGCTCCTGGCCGACTGACGAGAAGACCCTTGCCGCCCTTTCGGACCGCAGTCCGGTGATAGACCATATACTCGAATACAGAGGGCTCAGAAAGCTGCTCTCCACCTACATCGAACCCCTGGCCGGATATGTGTCTCCGCTTGACGGAAGGGTACATACAACTTTCAATCAGGCACTTACCTCCACCGGAAGACTCTCTTCGTCGAACCCCAACCTGCAGAACATCCCCATACGCACCCCGGACGGCCAGCCACTGAGACGGGCCTTTGTGAGCGGCGACGAGGGGAGCGTGATAATGTCTGCCGACTATTCGCAGATAGAACTCCGCCTGATGGCGCATCTGAGCGGTGACGAGCACCTCAAAGAGGCATTCCGTCAGGGACTTGACATCCACAAGGCCACTGCGTCAAAAATATTCGGAGTCCCGCTCCAGGAAGTCAGCGCCGAGCAGCGCAGGGTTGCGAAGACAGCCAATTTCGGCATCATATACGGCATCTCCGCCTTCGGGCTGAGCCAGAATCTGGGATGCTCCCGTTCCGAGGCCGCCTCGATAATAGAAGACTACTTCGCTTCTTTCCCCACCATACGCGACTTCATCGATTCCACTCTCCGCTCCGCCCGGCAGAACGGCTATGTCCAGACCATCTTTAAGCGCAGGCGCTACATTCCCGACATCAATTCGACCAATGCCGCCCTCCGCTCCGTTGCCGAGCGCAATGCAGTCAATGCCCCTGTCCAGGGAAGCGCCGCCGACATCATTAAACTGGCAATGATAGGGGTGGACGAGGCTCTCAAGCAGCAGGGCCTGAAGTCATTTATGGTGCTCCAGATCCACGACGAACTGCTGCTGGAAGTCAGGCGCGAAGAGATTGAAGCAGTAAGGACCCTTCTTCGCGAAAAGATGGAAGGGGCAGCAAGCCTTTCAGTACCACTAACTATAGAGTGCAATTATGGACAAAACTGGCTTGACGCGCACTGATGAACTGGTGCGTCGCGCCGTCAGCGGCGACGGCAGCGCTTTCACCGAGCTGTGGGACACTAACATAGACTCCCTGCGCTCCTATATCGGCTCAATGGTCAAGCAGCTGGACGATTTCTATATCGATGACATCTGCTCGAGGAGTTTCGAGAAGGCTTTCCGTCAGATCCACAGCTTCGACGCCTCCAAGTCCAGGTTCTCGACCTGGCTCACGGCCATTGCGCACAACACCGCCCTTGACGTGCTGGAGTGCGAGAAGCGTTCGAGCAGCAAGATGGTCTCGATAGACTCGCCCGATGCGCCGGCCTCGATGATAGGTTCCATCCAGGAGGAGGGTGACTCCACTGTGCTCGACTCCATCATCAAGGATGAAGACGAGGAAAAGATGCAGAAACTTATCGCCTCGCTTCCCGACCTGTACCGCGAAGTGGCTACCAAGCGGCTGGTGGAAGGCGCCTCGTACAAAGACATAGCCGAAGAGACAGGGCTGGAACTCAACACCGTACGCACCCGCATACGCAGGGCCCGCCAGATGCTCGACAAACTGAAAAACAGTGCCGAAGATGAATAGCAGTGAAAAGGATTATGAAGCCCTTGTGGGCCTCTACAAAGATTGGAACTCCAGGATTAATGTCATATCCAGAAAGGATATAGAAAATATCTACTCCCACCACATACTCCACTCTCTTGCGATAGCGGAGTATCTGAGGCGTTTCTACCCCGAAGGAGTGTGGGATGGCGCCAGTGTGCTGGACCTCGGGACGGGAGGAGGTTTCCCTGGCATTCCGCTCGCGATGAATTTCCCCGCCGCTCATTTTGTGCTCTGCGATTCGGTGGGCAAAAAGATTACCGTGGCGTCGGCAGTGAGCGAAGCTATGGGCCTGGATAATGTCGAGTGCGTGAATGCCCGGGCGGAGAGTCTGGGAAGGACTTTCGACTGGGTGGTGTCCAGGGCCGTCACCACGCTCGAGAATTTTTACCCCTGGGTAAAAGGCCGTTTCAACAGGAGCATCCTGTACCTCAAGGGCGGGGATGTGGAGACGGAGATGCAGGAACTGTCGCGCAAGTATCATATAGAGAGCGGGAAAATGAGGGCCTGGAGCATCAAAGAATGGCTTGATGATGATTATTTTGCAGAAAAATTTGTAATTGAGATAGGAAAAGATTACCTTTGTCCTCCCGTTTTCGAATAATTAAAAAATTTAGATAATGAAAAGGACATATCAACCTTCAAACCGCAAGAGAGTCAACAAGCATGGCTTTCGCGAGCGTATGAGCACAGCCAACGGACGCAGGGTGCTCGCATCCCGTCGTGCTCACGGACGCAAGAAACTCACCGTTTCATCTGAGGCCCGCTACTAGAAAGCGGACAGTCTATAGATTCAGGTCGGCTTTTCAGCCGGCCTTTTTCTTTGTTTTGTCCCGAAGAAATGCTTAAATTTGAATTTCGTTTCGCGCCAGCGGAACTCCAGCTTAATCAGTAGGAAATGAACAGTGCGAATGATTTTTCGAGGCTTGAACTGAGCCTTGACGCGTGCCGGAGCAATTTCAGATATTTCCGCTCCAAGTTGCGTCCTTCCACCAGGATGCTGGTCCTCGTAAAGGCCAACGCATACGGGCACGGGGCTGTCGAATTTGCCTCAATGCTGCTCTCTGAAGGAGCGGACTACCTGGCCGTGGCCCTGCCTGTCGAAGGGATTGAGCTGCGCAAGAGCGGCATCTCCCTGCCCATTCTTGTGCTGACAGCCGGAACTGATTTCTTCCCCGAGATCATTGACTGCCGCCTTGAACCCGGAATACCCAATTTGTTTACATTGACCAAGTTGTGCGAAGAGCTCGACAAGAGGGGAGTGAAGGATTTCCCGATTCACATCAAGCTCGACACCGGTATGCACCGCCTGGGCTTCCTGCCTTCGCAGCTTGATGAGCTCGTGCAGTTCCTAAAGACCCACCCCCAGGTCAAGGTGAAAAGCCTCTATTCCCACCTCGCTGCGGCAGAAGATCCTTCGCAGGATGCTTTCACCCTCTCCCAGCTGGAGCAGTTCCGCTCGGAAGCCTCTCTTCTGAGCTCGTCTCTTGGCTACAGGCCTATGTGGCACATACTCAACTCCGCAGGCATAGAGCGCTTCAGCGACTACCAGTTCGATATGGTGAGGCTGGGCATAGGAATCTACGGCATCAGTGCCCTTGATGGTGTGAATCTGAGTCCTGTCGCTTCGCTGAAAGTCAAAGTCCTGCAGGTCAAGACTCTCGGCCCTGAAGACGGGACTGTGGGCTACAGCCGCAAGGGAGTTATCACCCATCCCGGCACCACGATAGCCACCATCCCGGTGGGCTACGCCGACGGAGTGGACCGCAGGCTCGGCTGCGGAAGGGCCAGCTTCAGCGTGAACGGCCACAGAGCCCCGACCATAGGCAATATATGTATGGATATGTGTATGCTCGATGTGAGCGGGCTGGACGTGAAGGTGGGCGACACGGTGACCATTTTCGGCCAGGACCCTACGGTTCAGGAGATTGCCTCCATTCTGGGCACCATCCCTTACGAGATAATGGTCTCCGTCCCCAAAAGAATAGAAAGAATCAAAATCAAAAAATGACTCTATGAAACGAATTGCCATCATTGCCCTCATTGCTCTGGGCAGCCTTGCCGCCAAGGCGCAGAATCAGGGTGGAATCACCCCCGACCTGCTCTCTGAAATAGAGGGCTCCTTCAAAGCCGGAAGTGCCGAGAAGGCAATACGTAACGCTATGAACACCACTTCAATAGCAGTGCTTGCGCAGAACGCCGAAAACGCCGCGATGATAGACACCGAGTTCTCCGACAGGGTTAAGACCGTAGGAATCACGGACCAGAAATCCTCCGGACGCTGCTGGCTCTTCACAGGGCTGAACGTCCTTCGCGCCGACGCCATAGAGCGCCACGACCTGGGCAATTTCACTTTCTCCCAGTCATACTGCTTCTTCTATGACCAGCTCGAGAAGTCAAACCTCTTCCTTCAGGCCGTCATTGACACCCGCGACTTGAGTTTCGATGACCGCAAGGTGGACTGGCTGTTCTCAAACCCCATCGGGGACGGCGGAACTTTCACCGGAGTTGCCGACCTTGTGAGCAAGTACGGTCTCGTGCCTTCGGAAGTGATGCCCGAGAGCTATGTGGCCAACAACACCTCGGCCCTTTCGGCCCAGCTGAAGACCCTTCTGCGCAAGGACGGCCTCAAGCTGCGCGAAGACTTCCCTGGAGTGAAGAAAAAGGACCTGCCCGCACATCTCCAGAGCCTGAAAAAAGAAATGCTCAAGGACGTGTACCGCGTTCTGGCCCTCAGCTATGGAGTGCCTCCGAAGGAGTTCGAGTGGAAGGGCAAGAGCTATACCCCGCAGTCCTTCTACGAGTCCCTGCTGGGTTACGACCTCCAGGGCGGCTACGTGATGCTGATGAACGACCCTTGCAGGGAGTATGGCAAAGTTTATGAAATCGAGTACGACCGTCACCTCTATGACGGACATAACTGGCTCTATGTCAATCTCCCGATAGACAGGATCAAAGAGATGGCCATCGCCTCCATCAAGGCCGGCAAGGCAATGTATTTCTCCTGTGACGTGGCCAAGTTCCTGGACCGCAGCAAGGGAGTTGCCGACCTTAATAATTTCGACTACGAGTCCCTGCTTGGAGTGGACCTTTCAATGGACAAGGCCCAGCGGGTCCAGACCCACGCCAGCGGCTCGTCCCACGCTATGACCCTGATTGCCGTTGACCTCAAGGAAGGCAAGCCCGTCAAGTGGATGGTGGAGAACAGCTGGGGCGCTTCGTCCGGCTACAAGGGCAATATCATTATGACCGACGAATGGTTCGAGGAGTATATGTTCCGCCTTGTGGTCCAGAAGGAGTTCGTCCCGCAGGATATACTTGACATCCTCAAGCAGACTCCGGTTAAGCTTCCAGCCTGGGATCCTATGTTCTTGGAGGAGGAGTAGTGGAGCCTTTTCTCAGTCAGGTTGCCCGACACTATTATGCACAGGGAGATGTCGACTCCCTGTGTTTTGTGCTGCCCAACAGGCGTTCCTGCCTGTTCCTGAAGAAGTATTTCGCTTCGCTTGCGGCCTCGGAGCACACTGTTATGCTCTGCGCTCCGATGGTGACGATGAACGACTTCGTCTGCTCGCTGGACGGCAGGAAGCCTTCCGGCAGGATAAGTCTGCTGCTGGACCTGTATGCCTGCTACTCCAGGCTCAATCCAAAAGCCGAGAGCCTGGACGATTTCATCTTCTGGGGTGACACCCTGCTTGCCGACTTCGACGATGTGGACAAGTACCTCGCCGACCCCAGGATGCTCTTTACCAATGTCGCCGACTGGAAAGCCCTCCAGGACAATCTCTCGTATCTGGATGAAGTGCAGAGGAAGGCTCTGGAGAGTTTTATGGGCAATTTCAGGACAGAAGGGGAGTTCAAGGAGAAGTTTTCGCGCATCTGGAATATACTCCTGCCCCTGTACAGGGATTTCAACGACCTGCTCTCAGGCAAGGGAGGAGCATACGAGGGGATGATATACCGCGATGTGGCCCAGAGTGTGAAAAGCTCCCGGATGCAGCAGATGCTTTCGGCCCGATATTCCAATGTCAGGAAGTTCGTGTTCGTGGGCCTGAATGCCCTCAATAAATGCGAGAAGAGTATTCTGACCGCCCTTCGCAACGAAGGCAGGGCTGAGTTCTGCTGGGATTACAGCAGCGAATGGATCAAGGACCCTTCCAACCGCTCGTCCTTTTTCCTGTCCGACAACGTTCAGCGCTTCCCTCAGGCCTTCGAGCCTGACAGCGAGGGACTTAAGCAGGCTGAAATCACCGTGCTCGGGGTGCCTTCCGCCGTGGGGCAGGCAAAACAGCTCCCCCAGATTCTGCGTCAGATAGGCGCCAAAGGCATCGAAACGGCAGTCGTGCTGCCGGATGAGGGCCTGCTGATGCCGGTTCTGAACTCCATCCCGGAAGAAATCAGCGCCCTCAATGTCACTATGGGCCTCCCTATGAAGGGCAGCTGCATATGGGACCTGTGCAGCGAAGTGGCCGCCCTGCAGATGCACCTGCGCCTGCGTGACGGCAAGGCTTCCTTCTACCACAAGCAGGTATGGAGCATAGTGTCCAACAGCATATTGAAGACAGTCCTCGACGAGGAGCAGAAGCGCTCTTTGGCTGAACTCAAGGTCCAGGCCCGCTATTATGTGGATGCGGACAGCCTTCAGCTGGGAGGTCTTTGCTCGCTCATTTTCCGTCCGGTAGTGACTGAGCCCCAGTCCAACAGTGCTGCCCAGATAGCTTCGATAGCCTCTTACCTGCAGGAGCTGCTCTCGCAGGTGGCGCCCCTGATTGCATCAGCTCCCTCCCTTATGATGGAGGTGGATTTTGCCAAACAGTACTATCAGGCCGTCGCTTCGCTCTCGCGCGAGAACCTTCCCGTGCTGCCTGCCACCTGGTTCCGCCTGCTTGAGAAGATGCTCTCCTCGCTTGGAGTCCCTTTCAAGGGCGAGCCTCTTAACGGACTTCAAATTATGGGCCCTCTCGAGACCCGCGCCCTGGACTTTGACAATCTTATCATCCTCAGCTGCAACGAGGGGCTTTTCCCCTCCCGCAATGTCAGCGCTTCATTCATACCCGCTCCTCTGCGCAAGGCCTTCGAGCTGCCTACCTACGAGTACCAGGATGCCGTATGGGCATATTACTTCTACCGCGCCCTGCAGCGCTGCTCGAAGGTATGGCTGCTCTACGACACCAGGGTCGAGGGTGTAAAGGGAGGTGAGGAAAGCCGATACATAAAGCAGCTCCAATACCACTTCGAGGCTCCCCTCAGAAGACTGTCCTCGCGCAGCGAAGTCCGCTTCTCGTCCCTCGACAGCTCCATACCCAAGACCGACGAAGATGTCGCAATCATACGTTCAAAGCCCCTTTCGGCCTCTTCACTTCAGGAATATCTGACCTGCCCTGCAAAATTCTACTACTCCAGGGTCAAAGGCCTGCGGAAGCTCCAGGATGTCAGCGAGGAGCTGGACAGCTCGATGTTCGGAACCGTCTTCCACGAGGCTATGGAAAAGCTCTACAGCTTCGCTGACAAGAAGCTGACTGTGGAAAGGCTGGATGCCCTCATCAAGGATGAAGAAGGCCTCGAGAGTCTGGTGACAAGCCTGATAGAAGAGCAGATGGGAGAGCCGGGGCTTAAGGGCAAGAACCTGGTACACAGGGATATAATCTGCTGCTATGTGAAAAAGTGCCTTGAGAAGGACAGGCAGTACATCATCTCCGAAGGAGCCTCGAGTCTGGAAATCCTGGGGCTGGAGCTCAAGCGCAAGTGGTCATTCGGCGGCTTTGAGTTCATAGGATTCCTGGACCGTCTGGATTCAGTGCGCGAGGGGGAAGTGAGGATAGTGGACTACAAGACCGGAAGCGTAAGCGACAAGGATTTCCTCATCAATTCTTCCAACGCCGAGAAGGTCGTGTCCCTGCTTTTCTCTCCTGACTCATCCTCTTCAAGGCCGAAGATAGCCCTCCAGCTGTACCTCTACGACCGCTTTATACAGAGCGATGAGCGCTACTGCAACTGCAATATAATCAACACAATATACCAGCCTACAAGGCTCCACGTCAAGGATGTGGAGAATATCAGCCTCTGCCCGGAGTTCATCACTCTTATGGATGAGGCTCTTGCGGAACTGCTGAAAGCTCTTCCCGACACCTCCGTTCCTTTCAGGAGGAGTGGCGACAGCAAGGATTGCGAATACTGTGACTTTAAAACCATCTGCGGGCGATGAAGATACTAAAGGCAAGCGCCGGTTCCGGGAAAACCTACAGACTGGCCAAAACATACCTTTCACTGCTGACTTCTTCCTCGAGGGAGGATGCCTACCGCCATATTCTGGCCGTCACCTTCACCAATAAGGCTACCTCCGAGATGAAAGCCCGCATCCTTTCCGAGCTCTACTCTCTCTCGAAGACTTCCAGGCAGGCCGAGAAGCTGCTGCACTCTCTGCTGCACGATTACAGCGCATTCAGTGTCAGCACGATAGACCGTTTCTTCCAGCAGGTGCTCAAGTCCTTCAGCAGGGAGATAGGGCAGATGGCCGACTATCAGATAGAGCTCGACAGGGGTTCTGTCATCAAAGAGGCTATGGACAGGATCCTGGAGTCGCTCACATCCGACGACCGTCAGCTGCTGGACTGGATAAGGGCAGGAGTTCAGAACTCCCTGCAGAGCGGGACCAGGCTCAGGATTGAAGATAATTTGTATGAAAGCGGAGTGATGCTCAAAAGCGAGGAGCAAAGACTTCTTTTCGAACAACAGTCCCTGGACGAGACAGAGAGTTTCTCGCGCCCGAGGCTCGAAGCCATAAGGGCGGAGTGCACCGCAATCATAGAGTCGTTCACCAGGAAAGTTCTTGCCTGCGGGATGGATTGCAGCACGGGCAGCCGTTTTACTACAGATGGTAAGGTCAGATCCATCAAGAAAAATCCGGCGATGTTGGAACTGCTTGACAGCCAGGATTTTGTGCTGTACAACACAGCCTGGATCCTGCGCGAGCGGATGTTCAGTCTGGGCCTTGCCGGAGAGTTCTACCGCTCGTTCGATGCCATTCTCAAAGAGAAAAACATAATGTGTCTGGATGAGTCCAACCGAATCCTCAAGGACATCATCCACGGCTCCGATGCCCCGTTCATATACGAGAAGACCGGCACCCGCTACGACCATTTCCTGCTGGACGAGTTCCAGGATACCTCTACCATCCAATGGGAGAACTTCCTGCCCCTGCTTCGCGAGAGCGAATCGAGGGGAGGGAAGAACCTGATTGTCGGGGATGTGAAGCAGAGCATCTACCGCTGGAGAAACTCCGACTGGAGGCTTCTCGCGCAAGGTGTTCAAAGGGACATAGACGGCTGCGAAGTGGAAGTCCTCACCGACAATTGGCGCAGCTGTGCCCAGGTGGTGGAGTTCAACAACAGCTTCTTCTTTTTCGCTTCCCGTGCTCTCGGGCTTGAGGAACTGTACTGCGATGTGTCCCAGAACGTTCAGAAAAAGAATGACTTAAGGGGCAGTGTGAGCGTTACTTTCCTCGAGGATCAGGAAGCAGTGGTGCTCTCTTCCATCAGGAGAGCCCTCGAGAGAGGAGCGCGGTATTCGGACATAGCCATCCTGGTGCGCGGCCGCAAGGAAGGCGGCAAGATAGCATCGACCCTGATTTCGGAAGGCTTCCGGGTCATTTCCGAGGACTCCCTCTCCCTCAAGTCTTCGCCGGTTGTACAGACGCTTGTCTGCCTGATGGGAGCCTACGACAACCCCGAAGACCCGATATGCGCCTTCCTCTCGGCTGAGTACGAAGTCAGTTTCCCCCAGTCATACCGCTCGATTCTCGATTTCTGCGAGTCCCTACTGCGCTCCCTTACCGAAAGCGGAAAGCTCTCTCTCGAGGGCCAGGAGCTCTATATCGATGCCTTCCTTGACGACATCAGGAGCTACACGGAGCTTTACGGGAACAAAATGGGAGACTATCTCAAGCACTATGAGGAGTCCGACCTGCTGATAGGAAGTCCCGAAGGCGAAGATGCCATAAGGATAATGACCATACACAAGAGCAAGGGCCTTGAGTTCCCTTATGTGATTTTCCCCTATGCCGACCAGGTTTCCCTTTACAAGCCTTCTGCACACTGGTGCACCCTGGGAGAGGAATATGGCACTCTGGCTGGCTGCTACCCCGTGAACCTGAGCAGCGGCTGCCTGAAATCCGGCTTCGAAGAAGCGTATCTGCAGGAGTACAGGAGCCAGGTCGTGGATAATCTGAATGTGCTCTATGTAGCTCTTACAAGGGCAGTTAAGGGGCTTCATATCATAGCCCGGCCGGTGAGCAAGACCTTTGCCGACAAGCTTTCCAAAGGCAAGGGAGTTGACTATACCAATATGTCCGAGCTGATTTACCAGTACTGCGGTTTTTCGCCTACAGACGCTCCCGAAAAGACTTTCGGAACTATGTATGACTTCAGCACCCTGGAGAGAAAGGAAGACAACGCCAGCGAGCAGTTCTCGCTCGGCTTTGAGTCCATCAGCACTCAGGACAGGCTCGTCAGCTCCAGCGAGGCCAGGGAGTTTTTCGGCGACGACGGTTCCGTGGGGGTGCAGTCTTCGGCCCGGCTCAGGGGCATAGTGCTCCACTCCATCCTCTCTTCGGTGCTGCTTCCTTCCGACCTTGAAGCCTCCCTGTCTTCTGCGCTTGAAAACGGCCTTATCGACCCCTCTTCTGCGGAGAAGTATCATAATCTGCTGAAAGACAGAATCGAAGCCCACCCGGAGTGGTTCCCCGAAGACGTGCATCAGTGCCGGGTGCTCAATGAGCAGGACATATTCGACTCCGACGGCTCCACCCATCGCCCCGACAGGGTGGTAATCCGTGACGGAAAAGCCCGGATTGTGGACTTCAAATTCGGAGAACCCTCCGAAAAGTATCTGCGCCAGCTCAGGAAATACGCCACCCTTTACACCCGCGCCGGCTTCGAGGTAGAGCAGGCAAGTGTATGGTATGTAGAAAATGATATAGTTGTAAATGTTGAATTATGAATAGATTGATTGTTCTCAGAGTACTTGTTCCCTTCCTTTTCCTGACCCTTTCCTGCAGAGCCCAGGAGGGCCATCCGGCTCCTCCCCAGGTTCCGGACCTGATAATTTTTGCCGGCGACACAATTCGTTTCGACCGTCAGGATTACTACGAAAAGATGGACAGGGAGCTGATCAGTTTCACCTATATGCACACCAACTCCACCCTTATGCTCAAAAGGGCCCCGAGAATCTTTGCCATTGTGGAACCCATACTCAAGAGGGAAGGTCTGCCCCTGGATTTGAAATACCTTATGGCCATCGAGAGCAATCTGGAGCCCAAGGCCCTGTCGGGTGCCGGAGCTGCCGGACTGTGGCAGATGATGAAAAGCACCGCCAAAGAGTACGGACTGGAAGTCACTACTGAGGTTGACGAGAGATATAATATTGAGAAAGAGACCGTTGCCGCCTGCAAATATTTGAAGGAAGCTTACGCGAAATATGGCGACTGGATGACTGTCGCCGCCAGCTACAACGGAGGGCAGAACGGCATAAGCAGGCGTCTGGAATCCCAGAAAGAGGACAGCGCGCTGAACCTCTGGCTCGTAGAGGAGACCTCCCGCTATATGTACCGCATTCTTGCCGCCAAGATGCTCTTCGAGAATCCTTCTGCCTTCGGCTTCAATGACGTCAAGCCTTATCCGCTGATGCAGGAAGGCAAAAAGGTAAAGGTAAGCACTCCGATTGAGTCGCTGGTGGATTTCGCCCACGAAAACGGAGTCAGCTACGCAACCCTCAAGGGCGCAAATCTCTGGTTGAGGGATTCCTGCCTTACCAACAAGGCCGGCAAGACCTACGAGATACTCATTCCTCCCGCAAATCGGTAACCACCCACGAAGAGTCCAGCTTCGAAGTGTCGAAGCGGAAACTCTTCACTTCGCCTTTTGCGGAAGAGTATTGCACTTCGCTTATTTTCAGCTCCTTGACGGAGTCGGAATAAGCGAAGGCTTCTTTTACACCGGTAGAGCGTTCGATATAGACTTCCTTCTCTGCGGGGTCCACTGTCCAGCGGGTGGAGCCGTCGCTGTAGATTTCGAGCCCGTTGCCGACGGCAAGGTAGCAGTTCCCTTCAAGCGTCAGGCTGCCTTCAAGATGAATGGGCGGCTCGGAGTCCAGCACTATCTTATATTTCAGGCTGACCCTTTCCGTCTCCAGCCTGCCCAGAATGGTCTCTACCTGCCTCTGAACCTTGGTGTCCAGAGTGTTCTGGGCAGAGACGACCGTGCCCTGAAGGAATAAGAGCAGGGTGGCGCAAAGAGCCAAACAAGAGATTCTGAGGCTTTTCATCATCTTTTCATAAATGCGTCAAGAATGCTCTGGAGCGAATTGAGGTCGCTTACCAGCACCTGCCTGGGCTTTGAACCCTCCTGAGGTCCCACTATGCCGGCCGCTTCGAGCTGGTCCATCACTTTGCCCGAGCGGGCGTAACCCATACCGAGTTTACGCTGCAGGTCAGAGGTCGAACCTTTCTGGGTCGTAACGACCAGCTTGGCCGCCTCTTCGAAATTGTCGTCCAGATTGCCCATATCAATGCTGCCCTTCTCGCCGGAGGCGCTCCCGTCAGAGCCTGCTTCGCCGACTTCAGGCAGGTAGTAAGGCGTGTTGTAACTCTTCTGGTAGCCCTTCTGGGCGCTGATCGAGTTGCAGATGGCTTCGGTCTCGTCGCCCGTGATGAGGGCGCACTGTATGCGTTCAGACTCGATTCCGGCAGAGAATATCATATCGCCCCTTCCTATCAGCTTCTCGGCTCCGGGGCTTCCGAGTATGGTCATTGAGTCGGTCTTGGAGGCTACCCTGAAGGCAATCCTCATAGGGAAGTTACTCTTGATGATACCCGAAATCACATCCACTGAAGGCCTCTGGGTGGCAAGAATCACGTGCAGACCTGCGGCCCTTCCCTTCTGCGCCAGACGGATGATGGAGTTGGTGATGCTGCGGCTTGCAGCCTTCGCCTCGGGCGAGCTCCCGGTCATCATAGTAAGGTCGGCATACTCGTCCACCACGACCACCAGATATGGCAGGAACCTGTGGCCCTTCTCGGGGCTGAGGTGCCTCTGCTTGAACTTCTCGTTGTATAGGGTCAGCTTGTTCACTCCGGCCTTGCTCAGCAGCTCGTAGCGCTGGTCCATCTCCACGCACAGCGAACGGAGCACCTTCTCGGCCGCCTTAGCTGACTTGGCTATGGCTCCCGCCATTTCCTCGCTCTCGTCTCCCGCGTCGGGAAGAACTGCAAGGTAGTGGTACAGCAATGAGGCGTAAGAGGAGAACTCCACCATCTTCGGGTCAATGAAGACGAACTTCAGCTCCGAAGGATGCTTGCTGTACAGGAGGGAGCTGACTATTACATTGAGTCCCACTGACTTACCTTGCTGGGTCGCACCCGCAATCAGAAGGTGGGGAGCTTCGGTGAGGTCGAATACCTTCACCTTCTGGGTGATGGTATATCCTATGGCTACAGGCAGCAGGGCCTTGCTGTTACGGAAAGCGGGGTCGTTGAGCAGCTGCTTCAAAGGCACTATAGAAGCGTAGTCGTTCGCCACCTCAATACCCACGGCATCGGGCAGAGTAGTCACTCTCACACCCTTGGCATTGAGCGACATACCTATATCTTCCTGGAGTTTCTTGATGTCTGCAATCTTCACTCCCGGAGCAGGATATACTTTGTAAAGAGTCACTGTAGGACCCACCTGGGCCTTGACGTCGTTTATCTGAATCCTGTAGTTCGCAAGGGCCGCGCGGATTTTGTTGTTGTTGCGCGTCAACTCCTCGCCGGACACTTCATGCCTGCCGGAAGAGTGGCTCAGCAGCAGGTCGAGCGAAGGCGGGAAACTGAACTTGGGCAGCCCGTCGGGCGGATCCAACCTGTTGTCTATTGGTTTGAGTTCCTTGATCTCGGCATCCAGGGAGTCGTCCGAGATGACTTCAAAACTCTCAGGGGCAGCCCCTTCTTCCTGCACCTCCGTCTCCTTCTTCTCTGTCACCTGGGGCTCAGGGCTCTGGACGCTAACTTGTTCTGCTACTACGGCCTTCTCTTCTATCTCCTCTGCTGCCTGCTCGATATCCCCGATAGTTTCTTCCGGCTCTTCTACACTCTCCGGCTCTTCCTCTTCTTCTACACTCTCTTCGAGCCTTTCCTCCTTCACCTCCTTGACTTTCTTTTTCTTTCCGCCCTTTCCCAGGCCCGCCAACCAGTGGCTGAAAGCCTTTGAGGAGAAGAGCAGAAGCAGGGCGAGGAGCACCACCAGGGTAGCCGCGGTGACTCCCATACCCACGAGGTCGGACCACCAGTCTATGACATAGGCTCCGAGCCTTCCGCCCAGTCCTCCGCCGAAAATATATCCCAAAGAAGCAAGCTTCGAAATGTAGGCCAGTATGAGCGATGCGATAAAAGCTCCGAACAGGGCTATCAGCGTGGTTTTCAGCAGACTCTGCTTCCACTTGCCGGACAGCAGCCTTACTGTGAGCGCTCCCAGAATCAGAAGCAGGGCATAACTGCCGAGGCCGAAAAGACGGCAGACCAGCAGATGCCCGGTCTTTATGCCGAGCTTGCCTGCGGCGTTGTGTGCGCTGTCGGACGACGGAGACTCCAGCAGGCTCATATCAGCCTGCCAGGTGAAGAGGTATGAGGTGGTAGAAATGAGGATGAAGAGGGTGAAAGCCCCGACAAGAAGACCCAATATCTTGATGGCGGAGGCCTTCTCGTCTTCATCCCAGGTCTTCAATAATTTCATTGTCAGTTACTTTCTATTTCTTCTTGTTGCCTCTGCGATTGTTCTTCTGTTTGCGGTTCTTGCCCTGGGGATTAGGCCCTATTCCAAGTCCGGGACGGCTGAAGTTCAACTCCGGCGACACCTTGCCCAGACTCATCCCTTCCGGAACCTTGAGCCTGTACTCCGAGATAGCTTCGATGTCTTTGAAAATGGTCTCGTCAGCCACGCTGTCCTTATTCCAGATAAGGTACTGCTGGCGCATATACAGGGCGAGGCAGCGTATCATCTCGGTCTTCACCTCCGAGTCTTCCTCCTCGCAGAGCAGATTGATGATCTTCTCGATATTCCTCCCGTAATGGGCCGCCTTGACCTTGGTGTCCTTCATAGGAAGGGGTACGGGATTGGTACTGAACTGCTCCTTCTCGGGGCAGGGGTAGGGGGCGTCCACGTCCAGGTCGAAGCCGGCTATCATATAGAGCTGGTCCCAAAGCTTGTGCTCATAGTTCTCGAGCTGGTGCACCCCGGGGTTCAGGGTCTCCATCACCTTGATTACTGCGGCGGCCTGGGAGCTGCGCTTCTGCCTGTCGGGTATCTCTTTCAGTTTCTGGACCATTTTCAACACATTACGCCCGTACTCGGGCATAGCCATCTTCTCGCGTGAAGTGTTGTAGTCCAGTCCTTGTTCCATATCTGTCTGATTCATAATCCTGTCCTGTTGTTTAACGCTACTGTCCTTCCCTGCGTCTTGGCCGAGGGGCCACGCAGATTACAAAGATATGCAAAAGAATTGATATTTCACCTCTCGATATTGAAGCCTTCGGAGGCCCAGCTCGAGTCCGCACAAATCAGAAGCCCCTCAATATCATCGTGACTTTCAATAAATTCCCTTGCCTTTTCGGGTCCCATCACCATACAGGCCGTAGCATAGGCGTCCGCCTGAGCCGCCGTGGGGGCCACAATAGTGGCGCTGAGCAGATTGTGCTCCACCGGACGTCCGCTCTTGGGGTCTATTGTGTGGGCGTATTTCTTGCCTTCGCGAATGTAGAACTTGCGGTAGTTGCCCGAGGTGACGATTCCGCAAGGCCCTCCGTCCGAGCGCCATACGGAGTTCAGCTTTGCTCCCGGGGTGTCGTTCCCGTCTATAGGCTCGTCCACTCCTATAGCCCAGCCCTTTCCCGAAGGATTCAGCCCGTCGCAGTAGATTTCTCCTATGTCCACGAGCATATCCTTTACCCCTATGGAATACAGGTATGAGGCTATCAGGTCGCAGCTGTATCCCTGAGCTATGGCGTTGAAATTAAATATTTTACCTTCTTTGCTCCGGGCAAGGGCTTCTGCAATCTGCTCTTCATCAGGGAATTCCCCGGACTTGAACCCGAAGCCCCACAGGTCGTAGAGCGGCGCCGCCGTGACGCTGAAAGCCCCGTCAGTCTGACCGCTGTATAACTCGCTCAGGCGCACAAGAGCGGTAAATATGCTGTCGGGGGCGGTATCTTCACCCCGGTTGCGCTGCGAAAGTATGGAATTCTTATTGTAGCCCGAGATGCTGAAATCAATCCCGGTAAGCAGCGAGTCTATCTTCGAGGCAATCTGAGCGTGGCTCACTTTCACGCCTTTGAGATTGGCCTTGACGGTGTAGGTGCCTCCCTGGGCATAACCGCTGAACACCTCGTAGCGCCCCTTGCTGCAGGAGGGAAGGAGAGTGAGACATATGATAATAAGAAGAAAAAATTGACGTCTGTTCATACCTTCGGCAAAGATTTTGCACAAATTTAGATGTTTTTCGCGCAATTATGCGCATATTTGCATTTTGTAACGGTTTCGAAACGGATTTTTATGAATTTATTGAAGACATCCGCTGTTGTATTGCTGTCCGCCCTTGTTCTCTGCATTTCCTGCAAGAAGGATGAAGACAGCTCCAAACTATATCTTGACGGGAGCCTGAAAATCACCTTCCCCACTTATGCGGCTCAGGGGTACACCAAGTCTTTCAGCCTTGACACCCTCACCACCCTGTCAAGGGACGACGACAAGCCCATAGGATATTATTATGTCAATCCGTTCACTGCCGTTACCGACACTCTGATTGAGCCCGACGGAACTGTCCGTGCCACCAAGTTCTCCATCACCGTTCCCTATGACACCCTGGGCAACATTCACCTGACCCTCGGAGTCTTCTCGTCCGACGAGTACTACGGAAAGACGGCCGGAGCAGATTTCGTGGTGGTAAAAGAAGGTTTAGACGGCAAGGGATCCATCACCGGCTATGATGCCAGAACCAGCGACCTCAAGTTTATCGACTCCCGCGACAACCGCCGCTACGATGCCGCCAGGGTAGGTTCCCTGTGGTGGATGAGGCAGAACCTCGCCTGGGACGGGGACGGCGTGGCTTTCAGGGGCTATGATGTGATGTCGGGAGTGTTCGGAAGGTTCTACACCTGGAACCAGGCCCAGACCGCCTGCCCCGAGGGCTGGAGACTCCCCACTGAAAAGGACTGGAATTCGCTTGCCAGGGCTTATGACCCCGAGGCCGCCGAAGGCGCTGATTATAAGGGGCTTGCCACCCGCATAATGGGCAGCCTGTATTTCAACGGCACCCGTATGTGGACTTATTTCAAGGATATGGACATCAAGAACGATAGCGGCCTCTCTGTTATGCCCGTCGGCTATGCCGCCCTGGCTACGGACGATGTTTTCAACTTTACTGCCCTCTATACTTATGCCGCGTTCTGGACAGCCGACCAGAAGGACTCCCAGGGGCTTTTCCGCTACCTCTACCAGGACAGGAACATAGTCTATCTCGGGAAAGCTGACAAAGACTCCTTCGCCGCCACAGTGCGCTGCGTCAAGGACGCCGAATAGGTTTACAGGCTGCATATAGTCTCAAGTATGAATATGAGTCCCTCGCCGAGTGCTTCGGTGAGGGATTTCAGTATATGCGCTTTCCATCCAAGGCCGCTGAGCGCTGTAAGGGCAAGAGAGCACATCAGAAACAGCTCGCACACCCCGACAGCAAGCAAGTTGGTGAGAATGAAATACTTGGGAAAGGTCCTGAATTTCACCCACAGGAGCGGCGCCGTTGCGGCCTGGCAGCAGATTGCGGTGCAGGCGGCGTCCCAGACCTTCTTCCCGAGCTCGTGGCGCTTCCCCCGGGGGTATATTTCCTGAAGAGTAGGAAGGACGAAGACGATGGAGGCGACAGCGAGGTAGGAAAGCTGGAAACTCAGCGACCTGATGCTGCCGGGCCTTATGCAGAGCTGGATCAGCAGGGCGGCGCAGAGTATGTCGCGTCTGCGTGCCATCCTGGAGGGGAAGAATTTCGAGATTTCGCTGAGGATTATAAACAGGAGAGCCCTCACCAGTGAATCGGAAGCGCCGCACATAAGAGTGTAGAACAGGGACAGACCAACGGTAAGAATGCCCCTCAGAAGCCTGGACACCCGGAACCCGCCCAAAGGGGAGAGCAGGAACTGGAGAATGGAGTAGATAAGGCCGAGGTGCAGCCCCGACAGGGCCAGAAGATGCGAAGCTCCGGCATCGCGGAAAGTCTGTTGCAAGTCCTTACTGAGGCCGCTTTTGTCCGCACACAGAAGAGCCTTTGCAAGAGCGGGGAGCTCCTCGCTGCTCCAGTCAATCTCTTCTATCCCGGAGATGAAAGACAGTCGCGCCTTCTCGGGCAAGCGGGGCTCAAGGGCGGAGGGAATTGTGCTGATGCCCACACTTAAGCCGGACAGCAGACCCGCAAGAAGAAAACATAGCGCGTAGGCTCCCAGGGGCCTTTTCTTTCTCATACACCAGAGAATCAAAGCTCCCAGCGCGGTAGAGCAGATAAGGCAGAGGGTCGGAAAGGCATCCTGTCTGCCGGAAGGCATAAGGGCGCAGCCCAGGGCCACCCCCAGGGCAAAAGGCAGGGAGAGCTCCATTATGCCTTTGTCGGTCCTTTTGGATTTGAAGTCTTCCATATTGTCAAGTTTGAGATTTTTATCCCGACAGGCCCAAAAGTAAGTATTATTTTGTAATTTTGTAAGCATTTTCGACAAATTGCCAAATCGCTTACATTTTTAACGTTATGATAGTACTAGTAATCAACTGCGGCAGCTCTTCAATCAAGTATCAGCTTCTTGACATGAAGGGCGATGATGTTTACGACCTTCTCGCCAAAGGTCTTGTAGAAAAGATAGGCCTTCCCGATTCGAATCTTGTGCACAAGCCCAGCGGCAAGGAGCCCTATAAGCTCGTATGCCCCATACCCGACCACAAAGTCGGCATCAAAGTGGTGCTGGATGCGCTGGTTGACCCCTCCCACGGAGTTCTCAAGAGCTTTGACGACATCGAAGCCGTAGGCCACCGCATCGTGCAGGGCGCCGACTTCTTCTCAGGAAGTACTCTGGTCGATGAGGACGTGATCAGCAAGATCGAGATATGCTGCGACTTCGCCCCTCTTCACAACCCTGCCCATCTGCTCGGCATCAGGGCCATCTCCAATGTGCTTCCCGACGTGCCCCAGGTGGTTACTTTCGATACCGCCTTCCACCAGACAATGCAGCCCCAGGCCTATATGTACGCCCTTCCTTATGAGTACTACACCAAGTACCGCGTAAGGCGTTACGGCGCTCACGGTACTTCCCACCAGTATGTATCCGCAAGAGGAGCCAAGGTCTGCGGCCTCGACCTGGAGAATTCCAAAATCATCACCTGCCATATGGGCAACGGAAGCTCTATCACAGCAGTGCAGAACGGCAAGTGCGTGGATACCTCTATGGGATTCACCCCTCTCGAGGGTATGATTATGGGCACCCGCTGCGGCAACATCGACGCCAATGTGGTTCCCTACTTGATGAAGAAGGAGAATCTCACCCCCGACCAGATGACCGACATAATGAACAAGAAGAGCGGCTTCCTCGGACTGTCAGGCAAGACCTCCGATATGAGGGATATGTGCGACCTGGCCGCAGGCGGTGACGAGAGGGCGAAGATAGTGCTCAAGAAGGTGGTTCTCGACACCGTGAAGAACATCGGTGCCTATGCCGCCGAGATGAACGGCGTGGACCTTCTGGTATTCACCGCCGGAATAGGGGAGAACAATCCCTGGCTCCGCAAGGCCATCTGCGACAACCTCACTTATCTTGGAGTCAAGATTGACGACGAGGTCAACGAGAACGCTCACGGCGACGTCATCTTCTCTACTCCCGACTCTAAGGTCAAGGTGGCTCTCATCCCCACCAACGAGGAGCTCGTAATAGCCCGCGACACTATGCGCATCGTATCAGAAATGGACAATTAATCAAATACCCTTATGAATAATTTCATCGTAGAAACATCAGCCCGTCACGTGCACGTGACCCGCGAAGCCCTCGATATCCTTTTCGGCAAAGGTTTCGAGCTTGAGGTCAAGAAGCCCCTTTCCCAGCCCGGCCAGTACGCCTCAAACCAGAAAGTGGAGGTAGTAGGACCTAAGTCCAGCCTCAAGTGCTCAATCCTCGGACCTGTACGTCCCGAGAACCAGGTCGAGCTTTCATTCACTGATGCCCGCACACTCGGTATCGTGGCTCCCATCAGGGAGAGTGCCGATATCGCCGGAAGCGCTCCCTGCAAGATTATCGGTCCTTGCGGAGAAGTGGAGCTCAGCGAAGGAGTAATCATCGCCAAGAGGCACGTCCATATGACCCCTGAAGACGCAAAGGTCTTCGGAGTTGAGAACGGTCAGATTGTATCTGTGGAGATTGAGCAGCCTACCGGCCGCAAGCTCGTCTTCGGCGACACCGTAGTCAGAGTGTCACCCAAGTATGCTCTCGCAATGCACATCGACACCGATGAGGCAAATGCCGCAGCCTGCAGCGGAGAGATTACCGGACATATCGTAGGCTAGTCCTGCGACGGAGTCTCGAAAATAGAGAAATGTACCCTCCCATACGTCTTTTCTTTCTTGAAAAGCGTGTGGGAGGAAAAATTATATTCGCCTCCGTGCTCAAGAATGAAATAGCATCCGGGGTGCAGGATGCCGCTTGAAAGAACCTTGTCGGGAATGCTGTCCAGGCCCTGAAGCGCGTATGGAGGATCGGCGAAAACTATGTCGAACTTCTCGCGGCAGATGGGCAGGAAGTCGAATACGTTTGCGTGCACGACGCTAAGATTCCCTAGGCCCAGCTTGCGCGCCTCAGAGCGTATGAAAGAGGCGTTGTCGCGGTTCATCTCTATGCTGTAAACCCTGTCGGCTCCCCTCGAAGCGAACTCGAAACCTATCGCTCCGGTGCCTGCAAACAAGTCCAGCACCTTGAGGCCCTCAAACTCGTACTCGTTGTCGAGCATATTGAAGAGCCCTTCCTTCGCAAAGTCTGTCGTAGGCCTTGCGTTGTACTCCGAAGGGGGAAGAATGACCCTTCCTTTGAGTTTTCCTCCGATTATCCTCATCCCTCGAGCACCAGTACCGATTTGAAATACCTGTAAAGGCTCATCTCCTCCTCGTCCGAGAGCGCGCTCATAAAGCACACTGTCGACATCTCGGGGTTTATGAGCAGCGACTTGACAGCAAGGAAGATGTAGTACTCCGCAGTAGTGAAGTCCTGTGCCGGGTAAGAATTGCAGAGCAGCAGCTGACGCCCCTGGGCAATGGTTATGCTCAAAACTCCTGCATCCAGATGGCAGAGAATGCGGTTGTAGTCCGGGCACTCACCCAGCCTGAGCAGTACTTTATATATAGGTGGCGGAGCACAAGAAGAGCCGTCCTCATCACAATCGTAGATGAGAACGGCCTTATAATCACTGATGTCCAGATGTTTCACCGACCTTGACCCCAGGGGGCCTGCCACTTTCTCAAGCGCAATGCGAGCCGAAGCAGCATCAAAGAAGTCGGAAGGAACAAGCGTGAACACTACTCCCAGTTACCTGCGTTATTGTTAGGTGCGTTGATTGAGCCGACCTGCAGACCCTCGTACTTGTTCTGGGTTCTGCGCTCGTCGTCAAGGTTGATCCTGAGCTGGTTGTCAAGACCCTTGAGAAGGAGCTTGTAAGGCATCTTGGCCTCGAACAGGGGCACGGGCACACCTGAAACCATCTTCACAGCGGCGTTCATCTCGACGGGCTCTCCGCAGAAGGGGATGAACTTGAGGGAGTCGATGCAGAAATCTTCGCGTCCGTTGAAGAGAGTGTCCTTTACGGGAATCTTGTTCTCAATGGTGAACACCAGATTCTTGTCGCCTGCAAGATACATCTTGTAGAGTTCCTCGTTGGTGATCTTCCTGCGGGACTTCTTGACCTTGTCGGTGTGCATAACTGCAACTGAATCGTCAGGAGAGCCGACCTGAAGCATGACTGACATCTGTCCGTTCTCGTAGAAGAGCTTGAGGGAGTCCACGGTAGAGGTGAACTTGCCGTTCACGCTTCTGTAGGCAACCTGCAGGGTGCGGATGTCCTTAAGTCTCTGGATGGCAATGCTCTCGCGGTATGCCCTCTGCTTTTCGAAGTTGACCGGCTGCATAATGCTGCTGTAAATCTTGTACACCAGGAACACGATGGCTGCCAGAAGTACTACTTCGATGATGATCTTAACTGGTTTCTTCATTTTATGTTATTTTTGTTGATAATCTTTCGACATAACAAAGTCGTACAAAGTTATGAAATTGATTTATCAAATCCAATATTCTTGCTAAATTTGCAACATAAAATACTAGGCGATGACCCGATTGAAAACATTTCTCACCCCTTCCCGAAGCGCCGCGCTGGACTCTTGTCTGGGCAGGGGCGGCAGCGTGGTCATCGCAATCCACATCCATCCCGACGGTGACGCCCTGGGCAGCGCCATTGCCCTGAAGGAGTATCTGGGCGTCTCGAGAGGCTGCAGCGTGAGCATAGTCTGCGAGGACGAAGCTCCCTCTTCCCTGGCTTTCCTTACGGGGGACGAACGCCTGGTGTGCGACAGCGCCGAAGCCGCTAGTCTGCTTGAAGTCTCAAGGCTGCTTATCAGCCTGGACCATAATGACTTTAGGCGCACAGGAAGCTTTGAGCCCCTGCTTCGGGATGCCGCTTGCCGAAAGCTTCTTATAGACCATCATCCTCTCCCCACTGAGAGCGACTATTCCCTCGTTTTCAGCCATCCCGAACTCTCCTCCACCTGCGAGCTGCTCTACTGGCTTCTTGTCAGTCTGGACGATGTCCGCTCTGCTTCGGCTCTTCCCGTGCGCAGCCGTCAGGCCCTTTTTACGGGAATGACCACCGATACCAACAATTTCGCCAATTCGGTGCTGCCTTCCACCCTTCAGATGGCCTCCGAACTTATGGAAGCGGGCGTTGACAGGGAGGCGATACTTTCCTGCCTCTACAATTCCTACCCCGAGAGACGTTTACGGGCTATGGGTTATATGCTCAGTTCCTTGATGCACATCACCCCGCAGGGCCTCGCCTACGCCATCCTGGACAGCGCCACTATCGGGCGTTTCGGCCTGGAAGACGGTGACACCGAAGGCTTTGTGAACCTGCCGCTCGGCATCGGGAATGTAGTTATGAGCGTACTCCTGAAGCAGGATGGCGGCTTCTTCAGGGTGTCGGCAAGAAGTAAACGGGGCTATTCGGCCAGCCGTCTGTGCTCGGAATACTTCCACGGCGGCGGTCACGAGCAGGCCTCTGGCGGGAGGATTTTCATCCCCGACGACATACCTGACGCCGCAAAGGCGGCTGAATACATAGAAACCATATCGGCACGATTCCTGCAAGAGGCTCCTGCCGGTGATAAATAAAGGATATGAACAGAATTAAGAATATATTGCTCCTTGCGGCGCTCTGCGCCCTGTCGCTTTCCTGCGCCAAGAAGACTTCTACCCCGCTGAACGAGTCGGCAAAGGCTTATTTCGACGCGTGGATGGAGGTGCATTATCCTGACCTTCAGCCCACTGCGCTCGGCTGCTATGTCATAAGCGAAACCCAAGGCACCGGAGAGCTGCTCGCCTCCCAGGAGAACTCCCCCTACCTGAGGGTGCATTATGTGCTCTCGGACCTTTCGGGCAATGTCTCCGCCACTTCGCGTGAGGACCTTTCCAAGCAGCTTGGGGCCTACAGCGAGACTTCGAACTACTTCCCCGCTATCTGGAGGCGCGAGGACAACGCCCTGTCGGCCGGCCTTGACGAGTCTCTCGAGACTATGAGGGTCGGGAGCCGCAAAAAGACCATCATCCCGGGCTGGCTGTCCTCCACCCAGCGCTTCGATACCCCCGAAGAGTACCTTGCCAACGTAAGCGGTACCAACTACATCTATGATGTTGAGGTTGTGGAGATTATCAAGGACATCGAGAAGTGGGAGATTGACTCCCTGGGCCGCTACATCGAGGCTGCATATCCCGATATGAGCGTGCTTGACTCTCTCAAGTTCGGCTTCTACTACCGCCAGACCGCAGCTCCGGACAGCGACAAGGAGTTCCCCAACGATACCACCATCTATATCAATTATATAGGAAGGCTTCTGAACGGCAAGGTGTTCGATACCACCATCGCCGATACCGCCAAGCGCTACAGCCTGTACAGCAGCTCCTCTACCTATGAACCTGTGTCCATTAAGTTCAACAAGGATGACTACACACAGATTAAGATGGGAACTGACGAGAGCGATGTGATAGACGGATTCGCCTACACGCTTTCGAAGATGAAGAGCCACGAGAGCGGCATCGGTATCTTCTACTCGGGCCTAGGCTACGGCTCGTCCGGCTCGGGCGGCTCCATCCCTTCATACAGCCCTCTGATATTTGAGATTGAGATAGTTGACAAGAAGTAATGGCGGATGTTGTAGCAGCTCCGACCGAGCTCGGAGAAAAGAAAATAGGAACACTTCTGAAGATGTATGCGGTCCCGGGTATAATAGCCCAGACCGCTGCTTCTTTGTATAATATCATAGACAGCGCCTACATAGGCCATATCCCCGGCGTGGGGGCCGATGCTATCAGCGGACTTGCCATCACCTTTCCGCTGATGAATCTATCTGCTGCCCTGGGTACCCTGGTGGGCGTGGGTGCAATGACTCTGGTGTCTGTGCTTTTGGGCCAGCGCAACTACGAACAGACCCGTAAGGTTCTCTCCAATGTGCTGACACTCAATATTATCATCGGTCTTGCGTTTACTGCCCTGACCCTTCCCTTCCTGGACGGGATACTGAGGTTTTTCGGAGCCAGCGACGCTACCCTTCCTTTCGCAAGGGACTATTTGACCATCATCCTGCTGGGCAATGTGTTCACGCATCTGTACTTCGGTTTCAACGGGCTGGTGCGTACGGCGGGTCATCCGAAGACGGCTATGGGCCTGACTCTGTTCACCGTCATCTCCAATGCCATTCTGGATCCTATATTCATTTTTGCCCTCGGAATGGGCATCAGGGGCGCCGCGCTGGCCACCGTCATCTGCCAGATTATGGCTCTAGTATATGTCCTGCGCTTCTTCTCGGACCGCAACAAGGTGATCCACTTTTCGCGTCCTATTTTCCGCATCGACTGGAAGATAGCCCGGCAGTCCCTCGTCATTGGTCTGGGGCCCTTTCTTATGAATAGCGCCGCCTGCCTGGTGGCAATATTCATCAACCAGCAGCTCGGCAAGTACGGGGGAGACCTGGCCATCGGAGCTTACGGCATCATTAACAGGGTGACGATGGTCTTCTTTATGATTTGTATGGGCTTCAACCAGGGACTTCAGCCCATAGCCGGATATAACTTCGGTGCCAAACAGTATCACAGGGTCAAGGAGGTTTTCATCCTGACTGCCAAGTGGGAGCTTCTGGTGACTACCCTGTGCTTCCTGGTGTCAGAGCTGCTGCCTACCCAGGCGGTGAAGATTTTCACTTCCGATCCGGAACTTATAAGGGTTGCCGTCCGCGGTATGAGACAACTGAACGCCGCAGTCGCATTGGTGGGTTTCGGCGTCGTGACCGCCAATCTTTTCCAGAGCCTTGGTATGGTCAAGATTTCGATTTTCCTGTCCCTGTCGCGTCAGATTCTCTTCCTCATCCCTCTTATTTATTTGCTGCCCTTGTGGCTGCGTGAGGAGGGAGTGTGGCTGAGCTTTCCTATTTCGGACATCCTTTCCGTGATTTTCGCCGCCATTTTCGCCGTCAGGCTGTTCCGGAAGTTCGACCGCCTCAAGGACGGAGATTCCGCCGCCTCGCTGGGTGGAAACATTAAAGAATGAGCTTATGGACAAGAACCTTCTGATTACCATCGGCCGTCAGTTCGGGAGCGGCGGCAAACAGATTGCCACCTGCCTCTCGCAGATGCTGGACATCCCGGTCTATGACAATGAACTCTTGATGGAAGCCGCCCGCAGTAGCGGCCTGAGCGAGGAACTGTTCCGCCGCAGCGACGAGAAGAAGAGGCTTTTCTCCTTTGCTTCTGCGGGCCAGAGCGCCATCTCGGAGGAGAAGCTGTTCCGCATCCAGAGCGAGGTCATCCTCTCGAAAGCCTCGCAGGGAGGTGCTGTGTTTGTGGGCAGGGCGGCGGACTATGTGCTGCGAGAGCAGCGTCCGATAAGCATTTTCATTTCGGCTCCCCTGCAGGAGAGGATACGTAGGGTCAGCTCCCGCGCCGGTTTGAGCTCCGCCGAGGCACTGGATCTGATACGCAGCAAGGATAAGTCCAGGGCCGCTTTCTACGACTTCTTTACCGACCGCAGCTGGGGCCGGGCCGACAGCTATGACCTGTGCGTGGATTCTTCCCTGCTGGGCATTGAACAGACCGCCGTCTTCATCCGCGACTTCTGTCTCAAAGCCCGCTAGAGGCTTTGTTTACTTGCTCTTTATTTGCTATCTTCGCGCTGTAACCAATACACATTTGCAAGATGGCTGACGAAACCATTATTTTCTCGATGAACGGGGTGGGTAAAACCCTTCCCAACAGCAACAGAGTAATTCTCAAAGACATATACCTGTCCTTCTTTTACGGGGCCAAGATAGGCATCATAGGTCTTAACGGCTCCGGAAAGTCTTCCCTGATGAAGATCATCGCGGGGCTGGACAAGTCCTACCGCGGCGAAGTGGTGTGGAGCCCAGGCTACAGTGTGGGCTACCTCGAGCAGGAGCCGCAGATGGACGACAGCAAGACCGTTCTGGAGGTGATTCAGGAGGGTGTGCAGCAGACAGTTGACCTGCTCAAGGAGTACGAGCAGGTGAACCTGAAGTTCTGCGAGCCTATGAGCGACGAGCAGATGGCCGCCCTTATCGAAAGGCAGGGCGAGCTCACCGAGCAGATAGACCACTGCAACGGCTGGGAGCTGGATTCGAAGCTCGAAAGGGCTATGGACGCGCTGAACTGTCCGCCTGCTGATGCTTCGGTGAAGACCCTTTCCGGAGGCGAAAGGAGAAGGGTGGCCCTGTGCCGCCTGCTTCTTCGCGAGCCTGATGTGCTGCTGCTCGACGAGCCCACCAACCACCTCGACACCGAGTCCATACAGTGGCTTGAGGAGCATCTGAGGCAGTACAAGGGCACTGTCATAGCCGTGACCCACGACAGGTACTTCCTCGACAATGTGGCCGGATGGATACTTGAGCTGGACCGTGGAGAGGGCATACCCTGGAAGGGCAATTATTCTTCGTGGCTGGAGCAGAAGAGCCGCCGGCTGGAGATGGAGGAGAAGCAGGAGAGCAAGCGTCGCAAGACTCTCGAAAGGGAGTTGGAGTGGGTCCGGATGGCTCCCAAGGCCCGTCAGGCCAAGAGCAAGGCCAGGCTCGGAGCCTACGAGAAGCTTTCCGCCCAGGATGCGGTGCAGAAGGAAGCTTCGCTTGAAATATTTATCCCCAACGGGCCCAGGCTCGGCAATAAGGTCGTGGAATTCAGGGATGTAAGCAAGTCTTACGGGGACCGCCTGCTTTTCGAACACCTGAACTTCGTCCTCCCTCCTGCGGGAATAGTGGGCGTGATTGGGCCCAACGGTGCCGGTAAGACTACCCTTTTCCGCCTGATTATGGGATATGAGAAGCCCGACGGTGGGCAGATAGAGATAGGCGACACGGTGAAGCTCGCCTATGTGGATCAGCAGCATAAGAGCATAGATCCGGATAAGACTGTATATCAGACCATTGCGGCTGATTCGGACTTTGTGCGTCTGGGTCGCAGGGAGGTCAATGCCAGGGCTTATGTGTCCCGTTTCAATTTCTCGGGATCTGACCAGGAGAAGCTCTGCGGAGTGCTTTCCGGAGGTGAGCGCAACCGTCTGCACCTGGCTCTGACGCTTAAGGACGAGGGTAATGTGCTGCTGCTCGATGAGCCTACCAACGATGTGGATGTCAACACTATACGTGCGCTCGAGGATGGTCTTGAGAACTTTGCCGGCTGTGCGGTTGTAATCTCCCACGACAGATGGTTCCTGGACAGGATTGCCACCCATATCCTCGCTTTTGAGGGCGACGGTAGTGTTTATTTCTTCGAAGGAAGCTACTCCGAGTACGAGCAGAATCGCAAGGAGCGTCTTGGTGATGAGCCCAAGAGGTTCAAGTATAAAAAACTGATGGAGTAAGGTATGAGTGGTCGTTTGCTTCCTTCGCTGCTCGCTCTGCTGCTGAGTCTGCCTTTGGCCGCTCAGGGCTTTGATGTGATTGATGAGATTTCGCTGGACACCAGGATGACTTTTCACCAACAGACTGTCCAGGGGGAGTATAAGTCTCATTTTCAGGGAGATTATTTCAACCTGCATATAAAGGGGAGTATAGGGGAGAGTGTATCGTTCAGGATTAGGCAGCGTTTCAATAAGGGCATCGATGCCGATAACCCGTTCAACGCCACCGACTTCCTTTATCTCAAGTGGCAGTGCAGCCCCAAGTTCTCCCTTACAGCCGGCAAGAATGCCATCCTCATCGGAGGCTATGAGATTGACTCGGCCCCCATTGATGTATATTATTATGGAGCGTTCAGCAGCCGTCTGCACCAGTACTATGCTTTCGGGCTGAATGCCACCTGGACTCCCCTCGAGGGGCAGGATGTGACTTTGCAGTTTGTGCCTTCGCCCATTTCGCCCAGCACTCAGAACCGCTATTCGTACAATCTTTATTGGAATGGTTCTTTCACTCCCTGGTGGAAGACCATCTGGAGCATTAATCTGGTGGAGGATGAGTACGGGCGGAAGATGAACTGGATTGCTCTGGGCAACAAGTTCCACACTGAGAACTTTTTTGTGGATATAGATTTCATCAACCGCGCTTCAATTCATCAGAGCCGCTATCTGTTTTCGGACTGGAGTCTAATCGGGAAGGCTATCTGGACTGTGGGGAAGTGGAATCTGTGTACCAAGATCGGCTATGAGCTTAATGACGCTTCGAATGTGGATGCTGACGGGTTATCATATGACCTGGTTCTGCCTGCCGGGCACGATTATCTTTACGCCGGGGCCGGTGTGGAGTATTTTCCTCTGGGCGATGAGCGACTGAGACTGCATGCGGTCGTGTTCAGGGATAATCACGACCGCATAAACAATTTCGATATCGGAATGACCTGGAGGGTGAAGATCTACCCGACCAGGTTGCGTTAGGCTTTGCCTTTGTTTGTCGCTAGGTTTTGGCCTTTGGCTTTGTTTCCTGTCTGGTTTTGGCCGTTGCTCTGTTAGTCTTTGGCCATTGTTCTGGCGGCGAATCCGCTGTAGATGATTTCCACCGGGCCGCCGGCTTGGCTCTGCCAGAATTTTATCATATCGGGGAGCATGGCCTGCTGGGCTCTCAGTGGCATTCCGCTGCCGAATTCTATCTCGCAGGCGCGCAGTTTGAGCTGGTTGTTGATGTAGATCAGCGACGGCTTGGGAGTGTTCATTTCGCAGGCGTTGAAGTAGTAGTAGGGGAGACTGTGGTGCGAAGCGCTCACGGATAGCTGAACTTGTTCTGTGAGGAACTCTTTATGTTCCAGGAGTTTGCGGGCTTTGGCGTCGATTTCTGCTGCTCCGTCCGTGCTCTGGAAGCTGCCAATGTTGAGGGCCTGGGAGAAGTTGCCCATAAAGTTTTCGCCCACTTCGCAGGCTCTGCCCCTGAGGTCTGCCACCTGGATCAGGGTGTAGGGGTCTTCCTTTCCCAGTTTCGCGATGAGTTGTCCTATGGCATAGTTGCAGAGTACGGCGTTGGTTCCGGCTCCGCTTTCCTTTTTCATCTTTTCGATTTCCTCCCAGGGCAGATTCAGGGTGAATGTGTCTTTGATTCTGCTTGATGCTGCCATATTGAACATCATCTTTATCAAGGATTTGAATCCTATTTTGCACCAGCCTCGCTGCTGTACTGCCGCCAGGGTCTGCTTTTCGCTCAGGCTGTCGGGGTCGGGGATGAGGCTCTGGTCAGTTTTCATCGGCTCTGTCTGCTCTCCCATTGTCCTTTTGCCCCATTCTCTGACAAGTGAGTAGAATGATACTCCGTCCATCAGTGCGTGGGCTCCCTGAAGGACAAGGGCCGAAGAGTCTTTGAGTCTGAGCAGGTAAGCCTGCAGGGCGGGTGTTTTGCCGCTTTTGAAGCCGTTGATGTCGTACTTGGGGACGAGGCTGTACATATCTTCGCTGCTGCTGTGGTCCCTGAGGTCGAGTTCGAGCAGTTCTATGCAGCTTTCGTTTCCGCTCCAGAGTACGGCTTTGCTTTTTTCGTCGTAGTGGCCTAGCAGGTGGGGGTATTGCCTCAGGGTCTGCTCGAGGGATGTGTAGAGCTGTTTGGCTGATGGTAGTTCGGAGTATATCCAGGCTCCTTTTATTGTCATCCCCAGGCAGAAGGTGTCAAGGGGTGAGAGTTTCCATTCTTTCATATAACGTGCGTTTTATAACAAGTGTTGCAAATGTATCAATTCTTCGCGACTTTCGCAAATCTTCCCGCCTTGTCCCCGCCATTTCGTTTTCCCGGCGCTGCCTGGCTTCTCTTCGCAGCCACGTCCCATCCCCTTGTCATTTCGAGTTAGCGCCCTTCCTTGTCATTTCGAGTGAGCGAAGCGAGTCGAGAAATCTTTTTCCTGCTGCACTTCGGCGCTGCTTCAGCCAGTCTGCCCTTTCTCAGGGACCGCTTTAGCTCGCCTAAGGCTCGTATTGCGCTTGCAAAGTCCCATTCGAAATGGGCAGCCAGGCTGTATCCGCAGCGCTGCTATTGTGGTTTTTCGCTATATTTGTCCCTATATCACTATGCTTATGGAAGAATTCTCGCTTGTAACTCCGACTCTGCTCTTTTCGGCTGTCTCGCTGATTATGCTGGCCTATACCAACAGGTTTCTTTCCTATGCCCAGCTGGTCAGAAGGCTCAAGGACGAGTATCTTGCCAATCACTCGTCTGTCACGGCAGCCCAGATTGCCAATTTGCGCCGAAGGCTCCATCTGACCCGGCTGATGCAGTTGCTCTGCATCACCAGCCTGCTGCTTTGCGTGGTGTCGATGCTGCTCACTTTCCTTGGTTTCAAGACTCCCGCTGTCGTCATCTTCGGCGTGGCTCTCTTTCTGCTCATCTGCTCTTTGTGCCTCTCGGTTGCCGAGCTGCTGATCTCAACTAAGGCCCTCGAGCTGCATCTCAACGACCTGGAAAAGCCCTGACCACCTCCGTTGGCATCATCGCAACTCTCCCACCAAATGTATTATATTTGTATCAGCAAACCACACATTTAAATGAAATCACGAATACTTACAAGTCTGCTGCTCACTGTGGCAGCGTTGGCCTCCTGCTCGCCCGGCTATGAAGAGCCCCGGGCCGCGCAAGTACCTCAAGCCCCTTACTCTGTGTACAGCGAAGGCCTCATTGCCGACATCACTCCACGCGGCTGGCTCGAAGAAGTGCTCCGCCGTCAGAAGAACGGGCTCACCGGCCACCCTGAGGCTATGGATTACCCCTACAACTCAGTCCTTTGGGCGGGTGAGCTGGAAAGGGATTCAGACTCGAGAGGTGCCGACTGGTGGCGTTTCGAGCAGACGGCCTACTATCTGGACGGGCTGGCGAGACTAGGCTATCTGACCGATGAACCCGAACTGCTCAAGGTCTGGAACGAGAATCTCGAATATGTGCTTGCCCACCCCCTGCCTTTCAAGAAGGGACAGACTCCTTCGCAGAAGGAACTCGATGCGGCGGGCGACTTCATAGCCCAGATTAGCGCTGACCCCAAGGCAACGCAGTATCAGAAGTTCAAGGCGGGAAGGGCGCTGAGGGTGCTTCAGGCCGGATCAGCCGACCGCCCGGAGGGAAGACTCGGCGCCGAGGCGGAGTCTATGGCCTGGCCCTTTGCCGTCTTTTTCAGGGCGCTCAAGGCCTGCTACGAAGCCACAGGCGACAGCCGAATACCCCAGGCCCTGCTCAAGCACTACCGCACTTATGCCGATGCCGAGTTGAGCCTGAGCCGCTTCGTGGTGAATGTCGAGGGTATGCTGTGGACTTACTCGCTCACCGGCGAGGAGGAGCTTCTCAACAGGTCCAAATGGGTGTGGGACAATGCTTTTGCCGAGCTTACCCCGGCGCTCTGCTCCGATGACAGCAGGCTGAACCTTCACGGAGTGACTATGAACGAGATGCTAAAAATCCCTCTTATGCTCTATGAATATACCGGCGAGCAGAGCTATTTCGATCAGGCGATAAATGCATTCAGGAAGATGGAAGGCCCCAATATGCTGGTTGACGGAGTCGTTTCGAGCACCGAATTCCTTGCAGGCAATCATCCCCTTGCGAGCCACGAGACCTGCGATATCAGCGATTATTGCTGGACTATGGGATATTTCCTGCAGGCTACCGGAGACGCCATCTGGGCAGACAGAATCGAGAAGTGTATGTTCAATGCCGCACTGGGCTGTATCACCAAGGATTTCAAGGCTATGCAGTATTTCTCCTGCCCCAACCAGTTCATCGCTACCGGCAATTCGGACCACAACTCATTCAAGTACGGCAAGACCTGGATGCAGTACCGTCCCATCCACGAGACAGAGTGCTGCATAGGCAATCTCCACCGTTACTTCCCTAACTATGTGGCCAGAATGTGGCTCAAAGACAACGAAGGCTACCCTGTGGCCGCGCTCTATGGCCCTTCAGAGGTGGTCTATGATCTGGGAGACGGCCTGAGCGTCAAGATAGAGCAGGATACCGCTTATCCTTTCGAAGAGGCAGTCACTTTCCGCTTCACTTTCTTCAAGGACGGCCGCATCAGCCGCGAAGAGCACTATATGCCTTTTACCTACCGTGTGCCGGAATGGTGCAACGCTGGCGAGCTCGAGAGCGGATTCCACACCGAAAAGAGGAGATGGAAGAGCGGCGACGAGTTTACGGTCAGCCTGCCTATGGAGGTGCGCTTCGAGGACAATCCTGTTCAGGGAAGAAGCATCACCCGCGGGCCCATAGTGTACTCGTTCCCCATCGAGGCTCTTGTTCAGGAAGATACCCTTACTTATGAGAATCTTGCCGGCAAGAAGTCGGCCAATCCTGACTTCAAGAGCTGGAGCATGACCCCCGCTGCCGATTGGAACTATGCTCTGCAAAACTTTGATCCTGAAGATGTTGAGGTGGTAT
Organism: uncultured Bacteroides sp.; assembly: GCA_945874355.1. GTDB lineage: Bacteria > Bacteroidota > Bacteroidia > Bacteroidales > UBA932 > Cryptobacteroides. The sequence goes on from CAMCGB010000008.1 coordinate 64,192, forward strand.
TCAAGCGCAGCTCAGCCTTCCCCTTCGACCCTGGATGCTCTCCTGTTACGCTCCGCGTCAAGGCTTCCAAGGTGCAGGGCTGGAGCCTCAAGGAGGACCGTTTCACCCCGGCTCTTCCTTCTGATGTGCAGATAATTGACGGAAGCGACACCACCCTGGAACTCGTTCCCTACGGCTCGACGACTCTTAGACTTACAATCTTCCCTGTAGCACCGTAAGGCTGATTTTTGTATCTTTGCACCCGTTTTGGGCTGGGGAAAGTATCAGAACCCGGCCCGGAACAGTGCAAATGGACAGGAAAGTCATAGGCTATATCTGCGGAATCGCCGCAGGAGTTTCATACGGCTTGAACCCTTTGTTCGCCAAGCCCCTTATCGAAGAAGGAATGCCTGTAACAGTAATGCTGCTGTTCAGGTATTCCCTCTCCGTTTTGATGGTGCTCTTCCTGATGGCTGCGCGCAAGGAAAGCCTTCGCGTGGCGCGTAAGGAACTGCCCCAGCTCGCGCTTCTCGGCATTCTCTTCGCCTTCAGCAGTATCTTCCTTTTCGCATCGTACCTCTACATCCCTTCGGGGCTTGCGACCACTCTGGTTTATCTCTACCCGGTGTTCGTAGCCCTGATTATGGCTCTGCTGAAATTCTACCCGAGCTTGAAGACCTGGCTCAGCATCATCGCCACCTTTGCGGGGATATGCCTTCTGTCGAGTCCCGGGGCAGGGGCTGAGGTGCGCTTTCTGGGCATCCTGCTCTCCATCATTTCTGCGCTCAGCTATGCTCTCTACCTTGTGATTGTGAACCGCAGCAAGCGCCTTCGGGGCATTCCGGAAGACAGACTGACGCTTTATGTGCTGATTTTCGGGAGTTTGCTCTTTGCCCTCCTGCGCCTTGGGCAGTGTGTCCGTACGGGCTGTCCCTTCGTCGAGGGGCTCCGTTCTTTTGCCGATTTCGGCCGCCTGCTTGGCCTCGCGCTCTTCCCGACCCTCATCTCGCTTCTTACGCTTGCCGTCTCGTCGCGCTATATCGGCCCCACCAAGACCTCCGTGCTCGGCGTCTTCGAGCCCATCACCGCCCTGCTTATCGGTGTGATGGTCTTCAGCGAGCCTTTCTCGCTGCGCAGCCTTCTGGGCATTGTCATCTGCATCGCCTCCGTCACCTTCATGATCCTGCGCAAATAGGCGCCGGGCGCATTGAAAGATTATTGCTTCGTGGTTGAGAGATTAGCGTTTAACTGATTGACATCAATCATCGGAAGCGGATACTTGGAAAAGTTGGTCCCTGCAGTCTTGACTACCAGAATTCCGCGCATAGTACCCACAGCAACGCTCAATAAATGCGGCATTATATGGTTCACTGTAATGCTTTGATTATCATTGTATATGATAAACTGCTCAAGGTCCATAACTTCAAACACAAACTGATACACACTCTCTAGTATCGTCTCGTCTGCTGTCTCATAACGGACGCCGAACACAAGAGTGAATCTATCCTTCTCAATATCCGGCTGAATCTGGCTCGAGAACCCCATTTGGATATCATCTGGTTTTATATTATCTCCCAGCTTACCGGGTGACATCATAAAGCTTACTTCATTGACTGAGTTAAGCCTCATCTGGATATTAACCTTATCTGCTGCCATAGTTCTTAACTTACATATGCCATATGGCAGGAATTGTCTTCAGCATTGTTATATGTCCCGTCAGAAACCTCTGTAGGGGTCACAAAAGCTGTTGGCGATACAAATACGAACTTTATCTGAGGCTCTTTCTTGACTTCGACCACAGGCTCACCAAGTACAGCCGCAATCTTGGCAAGGGTGGTAGTAGTGAATCCGTGAGTTCCTGTTAGCCATCGGGAAATCTCGGATTCGCGCTTACCCATCAATGCGGCAAATTCGCGTTGGGTCAACTTCTTCGCCTTGAGAAGGTCATAAATCCGGTTGGCGATGTCCATATTGAGACGGACCTCCTCCCGGGTCTCGGGCGCTACGCCAGCAAGACATTGTTCAAACAAAGGATTCTTCTTCATATTCATATTGTTGCTATATTGTGATGGTTTCAATGATTCTCTTCAAAGCGTCAAAGTCCTCATAATCTGTGTCGGCTTGCTTGACAAGACGCTTGATATGGTCTTCTATATCTCGAAGATCTCCGATTATGGTCAATAAAACAGAATCGTCTTCGTACCTCTGGGACGTCGTTACCGCACCGCCTCCGAGAATCAGCATCTGTTCAGAAAGCCTAAGGCAATACAACCTCATCTTTCCGATAAACTCTCTTTTTTAGACAGCAAAGGTATGGAATTATTCTTTATTGGCAAAGAAAACTTCACTTTTTTGTTAAGTTTGTGCGAAGCGCGAGTTTTTTGCTTCTGAAAATGGCAAAAAAAACGGTCAAAAATTGCTAAAATGCCTCCGAAATCATCAAAATAGCAAAAAGCAGCCCCAAATTTGCTAAAACTTAAATATGAAAAGGGGCTGTGATGTGATTGTTGAGAAAATAAAGAAGCAAATGATGATAATCGAAGGACTTATAGTATAGTTTTGTACAGATAATCAAGAATAACTTGTTTTTCTATTCAAATTTTTACTATTTTTGCGGCATGAGGGATGTTTTACATATTTTTGGCAACACACCGGTTAGCACGTCTGCAATAGCCTCTCTTTATCCTGCAATCTCAGGCTGCAATCAGAAGGTAGCCTCGCTGGAGAAAGCTGGAGATATCATCAGACTTAAGCGTGGTTTATATGTCGTGAGTCCCGAAATATCCGGAAAGAGGATATCGACCGAACTTGCAGCTAATCACATCTACTCTCCTTCATATATCTCTATGTTAAGTGCACTGCGTTGGTATGGGCTCATTCCCGAGAGAGTGGTGACTATACAAAGTATGACCATAAAGCATTCGAGAACATTCAACAATTCCGTGGCTAATTTCGAATATAGGTATATTGACAGGGCCTGTTTCTCTATTGGGCTTCGTAATGAGGAAGTTGATGGGGCCTCTTTTGTCATTGCCAGTGCGGAGAAAGCTCTATGTGATCTTATTGCCAATACATCCGGTCTCAATCTTCGTTACCTTTCCGAGGCTCGTGATTATCTTAAAAACGACCTCCGATTTGAAATGGATGCGTTGAAAGACTTTAGCCTGGATATTTTTAAGCAGTATATGAATTGTGGCAAGAAGCCGCGGTCAATTGAAACAATAATAAAACTTTTGGATAGATGAACGCACTATACGAAAAGATGCTTTCAGCATATGACCAGAGTACAGACCAGGCAAGGCGAAATGCTATTTATGAGGTGAGCCAGCAGATAGTTCTGGCTGGCCTTGCAGATGGCGGCTTCTTTGACAAGGCTGCCTTTTACGGTGGCACCTGTTTAAGAATATTCTATGGTCTGAACAGGTTTAGCGAAGATATGGATTTCACTCTGCTTGGTACTGATGAGACATTTAACTTTGAGCAGTATTTTCGACCTATAGTGGACCAATTCGCTCTGGTTGAACGCTCAGTTTCAATCACTAAAAAAGATAAAAAGAACTTCGGTAAGGTTGAGTCTGCATTCCTCAAAGACAATACAGATGTTTACGATATTTCCTTCCAGACAGAAAAGTCAATAAAGGTAAAGATTGAGGTGGATACCGAGCCGCCGATGAAGTTCACAACTGAACAGAAACTTTTGCTGCAGCCAAAGTCTTTCATGACCCGATGTGTGTCGCTCCCTGACCTTTTCTCCGGGAAAATGCATGCTCTTGTATTCAGAACGAGGAAGAACAGAGTTAAAGGCCGCGATTGGTATGACTTCGAATGGTACGTACGCAATGGCGTAGCGCTTGACTTTCCTCATCTGCAGGAACGTATCCGTCAGTTCAACGGAACAGAGATGGATATTGATAGCTTTATGATTACGCTAAAGGAGAGATTGTCCGGCACTGATATCAATAAAGTGAAGGAAGACGTTGCACCATTTCTCAACAACCCTCGTGAACTTGATATCTGGTCCAATGACTACTTCCTTAAATTGGCAGATATGATAAAGATGATATAGGGAATTGTTTATATTTGCACAGTAGAGATAAACTATGACAGCGATAGAATTCAGACAACTTGCGGAAAAGCACGGCCCGACGATAGACTCAATCCGCAAAAGCGCCCACGAACTCCATCAGAGCGTAGGACAGAAATATGACAAAGAGCACCCTTACGGCTTCCATCTCGATATGGTAGCCGACGGAGTCCGGGAGTTCGGCCAGGCCGTGTGCGTGAGCGAAGACGACATCGTCCCCCTGTTCTTCGGCGCCTTCTACCACGACAGCATGGAAGACGCCCGCCTGACTTACAACGACGTAAAAGAGATTGCCCTGCAGTGGATGAACCCCGACCAGGCCCTGATGGCGGCCGAAATGGTATATGCCCTGACCAACGAAAAAGGCCGCACGCGCGCCGAGAGGGCCAATGACAAATACTATCAGGGCATACGCGAGACTCCCTACGCTCCCTTCCTGAAGCTCTCCGACCGCCTCGCCAATGCCGGCTACTCCTGCTCGCAGGCAGGTAGCGGCGCAGGCAACAGCCGCATGAAGCAGGTCTACAGCTCCGAGTGGCCCCACTTCCTTGCTGCCATCACAAGCGCCTCGGAAGACGTGCGCTACTCCCTTCCCCCTGAAATGGTCGAGCGTGTCAGATCTTTGCTGGAGTAACCCTATTCCCGAAACAGAGGCTAGATGAAATGGGCGAAGACTGAGGCTCCGATGACGGTCAGAAGCCCGCAGACCACTATCGACAGGCTGCTCATAGCTCCTTCTATCTGGCCGATTTCCATAGCTTTGGCAGTGCCGACGGCGTGAGAGCTGGATCCGATGGCGATACCCTTTGCGATGGGCTCCTCAATCCTGAACAATTTGAGCACACCTTCCGCAATAACATTCCCGAGCACACCCGTAATTACAATCACCACCACTGCAAGTGACACATAGCCGCCCAATTCCTCAGTCACGCCCATCCCGATTGCAGTCGTGATTGATTTGGGCAGGAAAGTCACATAGGTCTGATGGTCGAATTTGAACAGCAAAGCCAGAAGCAGGATGCAGACCAGGCTGGACAATACTCCTGATACAACTCCCGCCACGACCGCTTTCCAATTCTGTTTCAGCAGATTGAACTGCTCGTAAAGCGGAACGGCCAGGCAGATGGTCGCCGGAGTCAGCAGATAGCTTATCGCATCCGCCCCCGCTGCATAGGTCTGATAGCTCATACCGCTTATCAGCAGAAATGCAATGACAAGGATGATGGACACCAGAAGCGGATTCATGAACGCAAGGCCAGTCTTCTTCTTCAGCCACATACCGATGCCGTAGGATGCCAGGCTTATAAGGACTCCGATATAAACGGAGCTGTCTATCAATTCTTTCATTTGCTGTTGCCTTTTCTTATGAACCATTGGGTTACACGGCCCGCTACGACCATTACGAAAACGGTGCTGACCAATGTCACCACGACATATGGGAGCCACGACTGCCTGATGAGAATCCAGGACTCGACGACCCCGACGGCGGGAGGCAGGAACATCAGGGGCATAATGGCTATCAGAAACGAACTTGTCTCCTTTATGTCACTGACCTTCACTATCTTCAATTCAAGGGCAAGAAAGAGGAGCACTATCCCGTAAATACTCGCAGGAATCGGAAGCGGGATAAGGAAGTTGAGCAGTTCCCCGATGAATGCAAACACCATGATTATCAGGAACTGAAGTACATATTTCATAATACACTACTGATGAATCCTAAAATCCGCCGCGAATTTAGCAATTTTTTAAAGATTATGCATATCTTCGCCTCAGTATTCATCCCTAAGCTCGCTTGACGGCGGCTGCCCGGTCCCTGATGCTCTGCATTGCGGCCAGCCTTTAGTGCTACATCCCGTCCGTACTTCTTTAAAAAACAAAGTGAATGCCCGCAGAGGACAGAAGCAAGCCTTCATCCGCAGGGGTGACCTTGTAGATGCGGGTTATAAGCCGCAAAATTTGCGGCTTATTTGCCGCATTCTCGCAGATAATACTTACCTTTGCAAAAATTGCAACGGTATGAGCTACATCTATCAATCACCCTCTTGGCCCAATTTCTCATGGGATAAAGACCTTGTCTCTGATAAACTCGCCAAGATTAACAAAGAGGCGGGCTATTTGGCTGGGCGGCTTAGCGCCATTGGTTTCGATGCTCAGATGGGAGCTGTCGTAGAGACAGTTACCCATGACATTGTGTCTTCTTCAGAGATTGAAGGTGTGGTTCTTAATGCCGATTCAGTACGTTCTTCCGTTGCCCGGAGGTTAGGGGTGGACATCCCCATCAGCCGGGAGCCCTCCCATTATATTGAGGGTATCGTGGAGATGATGCTGGACGCTACCGTGGGTTATAAAGCGCCCCTGACCGACGATAGGCTCTTTGGCTGGCATAACTGCCTCTTCCCTAATGGGAGAAGTGGATATGAGATCATTGACGTAGCTAAGTACCGCAGTGCTGAGATGAAGGTTGTCTCCGGTACATTCGGACGCGAGAAGGTGCACTATCAGGCCCCGGCTCCGGAACTTGTCCAGAAGGAGATGACGACCTTCCTTGACTGGTTCAATGGCCCGGATGCTCCAAAAAGCTATATCAAGTCTGCCATTGCCCATCTCTGGTTTGTCTGCATCCACCCCTTTGACGATGGAAACGGTCGAATTGGAAGAGCCATCGCTGACATGGCTCTTTCGCAGGCTGATGACTCTCAGATGCGATTCTTCAGCATGTCAAAGCAGATTAATGCCGACAAGAAATCCTACTACGACATTCTGGAGAAGGTGCAAAAGCATGATTGTGATATCACAATTTGGCTTGACTGGTACCTTGACTGCATGTCACGGGCCATTGCCGCTTCCGATACATTGCTTTCACGAGTCCTTAATAAGGCCATATTATGGCAGACACATGCAGGGGTAGCAATCACCGAAAGGGAAAAGACAGTGCTCAACATTTATCTGGACGGTTATGAGGGCAAACTCACCGCCAAGAACTGGGCTAAGCTATCCAAGGTGTCTCTCGACACCGCTGCGAGGGATATCCGGCATCTGCTTGATGCCGGGATTCTCGTTCCCCAGCCCGGCAGGGTCAGGAATGTCTCCTACGGAATTCAATGCTCGGCTGATACGCTCCTCATTCCTGGCCCGGAAGAGTAAATAACCGTATGCCGCTCGACGATTTGCAGCCTTTAGCGCACTTTCGCCTTCCAGCGTCCAATAATATATGTTTCGTGATATTCATATTTTTCTCACTACACATAAACGGCTCAAATCTTTGAAATGAGAAAACAAACAGAAAGAGAATGAAGAATACATCAGTAGCACTCGGTTCACATTTTGACGATTTCATCAAGGCTCAGATTGCTCAGGGGCGTTACAAAAATGCCAGTGAGGTGATTCGTGCCGGATTGCGTCTTCTTGAAGATAACGAGAGTCAGGTCTTGGCGTTGAAGAAGGCCATTCAGGAAGGCCTTGACAGCGGAATTGCAGAGGATTTTGATCCGGCTGCGCATCTGAGAACTCTCAAGGCCGCTGCTCACAATGGCTAAAATTCGCTTCTCCAGCACTTTCCGTCTTGCAAAGTCATATGGTGACATTCTTATCGTCCGTATTCTCCATGAAAGGATGGATGTAAAACGTCATCTTGGCGATTAGACTCCGGTTGATTTCTTTGTTGTAACCGATCCCCGGAAGGAGTCGTATTCGGAGAAGCGCCGCTGTCCGGCCCACTCTCCCTTGGTGTGCTTGAGGCGCTCGATGAAGGTGATGGCGCGGACCGCAGCCTTGCGATTGAAGTACCAGCCCTTGTCGAAGGCTTTGTCCTGATTCCGATAGTGGTTTGCGTCCTTTTCCCATATCCTGAGTTATCTAAATCCTGCATTTTTGCAGACGCGTCTGCAAAATCTTACTTGGTCCCATTATGTGGAGTTGTTACGTGTTGATAACGAGACCGCACGTAATTGGTATTTGCAAGAAGCGGCTTCGCAGCAATGGAGTGTCCGCACACTTGAGCGCAACATCAGTTCTTAATACTATTTCCGACTTCTCCAATCTCAACATAAAGAGCCGGTAGTGACCGAAATGAAAACGCTGACAGCTCCATTACAGAAGGACAAACTGGAATTCATCAAGAATCCTGTCGTTGCGGAATTTCTTGGATTGTCACCTAATTGTGATTTTACGGAGACTAAACTTGAAACGGCCCTCATAACTCAAATTCAGAAGTTTTTACTTGAGTTGGGGAAAGATTATGCCTTCGTTGATCGCCAGCAACATATAGCTGGTGCTTGAGCTGCTTCTTTGCACTCTTTGCAAGGGCGCTCATCAAGCTGAATGATAATTTGGATTGTTTTCATGTAAACGATGATTGTGATAACTTGAGAGCTGAGAGCGGCCTGCCTTTAGTGCTACATCCCGTCCGTACTTCTCTAAAAAACAAAGCATTCGCCCGGAGACAAATGCTTTGTAAGAATTAAAGCTTGATGAGCGCTCGTCATCATTTAAACAATCCGGATGCAAAAGTAAAATAGTTTTTTGTAACTGCAAAAATATTTATGAGTGAGACACCATAACCGTTAATGGACTATGGGGTTGCGGAAAAGGCCCGTTATTGTTAAAGAATCAGAGAATTGCTATTTTTGCGTTGCAAGCAAGTAAGATTATCACACAATGATTATTTACCGTAACACAAAAGCGGGATTCGTTGACGATGTTCGAAGTAACACTATAGCGTCCATCATAGAAAACGAATTTCTGCAGCATCATATCAATCATAACAATGATGCCGAGTACCGCAGTTGGGCGAATTCGATGCAGTATCTGCGAAACGCAGTTGATGTCCCCGAGATTGATGATTCTTGCCAGGTCGCTATTGAATATCAGATTCCTCTAACATCCAAACGCGTCGACTTTCTTATTTCCGGTCTTGATGACACGAATCATAACAATGTGGTGATAATAGAGTTGAAGCAATGGGAAACTTGTGGGAAAACCTCAAGACCCGATATCGTTACGGCCTTCACCGGCGGCGCTAACAGGGCTGTGGTTCACCCATCATATCAGGCTTACTCATATGCCAAGACCATAGAGAGTTTTAATGAGAGCGTCGAAAAATACGGTATCTCTCTGCACCCTTGTGCATATCTTCATAATTTCAAGGAATCGAATAGGGGTAATATAGACTGCTCTCTATACAAAGAGGCTTTGGAGATGGCTCCTGTTTTTCTGGAGAATGATACAAAGGAGCTATCACGTTTCATTTCCAAGTTTGTACGCAAAAAATCCGCCTTGGATCTCTTGTATCTGATAGAGGATGGCCGATTGAGACCTGCCAAGGCTCTTCAAGACGCCCTTGGATCAATGCTCAAAGGGAACAGGGAATTCTATTTGATAGATGAGCAGAAAGTGGCCTTTGAGACCATCCGGAAACTAGTACACAATTCTTTGAAAGAAGGCGGAAATTCGAAATATACAATCATCGTGGAAGGCGGCCCGGGAACCGGTAAAAGTGTTGTCGCCATTCAACTGCTTTGTGACTTGATCAGAAGCGGTTATACGGCTAATTACGTTACTAAAAATGCGGCGCCGCGTAATGTGTATTTTGAACAGTTGAGACGAGATGCCTATAAACAAAGCTATATCAAGGCTTTATTCAAAGGCTCCGGATCATATGTCGATGCCGGAAAGAATATCTTTGATTGCTTGATAGTAGATGAGGCACATCGGCTTCAGATGAAGAGCGGTATGTTCCAGAATCTTGGAGATTGCCAAACCAGAGAAATAATACACGCATCAAGGGTATCTGTATTCTTTATTGATGAAGACCAGATTGTGACGACTTCTGATGTAGGCAGTGTGGATTTGATAAAGGAGTGTGCGCAAAAGGAAGGCAGCACCTTGTATTATGGTAGCGATATCAACCTTGTTTCTCAGTTCAGATGCAATGGAAGTGACGGCTATCTCGCGTTCCTCGATTTCCTTTTGGGGATTCGCAACACAGCAAACACGGAGATTAATTTGGATTATGATATCCGCATTTTTGACAGCCCTGTGAAGATGCGGGAGGCTCTGAGAGAAAAGAACAAAATTGCAAACAAGTCCAGGATGATTGCCGGGTATTGCTATGACTGGATCAGCAAGAATAATAAGACTCAGTATGATATCATTCTTCCGGATGGTTTTATGGCCCAATGGAACTTCAGCGATACCAATACCTGGGCAATAGATGAAGATTCATTCAATCAGATAGGATGCATCCATACTTCACAAGGGCTGGAATTTGATTATGTCGGTGCCATAATCGGTAGGGACCTGATATTCAGGGATGGTGCTGTACAGACTGATTTCAATGCCAGGGCACGGACCGACAATTCCCTGAAGGGAATCAAGACTACTCGCAATTATGCATTGGCTGATAGGATAATACGTAACACATACAGGACTATTTTGTCCCGCGGCCAGAAAGGGTGCTATATCTATTGTGAAGACAAAGCCTTGAGTGAATACATAGGAAGCTTCCTGAAAGAGAGGTAAACTCCCGTCTTGGCTGCAGAGTCAGTATGGCTTTCCCCGCTTCGTGACATTCACCTGGAAGTGCCAGGTGTGTTTCAAGGGAGAATTCCTCCCTCTCCGGGATTTGCTCGGTGCGGGGCACCTCGCACATCCCTGCCCGCCTGCGGCGGGGCGTTGCAAAGCACTAAAAAATAAATCAGCGCTCAAGCAAGCTTGGCGCTGATTTATTTTCGTGCTTTGCGGAGAGGGAGGGATTCGAACCCCCGGAGCCTTTCAGCTCAACAGTTTTCAAGACTGCCGTAATCGACCACTCTACCACCTCTCCTTCTGCAGAAAATCTGCAAAACCCGGTTTGGGACTGCAAAGATATACATATTCTTTGTATTTGCAAAAATAAATTTGTATTTTCACATCAGATTGATTTGTGCAGGAAGCGGGCTGGCCGCAGAGCTGACTGCTGGAGGCACAGCTGCCGCGGATGGGAATGCCACTAACCAATAAAAGATAATGCTATGGATACCGATGTCAAATTGATTCATGACTTCACTTCAGAAGACGGAGTTCGCTGTCTGTCAGTAGAAACTTGTGCCATAGTCTGCTCCTCACGCATAGACATAGAAGTGGCTTCGGACAGGATTCAGTCTGTCAAGTTTACCGACGGATGTAATGGGAATACTCAAGGCGTGGCAGCTCTTTGCCGCGGGATGAAGGTAAGCGAGGCCATATCCAGGCTCGAGGGCATTAACTGCAAGGGTAGGGGCACCAGCTGTCCCGACCAGCTCGCCAAAGCGCTGAAACTGCTAATCTGATCAGATACCGGGGGATAGATTTCTCGGCTCGCTTCGCTCGTTCGAAATGACAGGAAGGGAGATGCGCTCGAAATGACAACGGGCGAATGCTTGGTCGAAATGACAGGGAGTTGCAGTTCGCAACATAATCCACTAGCAGTTTTAGCAATTTTGGGGCTGTTTTTTGCTCTTTTGATGATTTTTAAGCCATTTTAGCAATTTTTGGCCGCTTTTTTGCCATTTTTCGATGAGTAGAGAAGATTATGGGCGGCAGGGGATGAGTAGCTGGGCGAGGGCACCGCGGATTGCCCGCAAGGGAAGCAGCGCCGCGGTCGAAATGACAGGGATGTGCTGCCCTTCTCGCTAGCCTTCGAGCGCCTGGAGGACGCTCAGCGAGCGTATGTCTATCTGCCTGTCGCAGTGGAAAGAGAGGTAGCGGATCAGAATCGAGGCGAGCTCGCTGCGCACACTTCCGTTGAGAGGAATCATCATACACGAAGCGAAGTCCGAACCCGCAATCTCGCAAAGCACATCAAGCCTCTCGGACGCAAAAGGAGTCAGAGTGTCCCGGTCTGCCTTGAAGCCCAGCTGTGAAGCCAATTCTTTAAGGAACCAGAGATGAAAATTGCTGAAATCGCCGCGAAGCTCCTCCAGAGTCAGCACACAGGCCTTGCACCACTCGAACAAAGCGCTGTCCACCATACCTTCGGTAAGGGTGCGGTACAGCACTTCGCCCAGGAACATCGTGATGGCGCTCTTGCGCATATCTGTGCGCAGACTGGTCAGCGGGTAGGCCGTGCCGACCCCGCGCAGGCGGTAAAGCTCGCTCCTGGGGTTCGGTACAACCTCGCCGTCAATAATCGAAAGAATCTGGTACAGCGCCCCGCTGGTCTTTCGCGACACATTGACCACAAAGCCTCTGCGGCCCCATTCGGCACTGATGGTATGCAGCACCAGAGCGTTTTCTTTCAGCTTGGTGCTGCCCAGAATTATGAATTCACCGCAGCTCAAAACTTCGGAATTCTCTCGGAAGAAAGAGCCTGGTGCAGCACCTCGTCATAACGTATGCGCACCTTGATGCCTGCCTGCTGGAAGTAATACCTGGTCACAATCTCCTGCTCGAGCAGAGGCACTATCTCGTCCTTCTTCTTCTCCAGATAGTCCTTCTTTTCTATCTCAATGCCCTTCTTGAGCGCCTCCAGCTCCCCGCTCAGAGCCTCGCTGAGTCCGTCCTTGTCCAGCTCCTCCTTCATCTTGTCGTAGAACGCGCGGGCAGACGAGCGGTAGTCGAAGTCCTTGGTGCAGGCGTATTTGACAAAACCCGCGTAGTCTTCGTCGCTCAGACGGAAATCATCCACCGGCGCTATCCTCTCGTGGGCGCGCACAAACTCGAGCGCATACTGTTCCAGAATCCCGTAAGCGGCCAGCGCATAAGTCAGCCTGCTGTACTCCTTCTCTTTCAGAATCACATCCGGAGTGATGCCTCCTCCGTCCCTCACGCTCCGTCCGTGTGCGGTCTTGAACTCCTTTGTCAGCGAGTCGGGGATATGCCCCACAGACCCGTCTTCGGCGCGGGAAGAATAGTCGATTGCCTGCACGCAGCGGCCTGAAGGAGTGTAGTACTTGGCGGTCGTAACCTTCAGCTCACCTCCGTAGGGAAGGCTCTTTATGCTCTGTACCAAGCCTTTGCCGTATGTCCTCTCGCCCATAATCGTAGCCCTGTCCATATCCTGGAGCGCTCCTGCGACTATCTCCGAAGCCGAGGCCGAGCCAGCATCCACCAGCACTATCACTTCCATCTGTGTGTCCACCGGCTCCCTGGTAGTCCTGACCGTGTAGTTCGCTCCCTTCTCCTTGCCCTTCGCCGTCACGACCACCGACCCCTTGGGCACGAATATCGACACTATCTCGGCCGCTTCGGCAAGAAGTCCGCCTCCGTTGCCGCGAAGGTCCAGCACCAGCGTCTTCATCCCCTTCTTGCGCAGCTCCACAACGCACTTTCTCACCTGCTCTCCCACACCCTCTGTGAATCCCGTCTGGCTGATGTATCCGGTAGTCTTGTCCAGCATCCCGGAATACTCCACATCGGGCAGGTGGATCTTCTCCCTTGTCACCGTAATCTCCTCTATCTCACCTGTATATACTCTCTTCACCTTGAATCTTACCTTCATTCCCGGCTCGCCTCTCATCCTCTCGCTGCACTCGCTGCTGGTGAGCCCCACCACGCTCTGGGAGTCAATCTCCATGATCTCGTCGCCGCACCTGAGCCCGCTCTTCGCGGCAGGGGAGTCCTTGTAAGGCTCATTGATGATTACATTTCCCTGAACATCAGGCTTATAGATGACAGCTCCCACCCCTCCGTAGGTCTTGTGGATGAGCATCTGCAGGTCCTGGTTCTCCTCCGAAGGGATATAGACCGTGTAGGGGTCAAGCGCCGCGAGCATAGCGTCAACTCCGGCCCGCTCAATCTTATCTACGGGCAGACTGTCCACATAAGAGGCGCTCAGCTCTTTGAGCAGGGCCTTGTGAATTTCGGTCCATTTGCCGAGGGTGAAATTGGCCGACTGGGCCCTCAGGGAAGTGAAGCACAGCGGCAGGAGAATTAGCGGAAAGCTTATCTTAAGAAGTAAACGTTTCATATTCAATATTTTATAAATCTATGACGCAAAAAGTAGCAGGGCAATTCCTGCAAGCAGTATGCCGAGATCCCAGGCTTTGTCCCTAATGTTGTTCTCCTTATATACAATGGCCCCGAAAATGAAGGGAATCAGCACACTGCTGCGCCTTATCATCGAGATCACCGAGAGCATCGCTCCCTCCTGCCTGAGGGCGAAGAAATAGGCCGCATCGGCAAGGGTTATCAGCACCGCAATCAGGACAAGCCGCCAGTCCCAATGCAGGGAGGAAAAGCTCTCCTTCGAACGCAAGCGCTTGACTATTAGCATTATGGCTAGAATGATAGTGATATATAAGTTCGACCAGCTCTGCACGAACAGGGGCTCCATCCCCTTGAGCAGGACCTTGTCGTACAGGGCGCTGGCCACTCCGGTAAAGACCGAAAGCACCATCCATGCTATGCCCTTGCTGCGGGTGAAATGAATGCCTTCTTTGCGGGAAGACACGCTCAGCAGGTACAGGGCTGCCAGCACCAGCAGTACGCCGACCCACTGAAGCAGCGAGAGCCGCTCGCCGAAAAGCAGAATCGAAAAGAGCACCACGAACATAGGCCGGGAAGCCTTGATGGTGCTGACCGTCGTGAGCGGAAGGGTCTTCATCGCAATCAGCCCGCTCACCCAGGAGAGACTCACCAGCACTGCCTTCAGGAGCAGCCTGAGGTGGTCCGAAGCCGGCCCCGCCTTAAGGAAGGGGCTCAGAAACAGCGTAGTAAGAGCCGTTGCGCAGACCAGAATCCACAGCACGTCGTTGTGCTTGAGCGCCTGCTTCTTCGCTACATCATAAAAGCCCAGCAGGACTGCGGAAATGACTATCAACCAAAGCCACATATATGTATATACTCAAGTTTCGCAAGTGAACAATTGTAGGAAAACAAATATAGTAAATATTTAAGTTTCGCATTTGCGAAACAACAGATTTTTAAGGCCAATAGGCCGAAAGTAAGTCCTCTTCCCGAGGAAGAGGATTTAGGAGATGGGTAACGTTAATAATTGTGCGGGGGCCTTAGAAAGATTTGCAGCCTGGACAAATTTTTTTATACGGTAATTGTGTGCCAGTTGAAACTTAAGTAGATATTTGCCGAAATATATGTATTTTTGCACTAGGCGGTCTCTCCGCCGTTAACGATGGCAAAGGAAGAAACGATACAGATAAGAGGAGCGTCAGAGCACAATCTGAAAAATGTGGATGTGGATATCCCCCGCAAAAAACTGGTCGTACTGACCGGACTCAGCGGCAGCGGGAAGTCTTCCCTGGCGTTCGATACCATATATGCTGAAGGGCAGAGGAGATATATGAACACCCTCTCGCCCTACGCCAAACATTTTATGGGCATACAGTCCAAGCCCCAGGTCGAAAGCATAGACGGGCTCAGCCCGGTGATAGCCATAGAGCAGAAGACCACCGGCAGCAATCCCCGCTCGACAGTCGGGACAATGACCGAGATCTCGGACTTCCTCCGACTGCTGTATGCCAGGGCCTCAAAAGCCTATTCGCCCGTCACCGGGCAGGAGATGGTCCGGTACACCGAAGAGCAGATGGTGGACCTGATTCTGAGCGAGTTCCGAGGGAAAAAGTGCCTGCTTCTCGCTCCTCTGGTAGTCGGCCGCAAGGGTCACTACAAAGAGCTTTTCGCCCAACTCAGAAAGAAAGGCTACTCCCAGGTCCGCATTGATTCCGAGCTCGTCGATCTTGCCTCGGTGGAGGCCGTGGACAGATATAAGGCCCATTTCATAGAGCTGGTGGTAGATAAACTCAAGCCCGAAGAAGGGGACCTGTCGAGGGTGCGCTCGTCTGTGAGCACCGCTCTGAGCCTCGGAAAAGGAAGCATACAGCTGCTCGACATCGAAAGCGGCAAACTGAGCCGCTACTCGCGCCATCTGATGGACCCGCAGACCGGCGAGTCCCTGCCCGAGCCTGCCCCGCACTCCTTCTCGTTCAATTCTCCCGAAGGCTATTGCCCTCATTGCAAGGGACTTGGTACGGTTGTGGATGTGGATATGGACAGCATCATCCCCGACCGCAAGCTTTCGGTAGCCGACGGAGGCATAGCACCTCTCGGCCGCATACGCTCCACCAAAAAGTTCGAAATCATCCGCGCCGTAGCCCGCAAGCTGGGATTCAGCCTGTATGAGCCGATAGAGAATCTTGGCGACAGCATAGTTTCGCTGCTGGTTTTCGGCTCCGATGATCTTTTCAGGGTCGGTGAAGGCTCGCTCTCCGAGATGCTTACCTGGGACGGAGTGGTCCAGGACATAGAAGACCGGGTTGTATGCCCTGTATGTCACGGTACCAGGCTCAATGAGGCAGCCGGGTGTTTTCGCGTGGACGGCAAAACCATCACCGAGGTCGGTGCAATGGAGATTTCGGAGCTTTACACCTGGATATGCTCGCTTGAGGGCAGGCTCGATGCCCGCAGCAAGGCCATTGCCACCGATATCCTGCGCGAACTTACCGACCGCGTCCGTTTCCTGCTCGACGTCGGGCTTGAGTATCTGAGTCTGGACCGCGGTGCGGCGAGCCTCTCGGGAGGGGAGGGCCAGAGAATCAGACTGGCTACCCAGATAGGCTCCAAACTCGTCAATGTCATATATATACTCGATGAGCCGAGCATCGGCCTCCATCAGAAAGACAACCGCAAGCTCATAGCTTCGCTGCGCCGCCTGCGCGACGAAGGTAATACGGTCATCGTCGTGGAGCACGACGAAGAAACCATACGCTCGGCCGACTGGACAGTGGAGGTGGGCCCCGGCGCAGGAGTCGAGGGCGGCAATATCTGCTACTGCGGCCCTGCCCGCGAGTGGGTGAATCCCATCCCCGTACCTTCAGAAAGGCGCAAGGGTAACGGCAAGACTCTCAGCCTGATAGGCGCCCGGGGGAACAATCTAAAAGATGTCACCCTTCCCATCCCGCTCGGCTGCCTGGTGGGCATAAGCGGAGTGAGCGGCAGCGGCAAATCGAGCCTTATCAACCAGACCTTGATGCCCGAGCTCAAGTCGCGGCTCTACCGAAGCAAGGCCCGGCCCCTGCCTTTCGAACGCATCGAAGGGCTCGAGAATATAGATAAAGTCATAGAGATAGACCAGAGCCCCATAGGCCGCAGCCCCAGGTCAAACCCCGCTACTTTCACAGGCGTGTTCTCCGATATCCGCGACCTGTTCGTCTCCACTCCCGACGCCAAAGTCAGGGGATTCAAGCCTGGGCGCTTCTCGTTCAATGTCTCGGGGGGCCGCTGCGAAGAGTGCAAGGGAGCGGGCATCAAGGTCATCGAGATGAACTTCCTGCCTTCGGTCAATGTGACCTGCCCGGTGTGCGGCGGCAAGAGGTACAACGAAGACACCCTGGCCGTAAAGTACAAGGGCAAGGATATCTCGCAGGTGCTGCAAATGCCTGTAAGCGAGGCCTATGAGTTCTTCAAGACTAACCCCGCGATAGCGCCCAAGCTCAAGGCTATGCTCGATGTCGGCCTGGGCTACATCCAGTTGGGCCAGTCGGCGGTGACCCTCTCGGGAGGGGAGAGCCAGAGGCTCAAGCTCGCTGCGGAACTGTGCCGCAAAGCCAGCGGCAAGACCCTCTATATGCTGGACGAACCCACGACCGGACTGCACGCGCAGGATGTGAAAGTGCTGCTCGGGGTGCTGGAAAAGATTGTGGACCAGGGAAATACCGTGGTCGTGATAGAGCATAATCTGGATGTGCTCAAGTGTATGGATTACATCTTCGATATGGGACCCGAGGGAGGCGCCAAGGGCGGAATGATTATTGCTTCAGGGACGCCGGAACAGCTCGCTTCAGACCCCGCTTCGGTAACGGGAGTGTACCTGAAGGAGATGCTGGAACAAAAATAAAAGTTAAACGATATGACTAAGATTCAAGCAGCAAGACAGGAATATACTAACTGGTGCCGTGCAATAGGCATCAGGACGCTGGAAGATGTGAACGCGACCATCAGAAGGGGAGAGGCGGTGGATTTGATAAACCTTTGCGAGGCAAGGCAGGAGAGGCAGTATGCGGCAGCGGCCGACCAGATTTTCTGGAAGCGGAAGGAGTGCAGGATAGTGATGATGTCCGGACCATCTTCCAGCGGCAAGACTAGCTCGTCGCTTCGCATAGCCCAGCAGGCAAGGGTACTGGGGCTCAACCCCAAGGTCATAGAGCTGGACAATTATTTCGTGGACAGGGATAAGACCCCGAAGGACGAGAAGGGTAACTATGACTATGAGGCTCTCGAGGCAATGGATATTGAGTTCCTTAACGCCCAGCTCGGCACGCTGCTCTCAGGAGGGGAGATTGAAGTGCCGAAGTTCGATTTTGCAAACGGGGTGAGAGTGCCTTCCGGAGTGCGTATGCATCTGGACAGCAATGATATACTGTTTATGGAAGGTATCCACGCGCTGGACCCTGCACTCACTCCGGGCATAGACCAGAGCCGTATTTTCAAGATTTATATTTCGGCCCTGTCTTCTCTTCCGGGAGGAAAGAAACTCCATAACTCCACTACGGACAAGAGGCTGCTGAGGCGCATCGTGAGGGACAACCGCACCAGGGGCATCTCTCCCGAGGACAACATTCTCCGCTGGCCTTCAGTGCGAAGCGGCGAAGACAAATACATATTCCCCTTTGAGGAGAACGCCGATGTGGTCTTCAACTCTTCGACCCTCTACGACCTTCCGCTGCTCAAGTACTACGCGTCGCCCCTGCTGTTCGGCATCAGCGAGTCTTCGCCCGCCTACCGCAAGGCACAGTCCCTGCTGAAGTTCCTCGAGAACGTTGAGGTGCTCAAGCCTTCCGAGATTGCGGCCGTGCCTCCCACTTCCATAATGAGGGAGTTCATCGGCGGCCAAACCCTCTGACATATTTGCACGTAAGAAGGATAATTATTACCTTCGCATCATCAGTTATTAAGAGATGACTAATTAAAAAACTTACTATGGCAAAACCGATTAAAGAAACCCCCGTCCTCTATGACGATGATGCTGAGCGCTTGGAAATGGCGGCTCATAACGTAGTTCCTCTGAGTGAAGAGGATCGAAAGGAAATAATAAAAGCGTACGATGATGTTAAAAAGTGTTTTGCGCTATGAGTTACTCCTTCCGAAAGTTCGAACCATTTACGGATGTCTTAAAGCCGTTCGATTGCGGAAATGCAGATTTGAACGGCTTTTTGCTTGAATCTTCTGGAGACATTCCGAATGCAACAACCTATGACAGGCAAATGCTTGCTTCTACTTATGTAGTAGAGGATGACCAAACCCATACCATTTTGGCTTATTTCAGCTTGTTGCACGACAAATTGGAGAGAGAGTTTGTCAATACAACTAATTGGAATCGC
The DNA here is from genome assembly GCA_945874355.1 of uncultured Bacteroides sp. Taxonomy (GTDB): domain Bacteria; phylum Bacteroidota; class Bacteroidia; order Bacteroidales; family UBA932; genus Cryptobacteroides. The sequence goes on from CAMCGB010000008.1 coordinate 83,545, forward strand.
GTATCACGTAGAATCCCAAATTCAAAGAGACGGTCTTCGTACCCGACATTGAAAATAGGACGTTTGGCTGTTAATGGACAGTTTAGTGGGCAAGGAATCGGCTCACGAATCATCAGATTTATTGAGGCAATGTACATTATGAACAGACAAGCTGGATGCTGATTCTTACCAGTTGATGCACTTCCTTCTGCTGTCATTTTTTACAAGAAGTGTAATTTTTTCACCCTAAAGACAGGTGATGAAACGACTCTTATGGGGTTTGATTTGAAGTCTTTTGATGTTTAAAAACAAGAAAAACGGGCCGGAGGGCCCGTTTTTCTTATTTGTTGAGCTGGAAGCGTGTGCAGCCGTCTTTTAGGTAAGAGACTATCTGGCGGGCCGCCGCAAGCCCCGCGTTGATGTTCGCTTCGGCCGTCTGTGCCCCCATCTTCTTGGGCGTCGCAAACACCCTCAGCCCGAACTTCTCCTTGAGCAGCGCATAATTGTCCGGCGCCACATCGCAGACATACTTCAGATCCGGGCGAAGCTCCAGCGCCTCCATAAGTCCCTGCTCATCAATCACTTCCTTGCGGGCAGTATTGACCAGTACCGCCCCCTTCGGCATAGAGCAGATAAGCTCGCGCCCGATTGATCCTATAGTCTGGGGAGTTGCCGGAATATGAATGCTCACAAAATCGCTCCCCGAATAGAGCTCCTTTATGTCCTCCACGCTCTCCGCTCCTGCCGCCTGAATCTGCTCCGCTGTCATAAACGGATCCAGCGCCCTGACCTTCATTCCCAGAGCCGCGGCCTTGCTTCCCACCAGCCTTCCCACATTGCCGAAAGCCTGGATGCCCAGAGTCTTGCCCTGGATTTCGCTTCCGGTAGCAGGAGTGAACTGGCCGCGTGACATATATATCATCATCGCTATCGCAAGCTCGGCAACCGCGTTGGAATTCTGTCCGGGGGTGTTCATAGCCACCACTCCCGCCTTTGAGCAAGCCTCAAGGTCCAGATTGTCGTAGCCTGCTCCCGCCCTCACTACTATCTTGAGCGAAGGCGCCGCGGCGATGACCTCTGCGGTCACTTTATCCGAACGCACAATCAGGGCCGTAGCATCGGCCACAGCCGCAATAAGCTCAGAAGGTGAAGAATATTTCTCGAGCAGCGCGAACTCAAGCCCTGCCTGCTCAACTATCTCCCTGATGCCTTTGACTGCCGCTGCGGCAAAAGGCTTCTCTGTCGCTACAAGAACTTTCATAAGCTAGGCGTTTTTCTTTTCGAACTCCTGCATGCAGTCCACCAGGGCCTGAACATCCTCAAGCGTGCAGGCATTGTAGATCGAAGCCCTGAAACCTCCCACGGAGCGGTGGCCCTTGATGCCCACTATGTCCCTGCTCTTTGCGAACTCCATGAACTCGTCCTGCTTGTCCTCATAGCCCTCAGCCATCACAAAGCATACATTCATAATTGAACGGTCGGCCTTGTCGGCAGTGCCGCGGAACATAGTATTGCGGTCAATCTCGGCGTAGAGAATCTCAGCCTTCTTCTCGTCCTGAACCTGGATGGCCTCGATTCCGCCCACGCTCTTGAGCCACTTCAGGGTCTCGTTCATCACGAAGATGGGGAACACCGGAGGAGTGTTGAACATTGACTGCTTGTCGATGTGCACGCGGTAGTCAAGCATCGTGGGGATGTAGCGGCTGACCTTTCCGAGCGAGTCCTTGCGTATGATTGCGAAGGCCACTCCGGCAGGCCCTGCGTTCTTCTGGGCGCCGCCGTAGATGAGGGCGTACTTGCTCACATCCACCTTGCGGGTCAGGATGTCCGACGACATATCGGCAATCAGAGGCACAGGGCAGTCGATGTCCGTGCGGATTTCAGTGCCGTAGATGGTGTTGTTCGTGGTGATATGGAAATAGTCCAGGTCCGTCGGAATCTCGTATCCCTTGGGGATGTAGCAGTAGTTGCGGTCCTTCGAGCAGGCCACGGCCACGGCTTCTCCGAGCCCTTGGGCCTCCTTGAGAGCCTTGTGGGCCCAGACTCCAGTGTCGAGGTATCCGGCCTTCTTCTCCAGATAGTTCATAGCTACATAGAGGAACTCCATACTTGCGCCGCCGCCCAGGAATACGACTTCGTGGGTGTCGGGGATATTGAGCAGCTCTTTCCAGAGCGCGCGGCACTCGTCCATAGTCTCTTCCCACCCTTTGGTGCGGTGTGAGATGGAAATAAGGGAGACTCCTGTGCCCTTGAAGTCCCTGAGGGCTTCGATGGCGTTGTCGATGGCCACCTGGGGGAGCAGGCATGGCCCGGCATTGAAAATATGTAATTTAGCCATACAAATAACTATTAATCTGTAACTTTAAACTGCGTAAAGGTATCAATTTTTCTTAATCTATCCAAGAAGTCATCCATAATACTGTCCCTTATGAAAGCCTGTAGGTGGCAATCCTGCGCGAACATCTGCCTGCGCTCGGGGACAGCCATATCCTTGAGGAGCTTTTTTACCTGCGGAAGATACTGATAATCAAAGTCCAGGTCTATCCATCGTCCCGAAATCTTTTCGACCTTCGAGGCGGCAGAGAGAGCGTCGGCAGTGCTGGTCTTGTAAGCCCTTATGAGCCCGGGTATGCCCAGCTTGATGCCTCCGAAATAGCGCACCACTACCACCAGAATGTCGCTCAGATTCAGCGAGTCTATCTGCCCCAGTATGGGCCTGCCGGCCGAGCCTGAAGGCTCTCCGTCGTCGCTTGCCCTCCACTTCTGCCCGTCCTTTCCCAGCCTGAAGGCATAGCAGTGATGCCTCGCGTCGTGGTACTCTTTCTTGAGCGCCGACACGATCTGCTTCACTTCCTCCTCGCTCTCCACCGGGTAGGCCAGCGCGATGAAGCGGCTCCCGTTGTCCTTGAAAAGACCTTCGGAAGGAGCGGCTATGCTCATATAGGTGTCGCCGTTGCCCATTTCACTCTGATGAATAACTCAAGTTCGCAATGCGGAACATAAATGAATAACAATTCGGAGTCAAAATTAATGAAATATTAGTATCTTCGCAATATGGTTTACAAGTATAGAGTAACCCTTGCCGGGATCAAGGGCTTTTTCAGGGTTTATGCTGTCAATGCCGACAACTCCCTTTATACATTTCACAAGCAGCTCCGTTCTGACCTAGAATTCCCGCAGGATCAGCAGATTTTCTTCAAGGCCCTCGATGCCGCCGGGCAGGTCGTGGCGCGTTATGCCCTCATCGACCTCGGCTATGGCGCCGTCGATGCCGTAAAGATTTCCGATACCCTAAAGGCCGGGGTTGCCAGCTTCGTGTACTACTATGACATCCAGGCCAAGAAAAGCGTAATCATCACCTTCGAGGGCGAGTGCGACGAGCAGACTCTGCTCCCGCGGCTGCTTGAGAGCAAAGGCCCTGTGCCCCTGGAGTTCGAGAACGGCTATGTGGCTTTCGAGGACCTGCCCAACGACAGGCGCAAGCTTCCTTCCCTTGGCGATGACGACGAGGACGATGATGACGACGATGATGAGGACGACGATGAGGACGAGGAGGATTCCGACAAGGATGAGGAGGAAATCATCTACGACGAGAGCGAAAGCATCTAGCACAAGAGATAATCCAACCGATAGCAAGGCGGACTTTTTTAAGTCCGTCTATTTTGTTTTTAGCAAAATAATGATTATCTTCGGTAACTGATTTTTAACTATTTGCTATGGTACGGGTTAAACCTTTTGCGGCGCTTCGTCCGCCCAAAGATATTGTCACTCAAGTTGCTGCTCCCCCTTATGATGTCATGAACTCAGAGGAGGCGAGAGCTATGGCCGGTGAGAAGAGCCTTCTTCACATCACCAGGCCCGAAATCGATTTCACCCCTATGATTGGCGAGCATGACAAGGCCGCCTATGACAAGGCAGTCGAGAACTTCCGGCTCTGGCAGCAGAGGGGTTGGCTTGTGCGTGATCCCAAGCCCTGCTACTATGTCTATGCCCAGACCATGCAGGGCAGGACGCAGTACGGGCTGGTGCTCTGCGCCCACGCTGACGACTATCTGAACGGGAAGATCAAAAAGCACGAGCTTACCCGCAAGGAGAAGGAGGACGACAGGATGGTGCACGTGCGCATCCAGAGGGCCAATATCGAGCCCGTATTCTTCTCCTATAAAGATAATGCCGATCTCTGGGAGATTATCAGCAGAGTAGCTTCCGGGAGCAGCGAATACCGCTATACCGACGCCAACGGCTTCGACCACGAGTTCTGGGTTATGTCCTCGCAGGACGATATCGATGCTGTGACCCGCATCTTCGAGACCGAGGTGGACGCCTTCTATGTGGCTGACGGCCACCATCGTACGGCCGCCGCCGCGAGAGTCGGGCAGGAGCTTGGCAAGCAGAATCCCCACCATACCGGCGAGGAGGAGTACAACTACTTTATGGCAGTATGCTTCCCCGAGAGCCAGCTTAAAATCATCGACTACAACCGCGTGGTAAAGGACCTCGGCAATCTGGGCGAAGAGCAGTTCCTGAAGGCTCTTGAAGAGGATTTCACCGTGGAGTGCAAGGGGGAGGAAGTCTATCATCCCTGCCGCCTTCACAACTTTTCGATGTATCTTGGGGGCAAGTGGTACTCCCTCGACGCGAAGGAGGGCCGTTACTGCGACAGCGACCCTATAGGCGTGCTGGATGTCAGCGTGCTTTCTTCGCTGGTGCTCGACAAGCTGCTAGGAATCAAAGACTTGCGTACCGATAAGAGAATCGACTTCGTAGGAGGCATCAGGGGCCTTGAGGCCCTTAAGGACAGGGTTGACAGCGGCGAGATGAAAGTTGCCTTCGCCCTGTATCCCGTATCGATGAAGCAGCTTACCGACATTGCCGACAGCGGCAATATAATGCCACCGAAGACCACCTGGTTCGAGCCCAAGCTCCAGTCCGGTCTGGCCATTCATACATTTTAGTTATGCAAGCCTCTTCCGACCTCATCCATAAGACCCTGAAGGAGTTCTTCGGGTACGATTCGTTCAAGAACGGACAGTTGGATATCATCACCCACCTTATGGGAGGGGGCGATGCCTTCGTGCTTATGCCCACCGGAGGAGGCAAATCCCTTTGCTATCAGCTGCCTGCCCTTCTTATGGAGGGTACGGCCATTGTGGTCTCGCCCCTCATCGCCCTGATGAAGAACCAGGTGGACCTGCTGCGCGGCTTCTATCAGGGCTCGGGTAATGTGGCCCATTTCCTGAATTCTTCCCTGCCCAAGCCCCAGGTGGAAGAGGTCCGCTCCGACCTTCTTTCGGGCAAGACTAAGCTCCTGTACCTGGCACCGGAGTCGCTGAACAAGGACGAGAACATCGCCCTGCTCAAGGAGCTGAAGATATCCTTCTTCGCCGTGGACGAGGCCCACTGCATATCGGAATGGGGTCACGACTTCCGTCCCGAGTACAGGCGCATACGCAAAATGGTCGATACCATAGGCCGCTGCCCGATTATCGCCCTCACGGCGACAGCCACCCCCAAGGTCCAGAGCGACATCCTCAAGAGCCTCGGCATCCCCGACGCAAAGGTGTTCAAGACTTCCTTCAACCGCCCGAACCTCTACTATGAAGTCAGGGACAAGGTGGATGTGGAGAAAGACATCATCAAATACATAAAGCAGAACCCGGGAAAGAGCGGCATCATCTACTGCCTGAGCCGCAAGAAAGTCGAGGAGCTCGCTGAGCTGCTGAATATCAATTCTATAAAGGCTCTGCCCTATCACGCCGGACTGGATGCCAGGACGCGGGCCGAGAACCAGGACCGCTTCCTGATGGAGGAGGTGGACATAATCGTGGCCACCATAGCCTTCGGAATGGGCATAGACAAGCCCGATGTGCGTTTCGTCATCCATTACGACATCCCGAAGAGCATAGAGAGCTATTTCCAGGAGACTGGCCGAGCCGGAAGGGACGGACAGGAGGGTACCTGCATAGCCTACTACAGCTATAAGGACGTCCAGAAGCTCGAGAAGTTTATGCAGGGCAAGCCTGTGTCGGAGCAGGAGATAAGCCGCCAGCTGCTGGGCGAAGTGACTGCGTACGCGGAGTCGAGCCAGTGCCGCAGGAAGCTGCTGCTCAACTATTTCGGCGAGTCCTACCTGAAGGACAACTGCGGCTGTTGCGACAATTGCCTCCATCCCAAGGCCCGTTTCGACGGCCAGAAAGAGATGCAGATGGTGCTCCGGCTCGTGGATTCCCTGCCCGAGCATTTCAAAATAGAGCATCTTGCCCTGATACTCTCGGGAGTGTCGAACTCCCTAATCAAGTCCTACAAGCACGACGAGCTGGAGCTTTTCGCCGCGGGGAAGGACCGCCCCGTAAAGTTCTGGTGCACCGTCATCCATCAGGGCCTGATAGCCCATCTGCTGGAAAAAGAAATAGAAAGCTACGGACTTATACACCTTACCGAAGAGGGGCGCGAGTTCCTTTTACATCCCCATAAATTCGAACTTGTTGAGGACCGCTCGTTCAGCGGCGGCGCCGATGACGACGAAGACGACGAGGAGAGCGCAGCAGCCAATGCCGCCCTGCGCGGTGGTGGAGGCGCCGGCGACCCTGCCCTCCTGTCTATGCTAAAGGACCTGCGCAAGGACCTCTCGAAACGCCTGAAGCTCCAGCCCTGGATTATCTTTGGCGACCCTGCCCTCGAGGATATGGCCACCCTTTACCCCGAGACCTATGACGAGCTGAAGAACTGTCAGGGAGTGGGCGAGGGGAAGGCCCACAAATTCGGAGGCGAGTTCATATCGCTGATAAAGAAATATGTAGAGGAGAACGAAATCGTGCGTCCTGACGATTTTGTGGTCAAGACTGCGCCCAACCGTTCGGCCAACAAGATTTTCATCATCCAGAGCATAGACCGCCATATGTCCCTCGAGGATATAGCCGCGGCCAGGAATCTCGACACCGAGGAGCTGCTTTCCGAGATTGAGGCCATAGTCGCCAGCGGAATGAAGCTCAACCTTGACTACTACATCGAGGAGAATCTCGACGAGGATATAGTCAGCGAAATCTACGACTACTTCAAGAACGAGGCCGAGAGCGACGATGTGCATCAGGCCATCCAGGCTCTTGGCTCCGACTACTATGAGATTGAAGTGCGACTTGTCAGAATCAAATTCCTTTGTGAGATAGCCTCGTGATACCCCAGCAGACAGTAGACCAGATCCTTGACACAGCCCAGATAGCCGATGTCGTAAGCGATTACGTGACGCTCAAGCGCCGCGGGGCCAACTATGTCGCCTGCTGTCCTTTCCATAACGAGAAGACACCTTCGTTCTATGTTTCTCCTTCGAAGGGGATTTTCAAGTGCTTCGGCTGCGGTAAGTCAGGCACCGCAGTGGGTTTCGTGATGGAGCAGGAGCACTGCAGCTATACCGATGCCCTGCGCTATCTGGCCCGTAAGTATCATATCCATATAGAAGAGGAAGAGCTTGATGCTGAGGAGATTGCACGTCGCAACCGCAACGAGAGCCTGCTTCTGGTCTGCGATTTTGCCCAGAAGTGGTTCGCCTCCCAGCTCGGCACTCCCCAGGGCTCTGCCGTAGGTCTGGCGTATTTCCGTCACCGCGGACTTGAGGACCAGACCATCTCTTCTTTCGGCCTGGGCTGGGCTCCATCCGGCCCTACCGCCCTTCTGGATGCCGCAAAGGCCGCCGGTTACAAGGAAGAATATATCCTGGATGCGGGCCTTGCAGTGAAGACGGAGAACGGAAGCCTGAAAGACAAGTTTCGCGAGAGGGTTATGTTCCCCATCCACTCTGTGAGCGGAAGGGTGGTGGCCTTCAGCGGCAGGACCCTTCGCTCCGACAACCCGGCCAAGTATGTCAATTCGCCCGAGACCGACATCTACATCAAGAGTCGCAACCTTCTGGGCATATACCACGCCAAGGCCGAGATTTCGCGTCAGGACTGCTGCATACTCGTCGAGGGCAACCTCGATATGGTGATGATGCATCAGCTGGGCATCAAGAATGTCGTCGCCTCCTGCGGAACCTCCCTTACGGTGGAGCAGGTGAGGCTCATACACAAGTTCACCGAGAATGTGACCATAATGTACGACGGCGACAGCGCCGGAGTGCACGCCGCCCTGAGGGGCCTTTCGCTCGTGCTCGCGGAAGGGCTGAATGTGAAGATAGTCCAGCTGCCCGAGGGCGACGACCCCGACTCTTTCTGCCGCAGCCACACTCTCGCCGAGGTGCAGAGCTATATCGCTGACAATGAGCACGATTTCATAGGCTTCAAATCCTCCCTGCTGCTCTCTTCGGCGGGTAGCGACCCCCTCAAACGGGCCAATCTTATCAACGATATGGCCGACACGATTGCGGTGATCCCCGACCCGGTCAAACGGTCCACTTATATCGATTCTGTAGCCCGTCAGTTCGGCATCGAGTCCTCAATCCTCTTTGACCGCGTCGCTTCTACTCGACGAAAGGAAAAAGCCGCCGCATCAAAGCCGTTGCGCACCCCTCAGAGCTCTTCTCCGGCCTCCTCCCTAGATTTCGCTCCGCAGAGTCCGGAGACAGTTGATGCCGCCGGAGAGGCTCCCGCTCTGGAGAATCCTATGCTCGCGATGACCGAGAAGGATCTTCTGTACTTCCTTCTTAACTTCGGAGACAAGACTCTGGAGTTCCCCAGCGACTCGCCCTTCTACTCTGAGCCCCCGCTTACAGTGTGCGAGTTCATCAGGGAGGCTCTCGAAGAGGATGGCACGAAAATGGCTAACTCTGCCTACGCCGCGCTGTATGATGCCTATATGCAGCTTTATGACAGTTCGGCTGACAGGGATGAGATACTCCGAAGCCTGATGAACTCTGCCGACAGAACTATTGCTTCCCTTTCCTCCGAGCTCGGGACAGAGAAGTACACCCTTACTATGAAAGAGCTCAAGGGCTCGCTTACGGCCACCGATTCATATCTGGTCCGTCAGGTGCCCAAAACTATACTTTGCTATGCCGAATGCAGGCTGCGTTACGCTCTCGACTGCAGGCGGCGCTCCCTTGCCACTGAGACTGACGATCAGGACAAGGAGCGGATCATGAAGGAAATGCTGCGTCTGCAGACTGCCCTGCGCAAGGTCAGGCAGCAGATTGGACGGGAGCGGCCGATTGGACAATAAAAGAACAGTAATATGGAAAAGACTTTCAAAAGAACTCTTGTAACCTGCGCCCTTCCCTATGCGAACGGGCCGGTGCACATAGGACATCTGGCCGGAGTGTATGTGCCGGCAGACATATATGTCCGTTTTCTGAGGATGAGAGGTGAGGATGTGCTCTATGTCTGCGGCTCGGACGAGCACGGAGTGCCCATCACCATCAAAGCCCGCCAGCAGGGCTGCTCGCCCCAGGACATAGTGGACAAGTACCACAATATCATCAAGGATTCATTCGCCGGTCTGGGCATCAATTTCGACATCTACGGCAGGACCTCGTCCGAGGTGCACGCAAAGAACGCCTCGGAGTTCTTCCGCAAGCTCTACGACCAGGGCAAGTTCATCACCCGTGAGAGCGAGCAGTACTATGACCCCCAGGCAAAGACCTTCCTTGCCGACCGCTACATCGTGGGCACCTGTCCCAAGTGCGGTGCCGAAGGCGCATACGGCGACCAGTGCGAGAAGTGCGGCAGCACCCTGAGCCCCGAGGAGCTGATCAATCCCAAGAGCAAGCTCAGCGGAGCCGAGCCCATAAAGAAGAAGACCACCCACTGGTATCTGCCCCTGCAGGACTATGAGCAGTGGCTGAGGGAGTGGATCCTGGACGGCCACAAGGAGTGGAGAAGCAATGTTTACGGCCAGGTTAAGAGCTGGCTGGACGGAGGCCTTCAGCCCCGTGCGGTGACCAGGGACCTGGACTGGGGTGTGCCCGTGCCTGTCGAGGGTGCCGAGGGGAAGGTGCTCTATGTATGGTTTGATGCACCTATAGGCTATATTTCCAATACCCAGGAGCTGCTCCCCGACAGTTGGGAGAAGTGGTGGAAGAGTTCAGACACCAAGCTCGTGCACTTCATAGGCAAAGACAATATCGTCTTCCACTGCATCGTTTTCCCTGCAATGCTCAAGGCTTATGGCGACGGCTATATCCTGCCCGAGAATGTCCCCGCCAACGAGTTCCTCAATCTTGAGGGAGAGAAGATTTCGACTTCCAGAGGCTGGGCCGTATGGGCTCACGAGTACCTGCGCGACTTCCCCGGCAAGGAGGATGTGCTCCGCTACACTCTCACTGCCAATGCTCCCGAGACCAAGGATAACGATTTCAGCTGGAAGGAGTTCCAGAGCCGCAACAACAGCGAGCTGGTGGCCATTTTCGGCAACTTCGTCAACCGTGCGGTGGTCCTGACCCACAAGTATTTCGGGGGCAAGGTGCCTGCCTGCGGTCAGCTGGAAAGCATTGATAACGAGACCCTTGCGCAGATTCCCCTCATAAAGGCGAGCCTCGAAAAGAATATCGAGGAGTACCGTTTCCGCGAAGCCCTCAAGGATGCTATGTCCATAGCCCGTCTGGGTAACAAATACATCTCCGATACCGAGCCCTGGAAGGTGGCCAAGACTGACCTCGAGCGCACTGCGACCATCCTGAACGTATCGCTCCAGATTTGTGCCGACCTTGCGATTGCTTTTGAGCCTTTCACTCCTTTTGCCGCCGCCAAGCTCCGCTCTATGCTGGATGTATGTATGTGCACCGGCACTGACCATCGCGCCGACAGGGAGGGTGCCGCCCTGCATACTGTGCCCCAGGATTCCTGCGGCGGTCCTTGCCCTGGAGAGGGCAAATGTGTGTGCCTGAGTTGGGATGTGCTGGGACAGGCTCAGCTGATTCCTGCAGGCCATCAGCTCAAAGAGCCCGAGCTGCTGTTCTCCAAGATTGAAGATGCGCAGATAGACGCCCAGATTGCAAGGCTCGAGAAAATCAGGGCCCAAAGGGAGGAAGAGGCTAAGGCAGAGCTGGCGTCAAAGATTACTGCCCAGAAGAGCGAATGCAGTTTCGAGGATTTCGAGAAGATGGACATCCGCACCGCTACCGTCCTTCAGGCCGAGAGGGTTCCGAAGACCGACAAACTCCTAAAGCTGACCATCGATACTGGTATTGACACCAGGGTGATAGTTTCAGGCATAGCGGAGTTCTACTCTCCCGAAGATATGGTGGGTAAGCAGATATGTATTCTCGCTAATCTTAAACCTCGTGTAATCAAGGGTATAGAGAGCCGCGGAATGATACTTATGGCCCGTCAGAACGACGGTAAGATGCGCTTTATCACTCCTCAGGAGGCGCTTGTGAACGGAGCGGAGATAGGATAGGTTTCTGATAATTTTGATGGTATGAAGATTCTGATAGTTGATGACGATAGGGCCATCAGGAATTCCTTCGGGGAGATTCTGATGGACGAAGGTTATGAGGTTGCGAAGGCCGAGGATGGTCCCGGTGCCTTGAAGGCGGTTGAAGAAGAGAGATTCGATGTGATTTTCTGCGACATCAAGATGCCCGGTATGGATGGGGTTGAGGTGCTCGAGAAGTTCATGGAGATGAACCTTGACGCGGCTGTGGTGATGATTTCCGGCCACGGGGACATTTCGACGGCAGTGGAGTGCATCAAGAAGGGGGCATTCGACTTTGTGGAGAAGCCGCTCGACCTTCAGAGATTGCTGATTACCATCAAGAACGCGGCTGAGCGGACGACGCTTACCACCCAGAACAAGGCTCTGAAGAAGAAGGTTTACGGGGTGGATATGATAGGTACTTCGCCGGCGATGATGCATATCAGGGATATCATTGCCAAAGTGGCGCCTACCGATGCGAGGGTGCTGATTACCGGACCGAACGGTTCGGGTAAGGAGCTGGTAGCCCGCAACCTGCACCAGTTGAGTAGTCGCAGCCGTATGAGCCTTGTTGAGGTGAACTGTGCAGCTATTCCTTCGGAACTTATTGAGAGTGAGTTGTTTGGCCACGAGAAGGGTTCGTTTACTTCTGCTGTGAAGCAGCATAAGGGTAAGTTTGAGCAGGCTGATGGCGGGACTTTGTTTCTCGATGAGATTGGGGATATGAGTCTTGCCGCGCAGGCGAAGGTCCTCAGGGTGCTGCAGGAGAAGAAGCTTTCCAGGGTCGGTTCTGATAAGGATATTGAGGTGGATGTGAGGGTGATTGCCGCTACGAACAAGAATCTGGAAGAGGAGATCCGGAAGGGGAATTTCCGCGAGGACCTTTATCATCGTTTGAGTGTGATTCCGATCAGGGTGCCTTCGCTGGATGAGAGGAAGAGCGATATTCCTCTGCTGATAGACTATTTCCTCGAGAAGCACAATACTTCGTCGCGCAAGAGGGCTTTTTCGCCTGAGGCAATTTCGCTTCTGGTCGAGAAGAGCTGGCCAGGGAACATTCGCGAGCTGGACAATGTTGTGGACAGGCTGCTGATTCTCGGCGACGAGACCGTCTCCGCGCAGAATGTCCGCGACTACGTCAACCTCTAACTTTCGACCGCCGCTGCTGCAGCCAGCCTGCCTTTTCGGCCGCCGCCCTTCCCCTGTCATTTCGACCGCTGCTTTCCCTTGTCATTTCGAGTGAGCGCAGCGAGTCGAGAAATCTAGTTAAGATTCTATTTGTCAATCAAAATCTTTTTGTTAGATTTGCAACGGCCGTAAATTTTACGGCCGTAAAATTTACGCTTATGAAATTTTATGACAGGGAAGAACAGCTGGAGATGCTGCGCGAAATGAGGGAATTATCATACAACGGATATTCCCGGCTGACGGTTGTGACCGGGCGAAGGCGTATAGGTAAAACAACCCTTATCAAAGAGGCTTTTCAGGATGAGGGCTATGTGTATCTGTTTGTCGGGAAGAAAAGTGAATCGGTCCTGTGCAGGGAGTTCTGTGAAGAGTATCGCGAAAAGACGGGGATATTTGTCCCTCCGATGAGCGTTTTCCGGGATGTCTTCCGCTTCTTTATGGAGGAAGGCAAACGCAGGAAGTACACACTTGTCTTTGATGAGTTTCAAAATTTTTTGGAAATCAATCCTTCCATCTACAGCGATATTCAGAATTGGTGGGACAAGTATCAGAAAGACAGTCACGTGAACTTGGTAGTCAGCGGGTCCGTGTATTCATTGATGGAAAAGATTTTTAAAGACAGGAAGGAGCCTTTGTACGGGAGGCAGGATTCAACCATCAAACTGCAGGCTTTCCCTACTTCGGTCCTCAAGCAAATACTGAAGGACTATTCTCCGGACTACACCAACGATGACCTGCTCGCGCTTTATACTTTTACGGGCGGCATTCCGAAGTATGTGGAACTATTGATGGATGTGAAAGCAGTAAATTGCAAGAAGATGATTGCCCGAATCTGCAAGGAGGACTCTCCGTTGATTGAAGAAGGAAGAAAACTTCTGATTCAAGAATTCGGAAGGAGATATGCGACCTACTTTTCCATCCTGCAGGCGATATCTATGGGATACAATACCCAGTCATCCATTGAGGACTATCTGGGCGGAAAAAGTTTGGGAGGACAACTGGCGAAACTGGAAGAAACGTATGACCTTATCAGAAAGGTACGCCCTATCTGGTCAAAGCCCAAGACTCAGACAGTGCGCTACGAAATCAGCGACATCTTCCTCCGGTTCTGGTTCCGCTATGTGGAAAAGAACCAGCGTCTAGTCGAAATCGGTCAGTATCAGGCTCTTCAAAGGATAATAGAGGATGATTACCAAACATATTCCGGGGAAGTCCTCGAACGCTACTTTAAACTGAAACTCGTTGAAAGTATGGAATATAAAGATATTGGAGGCTGGTGGGACCCTAAGGGCTATACGGACAAGGATGGACATCACCAGCAGGCTGAACTGGATATTGTCGCATTACGGCTGAAAGAGAACGTGCTTGATATAATAGAGATTAAGCGCAATCCGGACAAGTTCAACAAGTCTCTTCTTGAGGAGAAAGCCGCTTTCTTTTCTTCTAGGGAAAAACAAGCACGAAAGAACAAGATTGTGCTCTCCTGTTTATCGCTCGAAGATATGTAAAGAGAAGACAGTCACTATATTGCAAAAATATGGCTTGACTGCCCTTTCTCAGGGACCGCCTCCCCCTGTCATTTCGAGCGCATCTCCCTTCCTGTCATTTCGACCAAGGCACATCCCCCTGTCATTTCGAGGGAGCGTAGCGATTCGAGAAATCTCTTTTCTGCTGCACTTCGGCAGCTGCGGCATCGGAGATGTGTTCTTCAGGGACCGCTTTTGCTCGCTAACGCTCGTATAGCGCTTGCAAAGTCCCATTCGGAACACACCATCCGCCTGCCTTTGCCGCTGCCTCCCTCTGTCATTTCGCGAGCGCCCTCCCCTGTCATTTCGACCGAGCGAAGCGAGTGGAGAAATCTATTACTGTTGCACTTCAGCGCTGCTGCAGCCAGCCTGCCCTTTCTCAGGGACCGTAGCCTTCCCTCTGTCATTTCGCGAGCGCCCTCCTCTGTCATTTCGACCGAGCGAAGCGAGTGGAGAAATCTATTACTGTTGCACTTCAGCGCTGCTGCAGCCAGCCTGCCCTTTCTCAGGGACCGTAGCCTTCCCTCTGTCATTTCGCGAGCGCCCTCCTCTGTCATTTCGACCGAGCGAAGCGAGTGGAGAAATCTATTCCCTCGTAGCAGCGCTGCACTTCCCTTCGTGCAATTCACCTAGCACGCTGGATTCTGCTAATTTGATGATTATAAGCAATATAGTTAATCGCCCTGTGTTAGGTGGGCACAATTTGCCGCCACCTCACATAGAGCAAATTGGCATCTTGTTTATAGTCAGTGATTTCGTAAACTCCCCCGAGCTAGGTGATTTGCTCGAGGCGTCATCGCGGAGACGCTTACAACGACGCAAGGCATCTCCTTGGTTGCTGTCCGCTTCGCCTCATTCCAAGCAACGGCCCCTCCCACCAAATGAGCATCGTTTTCCCCCTAGACTCTCCTAAGCAACAACTTCTCCCTCTGTCAAATTAGAACAACTTCTACGCCAACCCTCGTTCCAGGCAACGGCCACAGCGAGGAGAGCCCTCCATAGCTCCCCGCAGCTGTGCGCCGTAGCAGCCGGAGACCATATATTCCGGCTGCGGTGCCCATCCCTTTGCCTGCTAGCCGGAGCGCCCTTGCCCTTGTCATCTCGAGCGCCTCCTTCCCCCTGTCATTTCGTTTTCCAACCGTAGCGCGCGGAGAAATCTCTTTATGTTATCTATTTGACAATCTATTTTTTTATTAGATTTGCAACTGTCCGAAAATCTCAATGATTGACTAATAACTTATTGGTTTTATCTATGAGAATTAAACTTTTATTTGTCGCTCTTGTTCTTGTCTGCGCGTCTTGTGCCAATCGAAAAAACACCTCTGGACAAACAGTCACTTTTGAAGAAGCAGATTCTGATACTGCTTTCAAAAACCTGGTCAGCCATATTGAATTGACTCGCTTGAATGAGGATAGTTATCTTATGGGATCAGAGTTGTCAATGATTCCTTGTAGCGGCGGAGTTGTCCTTGTAGACAAGCGTAATACCAAGGTCGCCCGTTTTTCTGAACAAGGAGAGTTCCAAAATGAGATTGGAAAGAAGGGTAATGGTCCCGGAGAGTACGTCCATCTGCTCGGTGTGCAGGTAGACGCTGATGTGGTGACAGTATTTGCCGCACCGGACAAAATCATGGAGTATGACTTGGAAGGTAATTTGTTGACCGACCGGAGTTGTAAAGGCCTTGGTTCTTCTGCCTATAAGTCGAGTACTGGTTTATACACATACTATGGCTATTCAGGAATTGAACCGTACCGGGTCGCATACTTCCCTGAAGATGGAGAAAAACAGTACTACCTTCCGGTAGAAACAAAGCTTCTTCCTTTGTCGCTTGGGAATGATATTTTCAGCTATTCCGATGATATATATATGCTTGATTCCTATAGCAATACTGTATATCAATTATCCGAAGAAGGATGCAAAGAGCGTGTCAGCTTCGATTTTGGAGACTATTCCATAGGTGACGAATTCTATTCGTTCAATGATGCCTTCAAGAGTGCCGAGTATCTTATGTCTTCGGATAATGCGTTGATTTATCGCTATGTCCCTGGACCTGAGCATAGTATTGTTCAGGTTAATCTGAAAAGATCTTCTTCTCCGGCTTCAAAAGTGGTGTATCCTGCATTCCCGACAATTACCTAACGAGTTAAATATAAATTGCTGATTTT
>CAMCGB010000009.1 GCA_945874355.1 uncultured Bacteroides sp.
CGGAAGGGGCTCGAACCCTCGACCTCCGGCGTGACAGGCCGGCGTTCTAACCAAACTGAACTACCGCACCAAGTGGCGCTTCAATCGGAAGCGGATGCAAATATAAGCATTATTTGTGAAATTGCAATACATTCGGAAAACAATTTATCGTTTTTTGTGCAATTTACTGTAAAAAGAGTCAGAGGTTTCTCACTTTTGGGCCTCCAGTCATTCTCGTGAAATTCACCGAGCGGGTCAATGTGCCCCACAGTGGCCTCAGAGGCAGGTGGGCTCGCTCGGTGAAGTCAAATTGATGTGAACCCCAAAGTTTGGACGGTTTTACCTTACATGTTTTGACGATTATCCGTCCTATTTTTTGAACTGCAATTCAAATATAACTATATTTTTTAGAGTTCCCAAGCAACGGCCACAGCGAGGAGAGCCCTCCATAGCTCCCCGCAGCTGTGGCCGTAGCAGCCGGAGACCGTATATTCCGGCTGCGGTGCTAGTTTGTACATACTTGAGCCTCCTCATATTTCTTTCTGTACTGAAGAGGACTTTTTCCTCCCAATTTACTCTTGATACGCTGCTCGTTATAGTACTTTATATATTTATGTACTTCTATTTCGAACTCTTCAATCGATTTGAAGTCTCGAAGATATAACAATTCGGACTTCAACAATCCAAAGAAGTTCTCCATTACTGAGTTGTCCAAACAGTTGCCTTTCCTTGACATACTCTGCTTGATATGATTGTCTTCCAATATCTTCTGATATGTTTTATGTTGGTATTGCCAACCCTGGTCTGAGTGTAGCGTAGCGCCTTCCTCTATGTCTTTATGACTTACCAACTCACGTTCCATATCAAGAACCATATCCAGAACCGGACGTTCGCACAGAGTGTAGCATACTATCTCACCGTTGAACAGGTCAAGCACTGGAGAGAGGTACCGTTTCTCGCCAAACAATGAGAACTCGGTAACATCTGTAACCAGTTTATATAAAGGTTTGTCGCTCTGGAAATTACGATTGAGAAGATTCGGCGCAATTTTGCCCTGCTCACCCTTGTAGGAGCGATACTTTTTTATCCTGACCTTACAACATATATCTGATTCCTTCATAAGTTTGCTGACGGTCTTGTGGTTTATTGTATAACCGCGGTTATGCATCTCATCGGTTATTCGACGATATCCATAGCGACCTTGATTCTCATTGTAAATGTTCTTTATCTCCTCTTTCTCTTTGGACCATTTATCTTTTTCGGGCTTACTTGCGTAATAATAGAAAGTTGAACGGGGTAAGCCTGCAATGCTCAGTAGGCGATTAAGTCCATACTTCGGCCTTAGTCCTTGGATTATTTGCGTCGCATCGCTTGACGCCGATCCCTCTCCCGGTCTAAGGCCTCTAATTTTTTTAGGAATTCAATCTCCGCTTCTCTGTCTAACAACAGCTCACATAAGGCATCCTTGTCCATTTCGCGGAGATTTTTCTTGCGTTCTTCTAATTTCTGTGTCTGCTCATCATTCATTGTTTTATCCTTTTCTGGCGGTTGTTTTTGGGGAATTATATTATTCGCATCTCCATAACCCCTATAACCTCTACAGCCTCTGCTCATTGCAAATTTATCACCTTTCTTGTATTGTTCGTATTGTTCCAGCCATTCTTTCAATACATTTTCTCGTATACCATGCTTTATGCATAGGTCCTCCTTACTGATACTACCACTCTCATATTCAATCAGTATACTAAATTTATCAGACTCCGTAAACTTATGTAGAGGTCTATCTTCCAAACCCTTATATCCTTGGTGATCATACCTGTATATAAACTGTCTCAAAGTTCGTGTATCCATTCCATATTTCCGACCTGTAGACCATACAGAACATCCATTTTTGACTTCCATTACCGCTGCATACCGCTCCTCAATAGTTGCTATTCTTCGTGACATTTTGTTTGATTTTTATGTCCAACTTTTGGGGTGCAGTTCAAATTGTCCTCACCGAGCGGATTTCTATCGCTAACTTATTGATTATCAACAATAGCGGTCGCGGGGTGAATTTCACGAAGGGAGGCAGCTACAGAAGCAGGAGGCTGCCCGTTCCGAATGGGACTTTGCAAGCGCAATACGAGCCATCGGCGAGCTAAAGCGGTCCCTGAGGGACGGTACGGCCGACTACGGCGGCTGCCTTAGTGGTTAGGAAACAGATTTCTCCACGCGGCCTTCGGCCTTGGTCGAAATGACAAGGGTAAGGCGCTCCCTCGAAATGACAAAGGGAAGGCTCCCTCGAAATGACAAGGGTAAGGCGGTCGTGCGAAATGACAAAAGCATGGCAGATTAAAAGCAAAACGGCCGGTCGCCCCAAGGGGCAGCCGGCCGTTTTATCATATAAGGGAACTTGACTACAGAGTCCTCTTGATTTCCACAATCTGGAAGGCCTCTATAACATCGCCCTCCTTGATATCGTTATATCCGGCGATGGACATTCCACACTCCTTCCCTGCAGTCACCTCCTTGACAGTGTCCTTGCCTACCTGGAGCGAAGCAAGCTCACCGGTATAGACTACAATACCGTCGCGGATAAGACGCACCTTCGACTTCTGCACCATTTTGCCGTCGCGGATAAGACAACCTGCAATGGTACCCACCTTGCTGATGCGGAAAGTCTGCTTGACCTCGGCCGTAGCGATGACTTCCTCCTTCTTCTCAGGCTCGAGCATACCCTCGATACCGTCCTTCACCTCATTGATACAATCGTAGATGACAGAGTAAAGACGGATTTCTATACCCTCGCGGTCGGCAGCCTTGCGGGCCTCCACGCTGGGGCGCACCTGGAATCCGATGATAACAGCATCAGAAGCCTCGGCGAGAAGCACATCAGACTCGGAGATGCCTCCGACAGCCTTGTGAATCACATTGACCTTAACCTCCTCTGTAGAAAGCTTGATGAGCGAGTCGGACAGAGCCTCCACGGATCCGTCCACATCACCCTTGACGATAACATTGAGTTCCTTGAAGTTGCCGATGGCAATACGCCTTCCTATCTCCTCGAGGGTCATATGCTTCTGGGTCTTGATGCCCTGGATGCGGAGCAGCTGCTCACGCTTGTTGGCTATGCTCTTGGCCTCCCTTTCGTCTGCGAGTACATTGAACTTCTCGCCGGCTGCGGGAGCTCCGTTGAGACCGAGCACGGACACAGGAGTCGAAGGACCGGCCTTGTCGACCTTCACGCCTCTCTCGTTGAACATTGACTTGACCCTGCCGTAGTAGCTTCCGCACAGAATCACGTCTCCCGTCTTGAGGGTACCCTCCTGCACCAGCACGGTGGCAAGATATCCCCTACCCTTGTCGAGCGACGACTCGATTACAGCACCGAGGGCAAGCTTGTCGGGATTGGCCTTCAGCTCAAGAATATCAGTTTCCAGCAGCACCTTCTCGAGAAGCTTGTCCACATTCAGACCCTTCTTCGCAGAAATCTCCTGGCACTGGTACTTTCCTCCCCAGTCCTCAACTAGAATATTCATCTCCGAAAGCTGGCGACGAATCTTCTCAGGATCAGCGCCTGGCTTATCTATCTTATTGATAGCAAATACCATAGGCACATTGGCAGCCTGGGCGTGGTTGATAGCCTCAATGGTCTGGGGCATCACGGCGTCATCGGCAGCCACTATGATGATGGCAAGGTCGGTGAGCTGGGCACCACGGGCACGCATAGCCGTGAAAGCCTCGTGACCGGGAGTATCGAGGAAGGTGATGTGCCTTCCGTCAGGCATCTCGACATTATAGGCACCGATGTGCTGGGTAATTCCTCCGGCCTCACCCGCAATGACATTCGATTTGCGGATATAGTCCAGGAGCGAAGTCTTACCGTGGTCCACGTGACCCATCACGGTGATGATGGGCGGACGGGGCTGAAGGTCCTCCGGACGGTCAACCTGCTCGTTGCTGCTTATCTTCTCGGAGATGTCAGCGGTAACGAACTCGACGGTATAACCGAACTCCTCGGCTACAAGCACCAGAGTCTCGGCATCGAGCCTCTGATTGATGGACACCATCAGACCCAGGCTCATGCAGGCACCGATAACCTTCACTACAGGAGTATTGTTCATAAGGGTCGCAAGGTCATTCACCGTAACGAACTCGGTGACCTTGAGAACCTTCTTCTCTGCTGCGGCCTCAAGCATCTCCTCCTGGGTACGCTGGGCCGAAGCCTCTCTCTTCTCCTTGCGGTATTTGGCTCCGAAGTTGTTCTTCTTGCCCTCGTTCATCTTGGCATAGGTCTCCTTGACCTGCTTCTGGATCTCCTTCTGCAGGCTCTCCTGTTCGGCTTCGGTCAGTGCCGGCTTGAACTTGTCGCGGTCGCGACGGCGTGACTTCGAAGAAGATGAGTCCTTCTGCTGGCCCTGCTGCTGATTTCCTCCGCCCTTCTTGTCCTTCTTCTGATTCTTGTCAGCGTGCTCTCCGGCCTTGGACACGTCAACCTTCTGGGTGCCCTTATTGATTCTCTCCCTCTTCTTGGAAGGCTTGCGGTCGAACTGGCTCAGGTCAATCTTTCCGACAACCTTAAGCTGAATTCCTCCCTCCGGATTCTTCTCCTCCTTCTTCCCATCGCTTTCCTTTGGAGCCTCGCTCCTGGCGGCAGGCTCTTCCTTAATCACCTCCGGCTCCGCTTTTTCAACACTCTCGCCCTCAGGCTCACCGGGCTCCTGATCGGGAGTCGCGCTCTCTTCTTCAGGCTCATCCGCAGGCTCCTGCGAAACGGCTTGCTGAACTTCTTCAGGCTCAGGCTGCACGGGAGTCTCAGTCTCCTGAGGCTTCTGAGGCTCTACAGTCCCGGCTTCCTCCACCTCCGGCTCCTGAACCGGGGCTTCGGGCTCCACAAGCTCCTCCTTCTTCGGCTCAGGGACTATCTCCTCTTCCTTTACCGGAGCGGGAGTCTCCTTCTTGACATTGATGAAAGTGTTGCTCTTGATAATAGTCTCGTGCTCGGGTTCGAAGTCTTCATCCTCTTCCTGACGGGGCTGCTTGCGGCCTTTTTCAATGATTTCAGAAATCTTGATGTCCACCTTGTCGGCAGCCTGCTTGAGTTCCAGATCCTTTCCGAACTGTCGTGAAATTATCCCGAGATATTCGTCCGAAATCTTGGCATTGGGGTTCAAATCAACCTCAACGCCTTGATTTCTAAGGAAGTTCACCAGGTCATCCAACCCGATGTTGTATTGTCTTATTATCTTGTTTAATCTTATTTCCGCCATTATTTATTCCTCAACTTGAGTGGTTAATCTTCAAATTCAGCCTTAAGGATCCTGAATATCTCCTCTACGGTCTCATCCTCGAGGTCAGCCCTCTTGGCAATATCCTCCTGGGAGAAGGCGAGCACGCTCTTGGCGGTATCGCATCCTATTGACTCGAGACGGTCGATTACCCACTGGTCGATAACATCGGAGAACTCGCTGAGCAGTACATCCTCCTCATCGTCATCCTCACCCTTGGGAAGCTCCCTGTAGACTTCGATATCCCTTCCGACCAGCTTTCCGGCAAGTTCGATGTTCACACCCTTGCGGCCGATACCCTTGCTGACCTGGTCGGGCTGCATAAACACCTTGACCTTGTCGTCAGGATTCTCACCCATCTCGATGTAAGACACGATTCCGGGATTGAGTGCCCTCTGGATAAGGAGCTTGGGATTCTGGGACCACTGGATGACATCGATATTCTCGTTCCTGAGCTCACGGACGATACCTAGGATTCTGCCGCCCTTCACGCCTATGCAGGCTCCGATCGGGTCAATCCTGTCGTCGTAAGACTCGACGGCCACCTTGGCTCTCTCACCGGGCACGCGGACTACCTTCTTGACAGTGATGAGTCCGTCTGCAATCTCGGGAACCTCCTGCTCGAAGAGCCTCTCGAGGAACTCGTCGGAAACGCGGCTCAGCACGATGTACGGAGTGGTGTTGTTCTTCATCTCCACACTCTTGATGATGGCTTTCACCGAGTCGCCCTTCTTGAACCTTTCGCCGGGAATCTGCTCCGACTTCGGGATGTGAAGCTCGTTGCCGTCCTCGTCGAGGATAAGCACCTCCTTGGCCCAGTTCTGGTAAATCTCGCCATAGAAGAGCTCTCCGACCTTCTCGGAGTACTTCTTGAACACGCCGGCCTTCTCGATGTCCATTATACGGCCCTGAAGGTTCTGGCGTATGTTCAGAATACCGCGGCGTCCGAAAGCCGAGAGGGGGAAAATCTTCGAATACTGGTCCCCTACCTCATAGTCGTCAGCGTCGCCGCCGTCCTCGCGGATCTGGTCGAGGGTAATCTCGGCATAGGGATTCTCCACCTCCTCTACCACATCGAAGTTCTGGTAGATTTCACAGGTACCCTTATCGACATTCACGATGACGTCGAAGTTGTCAGCCGAGCCGAAAGTCTTGGCTATCTGGGTCAGGAAGACGTCTTTGAGGACCTGCATCATCACCGGACGGTCGATGTTCTTCTCCTCCTTGAAGTCTTTGAACGCATCAATCAGCGTAATTACTTTTTCTTTTTCCATTTTATATTGTCATTTCTATTATTCGTCAATTTCCCCGAGCAGACGGTCGGCCTCCTCGGAAGACAAGCCTTCGGAGCCCACGGTCAGAGCATAATCCTCGACATTGCGGTCGAAAGCGGCAAGGATGGCACGGTGCACGCTCTCGCAATCCTGCAGGTCGACACTGCCGCCTTCCTTCCGGAGCACCAGTTCAAAGACATTGTCATCATCATTGTAAAGAAGTTCGGCGATCTCGCAACCCCTCTGCTTGGCAGCCTCACAGGCCACTTCGGTAAATCTGGTTCTGTCCATAAAAGAATCTTTCGGGCCCCGGGAGGGCCGCTCATTACAACAAAAAAGAAGACCCTTCCGGCCTTCCATCTCTTTCACACTGCAAATATAGTAAAAAAATCGTATATTCGCAGAACAATTACAAGTAAACCACAAGTTTGTATGAAACATCGCATATTACTTCGCATCTGTCTGCTCTTCACCCTTATCCTGGGCGCCACTGGCTGCCTGCTCGACCAGGAGCTTGATTTCTCGTTCCCCTATGTGCTTCAGTACGAGCTCAGTTCAGAAGAGACCGAAGCTGCCGTAAAAGAGTACTTCAAGAGCAAAATCGACTTCGACAATCCTTTCACCTACACTGGCTACAGGTCCGATGCAGTAAAGCTCGCTAACGAGCAGATGCTCAAGGACTGCGAGGCGCTGAGCGAGGATGAGATTTACGCAATACTTGAAGAAGGGGACGCAGTGCTGCTGGCGATGTACATCAGCTGCACCGACACCTATATGCCCATCAGCGGCATCCAATGGATAAAGCACGACGAAAAGCAGGAGCCGGTAGAGTAGCCCGCTACCTTATCAGATCCACAGCTCCGGGCCCTTCGTTGAACAGCAGATCCATCACCGAGAGTGAGGGCCGGAATCCGAATTTATCCTCAAAGACCTGATAGTAAGGCCTGACGGCAAGCTCTTTAAGCAGCTCTCCGCCGGGCCTTTTAGGATGTATATCCAGCGCGTCGCCCGTGTAGGAAAGGGTCTCGAGTATGGTGGTGTTCAGGCCCATCTTGCGCATAAAGAAGCGGATTATCTGCATATCCAGCTCCCATAGCGTGCGCGGACGCGAATTCATCAGGGCATAAAGTTCATCCCGATAATAATCGTAGTATGCGGAACTACGGTAGGCCGTGTCTATGCTCCTCAGAGTCTTTGCCACCCAGGGAGTGGAATAATCCACCTCTACTTCCTTGATGGGTATGGAAATGCCTGAGGCAGTATGTTTTATGGGGAAAGAAAGGGCCTGCACCCCGTTGGGGGAATAGATATGGCAGCGGTTGCGGTACGACTGCTTCTGATAGTTCTCGCAGGCTTCCATATAAACCGAAGAATACCTTGCAAGCACTGCAAAGTATTCTACCGGTGGAAAATATGATATGGTTAGAGTCACTTAGTCTCCGGGACCTATTCGATGCTGCCCTTCGAAGAGCGCAGGTCATCAGCCCTGACGATTCCTCTCTTGGAATTGCGGATGAAATTGAGGATGGTGTCACGCTCCACGGACTGGGGGAAACCGGCCTCAACCTTGGCGCAGGCGTCGGACACATTGTAGCCCTGATAGTAAATGGTGTCGTAGATGTCCTTGATGGTGCGGATGGTATCGGACTCGAAACCTCTGCGCCTCAATCCGACCAGGTTCACGCCAGCAAAGCAGATGGGAGAACGCCCGCAGATGGCATAAGGAGGGATGTCCTTGTTGACTGCAGAGCCGCCGCCCACCATAGCGTGGGTACCGATATGGGAGAACTGGTGCACAACGGTGCTTCCGCCGATGATGGCCCAGTCGTCGACATCAGTTTCGCCGGCAATGCCCACATAGCTTACAAGTATGCAATGGTTACCCACATGGCAGTCGTGAGCCACGTGCACGTAGGACATTATCAGGGTGTTGTTTCCGATGCGGGTAACTCCCTTGCCGCTGGCCTTGGTGCCGCGGTTGATGGTGGCGCACTCACGGATGGTGACATTGTTTCCTATCTCGACATAGGTGATCTCGCCCTCGAACTTCAGGTCCTGGGGCTCGGCACCGACTACCGCTCCGGGGAACACGCTGCAACCCGAACCTATCTTGACATAAGGAAGTATGGTTGCGTGGGGATATATCTTACAATTGTCACCGATTTCGACATTCTCGTCGATATAGGCATAGGGCCCGATTTCGACATTCTCGCCGAGTTTGGCCTTGGGGCTTACGGTTGCCAGGGGATGAATGTTTGCCATAATCTTCTATAGATTTGAAAGAACGGCTTTGGCGGCCGTGCTGTTGATTTTGTGTCCGGGTTTGTATGCGCTCACGTGAGCTTTGGGATAGCCTCCCACAAGACGTATGTCACCTATCAGGTCGAGCATCTTGTGCCTTCCGCACTCGTTGGGGAAATGAAGGGTGATATTGCTCAGGTATCCCTGCTCGGTAACAGAAAGGCGGGGCTGGCCGAAAAGGCTGCACATTTTTCCTATCTGCTCTTCGCTGACGGGATGCTCGACAATCACGATGGCATTGTCTACGTCTCCGCCTTTAACCAGGCCGAGCGAAGCCAGATACTCCAGCTCGTGGAAGAAGCAGAAAGTCCTGCAGGGGGCAATCTGGCCAACATAGTCGGACCTCTCGTCCCACGAGCAGTTCTGGACTCCGAGCACTTTTGAGCCGAAATCCACGGTCAGCTCAAGGGAGAAATGGTCGCTCGGGGTCAACTTGACCCAGGAACCGGTCTTCTCATCCTGAACTATAATCTCCTCCTTGATTTCGACATAGCGTCTCGGGGCTGACTGCACCCTGAGGCCGTCCGGCGCGATTGCACGCACATAAGTCTCGGCGCTGCCGTCAAGGATGGGGACTTCGTCGTTGTCCACCTTGATCAGGGCATTGTCGACGCCAAGGCCCGTGAGGGCTGAAAGGAGATGTTCTATAGTGATAACCGACACCTCACCCTCAGTGATTGTGGTGCTCCTGTCGGTTCTGGTAACTTTACTGGCGAGGGCAGGTATTTCTACGCCCGCATCGGTGCGCAAAAAGGTAATACCGTGATTCTCACTTGCAGGGCAAATGGTCAAATGTGCATAATGGCCTGTGTGCAAGCCTCTTCCCTCGAAGGTGTACTCTTTTTTTAAGGTCTGCTGATTCATTGGGCTGCAAAGATATGAAAAATTTTTATTATTCTTCTCCGGCCTGCTTGAACTTAGCATAAGCCTTAAGATAAGTTTTATGGTCTATTGCGGGTGTTCCGAACAGGACCTGTCCGCTCTTGCGCACATTTCCTATTACTCCGGTCTTGGCTCCGACGGTGGTGTTGTCGGCAATGCTTATGTGCCCTACGACCCCTACCTGACCGGCCAGAATGCAGTTTTTGCCTATCTTGGTCGAGCCTGCTATACCGGTGAGGGCCGCCATAACAGTGTTGTCACCCACCACCACATTGTGGGCTATCTGGCAAAGATTGTCGATTCTCACTCCGTTTCCGATTATCGTGGACTCCATCGGGGCTTTGTCGATGGTAGTGTTGGAGCCTACTTCCACATCGTCGCCGATTATGACATTGCCCAGATGCTCAATCTTCCTCCAGGTACCGTCGGCCTGGGGAGCATTGCCGAAGCCGTCGTCACCGATGATGCAGCCGGCGTGGAGAATAACCCTGTCCCCTATCACCGTCCCGGGGAAAACGTGCACTCCGGGATAGATGATGCAGTAGGAGCCGATTTTGCAGCCCTCGCCTATGGTGACATTGTCATAGATGCGCGTGCACTCTCCGACAGTGGTGTCCTTCCCAATGGTCACGAAATCCCCCACGGACACCCTCTTGCCTATTTTGGCGCTCCAGGCTATGCGGCAGCGCCCGCGGTGGCGTCTGTAGGCCTTCTTCTGGTCAGAAACATACTTCAGCAGGTCCGCAAGGGCCGAATATGCGTCTTTTACCCTTACGAGGGTGGGAGCGACTTCCTGCTTGGGCTGAAAATCAGAATTAACCAGCAGGACCGAAGCCTTGCTGGTATATACATATTGTTCGTATTTGGGGTTCGCGTAGAAGCAGAGCTGGCCTTTCTTGCCGTGCTCTATCTTAGCGAATGACGATACTTTTTCCTGAGGGTTTCCCTCAACGGTGCCTCCCAGCACCTCAGCGAGTTGTTTTGCTGTATATTCCATACCTATTTAAAAACGCCAGCCCAGTGTGCAGACTATATTGATGAGACTTCTGTTTGTTGTGATAAGGGGTGAACTCTGGTTGACCTGGTTGCCTGCCTCATCGTAATTGATATAGTCGTAGTACGGGCGGAATGAAGAATCGGAGTAAGTGGTCTTCTTGAAGGCCAGGTCGATAAAGAACGAGTCTGAAGAAGAGTAACCGGCACCGAAAGAGAACGAACGCGTGGGTTCATCGTAGTAGCGGCTCTTGACAAGCCTGAGAAGTCCGCTCTGATAATCGTCGAAATTGGCCAGATATGAATCGGCATCTACTGTCTGGCCGCGGTCGTTGGTCCAGTAGCGCTCGGGGCAGCTGGTGGTCGAATAACCGGCCCTGAGGGAGAGCGAAGGGAGGAGCTTGAACTCGACGCCCAGGCGCAAGCTGTTGGACACTCCGGCGAAGTTGCGGTTGGCCTGGTTGATGTCGTAGAAGGCATCTGTAACCATATCGGGAGCGTGAAGGTCCGTAAAGCGCATCACGCTGTAGTCCATAAGTTCGTAGTCCACACTGACAAAGCCCACCGAACCGACGGTGTATGCCACTCCGAGGTCAAGTATGTAGGGAGTGCGGAGCTGATATGAATAATTGCCCTGCGGAGAGGTCATATTGCCGTTGAAGCGGGAATCGCCGAAGGTGGAAGTGGCGGCATACTGCCAGCGCTCCGAAATGGTGTAGCGCGCGGGAGCCTGGAAGGCCGCACCAAGCCTCAAACCAGCTACGGGACGCAGGATGGCGCCGAACTTGGCGTAGATACCGTCGATGTCGGCCGTATACATATAAGTGTTGGAAGAGCCGCGGTAGTTGGTCTCGACTTCGTTGTTGCCGTCAAGGAAGATGATGGGGAAATTGGCGGGATCTTCGGCCGCTTCGTTGAAGTACTCCTCGTAGGTGTAGGTACCTGAAGGCACTCCAAGGTTGAATCCGAGGTAAAGCCTGTCGGAGATATTGGCTCCGAAGTTGAAGACCAGGTCGTTCTTGCTGCCGCTCTTGGTGCGCAGCGACGCCTGCGTCAGCCTTCCGGGCACATAGTGCAGACCGTCCGCGGCGATATACTCGCCCACTCCGGCGTACTCTCCGTCATAGCCGAAAGAGCCGAACTGGCCTGCCTGATAAGCAGTGAGCACATCCCAGGGAATATTGCTGCTGTCGAACGAGTTGTAATTGCCGAGGGCGGACTCCGCAAAGCCGTAGGCCGCTGCGGCCATCTCGCCGCTCTTCGCAGTCTGGTTGTTGCTGCCGTAAGCCTCGCTATAGAAAGAGTACTGGCTGGTCTGGTTGCTGGTCACAGCGAAAACAAAGGAGCGCAGGCCCTTGCGGTTGCCGGTGTCGAAGACTATCGAAGCTCCGAAATTCGGAATCACGAAACCCTTGTCGCGTACATTTCCGGAAGGAACGTTGTTGCCCTGGCCGTTGTCAAATGAGGAGTTGACGATGCTTATGTTCAGGCCCGGGGTAAAGGTCAACTGCGAGTATGAAGCCACGGCTGAACCTGCCGGATTGATGCCTATCGTACCGAGATCCCCTCCGATGGCCGTTACGGCATTGCCGAGAGCCATACTGCGGGCCGTTCCGAAGTACTCGTTGGTCGAGAAGTTGAGGGCGTCATACATATTCTGGGCCCTCAGCGCGGAACTGAAGCAGAGCGCAAGGCCGAGAACCAAAGAGCTATATAATAATTTTTTCATTGTGTCCTGATTTAAAGTTGACAATTGTTGAGGGCAGCCTGAAGGCTAGCGGCGTCCGCGGGATGAGCCGCCGCCTCCGCCGTAGGAACCGCCGCCGCCACCGTAAGAGCCGCCACCGCCGCCGTAACTTCTGGAAGAACCGGAAGAGTAGCTGCTGCGCGATGAAGAGCTTGAAGAAGAGCTGTTGTTGTAGCTTCTTGTCTGGCTGCTGCTCTGCGAGCTGCGGGTGGTAGTGTTGCTGCCGCTGCTGCGTGTCGAAGAACCGCTGCCTGAGCTTCGGACAGTCGAAGAGCCGCTGCGGGACGAACTTCCGTTCTGCTGATAGCTGCGGGTAGTAGAGCCACTTGATGAAGAGCTTCCGCCGTATGAGCGGGTGGAAGTGCTGCCTGAGCTTCTGGTGGAAGAACTGCTGCCGCTGCTGCGGGTGGAAGAGCTGCCGCTGCCATAAGTGCTTCTGTTCGAAGAAGAAGACCCTGTAGAAGGCCTTACTCCGCTGGTGCGGGCCCTGGTGCCGCTGCCCGATGAGGTAGTGGTACCTCCCTCGTATCGGGTCGAAGCAGAGCCGGAACTTGAGGAAGAAGAACCGCTGCCCACAGAAGAGGAGTTCCTGGGACGGGAGTTGCCGCTACCGGAGCTCGAGCTGCCGTAACGGCTTGATCCTGAAACATAAGAACTGCCGGATGAGCCGTAGCTCCTGGTGTCTGAAGTTCCGCCGCCCACAAAGCCGGAAGAAGTGTTTCTGACAGGACCTCCACCGGTTACGCCCTGGGTGCCGCGACGGGGACCGTAATAGTTCCTGCCGTCAGAAGACAGACCGTATTTCGGAGGCCTCGGGCCCACGGGGCCTGCGTGCCAATGATAATCATAATAATGATGATGGTGGTACCAGGGGTCATAATACCAAGGGTCCCAACACCAGGGATTGTGATAATACCAGGGATTGTGGTAGTACCACGGGTCGTGATAGTACCAGTGGTTGCGGTAATACCAGGGATCCCAGTACCAGGGATCGTAACGGTAGTGGTAATAAGGATAGAAACCTATCCAATTCAGCGCCGTTGCTGTCCAGAGAAGGTCAAGAGCGTCGGAAGTATTGTCGACAACGACATAAACCTTTTCCGGGTTGGAATATTTCTTATTTGCAATCCGCGCGGCGGCAAGATTGTCAAAATCCTCCTGAGTGTAGTAGGTCACATCTTCTTCGGCCACACAGGGAAGCGAATAGATGTCGTCCTGAAAACGCTGCTGCTGAGAATACTGCGCTACGGTACCGCAGGATGCCAGCGAAAGCAGCATCAGAAAACCAAGGGCAGTGCCATAAATCGAATTTGTTCTCATAACTGTTCTGTTTGAAGTTCTCCGTTACAAGGATTGTGCTAACATTCTTTGTAAGAAGAAAAATTGTATCTTTGCAAACGCAAAGAAACGGGTTTCCGTTATTGTATTAGATGCAAATTTCCAAAAAAAACGCAGATATTTTTCAATTTATGGCAAAAGAGGTTACAAATCGGTCAGAAAACTACTCACAGTGGTATAATGATCTGGCGCTGAAAGCTGATCTGGCAGAACAGTCGGCAGTAAGAGGTTGTATGGTCATAAAGCCTTATGGCTACGCTATATGGGAGAAGATGCAGAGCATCCTCGACGCAAAGTTCAAACAGACAGGGGTCCAGAACGCATACTTCCCCCTGTTCATCCCCAAGTCTTTCTTCAGCCGTGAGGCCGAGCACGTAGCCGGCTTCGCAAAGGAGTGCGCCGTGGTCACCCATCACAGGCTGATGAACGACCCTGACGGAAAGGGAGTGGTTGTGGACCCGGATGCAAAGCTGGAAGAAGAGCTGATTGTAAGGCCGACTTCCGAGACCATAATATGGAATACATATAAAGGATGGATCACCTCCTGGAGAGACCTGCCCATCCTTTGCAACCAGTGGTGCAATGTAGTAAGGTGGGAGATGAGGACCAGGATGTTCCTCCGCACCGCAGAGTTCCTCTGGCAGGAGGGCCACACCGCCCACGCCACCGCACAAGAGGCCGAAGCCAAGGCCAACGAGATGGTACAGGTATATGCCGATTTCGCACGCAACGTGATGGCGCTCCCCGTGATTGTAGGCCACAAGAGCCCCAACGAAAGGTTTGCCGGGGCCATAGATACCCTGACCATCGAGGCTATGATGCAGGACGGAAAAGCCCTGCAGGCCGGAACTTCCCACTTCCTGGGACAGAACTTCGCAAAGTCCTTCGACGTGCAGTTCACCAACAAGGAAGGCAAGCAGGAATATGTATGGGCCACATCCTGGGGAGTAAGTACCAGGCTTATGGGAGCCCTTATAATGGCTCACGGAGACGATAACGGTCTGGTTCTGCCTCCAAGGCTGGCTCCGATCCAGGTGGTTATGGTGCCCATATACCGCAGCGAGGAGGAGATGAACGCGGTGCTCGACAAGATGGGCGAGATCAAAAAGGGTCTTGAAGCGCTCGGAGTGAGCTGCAAGATTGACAGCCGCGACACCCTCAGGCCCGGCTTCAAGTTTGCCGAGTGGGAGCTCAAGGGAGTGCCCGTAAGGCTCGCAATGGGTTCGAGAGACCTTGCCGCAGGCACTGTCGAGGTGGCAAGACGAGACACTCTCGAGAAGCAGACTATGCCTCTGGAGGGCATTGCAGAGCACATAGCCAAGCTGCTCGACGACATTCAGGCCAATATGTACGCCAAGGCTCTTGCCTTCAGGGACGCAAATGTGGAGAAGTGCGACAGCTGGGAGGAGTTCAAAGTGAAGATCCAGACCGGCAAGTTCCTGCTCTGCCACTGGGACGGCACAGCTGAGACCGAGCAGAAGATAAAGGACGAGACCAAGGCCACCATCAGGTGCATCCCTATGGACAGCTATGTCTGCGAGGAGGAAGGAGTGGACATCTATAGCGGGAAGCCTTCAAGCAGAAGAGTCGTTTTCGCAATATCTTATTAATCGGAGCAATTATGAAAAGAACCCTATTGACAGCCCTTTGCATTCTGGCAGTTTTTGCAAGCGCAGCCGCCCAGGACGACGTACAGAAAGCCACCGCCAACGCCCTGATGGCCTTCATCAAGGCGCCTGACGCGACTCCCGAAGAGGAGAAGCCGCAGTACTGGGCCGTGTCGTCGCAGTTCGACCTCGGGCTCAGCAATACCAGCCTCTGGAACTGGGCGGCCGGAGGATACAACACCTTCACGATGAATGCCGGAATTGACGCCAAGGCCAATTACGCCAAAAATCTTGCGAGCTGGAACAACCGCCTTCAGCTCCAGTACGGCTTCCTCTGGGCGGCAGACAAGAAGAACCTGCTCCAGAAGAGCAACGACCTCATATATCTGGAAAGCCGTCTTGCCTACAAGACTTCCAAGGAGAGCAAGTGGAACTATACAGCTTCATTCGACTTCAGAAGCCAGTTCACCAACAGCTATGACTCCTACAAGCAGGAAGAGGACGGCAGCTGGACAGGCAAGCTGAAATCGGGATTCATCTCCCCTGCCTACACCAACATAGCTTTCGGTATGGAATGGAACCCGAAGAGCTGGTTCAACGTCAACCTGGCCCCTTTGACCGGAGGTTTCACCATCTGTACCATAGACGAGCTGAAAAAGAAATACGGTATGAAGCTCAAGGAGGAAGGGCTCGACCCCGCGCTGGGAAGCTCCTACAGAAGCGCCCTCTTCCAGTTCGGTGCCCAGGTGAAGCTGAACTTCAAGACCTCGCTCAACGACGTGTTCAAGTATGAGACCCAGCTGGTTCTCTTCACCGACTATCTGAACCGCCCGTTCAAGAACAACCGCGTCAACTGGGACAACAAAATCTCCTGGCAGGCTTCGAAATTCTTCCGTATAGGTCTGAATACCTGGCTGTTATATGACCCTATCGTAATGATAGACGACACGCAGAAAGTCCAGTTCAAGGAGTTCTTCTCTGTCAATTTCACCTACACCATCTCCAACAAGAGGTAGAAAAAGATGAAGATACTGCTTGCAGTGAGTGGAGGCATAGACTCTATGTATATGGCTCACAGGGCCCCGGAACTTTTCCCCGGGGCTTCGTGTTTTGCCGTGGCCCACTGCAATTTCCGCCTGAGGGGGCAGGAGTCCGATGGCGACGAGGCTTTCGTGAGAGAATTCTGCGCGCAGGCTGGATATACCTGCCACGTCAGGGCCTTCGACACTTCACTTTACGCTTCGGAGCGGGGAATCAGCATAGAGATGGCCGCCAGGGAGCTGCGCTACAGCTGGTTCGATGAGCTTCAAAAAGAGTGGGGCTACGATGCCACCGCCGTGGCCCACAACGCTAACGACAATGCGGAGACCTTGATACTCAACCTTTTGAGGGGTACCGGAGTGCGGGGAGCCAAGGGTATGGAAAAGGATTCCGGAAGCATCCTGAGGCCCCTTTTGGAGACAAGCCGCGAGCAGATCCGGCAATGGATGCTGGAGCGGGGCTACAATTGGAGGGAGGACAGGACCAACGCAAGCAGCGAGTACAAGCGCAACCTGATCCGCAACGAAATATTCCCCCTGTTCGCGAGCATCAATCCTTCTTTTGTGCGGACCTTGAACGAGGATATGGCCCGCTTCCGCCAGGTGTTTGACATCGCGCAGGACTACTGCGATAAGTGCCGCAGGACCGAGGGCCTGCTGGACAGAATAAGTAATCCGCAAAGGGTTGACATCAAGACACTTAAGAGTCTTCCCCACTGGGAGTATGTACTTTGGGACCTTCTGCAGGACAGCTCTCTGGGCGCTGAGGAGTTCCGCAGCCTTTGCCGCTCGATTGAGTGCGGGCTGCAGACGGGAGGACGCACTTTCGGAGAAGTACGCTGCACCGCAGGAGAGCTATACCTGCACGAATACCGCCCGGGCGGAGTGTTGAAGACCGAGACGCTAAGACGTGACCAAATCACCAGCCTCAAGCAGGACGAAGGCACGCTGATTGTCGACGCGGACGCGCTCCCAAAGAGCTATAAAGTAAGGGTCTGGAAGGAAGGCGACTGGATGAGGCCTCTCGGGATGGGCGGAAGGAAAAAGAAGGTATCGGACCTGATTACCCCGCTGAAAATTCACCCGGACAGGAAGAAAAACCTGCAGGTCATCGAGCTGGAAGGCTCGCACGTGGCGGCGCTGCTGTGCTACCGTATAGATGAAGAAGTGAAGGTGACAGAGAAAAGCGAACGAATCCTGAGGTTCACTTACGAGTAGGCTTACTTCCCGTCAACCACATAGACATCCTCCCCCGGAGCGCTGAAAAGATAGGTCTCCCTTGCGTATTTTTCCAGGGAGTCCCTGTCGGTGCGGAGGGCGTTTATAGTCGCATCCAGGCTGGAGTTCTGCCTCTCGAGCTCGACAATCTGCTTTTGCTGCTGCCTCAGGGTGCGGGCGGCGCCGAGCCATACGAATAGGTTGTCCTTCTTGACCATAAGGAAGACCAGGGTGAGGGTCGTGGCGATGATGGCATAGCGCACGAAGGACCTCTGGCCGTGATTGCGGCCGTCCTTGTCCTTTTTCCAAAGATCCTTAAGTACTCCTTTTGCCATAGTTCGATGCAATGTGCACAAATTTAGTTATTTTTGCAGATATTAGTGAACCGATAATTGTTTTTTCATTATGAAACCTACACTTCTGGTCCTCGCTGCAGGAATGGGCAGCCGTTACGGCGGTCTTAAGCAGGTGGACCCTCTCGGCCCCAATGGGGAGACTATCATTGACTATTCCATTTTCGACGCAGTCCGCGCAGGCTTCGGCAAGGTCGTGTACGTGGTCAGGGAGTACTTCCTTGAGCAGTTCAAGCAGACCGTGGAGCAGAAGTACAGCAATGTTTTCTGCCCTGACGGACAGAAGCTCGAGTTTGTGTTCGTAACCCAGGAGCTTAGCAAAATCCCCGAAGGGTACAGCCTCAATCCCGAGCGTCAGAAGCCCTGGGGCACCGCCCACGCCGTGCTTATGGCCGCAGATGCGATCAACGAGCCTTTCGTGGTCATCAACGGCGACGACTTCTACGGCAGGGAGTCTTTTGAGATTGCCGCAAAGTGGTGCGAAAAGCATCAGGGCGGAGAGGGTGTTTACGGCATAGTTGGCTTCGAGCTGGACCACACCCTGAGCGAATCCGGAGGAGTGTCCAGGGGCATATGCCACTACGACGCCGAAGGACACCTGACCGATGTTGTGGAGCACCTCAACATAGCAAAGAACGCCGAAGGCAAGGTTATGGGAGACAACTCCATCACCGGGGAGACTGTCGTTCTGAACGGCAAGGACCTCTGCTCGATGAACATGTGGTGCTTCACTCCCGACTATTTCAAGCGCAGCGCCGTGATTTTCAAATCATTCCTTGACGCCAACTCGCAGGAGCTCAAGAAGGAGTTCTATATTCCTTATGCAATAGATGTGATGATACGCGAGCAGGGAGTGAACTGCGACGTGCTTTCAACCCCGGCCCACTGGTTCGGAGTCACCTACAAGGAAGACCGTCCTGCAGTGGTTGAGAAGTTTGCCGCCCTTGCCGCTGAAGGAGTATATCCTTCACCTCTTTACAAGTAATATGGCCAAACGGAAAATCAACAATTACGCTCTCCTGTCGGGCTACGATTATTTCGTGCCCAACATCTCCCAGCTGTTCATACTCCTCGCCTTCATCATCCTGGGAGTCGTGCTGGGCAACCTGGTCACCCTGGCACTGAGCCTGATACCGGGGATGGGACAGGACGCGATGATGATAGTATCCTACCCTCTGATGTTCATCCCTGCGATGATTTATGCCAAATCCCGCAGCAGGAATATGAGCATCGGGGGTGAGGGCCTGAAGCTGGATAGCCGCACTTTCAGCCCCCTGTCCTTAAGCAAATGCATTCTTCTTGCCATCGGTGGAGCCGTAGCAATGTGGTTCTTCAGCGACCCTCTGGGAAGACTGCTTCCCGAGCCGGGCGAGATGATAAAGCAGCTTCTGGAGAGTATGACGCAGGGCAATATGATTCTGAATTTCATTTCGGTCTGCATCTTCGCTCCTTTCTTCGAAGAGTGGCTGTGCAGGGGTATGGTCCTCAGGGGCCTGCTCGGCAGCAATGTCAAGCCAGCCTGGGCGATAGTTATTTCGGCGCTCTTCTTCGCTCTCATCCATATGAACCCCTGGCAGGCTCTTCCTGCCTTCGTGATAGGCTCGATGATGGGTTATGTATACTATAGGACCGGCTCGCTGAAGCTCACGATGCTGATGCATTTCACGAACAATTTCCTTTCGCTCGTGCTGTCCAACATCGACGCTCTCAAGGACGTAGAGAGCTGGGCTGAAGTGCTTCCTGCCCCTTCATACTGGGCTCTTGTCGCCCTGAGCGTCCTGGTTGCCGCCGTCGTTATAGTCTGCTTCTCCAGGATTCCTGCCTCCCCTACCGGAGGCCTTGAGAAACGAAAAGCCCTAATCGAGCAGTAGAACAATAAAAAAGGTGGCCAAAATCAGCCACCTTTTTTATTGTTGAGTAGAGAACTCTATTTTTCTTCATCCTCGCTAGCGACAGCCTTGCCTACCTTTGCGAGGGTAACGTCGAAGATAAGGGTGGAGTTGGGCTCGATAGCCTGATTGCCCTGGGCGCCGTAACCGAGATCGGAAGGAATGTAGAGCTTGATCTTGCCGCCCTCACCTACGAGCTGCAGACCTTCCTGCCATCCGCGGATGACCTGGGTGAGAACAATCTGGATAGGCTCGCTGCCCTCGGGAGTCTCATCGAATACGGTTCCGTCAAGAAGAGAACCCTTGTAGTTTACCCATACGGTATCCTCTGCTGCAGGCTTAATCTCGCTTCCCGGCTCGAGAATCTCGTACTGCAGGCCTGACTCGGTGGTCTGTACGCCGGCCTTTGAAGCATTCTTTGCAAGGAAAGCCTCGCCCTTCTCCTTGTTCAGCAGGGACAGATAGTTGGCTCTCTTGTCGAGGAAGGCGTTGAAAGCGTTGTTGATGGAAGAGGGCTTGTGCTTGAACTGATCCTCATATCCGGGAGTCTGGAAGTTGCCCTCTGCCTTGAGAACAGCCTTGATACCCTTGGTAATCTCTGAATAGTTCAGGTCCTCGCCGAAATTGTAAGCCTTGAGGAAAGAGCCGAAATTGACACCCACCAGATAGCTGACCGAGTCAATCTCGGCTCTTGAAGGAAGGTAATCTTTTGCGCTCTTCGCTACGGCTGACTCGCTGCTGTTGACATCAGCCTCACCTGCCTGCTGGCCAGAGCAGGCAACCACACTCAGTCCAATTACAAGGACTGAAAGTACTTTGTTGATTTTCATTTGATTTTATTTTGTTTTGTATGTTCCTTCTACAATTCCCAAGCCAGAGCTGAAGCACCGAGGATGGCGGCATCGGACTCCTTGAGGCTGGAGAATACGATTTTGATCTTTCCCTTCCAGAGCGGCAGCAGGTTCTCGTTCATGGCTTCGAGCATAGGCTCGTATATATACTCCTTCGCGCGGGCAAGTCCTCCGAAGAGTACGATGGCCTCGGGTGAAGAGAATGCCACGAAGTCCGCAAAGCTGCGTCCGAGCATACGGCCGGTGTAGTCGAAGATCCTCCTTGCGAGGGCATCTCCGGCCTTTGCCGCATCGTAAACATCTTTGGATGAAATAGTTTCGACTTCCCTTAGAAGTGAAGGCTCATTGCTTGCCTCGAGCCACTCGCGGGCAGTCCTGGCAACTCCGGTAGCAGAGCAGTAGGTCTCCAGACAGCCGGTTTTGCCGCAGCCGCACTGGCGTCCGTTGTTCCTGACTGCGCAGGTATGGCCCAGCTCTCCGGCAAGTCCGTCGTGGCCGTAAACCACCTTGCCGTCGATGACAATACCGCTTCCGACTCCGGTTCCGAGGGTAATCATAATGAAATGGCTCATACCCTTGGCGGCTCCGTAAGTCATCTCGCCCACTGCAGCGGCGTTCGCGTCATTTGTCAGGCTGACAGGAATTCCGTCCAGAAGCTCTGACAGTTTGGCTGCAAAGTCCACGCTCTTGTTGGCAGCCCAGGCGATATTGGGAGCAAAAGCCACCTGACCGGTGTAGTAGTTACCGTTGGGCGCACCGACTCCGATTCCCCTCACGTCGCCCTCAACCGAGGCGTCTGCAACGCAGGCCTTGATGGCTGCGGCAAGGGCCTTGAGATAAGCGTCGGCATCATCACCGTAAGTGTCTGTCCTGATTACGGTCTGCGCAAGCACTTCTCCGCGCGCATTGACCACTCCTATTTTGGAGGTCTGTCCACCGACATCGACTCCAACTACGTGCTGTTTGTCCATTATTCTACAGGTATATCTTTGTTGACATTCTTGCATCCCCACAGTGCATAGTAAAGAATGTAGAGAAGCATTGCAATAACGAGCCAATAGCTGGCCATATAGCCGGCATTCTTGGCGATAACGTCCTGAAGCAGAGGCATGATTCCACCGCCGACCACCATCATCATAAAGATTCCGGAAGCCTGCTCGGTGTACTTGCCGAGGCCCTCGGTGCTGAGGTTGAAGATTGCGCCCCACATAATGGAGGTGCAAAGTCCGCAGAGCACAAGGAACAGAGCTTTGACGGGAACTCCGGAAGCCATAAAGAAGCCTCTTTCAACGCTGTATCCAGGCATATTCATAACCAGGTCCCTGGGCAGAAGGATGGCCACGAGCACCAGGACAACAGCAGTAGAAGTCACTGCAATGACCTGGGTGCGGGTGCTGACCTTGCCGCTGATAAGAGAGCTCAGGGCTCTTCCCACCATCATAAGCAGCCAGTAAACGGCGGCGATAGCACCTCCGATGGCGGCACCGCTCTCGAGCAGTCCGGCACCCTTTTCAGATGCATCGGAAAGGTAGAAGTTCAGCTGGGAAGGGATACCGATCTCGATGCCCACATAGAAGAAAATGGCGACAACCCCGAGGACCACGTGACGGAAGCTCCAGGCGCTGTGCTCATACTTGACATTCTTCCTCTCGAGCGCGGGCTCGGGGATGCTGACAAAGGAGATGATGATGAATGAGATGGCGAATACACCCATTGCAATGAACAGAAGGGGTGCGACATCGCTCATCGCGGTCTTGTCGGTAACAGTACCGATCAGGACACCCACCAGCAGAGGGGTAAGGGTTCCGGTCAGGGAGTTGAAAGTACCGCCGATCTGTATGTACTGGTTGCCCTTGTTTCCGCCGCCTCCGAGGAGCTTGAGCATAGGGTTGACCACGGTGTTGAGCATGCAGACGCAGAATCCGCAGACGAAAGCTCCCAGCAGATAGACATAGATTGCGCTGCCTCCCAGGAAGCTGAAGCTGGAAAGATACTGGATAACTATGCCCACAAAACCGGTGGCGATGGCGATTAGGGTGGTCTTCTTGTAGCCGACCTTGACGAGCATCTTGCCCGCGGGGATACCCATAAACAGGTATGCGGCGAAGTTCATCATATTACCCATCATTCCTGCCCACTCATAATGGCCTCTCCAAATGTTTCCGAAGGGGGCGGCCATATTGGTGACGAATGAAATCATCGCGAAGATGAAGCACATCGTCACAATGGCGACCATATTGCTTTTCTTTTCCATATTGTTGATAGATTTAGTGTTACAAGTCTAGAGGGATTTGAGGTTCTTCTCGTTGAAGATGTCCTTGCCCTCTGCGGTCATAGCATATTCGATACGGTCCATATAGAACTTCTCGACCTTGCCGCGCACCATCTTCATAGTGGTATTGAGCATACCGTTCTGCTCGGTGAAAGGAGTCTCTCCCACAATGATGGAAGCGGGCAGCCACCTTTCGGGGAACATTCCGGCCTTCTTGCCGCCGGGACGGTAGGCGTCAACCTCAGCCTTGATGATTGAAAGCTGGGCCTTCTTACCTTCGAGGCTCTCGGGGTCGAGTCCGCTCTTCTTCACCTCCTCGGCGAGGGCGGTCTTGTTGGGAATTACCAGCACTACGGTGTAGGGGCTCTGGTTGTTGTAGAGCATACTGGTCTCGATGAACTTGGAGCCGTCGGCAAGGTTGTCCTCATATCCTTCGGGAGAGTATTTCTCACCGTCGGCGGCTATCAGAAGGCTCTTGAAGCGACCGGTAACATACAGATACTCACGGTCTTCCTTGCACAGATAGCCTCTGTCTCCGGTATGCAGCCATCCGTCCACGATGGTCTTCGCAGTGGCCTCGGGGTTCTTCCAGTAGCCGGCCATCACATTCTCTCCGCGGATTACGATTTCGCCGGTCTGTCCGTCGGGAAGCTCATTGCCCTCCTCGTCGCAGATCTTGATGTCCATGGGCTTCACGGTGCGGCCTGAAGAGCCGAAGCGGGCGTGGCCCATAGAGTTGGCGCAGATTACAGGGGTGGCTTCAGACAGGCCGTAACCCTGGAATACAGGCATTCCGATGGCGCAGAAATATCTCTGGAGCTCGATGTCCAGAAGGGCGCCTCCGCCGACGAAGAATTTCAGGCGGCCTCCGAAGCCCTCGCGGATCTTCGAGAACACGAGCTTGTCCATAAGGGCGTTGACGGGCTTTCTCCACCACATTTTCCAGCAGGGCTTGCCGGCGTTATAGTACTCGCGGTTGTAGATCTCGGCATTCTTCACACCCCACTCGTATAGCTTCTCGACGAATTTGCCCTTCTTCTTGATGGCTCCGTCGAAGCTCTTCTTGAAGTTGCGCGAAAGGGTGGGCACGCTCAGCAGCACGTGGGGACGCACTTCGCTGATGGCTGAAGGGATGTTCTTAAGCAGGCTGACGGTGCTCTTGCCGCAAGGAACGGTAGCGATGCTTCCGCCGCACTTCATCATCACATAGAAGCCGGCCACGTGCGCGAAGCAGTGGTCAAGAGGCAGGATGATGAGCATCACATTGCCCTCGTCGATGGAAATTACTGAAAGAGCCTGGTCCACATTGGCAGTATAGTTGCGGTGGGTCAGAAGTATGCCCTTGGGGTCGGCTGTGGTGCCGGATGTATAGCTGATATTGGCGTAGTCGTCAGGCAGAACTTCGGCGCTTCTCTTCTCCCTCTCGCCGGGATGCTCCTTGAGGAACTGCTCGCCAGCCTTGCGCACATCGTCCAGATAAATCTCTCCCTCCTTGAGCTCGATGGGGTCCATCACGATTACCTTCTCGATGGCGGGGCACTTGCCTATCACGCGCCTGATTTTTTCAATCTGGGTCTGGGAAGCTACCACGAAACGGGAGTCGGAGTGGTTGATGCGGAAGGTCAGGTCCATATCGGACTCCAGCTTGAAAGAAAGGGGAACATTGACCGCTCCGGCATAGAGGATTCCGAGCTCGGTGAATATCCAGTCGTTCCTTCCTTCGGAGATAAGGGCTACCTTTTCACCTTTCTTCAGGCCGAGGGCCATGAATCCGGCGGCGAGGAGGTGGGCCTGCTCACGAGTCTGGTTGAAAGAGGTTTCTGTCCAAACTCCGTCAACTTTCTGTCTGAGGAAGGTGGCTTCGCCGTACTTGGCGGTATACTTCTCTACGAAATCAATGATGGTAGGTCTTTTCTGGTCCATATTTCTGGTTTTTGGTTTATCTTGAACTTAATCTTTAAAGAGGCCATACAGCTGGGCGTCAATCATATCCGTCACCTTCTCAAAGTCCTCGGGACGGTCTCCGAACTTGACATTGTCAGCGTCAATGACCAGCAGCTTGCCCTTGTAGGAGCTGATCCAGGCCTCGTACTTCTCGTTCAGCCCGGTCAGATAATCGATGCGTATGCTCTTCTCATAGTCGCGACCCCTCTTCTGGATCTGGGAGATGAGATTGGGGATGGTGGACTTGAGATAGATAAGAAGGTCGGGGTAGCCGACAAGCGACATCATCAGATTGAACAGGTCGGTGTAGTTCTCGAAGTCGCGGGTGCTCATAAGCCCCATATCGTGGAGGTTGGGGGCGAAAATCTTCGCGTCCTCGAATATGGTCCTGTCCTGGACTATGATATCGTCCGTCTTGGAGATATCCACCACGTCCTTGAAGCGTTTGTTGAGGAAATAAATCTGGAGGTTGAACGACCATCTTGCCATATCGTCGTAGAAATCAGCAAGATAAGGATTGAAGTCGACAGACTCGTACTTGGGAGTCCAACCATAATGGGCAACGAGCATCTTCGTGAGGGTAGTCTTACCGCTGCCTATATTGCCTGCAATAGCTATATGCATATCAAGTGTATGTTGTTATAATTCACAAATGTAAGAATATTATTGGAAAAGGCCATACAACTCGGCGTCGATACGGTCCGTGATAAGGGAGAAATCTTCGGCCCTGTTCTCGAAATCCAGATTGTCGGCGTCGATTACCAGAAGCCTTCCCTTGTAGGAGGCAATCCAGTCCTCGTACTTACGGTTAAGGCCTTCAAGGTACTCGAGACTCATACTCTGCTCGTAGTCGCGGCCCCTTTTCTGGATCTGGCTTACAAGATGGGGCACACCGGCGCGAAGGTAAATCAGAAGGTCGGGAAGCTTGACCATAGACATCATCATCTCGAAAAGGAGCATATAGGTGTCATAGTCCCGCTGGGACAAGTTCCCCATTTCGAGATTGTTGCGCACGAAAATGTGCACGCCCTCGAGTATGGTCCTGTCCTGAATGACGACCCCTTCCGAGCGCCCGATTTCGAGCACATCCTTGAAGCGCATCGCAAGGAAATAGGTCTCCAGATTGTAGGACCAGCGGGGAATGTCCTTGTAGTAGTCTTCAAGATAAGGGTTGTATGTCACGGACTCGTACTTTGGAGTCCAGCCGTAATGGGCGGCAAGGAGCCTTGTCAGGGTGGTCTTGCCGCTGCCTATGTTGCCTGCTATTCCTATGTGCATAATGTTTCGATGGTATAGAACTACAAATTTACTACAAAAGTTTGTAAATTTGCCCTTATGGAAATCACAAGAAGAATTTACAACCTGTTCGAAGAGAACACTTATATCATAGCTTGTCCCGGCGGGGAAACGGTGGTCGTGGACCCGGGATTCTGCACTGAAGATGAGAAACGGGACTTCCTCTCGCAGCTGAAAGGGAATGTTTGCGCGGTGCTTCTGACCCACGCCCATCCGGACCACATCTACGGGGCCAAATTCCTGCAGGACGAGTTCGGAGCGAAAGTCTATATGAACCCTGCGGACAAGAGCACGATGCAGAGCCTTGGACGGATGGCGGAGCGATTCTCGATTGCAAAGCCGGACTGCTCTTTTGAGACAACTGACGCCGTCGAGCAGCAGCACATAATCGCCGGAGGGCTTGATTTCGAGGTCATTGCAACCCCAGGCCACAGCCCCGGAGGAGTCTGCTACCTGCTTGGGGAGGAGAAAATCCTTTTCAGCGGAGACACCCTTTTCGCCGGAGCGATAGGCCGTAGCGACCTGCCGGGAGGAGAGTATGACGACCTTATACGCTCGATTATGGAAAAAGTGATTTTCCTCGATGCCGACATCACCGTCCTTCCGGGACACGCAACAGAGACGAGCATAGGCAGGGAACGCACATCGAACCCCTTCCTGGAGCCCTTCAACGAGAGGGAGGAGATCGAAGAACTTAAAGAAGACTAAAGCGATGGACAAAAAGGAATTGGAGATAATGGCCCCGGCGGGCAATTTCGAATGCCTCAGGGCGGCTATTCAGGGAGGAGCCGATTCGGTGTATTTCGGAGTCGGGAAGCTGAATATGAGAAGCCATTCGGCGGGCAACTTCAGGCCTGAAGACCTGGACGAAGTGGTGAAGATATGCCGCGAAGCGGGCGTGAAGAGCTATCTGACCCTGAACATAGTGCTGTACCAGGAAGACCTGGAAGATATGCGCCTGACGCTGGGCGAGGCGAAAAAGGCCGGAGTGGACGCTGTCATCGCTTCAGACATCGCGGCCATTGAGTACTGCCGCTCGATAGGTCTGGAGGTACATATCTCCACCCAGCTGTCCGTCTCCAATGTGGAGGCGCTGAGGTTCTACTCCCGCTTTGCCGACGTGGTGGTGCTGGCCCGCGAGCTCAATCTGGGCCAGGTCAGGGACATATACGAGTGCATCGAAAGGGAGAACATCTGCGGACCGTCAGGAAGAAAAGTCAGGATAGAAATGTTCGCACACGGAGCGCTGTGTATGGCCGTAAGCGGCAAATGCTACCTCTCGCTGCAAACCTACGGTTCGTCGGCCAACAGGGGCGCATGCTTCCAGCTGTGCCGCAGGGGCTATGAAGTCACAGACCTCGAGACTGGAGAGAAGCTGAACATAGACAACAAGTACATAATGTCGCCCAAAGACCTGTGTACCATAGAGTTTATGGACAAGATTATAGACAGCGGAGTGAAGGTTTTCAAAATCGAGGGAAGAGCCCGCTCGGCAGAATATGTGAAACGGTGCGCATCCTGCTACCGCAGGGCGGCCGACGCCGTCTGCGAAGGAAGCTACACCCCGGAACTCGCCCTGGAGCTCAAGCAGGAGCTGGGCGAGGTGTTCAACCGGGGCTTCTGGGACGGGTACTACCAGGGGGCGAAACTGGGTGAATGGAGCGCGGTTTACGGCTCCCAGGCCACCCGGAAGAAGGTGTACTGCGGCAAGGTGAGCAACTGGTTCGACCGCATAGGAGTGGCGGAAATCGCAGTGGAGTCAGCCCCAATCAGAAAGGGAGACTCGCTGATGGCAATTGGCGAAACCACCGGAGTGGTGGAATTCAAGGCCGAGGACATAAGGGTGAACTTCGAGAGCACCGACCTGGCGCCTAAGGGAGTAAGATGCTCGGTGGCAGTCGACGCCTCGGACAGCCCCGACGGGAAGCTCAGAAGGGGCGACAAAGTCTATATCTGGGAGCAGGCCTGAGCGGACAAGAAGGAGGCCATCTCACGAAGGGCCTTGCCGCGGTGCGAGATGCTGTTCTTCTCGGACTCCGAAATTTCTGACAAGGTCTTGCCTCCGAAGCCGTCAGGGATGAAAATGGGGTCGTAGCCGAAGCCTCCGCAGCCGGCCTTTTCGAAGGCTATGCTGCCCTCAAGACAGCCATTGAACTGATAGATATTTCCTTTCAGGACCAGAGTGACCACAGTGCGGAACCTGGCCCGGCGGCTTTCGGGCTCGCCTTTTGCCCTCGAGGCTTTGCAGGCGCGGTCCAGTTCAGAGAGGAGGCAGTCCATATTTGCCCCGCTGTCGTGGCTTGCGGCCCTGCCTGCAAGAATAATCTCGGCGTAGCGGGCAGTGTGCACCCCGGGAGCGCCTCCCAGCGCATCGACCTCCAGGCCGGTGTCGTCGGCAAAGCAGTCACGGGAGCAAAGCTTCCATAACTCTCTGGCTTTGAGAAGAGAATTATCCTTCAAGGTAGC
The DNA here is from genome assembly GCA_945874355.1 of uncultured Bacteroides sp. Classification (GTDB taxonomy): domain Bacteria; phylum Bacteroidota; class Bacteroidia; order Bacteroidales; family UBA932; genus Cryptobacteroides. The sequence goes on from CAMCGB010000009.1 coordinate 28,721, forward strand.
GCCCGTTTCTTCGGGGTCAAAATCAAGCCCCAGGGCTGAAGGGGACAGGACGGTGCAGTCAAGCTGCGGGAAAAGAGCCAGGATTTCGGAAGCCTCGCGCAGCTTCCCCGAATTGGATGTAGCGAAAATAAGTTCCATATCGTCAGTTCTGAGGTTCAAATATAGCGTTTTTTGGATATCTTTGCAGTATCAGATACACCTTAATTTTTACATGCTCCGCACTATGCTTACAGACAGCCAGATAGACAGTATCGTCAAACAGCTTTTCGACTCCCTTGAGTTCAAGGACGAGCCCCGCGGCCTCTATGACCCGCTGCGGTATATGATTCAGATAGGAGGCAAGAGGGTAAGGCCCAGGCTATGTCTGAGCTGCTACTCGTTTTTCTCCGACACGATGGACGAGAGCATACTCTCCCCCGCCGCGGCGCTTGAGGTGTTCCACTCATTCACCCTTATGCACGACGACATTATGGACCGTTCACCGCTGCGCAGGGGCGTTCCGACCGTGTGGAAGAAGTGGAACGAGGACACGGCCATACTCTCGGGCGACGTGATGCTCATCGACGCATACCAACTCATAGCCAAAGCGCCCCATAAGGTGCTCGGAAGGGTTATGAAACTCTTCTCAGACACTTCGGCCCAGGTGTGCGAAGGCCAGCAGCTGGATATGGACTTCGAGTCCGAGAGGAGGGTCAGCATGGAGGACTATGAGACTATGATAGGACTCAAGACGGCAGTCCTGATAGCCTGCGCCGCCAAGATGGGGGCACTCATAGGAGGAGCCGGAGCGGAGCAGTGCGAAGCCATCTACCGCTACGGCTACAATGTGGGTATGGCCTTCCAGGTGGCGGACGACTATCTGGATGCCTTCGGCGACGAGAAAGTGTTCGGGAAGCCCATAGGAGGCGACATCCTGAACCGCAAGAAGAGCTGGCTGACAATACGCTCGCTCCAGAAAACTTCAGACCCTGAGGGCTTTATGGATGAGTTCGAAAAGGACCCTGAAAATGAGGAAGAAAGGAAGGGAAAGATAGAGCATTTCAAGAGTATCTACACTGCACTTGGAGTTGACAAGGATGCAAAGAGCGAGATAGAAAAGTACAACACCTTGGCCCTCAACGCTTTAAAGGGAGCAGGGCTGAAGGACGAGAATGTAGCCTGCCTGCAGCGCTTCGCAGAAAAACTTACAGGAAGGGCAAAATAGATGGCGCGCGGCAAAGCAACAGTTATAAAGAACGCGGGAAGCCACTTCCTACTGAGCGAGCTGCCCGAATGGAAGCCTTTCGAAGCAGTGCTCAAGGGCAAGGTGCGCCAGAAAAAAAGCGGCGCCACCAACCCTGTAGCCGTGGGTGACAGGGTGATTTATGAGTGCTCGGGAGAGGTAAGCGAAAAGAACCCCGCCCTTATCGAAGAGGTGCTCCCGAGGGACAACTACCTCATCAGACGCTCCACAAACCTGTCCAGGACTTCGCACATCATAGCCGCCAACATCGACCAGGCCCTTATAGTCACCACCCTATATTTTCCCGAGATCAAACTTCCATTCCTGGACAGGATACTGCTTACCTGCGAGGTGTACGGCATCAGGGGCATCATAGTGCTGAACAAGGTTGACCTCTACCGCTCTGAAGTTCCCGATCAGGTGGAGCGTTTCGTAGATATCTACAGTTCAGCGGGTTATACGGTCCTTCAGACCTCAACCATAAGCGGCGAAGGCATAGAGGAGCTCAAAGAACTGTGCAGGGGGAAGGTGAGCCTGCTGTCGGGAGAGTCGGGAGTGGGCAAATCAAGCCTTGTTAATTCCATCGACCCTTCGATTGGAGCCAAGACCGGCCTTATATCCCAGGCCCATCTTCAGGGCAAGCACACCACTTCGCTCTACGAGATGTACCGTCTCGATACCGATGCCTTCATCATAGACACCCCCGGACTCAGGGGCTTCGGACTGGTGGACCTTGAAAAAGAAGAGATTTATAAATATTTCCCCGAGATGCTGCGCTGCTCAAAAGACTGCCGTTTCACTCCCTGCACCCACACCCACGAGCCGGACTGCGCCGTCAAACAGGCTGTAGATGAGGGAATTATCAGCGCCGAGAGATACAATTCCTACCTCGGGATGCTGGAGGAGGACAAGAAATTCCGATGAACAGGCAGCTGAACTCGCAGATACTCCGGCTCTCGATTCCAAGCATTCTGGCCAACATCACCGTGCCCCTGGTGGGTATGGTGGATACTGCCGTGGCAGGGCACCTAAGCGGTTCGTACAGCGCCGCGACCTTCATAGGCGCCATCTCGATAGGCTCAATGATGTTCTCGCTGCTGTACTGGAATTTCAGCTTCCTTCGTACCGGGACGGGCGGACTTACTGCCCAGAGCTACGGCCGCAGGGACTTTGCCGACTGCGGCTATATACTCCTGCGGGCCCTGTGTATGAGTGCCGCAGTAGCCCTCGTGTGCCTGCTTATCCAGAGCCCTTTCCTAAGGCTGGTGGGAGCGGTCACCAACGCCTCGGAAGAAGTCGAACTGCTCGCCGCAAGGTATTTCCGCATAAGGATATGGGCCGCCCCGGCCACCATTTCGCTGATGGCCTTCAGGGGCTGGTTCGTAGGTATGCAGGACTCTATGAGTTCGATGTGGACAGATCTGATAATCAATGTAGTAAACATAGCTTCGAGCATACTTTTGAGCTTCGGTGTGGGCAGCGCCTGGCAGGGACTCGGCTTCGAAGGCATAGCGGCCGGCACTCTGATTGCCCAGTATTGCGGGCTTCTGTTCTGCCTGTGCACAGTGGCATTCAAGTACTTCCGCAAGGTCTTCCCCTCAGGCCTTAAGCCGCTGCTTGGACGCCTTCTGCACGACAAGGGCATAGGAGAGTTCTTCGCGATGAACGGAAATCTTCTCGCCCGCTCGCTCTTCTTCATTCTTATATATATGGGCTACACTATGATAGCCGCCGGATTCGGAGACCTGCAGCTGTCGTGCAGCTCGATAATGATGCAGCTGCTGATGATATTCAGCTACTTTACTGACGGATTCGCCTATGCGGCCGAGGCCCTGACCGGAAGGTTCATAGGGGAGAAAAATATACGCCTTCTGAAGCAGAGCATCAAGTATGTGTTCGTGTGGAGCATGTCCATAGCTCTCGGCTTCGTAGTTTTCTATATGGCGGCCGGAGTTCCCCTGCTATCTGTAATGACTTCCGACGGGGCGGTAATCGGGGAATGCAGCAAATATCTCTGGGCCCTGGCCCTTATGCCTCCGCTAGGCTGCGCGGCCTTCACCTGGGACGGAGTCTTCCTGGGGGCTACTTCTTCAAGGCAGCTGCGGGACTCTATGGGAGGCGCCGCACTGTGCTTCTTTGCCCTCTGGTGGGGAGTGGGCGCCCTGACGGATGTCAATGCCGAAAGCCAGCTGCACATACTGCTGCTGGCATACTTCGCCCATCTCCTGTTCAGGACAGTTTATCTTTCTGTAAGTTACTCCCGCAGCCTGAAGAAAAGGCTGGAAGCTATTTGCGCTTCTTAGACTTCGAGCCGGAAGCTTTGGTGCCTGAGGTTTTGGAGCCCGACGATTTGGCGCCGGAGCGCTTCTTGAAAGAGAGTTTTGCCGATGCTTTCCCGGGCTTCTTTACAGCCGCAGGCTCTGTCGGCCTTTCGTTCTCCTGGAGAGTTTCAACCAGCTCATAGTCAAGGGTTCTCTGCTCCAGATTGGCGCTTGCAACCTTGATTCTGACCTTGTCTCCGAGGATGTAGATCCTATGGCTGCGTCTTCCCACCAGACGGTAGTGCGCCTCGTCGAACTCGAAAAAGTCGGAACGTATATTCCTAAGGGCTATCATACCTTCAACCTTCTCGGGCTCGGTCTGCACATACATTCCCCATTCGGTAAGACCCGACACTGTGCCTTCATACTCCTGCCCGATCCGCTCTGACATATACTCGACCAGCTTGTACTTGATGCTGGTGCGCTCGGCATCGGCCGCAACGAGCTCCCTCTCGGAAGCGTACTGGCACTCCTGCTCGTAGTAGGACTTGTCTTCACTGGAGCCGGAACTGAGGTAGCGCGCCAGAAGACGGTGCACCATAAGGTCGGGGTAACGGCGGATGGGCGAGGTGAAGTGGGTGTAGAACTTGAAAGCGAGACCGTAATGGCCTATGTTGTCGGTGCTGTAGCAGGCCTTGGCCATAGCCCTTAGCGCCAGATTCTCAAGCACTTCCTTCTCCGGGCGGCCTTCTGCCTGCGCAAGGAGTTCGTTCAGTGCGAAAGCGGCACTGCGGCCCGAAGTCGGGGCGTCGGTGGGTATGGTGAATCCGAGGCCTTTCGCAAAGGTCTTGAGGGACTCAAGCTTAAGCTCGTTGGGCTCCCCGTGGATACGATAGACGAAGGTATTGGCGCTCTTGGATGCAACCGCGTTCATCCTCCCCTGGGTAGCCACCCACTCGGCCACGGTGCGGTTGGCAAGGAGCATAAACTCCTCGATAAGGAAATTGGCCTCCTTTGAGATTTTCTCATAAACCCTTACAGGCTTTCCTTCCTTATCCACTTCGACTTTCATCTCGGGACGGTTGAAGTCCACGGCGCCGGCCTTGAACCTCTTGGCTTTCAGCTGTTTTGCAAGCGAGTTAAGGGTCAGGACGGCCTTTTTGAGCTCTTCGCTGCGGGGAGCGGAAGTCGAGAGCATCTGCTCTTCGGAAGCTTCGATGATGGCCTGGGCCTGCTCATAGCTCAGGCGGAAGTTGCTGCGGATTGCGGTGCGGCCTATCCAGGAAGACTTGATGGAAGAGCGCGGGCTGATTTCAAATACGGCCGAGAAACAGAGCTTGTCCTCGTCGGGGCGCAGGGAGCAGAGCTTGTTGCAGAGCTTCTCGGGCAGCATAGGCACAGTCCTGTCCACAAGGTAAACTGAGGTGCCGCGGCTGCGGGCTTCCTTATCGACGGGACTGCCGGGAGTCACATAGTGCGACACATCGGCTATATGCACTCCGACCTCGAAATTGCCGTTCTCCAGGGCACGGAACGACAGGGCGTCGTCGAAGTCCTTGGCGTCGGCAGGGTCTATGGTAAAGGTGAAGACGGGGCGGAAGTCCTTGCGGCCCTTCATCTCCTTTTCGCCTATGGTGTCGGGAATCTTGTCGGCCGCGTTCTCCACTTCGGGCTCGAACTTATACGGGAGGTTGAACTCCGCAAGTATGGCGTGCATCTCGGTGTCGTTCTTCCCCGGCTCTCCGAGCACATCGGTCAGATGACCCTTGGGGCAGATGTCCTTCCTGTCCCAAGAGTCCACCACCGCGGCCACTTTCATCCCTGGCTGCGCTCCCATTTCTGAGGCCTTTTCGGCATCCACTTCTATATCATAAGGCATATTGCGGCTCTGCATCAGCACCCAGGCCTGGGAGCCGACCGTGTGGTATATGCCCACAAACGGGCTCTTGTTCCGCTCGAGGATCTCCACCACCTGTCCTTCCCTGCGCTTGCCCCTGAGTTTGTCGGCTTCGCGTATGACATTGACCCTCACAAGGTCTCCGTTCAGGGCGTGCCTTGACATCGAAGCTTTTACATAGACATCATCCTCATCTGCGGGAGTGAGCACGAAGATTGAGCCTTCGCGGGTCATCTGGACCTTGCCTGTAGTCTGGGAAAGTATTTTTCTGGAGCGGCCCTTGGGCGAAGAATTGCGCTTCAGGGTCTTGGACTTTTTGCTTGAGTTGCGTCTGGACATATAATAAACGTTCTAAGGTAGTGCAGAGGGCAATACCACTGCAAAGGTAGGTAAAACTTGGGGATAATTGTTATCTTTACGCAAAATTAACATTTCAGCGTTGACTGTATGAAAAAGCCTCTTCTCACTCTTGCGCTCTGCCTTGGAGCCGCCGCACTGTCCTATGCCCAGACCAACCTCCAGATCCAATACGATGCCGGCAGCGACCGGGGCTATGTGACCACCACCCTCGAAGGCTTCTACAACGACTCGTGGGGCAGCACTTTCTTTTTCGTGGACCACGATTTCAACGCCCGCGGCAGCCGCGACCAGATAGTGGCCCCGAACGGGACATATATGGAAATCGCAAGGTGCCTGAATTTCTGGCAGGAGGGCCCCGTCGCTCCCCTGAGCCTGCACGTGGAGTACAATGGCGGAGTGTACAAGGGATGGACCATCAATAACGCCTTCCTCGCAGGGCTGGACGTGGCTCTGCACAGCAAGGACAACAGGGCCAGGCTGAACCTGAAAGCCCTGTACAAATACATCTGCTACGACGAAGATGACCTGAGCAGCCAGCTGCCCCTGCAGCTCACGGCAGTTTGGGGAATAGATGATTTATTCGGCCTCAAAGGGCTGAGCTTCAGCGGATTTGCCGATGTATGGTGGGAGGACCATATGCTGCTGAGCGACCACTACGGCACCATACTGGCACAAAAAAGCAGAGTTGTGTTCATTTCTGAGCCACAACTCTGGTACAATGTAGGATCACTCTTCGGCTGCGGCAACCTTAACATCGGGGGCGAAGTCGAGCTAAGCTACGACTTCGGCACAATCCGCGGATTCTGGTGCCGCCCGTGCGCCGGAGTGAAATGGGTATTCTAGATAAGAGGTTCGGCTGTCATTGACTCAGGCTGGGGGATGCCCATAAGCTTGAGAATGGTGGGAGCCACGTTGCACAGGGCTCCGTCCTTGACGCTCTTCACCTCATCACCTGCGCCTATTACGATGAACTGGACTTGGTTCAGGGAGTGGGCCGTGTTGGGGCTTCCGTCGGGGTTCACCGCATAGTCGGCATTGCCGTGGTCGGCGGTAAGGAGCACCACATAGCCGTGCGCAAGGGCGCAGGTCACAGCGGTCTCCACGCAGCCGTCGATGCATCCTACGGCATTACAGATAGCCTTATAGACTCCTGTGTGGCCTACCATATCGCCGTTTGCGAAGTTGAGGATAATCATATCGTTCTTCTCGCTGCGTATGGCGTCGCACAGCTTGTCGGTCACCTCAACTGCGCTCATCTCGGGCTGGAGGTCGTAGGTGGCAACCTTCGGAGAGTTGACAAGGATACGCTCCTCGCCCTCGAAAGGAGTCTCCCTTCCGCCGTTGAAGAAGAAGGTCACGTGGGCATATTTCTCGGTCTCGGCTATTCTGAGCTGACGTTTGCCGGCCTTTGAAACGGTCTCTCCCAGAGTGTCGCATACTTCCTCCTTGTCGAAGAGTATATGAAGGCCCTTGAAAGAAGCGTCGTAAGGAGTGAGGCAGCAGTAGTACAGAGGCAGAGTGTGCATACCTTCCTCAGGCATATCGTTCTGGGTCAGCACGTTGGTAAGCTCGCGGGCGCGGTCGTTGCGGAAGTTGTAGAAGATTACGGCGTCGCCGCTCTCTACCAGTCCCACAGGCTTGCCGCCCTCGGTGATTACTACAGGCTTGATGAACTCGTCGGTCACATCGGCATCGTAAGAAGCCTGGATAGCTGCCTGGGCGCTCTCTGCACAGGTACCCTTGCCTTCAACGAGCATATCATAAGCCTCCTTCACCCTGTTCCATCTCTTGTCGCGGTCCATCGCATAGAAGCGTCCGCAGACAGAAGCCACCTTGCCGGTGGTCTGGGCCATCTTCTCCTCAAGCTCCTTCACGAAGCCGAGGCCGCTGCGAGGGTCAGTGTCCCTTCCGTCCATAAAGCAGTGCACATAGACTTCACTCAGGCCTGCCTTCTTCGCCTCGGCGAGGAACTCATAAAGGTGGTTCAGGCTGGAGTGCACTCCGCCGTGGGAGCACAGGCCGAAGAAGTGGAGCTTCCTGCCGGAAGACTTCACATAGTCGTAGGCGGCCTTTATCTCCTTGTTGTCCATCAATTTATGGTCTCGGCAGGCCATATTGATCTTTACCAGGTCCTGGTACACTACCCTGCCGGCGCCGAGGTTCATATGTCCGACCTCGGAGTTTCCCATCTGGCCGTCAGGCAGACCGACATACTCTCCACAGGCCTGAAGATGGGCCATAGGATACTTTGCGCGCAGGCTGTCGATAAAAGGTGCACCCTGGGTGTAGATGGCATTTGAATGGTCGTGTTTACCCTCGCCCCATCCGTCGAGTATCATCAGAAGTACTTTTCTGTCCATATCTTTATATTACTGAAGTTTCGCAACCGTGAAACATTGGAATTCACAAGTTGCGAAACTGAATTGAACCTAATCGATAAGACCGCGTCCGCGCAGCATGGCGTCGGAGTTGGGTTCCCTTCCGGCGAAGGACTTGTAGAGGACCATAGGCTCCTCGCTGCCGCCCTTCTCAAGGAAGGTCTGCTTGAACTTGTGGGCAAGGTCGATGTTCCATACTCCTTCAGGAGAGGCTTCGAAGATGCTGAATGCGTCCTTGTCCAGAACCTCGGCCCAGAGATATCCGTAGTAGCCGGAGTTGTAGCCGCTGCCGCCGAAGATGTGGTTGAAGTAGGTGCTGGAGTAGCGGAAGTTGATCTCGGGAATCAGGCCGATTTCCTCTGCCACCTTCTTCTCGAACTCGTCCACATCAACTCCCTCGACGCTCTTGAGCTCGTGCCACTTCATATCCAGAAGCGATGCGGCGCAGAGCTCGGTGGTCATAAAGCCCTGGTTGAACTTGAGGGCGTTGTTTATCTTCTCCACCAGGGCGGCGGGGATGACCTCGCCCTTGTCGTTGATGGCGTATTTCTCGAGGAGCTCAGGCTGGAAAGCCCAGTTCTCGTTGAACTGCGAGAACATCTCCACGAAGTCCCTCTTCACGCTGGTACCGCTTACAGAAGGATAGTGGCACTTGCTCAGCAGTCCGTGCAGGGCGTGTCCGAACTCGTGGAAGGCGGTCTGGACCTCGTCGATGCTCATATACTCGGAGAGGTTGCCTACATTTACGATGATAGGACGAACGTCCTCTCCGTTTTCGTCATAGTACTGATCGCGGACATTGTTCATCCACGCGCCGCCTCTCTTGCTCTCGCGGGGGAAGTAGTCTGTGGTGAAGATACCGATCAGCGAACCGTCGTCGTTGGTAAGCTTATAGGTGGTAACGCAGTCGGGGTTGTAGCTGGGCACTCCCTCGAGCACCTCGGCGTTCACTCCGTAGAGAATCTTGGCAGCCGCGAAGACTCCTTTGACTACGTTCTCTGCCTTGAAGTAAGGGCGGGTCTCAGCCTCGTCGAGGTCATACTTTGCCTTGCGGACCTTCTCGGCATAGTACCACCAGTCCCACTGCTCGATTTTGGAGCCCTCGGGAAGCTTGCCTGCCTTGATATCCTCATCCATAACAGCCTGCATATCAGCAAGTTCTTCTTTTGCCTTCTGCACTGCAGGAGTCATAATGCCCATAAGGAAGGCATCTACGGTTTCGGGATTTGCGGCCATCTTGTCGGCAAGGGTGTACTCGGCGCTGGTCTCGTAGCCGAGGATATTGGCCTTGCGTATGCGCAGAGAAAGCAACTCCTTGATCAGCTCGCGGTTATCGTTCTCGTTGCCGTTGTGGCCGCGCATCCTATAAGCCTCGTTGTACTGGCGGCGAAGCTCGCGGTCCTCAGTGGTGGTCATCTTGTCGGGATAGGCAGACACGCTGAAGCCGAACTTCTGCGCGAAGGCGTTGGACTCGGCGAGTATGTTGTTGCCAATCTTCTGGGTGAGTTCTGCGGTGCGGGTGTTGATGACGCGCAGCTCCTCCTGCTTGTCCTCGGGGAGACCGATGCCGTCGCGGATAAAGCCGTCATACCACTTTTTGAGCACCATCTGCTGCTCGCGGGTAAGGCCGCTCTGGTCGGCATTATAGACCTCGGCAACCCTGTGGTAGAGGGCCTTGTTAAAGGAGATGTTGTCGCCGTGGGCGCTCAGAAGAGGTATGGCCTCGTCCTGAACGGCGTCGAGAGCGTCGCTGCGGTCAGTCTCGCTGACATTGTAGAGCACGCCCTGGACCTTGGCGAGGATGCCGCCGGAGAGCTCGAGGGGAGCGATGGTATTGTCGAAGGTAGGAGCCTCGGGATTTGAGACTATCGCTTCGATTTGGGCTGTCTGCTCATCGATGCCGGCCTTGATGGCGGGGATGTAGTCAGAAGTCTTGATCTTGTCGTAGGGAGGAATCCCGTAAGGGGTGTCCCACTCCGTAAGGAAGGGGTTTTGTCTGTTGCAAGAGCACATAGCCAAAGCAATCAAAAGAAATGAAAATGTTTTTCTCATAATATGGAACCAACTAAACTTATTCTACTACCTTGATGTCGCTGATGTCGTTCACAACCATCTGGATTTTACCTTGATAGAGGGCAAGGATGCCTGTAACTTCGACCTTGGCGCTGCCGTTGAGCACAGACTCGGGGATGGCCTTGTCGGCGAACTTCGAGAATCCGCTGGTTCTCACCTGGATGCAGGTGCCGTTGGGGGTTGAGAAATAGTGGCTCACGCTTGCGGCGGCCTTCTCGATGCCGGGATAGCTTACCTTTCCCTGGGCGTCCACATTGCGGTAGTCGCCCACCTTGCCGTAGTTGTAGTCATTGGCATTACCGATGCTGACCTCATCCCAAACTCCGGAATAGAGGTACTCGGCCATCTTCTCCTTGCTCATTGCCCAGGTGTTGATGCCGGTGCCGGCGCCGGAGATGAAGATGCGGTTCGAAGAGAGCTTCTTGTTCTGGTTCGAGTTGAGATACAGAAGGGCGAAAGCCTCGTTCTGCTCCTTGTAGCGGGTGTCGTACCATCCGTAGGTCAGGTTCTTGACTGTCACGAGTTTACCCACATAATGACTGGTGGCCTGAGTGGCGGTGGATGCGGGAAGCGAGCTTTCAGGCACGACTACGGGCTCCACCTCCGGGCCTATCTCGCCCTTGAAAACATGTGAGTCGATCAGAAGCGAAGACTCCAGGTAGGAAGTCTCGTACTCGCCTGTAGGGTCGCTGAATCCGATCTGAACCATTCCGTTGCCGTATGCAGTGCCGGACTTGTAGCCGTACATTCCAAGGCACAACTCCCTGCAGTCCACATATATTCTCTGGCCGGGAAGATAATCGTTGTAAAGGCCGTTCTTGCCAATCTTGATTTCCATTCCGCCGGTCTCGTCCTGGATGTAGAAACTCTTGTAGAAGTTACCCGGCTGGTCGGTGGTGCTGACAATTCCGCTGATGACGATGTTTTTGTCTATTTTCCAGGGACTGCCGGTTTTATAAAGCGAAGCAAGCTCTGCGATGGTGTGGGTCGGGGTCATTGTAACCACCTGCTGGTGAGGAGGATTCTCATTGCCCGAGAACACCGGCTGGAACTCCTCCTTGATGGAGGTGCAGCTGAAAGCGGAGAGGCAGAGCAAAGAGCTCAGAAGAGTATATTTAAGAGTCTTTCCCATACTAGAATCTGAAATAGATGTTCAACATATAGTTCGCACCCTGCATATAGAAATATTTGGGGTCGAAACGGTAGTAACGGTCCTTGCCGTAGCTGGAGATAAGGCGGGTCTGCTCGTATCCTCCGGTCTTTATGTTCCTGTTGTTGAGCATATTGTTGACCTCAAGCGAGAAGCCCAGGTAGTACTTGCGCTGAATCTGCCAGCTCTTGCCGACGCTGCAGTTCAGAACGAAGGCGGGATTGAACTCCTCCTGGGCGGCCATATACTCGACCTCGGCGGGAGTCTCCACTCCGTCTCCGCCGCCGCAGGCCAGATGGGTGCGGTACAGAGGGTTCATATCAAGGTAAGAATGAGCGAAATACTGCCCACCCAGCTCGAAGAACCAGTAGTCGTTGGTACGGTAGTTCAGCTCGATAGCGGAAGCGAGCTGGGGAGTTGAAGGAACATAGTGCTTCTTCTCTGACTCAACGATGTAGTTGCCCGCTGCGTCCTGGTCATAGATGGCGGCTCCCTCATCGGTATAGCTGGCCACCTTATATACAGGATGGCTCTTCCAGTAAGGAACGCTCTCGCTGCGGATGACCTCGGCGCTGTTGTCTATGGTCTGAACCATATTCGGGTTGCTTGTATATACATACTCGCCAAGGCTCAGGACGGCGCTGAGGCTCAGGCCCTGAACAAAGAGGGGCACCTTGACGCCGAACTCAAGTCCGAGGTGGCGCTGGTCGATACCGGTCATCGCGAAATTGGTGAATGACTGCTGGGAGTCATCGTAGAAGCTCATCACGTCGCTCTGGTCCTTGATGCCGGTGTAGAAGCCGGTCAGACGCAGGCTGTAGCCGCCGTTTGTAAACTGATAGTTAACATCTGCCGAAGTGGTCTTGACTGTCGTAAGACCGTCCACGAGAGTATTGCGGGTACGGGCGGAGATGAAAGCCTGGTTGAAGGTGGGAGCATCGTTGAAATAACCGATGTTGGCACTGAAGCGGTGGCCTCCGATCAGCTCGTATGCAAGACCCAGCTTGGCGGAGTAAGTAAGGAATGAGCTAAGCTCGGACTTACCCTTGGAGGTGATGACCTTACCGTTGTCGTCGTATGAAGTCAGGGTGCGGCCCTCGTAAACGATTTCCTTACCGTTGTCGTCCAGTCCGGCAAAGAGTCCCTTACGTACAAGTCCGTCCCTCCAGAAAGCCTCATAGCCTACGGTCCCGGCAAGCGTAGCGACAAAGCCGCCCTTGCGGTAAGTGCCGTTAGCCCAGAGGTTTGCGCGGCGAATCTGGGCCAGATAGTCGTATCCGTACTTGCCTCCCTGGGTGATGGACTCAGCCTTACCGTTGGCAAGGAAGTAGTCGAGGTCGTTCTGCACCAGAGCCTCGTTAGAAGCGAAATCCCTCTCGGCGAAAGAGTCGATGTTGAGATAGTACTGTCCGCCCAGAAGGTCGTTGAGCAGCTTGTAGTTCTCGGTGCGGTTCACTTTGAAGTTCGCGCCGGCCTTGAGATTGAAAGCCTCGGTGGGCAGCCACTTCAGGTTCAGGGCAAGATTGAGGTCCCTCTGGTCCACCCTTCTTTCCTCGAGGGCATACTTACTGCGCCCGTTGGGGTTATTGTAGTTTACGTTGTAGAGCCGGTCCCAGTTGAGGTGCTGATAGTTCGCGAACTCCTTGCTGTGGTTGGTCCAGGCGTACTTGGCCCATTCGGCCTTCTCGGGGTTGCTACGGTTATAGTCCTCATCCTCAAGATAATAGTAAGAAGGAAGATTGCGGTAGTAGTCAGGCCTGGGGTCCATCGCGTCGTACCAGTCAAGGGCTGTGTAGCCGTTGTAGCCGCAGCGGTAAAGAATGGTTGCGCCTGCGCTGAACTCGTCGCTCGGAGTGTAGTCGTAGCGCAGGGCGACTACCGGCTCGAAGGTCTTGCGAACGCGGGAGTTGCGCACCTTGCCGTTCTGATAACCCCAGTTGGAGTTGTACATATTGTCGCCCATAAGGTCATATACCTCCTGGGTGGAAGCGTTCTGGGCGCCCCTCTGTCCGGGAGTGGCGAAGGCCATAAGGGAAATCTTATGCTCGTCGTTGATTCTCTTGCCTACACCGGCGTACAGGGCGAAGGAGCGGTAGTAAACTCCCTCAACCCAGTCATTTCCACCAAGACGAGCGGAAGCGTTGACGGCATAAGACCAGCCGTTGTCCAGCTCTCCGGAGGCGTAAGTAGCCATCAGGCGGAGACGGTAAAGAGCTGAGTTGGAGAGCACTGAGAACCTCCATCCGGGACGCACCGCTGAAGGCAGGGCGGTGATGTTGGTCATACCGTTGTAGCGGCCGTTGCCCCAGTCGCTGCCCTCAAGGCCTATGCTGGTGTCCTTTGCCCTCATCGCCTCGTTAAGGCCGCTCCACAGGGAGTAGGGCGAGTAGCCGGTGATGGCGTCGTTCATAGGCACTCCGGCCAGATACACGTCCTGCGACTCTGAGTTGTAACCGCGGTTCTTGAACCTTATGGCGCTGAAGCCGTAGCCCACCACGTCAGTATAGACGTCATTAGCTCCGTAAAGGATGGTGGGGGCGTCACTGTAGCCGCTGTCGTCGAGGTCGAACTCGGCGAAGCTGCTTGCATCCACATCCTCGGTCCGCACACGGGCGGGGCTGAGGGTAACGAACATAAGGTCGCGGATAAGACCCTGCTCCACAACTACGTTGATTCTTGTGGAGTTGTAATCATCTGCCTCTACCTCAAGGGTATAGGCTCCGTCCTTAAGGTCGGGGAAAAGGAAATCGCCTTCCGCACCGGTCTTCTGACTTGAGAGAAGGTCCTGTCCGCTGTAAAGGCTTACGACTGCTCCTGCTATGGGGGCTCTGCCCTGACGGGCTACCACTTTGGCCTTGATGCCTCCGTCATAAGCCGAAGCGCTGAGGCACAGGGCGCAGAGGGAGCAGAGAAAAAGTATTAGTCTTTTCATCATTTACTGATTGCTATATAGGTTGGATAATGGTCGGAGTAGCCGCCTATGAAGGCTCCGTTGGAGAAGGTGCGGAAAGGAGTGTCCTTGTACTGGCCGCTCTGGTTGGTCATAAAGGGCTTTTTGAATACTCTTCCGTAGTAGCCTTTTTTGTGAAGTTTGCGGATCTGAAGGCCTCCCTGGGGCGCCTTTGCCAGATTGTGGTTCACCAGGATTATGTCGTAGATGTTCCATTCGCCCTGGTATGCAAGCGAGCCAAAACCGTCGGCGAGCATTCTGGTGAAGGGAGAGAAAAAGTCCTCGGGACCCACGTCCTCGAGCTTCTCCTTGCCTCTCATCCACACTGCCATACTCTCGTCAGTGGGGTTATCGTTCATATCTCCCATCACAACTATCTTGATTCCGGGATACTTACTCTCCATCTGAAGGGAATGGTTGTAGATGATTTCTCCTCCGCGCGAACGCAGATCGCTTCCCTTGCCGCCGATGCGGGAAGGAAGGTGGGCCACATAGAAGGCGAAATGCTCCCCTTCGATAAGGCCGTGCACCATAAGGATGTCCCTGGTGCGGAAGTAGTCCTGCTCCTCCTCGCTCAGGGTGATGGCCACCTTGCTGCCTTCGAAAGTGAAGGGAATGGACTCGCTGTCCAGATAGGTGAACTGGTCGGGGCGGTACAATAGGGCCACGTCCACACCTCTGCGGTCGGGTCCGTCATAGTGGACAATCTGGTAGTCAGCGTCTGCGATTTCGGGCTCGCTGACCAGGTCCTCAAGCACGAGACGGTTCTCTATCTCGCTGACGCCCAGGATGGTATGATAGGCTCCATTGTCCTCTTTCATAGCCCTGATGACGTGGGCCATGTTGTAGAGCTTCTTCTCGTACTTGGCCTGGGTCCAGTTGTTCTTGCCGTCCGGGAGGAACTCTTCGTCGTTCTTTGCCGGGTCGTCATAGATGTCGAAAAGGTTCTCGAGATTGTAGAACCCGATGACATAATTGTGCTTCTGCGCACAGGCCGAAAGGGTGAGCAGCAGAGCGGAAAGTATGGTAAATAGTCGTTTCATCAGTATGAACGGTGTTATTTCCACCAGCTGTCGCGGGTGGATTCGATTTTGGCTGCGGTTTCTTCGCCTACCGCGGCAGGGAGGTTGACAAACAGGTCTGTGCCCAGTTTCTTCTCCAACTCGTCAATGCTCATTGCGCAAGTGGACATAATCTGGCTGTCATCGTAGGCTTGGTGCTTGAAATAGAAGCCTATAGCAAGATAACCCTTAGTGGAATTGCCTATGTTGGCGTTTTTCTTATAGCCCAGCAGAGCTTTGAAATAGCCGGTGGGGACTGTCACGCTCTTGCCCTCGTTGTCGCTGGTCTTGGTCGTGGAGTGGATGTAGTCCGCACCCGTAACTACATAGAGCGTGTCGAAACTCGTAGCCCAGCCCCTGACTTTGCCCTCGAGAGCGGCCCAGGAGTTCTGGTTCAGAGCCCCCTTCTGGGGTGTCATATTGGTAAAATAGAAGGTCTGCACGTTGGCATTCCTTTTCAAGCGGTCGGCCGAAGGTATCTGATGGCCGCGGTCGTAGCCCCTGAAGCCTCCGAAAAGGGTAGGCTGGTACTTTGCGGGCACCTTGGGATCATAGCCCCACTCGTTGGTGCGGCTTCCGCTTCCTATCAGGCTGTTGTTCAGAGGGTAAGCAACCCAGAACGAAAGCAGGGCGGAGGTGTCGTAGTAAATGGAGTAGTTGCGGCACCTGTTGCCGTTGGACAGGGTCATGTCGTGGGTTATGAAGTACAGGTCCTCGCGGTCGGTAGCGGGCAGTTCCATCCAGACAGGCACTTTATCGCTCTTGATTTCGGTCGCTCCTCCGCCGCTTGAAGACCCGCCGCCGGAAGACCCGCCGCCGGAGCTCTCGGACGAAGCAATCTGGGTGAACTCCACGACCGAAGTCTTGTCCTTACACTTAAGGGTAAGTCTGGCTCTTCGCTCCTCGCCTTCGCCGTCGAAAGCATCCCAGGAGAGGATGATGCCCGCCTTGTTGCCGCTGCCGGAGCTGCAATCCACGCTGGCCCAGGGCTCCTCACCGGTAAAATCAAGCTCCAGGCTCCAGTCTGAAAAGGCTGTAACCTTGATGAACTGCTGCCCAGCCGAGGCCTTCACCTCGGTATTCGGTACACTCAAAAGCAAGTCCCCTTCAAGCACCTGTGCTCCCGGGGAGTTTCCTCCGCAGGAGCATAGGGCAAGGAGTATGGTAATGAGCGTAAAAACTCTTCTACTCACAAACAAAAACTATCTTATTGATTCGCACCTGGGCTACGCTTGCCTGGGCTACTATGGTCTTGGCGCTTCCGGTCCACTCGATGGTAAGATTGGCGGTATTGGCGGTGAAGCCATTGCCGTCTCCCTCGAGCACAGTCAGATTGGCACACTTATCAGAAGCGGTGCAGTAAAGGATCACTCTGGTGATAGTCTTATCTGACTCTATCTTCAGAGCTGAACTCTTGTAAACACGGAAATGGTCGCTGGAAGGCGCTAATGCGTTGGAAGTACTCTTATATTTATAGTAGCCTACAGTAATTCCGTCTACGCTTCCCTTGAATCCCTCGCCATAAGTAGCGTCGCTTGCAGCTTCCCATCCCTGAGCCTCAGGAGTGATGGTCCAGGTGATGGCGTTGTCAGGTATGTCGGGGGTACCGGGGCCTTCGGGCTCCTTATCGCTGATGGTGAGGTTCTTCACTTCCCATGTACCGGCTTTGGCTGATGTACTCTTGTAAACGAAAGCAATCTGAACCTTCTTGCCTGCGAAGCTGCAGATGTCGGCAGCGCCGGAAGAGATGAAAGACCAGCTCAAAGTCTCGGGATACTTCAGTCCATCGACCTTAGTCCATTCTCCGCCTTCTGACTTGATCATCACAACAGCCTGCTGTGCGGCAGTAGCGACGTCAGTAAAGAAATTTGTGCAGTGCTCGATAGTAAGGTAAGCCTTGGAGGCGTTGCTAAGATCAATGACGGGAGATACAAGCCAAGCCTCGGTATCACAGTTAGCACCATTGATGTAACCACTGGCCTTCATTCCATACTTACTGTCATAGCTCCATACACTTGCTCCTTCAGGAACAGTCTTATTATCGATGGTAAAGTCTCCCTGACCTGCAAGGAAGTCAATTGAGTAAAGATTGTCAGAAGGGGTATCTCCGCCGCCGCCCTGGCCCTCTTCGTAGGACTCGATGGTGCAATCCACAACCTCGTGCTGGCTTTTGTCAGCAAAGTACTTGTAAGCGCCGCGAAGGGTCACCTTGTCACCAACCTTGAGCTTGGATGAGTACTCGGAAGCGTTGTTGACCGAGTAAACGTAAATCGAGCCGGTTTCGTCCTTAAGGTCAAATGAGCAGTAGGTAGCGTTGAATGTGCCGCTTACCTCTCCCACCATACGGTACACGCTGAACGGATCGGCTTTCTCGATTAACTGGGCAACAGTCACGGTCTGGATGTTCTCGATGCTTGCGGGAGTATGGCTCTGGATGAGGCCGTTTGCGCACTGGTCCTGCTGCTTTGACTCGTAATAGCTGTACTTACCCTTGATGCTGACCTGGTCTCCGGTGTGCAGGGATGCAGAATACTCTGTGAAGTTCTCGGGGAAGGGGCAGCTGACAACTCCAGTCTCGTCCTTGAGGGAGAATCCCCAATATTTTTCCCCTTTGGAGATATCACCGATAACTCCGGTGAGGATATACTCCTTCTCGGTGTCCTTTCTTGTCAGGAACTCGGCAATGCTGATGTTGCTGCCATCGCCCTTTGCACCCTTCTGGGTGATGGTAAGGGGAGCCTTGCAGAGAACGTTGCCGTAGAAGACGAGGTCGGCGCTGCGGTCGATGTCGTCATTGGCAAGAACCTTGACGGTGATGACCTGCTCTTCGGCTGCGGCCTTTCCGCTCTCGGGGGTAACCAGAATCCAGCTTGAAACTTCGGTATCATAACCCTGAAGGGCCCAATCGATGGTGGCTTTGAGAGTTACGGTGAACTCCTTACCTTCCATAGGGACTTCGATGCTGCTCTCTTCGGGAGAGAGGATGGAGACCTCTGCGGGGCCGAGGTCAACCGGCTTGGTGCAGCCTGCAATCAAAAGAGCCGATGCAAGCGCTGCTGAGAATAAGTGTCTTATTTTCATAAACAAATGTGATTTGACTAAAAGGACCGTAAAGATAATGATTAATTGAGACAAAAAAAAGAGAGCCCCCGTAAGGAGACTCCCTTTTACAGTATTTTAACAAGTCAGACTAGTTGAAGAAGTATCTGATGCCGACCTGAATCTTCCAGCACTGGCTGTATGAGTAGCTGTAGTCGTAAGACTTGGTCAGGTAGCCGTTGTCGTTCTTGTTCATTGAGAACATAGGTGTGTTGCTTCCTGCAACGGTTCCCTCATACTTCAGAGGAGCACTGTTGTTGCCTATGCTGTTGATCTGGTAAACACCCCACTTTGAGTTCAGCATATTGCCGATGTTCATGAAGTCGAAAACGAGCTGGAAGCTCTGGGTGGTGCTGCCTACGCGGAAAGCGAAGTCCTCTGAGAGGTGCAGGTCGAAGCGGTGTACCCAAGGTGCGCGTGCGGCATAAGCCTCTGCGTACTGTCCCTTGTGGGAGCTCAGGTAAGAGTCCTGGGCTACGAAATCCCAGAATGCCTTGCGGTCGGTGTCGTCCTTGAATACAATCTCGTTGTCGTTGGCAGGGATGTACATAAGGTCGTTGCTGATACCGTCGCCGTTCATATCGTTGGAGTAAGTGTAGCTGTATCCGTTAGATGACATTCCGGTGTAGAACAGGCTGACATTCAGACCCTTGCCGTTGAAGACGCGGAAAGGCAGGAAGTAGCTTACGCTGGCGATAACCTTGTTGGGAACTACATACTGCGAGCGCTGAACGGTTGCGAAGTTAGGTCCGTCGATGGTGTAGTGACCCTGCCAGGTAGATGCAGGGTCAGAGCCGGGCATACCGGACTTCTCCTTCATCTCGGTCAGAGTGTAGGCAGCCATCAAGCGGAGGTTCCTTACAGGCTCCATGTTGACGGTCAGGTTGGCGGTGTAGCCGTAGCCCTCGTTGGTGTTCTCAAGAACGGTGGCAGTCTTGCCGGCTACATAGGTGAAGTTCTTGGGGTACATCAGACGGTTGTCAGCACCCTCGAAGCGCTTGGTGATGGCTGAAGCGTTGATGTTGTAGTTGTTCATGTAAACGGCGTTGATGTTCTTCATGAACATACCCTCGGCTGTAACGGTGAAGGGGAAGTTCACAGGAAGAGCATAGTCAACGGCGAGAGAGGTCTTCCAGATCTGAGGCATCTTGAAGTTGGGATCGACACCAGCAATCTTCTTTCCTGCAACGTGCTTGTCGTCAGAAATCTCCTTCTGGAGGCCGAGCTTGTCGATAGCCTCTGGAACAGAGGTAATCATACCGTTGTTGAACTGCTTAAGATCATCGTTGATAGCTGTAAGTTGACCTTTATCCCAACTGCTAGTGATGGTAACAGAGTTCTGGACCATACCTGCGTTGGTAGGCATATTGGTGAAGAATACCAGAGGAATGCGGCCTGCGAAGATACCGGTACCTCCGCGCACCTTAAGGCTCTTGTCGCCGAGAACGTCCCAGGAGAAACCTACACGGGGAAGAGGAACAATGCTGGGCTTGGGCCATACGCCGGTGTCAATGTGCTTTCCTCCGAAGTCGAGGGCGTAAATGGCCTTGTTGGTGGCGATGTCCTTGCTGTTGAAGAAGATGGTCTCGAAGCGGGCACCGTAGGTGAGCTTGAAGTTCTTGGTGATATCCCACTCGTCCTGGGCGTAAAGACCTACCTGGTCGAAGGTTACACGTGCGGCAGGATTGAGCTCTCCGTTCCATCCGTAGGTTACTGCGAAGGACTCGGGGGTAGAGTTGAGGGCGTCGATTACTGACTGGCCTTCCTTCATTATATAACGATAGTAGAGAGTACCGTTACGCATGTAAGCGTTGTCAGCCATCTGGTGCTCGTAGTATGCACCTGCGGTAATCTTGTGGCTACCTGCGAGATAGGTCACGTCATCCTTAAGGGTGATGGTGTTGTTGTGCACACCGTTGTTCCAGGAGAAGAGCTCGTAACCCAGTGACATATAAGGCTTCCAGTTGCCGCTGGCATCCTGCTTGATGATGTCCACGTGAGGGAAGGGATCAGACTTTGAACCACGGATGTCGTCAGCCTTGGTGAAGGTGAAGAGCAGCTGGTTGGATAGTCTGTCGGTGAAGCGGCTGTTGAGGTCTGCTGATACAGAGTGAACGAGGTTGTCCATTGAGTACATATTGTTGGCGAAAGCCATAGACTCGTTACCTACACGGTAGGTTTTGTTAAGACGGTATCCTGTATCGGAAGAGTTGCCGTTAGGAGCACTCCAAGAGGTGTTCTTGGTGTAGTTGTAGCGCAGGGCGAGGTGATGGTTGTCAGAGATGTTCCAGTCCAGACGGGCAAGGAGCTTGACGTTGCTCTCGTCGCCGGGGAAATCGGTGAACGAACCGGTATCATAGCCATACTTCTCAAGCATGTACTTCTGAACAGCCTCCATATCGGCTATAGTGGTGCGGGAAACATTGCCTTCAGCCTTCTCGTCACCTTTGTTGGCACGGTAGGTAATGACCTGTCCAGGGGTCTTCTCCATTTCAGCGTTGACGAAGAAGAAGAGCTTGTTCTTGATGATAGGTCCGCCGAGGGTGAATCCGTAGGTCTGGTGAGACTCCGCTGCACGGTCTCCGAGGTCCTTTCCGTTGACTATGTTACCGCGCATATCCTGGTTGCGATAGTATCCGTAAACGGTTCCCTTGAAGGTGTTGGTACCTGACTTGGTGATGGCGTTAACGCCGCCGCCGATGAAGTTGGTCTGACGTACATCATAGGGAGCAACTACAACCTGAATTTCATCGATGGCGTCGATAGAGATAGGGTTGCCGCCTCCGGGGAGCTTTTCTGAAAGGCCGAAGTTGTTGTTGAAGTTCGCACCGTCAACAGTGAAGTTGGAAGAACGGCCGTCTCCACCTGCGAAGCTCATTCCGTTTGCATAAGGAGAGAGCTTGGCCATGTCTGAAATGCTACGGTTTACGGTAGGCATAATTGACATCTGCCTTGAGTTGATGTTGGTGGCGGCACCTGTCTTCTCGGTGGTGAACTTAGTTGCAGCCGTGCTTACAACGATAGCCTCTTCAAGGGCCTGCGTGTCATCGGAAAGGCTGGCGTTCAGGGTGTAGGACTCACCCAAAGCGAGGGTGACTTCGGTGTAGGACACCGGCTGGTAACCGAGGCAGCTAACCTTAACGGTGTAAGGGCCACCGGAACGCATACCGTTGATGAAGAAGCGGCCGTCAAGATTGACAACGGCGTTGTACTGGGTACCTGAAGGAGTGTGGATAGCTACCACAACGGCTCCGGGAACAGCTTCGCCATTCTTGTCGTGGACGGTACCGTTCATGGAAGATGTTGTAACCTGCGCGAAGGCGTTTACAACACAAAGCATTGCTGCAACAGACAGCAATAAACTTTTGATTGTTTGTTTCATACCGTTTTTAATATTAGGAATATAAAGTATTTCAAACTTTAGCAAATACACTTCCCTACTAACTTTTGCGCCGCAAAGTTAAGTTTTTCTATGATAATGAGCAACTTTTTCGGTTGAAAAAGTGTTAAATCTTTATTTCACGGCACTATATAAATAGGTATGCGATTAGTAAAAGAATTGCTATATTTGCAGCCTTAACCAGCGGGGAGAGATTTGAATGCTTGCAACCTCGCACAAAAAAATGCTAAAAAATATGAACTATCTCTTTACATCGGAGTCAGTCTCCGAAGGGCATCCCGACAAGGTTGCCGACCAGATTTCAGACGCTATTCTAGACGAATTCCTCCGTCAGGACAAGGAGGCCAAGGTGGCCTGCGAGACTTTCTGCACAGCCGGACTGGTGGTTGTGGGAGGAGAAGTGAGAAGTGAGGACGCCTATGTGGATGTGAGCGCCGTTGTGCGCAGGGTCATCTCCAAGATAGGCTACAACAAGGCCGAGTACGGATTTGACGCGTCTTCGTGCGGAGTCATCTCCACTATACACGAGCAGAGCGCGGACATCAACCGCGGAGTGGTAAGGGAGAAGCCCGAGGAGCAGGGCGCCGGCGACCAGGGTATGATGTTCGGCTACGCCAGCATCGACACCGACGAGTATATGCCCCTGGCCCTGAGCCTTTCGCACAAGCTGCTGCAGACCCTTTCGGACATACGTCACAACGAGCTTGAACTTATGCCTTACCTCAGGCCCGACGCCAAGGCCCAGTTTACGGTCGAGTTCTCGGCCAAGCACAAACCCCTCAGGGTGCATACTATAGTGGTGAGCACCCAGCACGACGAGTTCGACAGCGACGAGAGGATGCACGCCAGAATCGAGGGCGATGTGCGCAATATAGTGATCCCGAGGCTCATAGCTTCGCTTCCCGAGAGGACTGCACGGCTGTTTGACTCTGATTTCATCCTGCACGTCAACCCTACAGGCAAGTTCGTCATCGGAGGTCCTGCGGGCGATACCGGACTCACCGGGCGCAAGATAATAGTGGATACCTACGGCGGAAGAGGAGCCCACGGCGGCGGAGCTTTCTCCGGCAAGGACCCCTCGAAAGTGGACAGGAGCGCAGCTTATGCGGCCCGTTACATAGCCAAGAATCTTGTGGCGGCGGGAGTTGCTAAGGAGTGCCTGGTGCAGCTGGCCTACGCGATAGGAGTGGCTGAGCCGGTGAGCGTATTTGTGGACACGTACGGCAGTTCGGACTTTGACGATGCGCTTATCGCGCAGAAAGTCAGGGAGATGTTCGACCTCAGGCCGGCCGCCATCATCGAGAAGTTCGCCCTCAAGAACCCTATCTACGAGCCTTGCGCGGCTTACGGCCATATGGGACGTACGCCCTACGTGAAGGACGGGATGCAGTTCTTCGGCTGGGAGAAGCTTGACAGCGTGGAGCTGGTACGCAGCACTTTTGCTCTGTAAAGCATCATAGAGTCTGAATGCAGTCAGCGGCGGGAGGAAGTGCTTTCTCCCTTATCTGAGACTATAGGAGCTTTGTGACTGCTCTGAGGGAGCGCCGACTCCGGCAGTTTATAATTGGGTATTATTATGGCAAAGGCAAAAAGCAGGGTACAGATAAACAACAAAAGGGCCTCGTTCGAGTACGAGTTCCTCGAGCAGTATGACGCCGGCATTGTGCTGGTGGGGACCGAGATCAAGTCGCTCCGCGCCGGAAAAGCCTCCCTGCAGGATGCCTATTGCTACTTCAACGGCGGCGAGCTGTACCTGCGCGGGATGAACATCGCGACCTATTTCTGGGCTTCGGCCTGGAGCAGTCACGAACCCGCGCGGGACCGCAAGCTGCTTCTGACTTCAAGGGAGCTCAGGCACCTGGGCCAGGCCGTAAAGACCAAGGGCCTCACCATAGTTGCGACCAGGGTATATATAGCCGACAACGGATACGCCAAGGTCCATATCGCGCTGGCAAAAGGCAAGAAGGAGTACGACAAGAGGGCCAGCATCAAGGAGAAGGACATCAGGCGCGAGATGGAGAGGGAGTAATGAAGAGCACGATGGCACAACTCCCTGAGGCCGAGAGGATTGACCTCGACGATCTGGCCGCCCGCTATCTGAAGGGCGAGTGGGACCTGCTGGTGGTTATGGGGCCGACGGCGTCGGGCAAGACGCGATATGCAGTGTCGATAGCCGAAGAAGTGAATGCAGCCGTCGCGCTCGGTCTTTTCGAGAGCTGTCCTTTCAGGATGACTGACGAGAGTGTGGTGAGCGGGGCGGAAATCATCTCGGCCGATTCGCGCCAGGTGTACCGCGGGATGGATATAGGTACGGGCAAGGACCTGAAGGAGTACGGAGACGTGAGGTACCATCTGATAGACATTCTTCCGGCCGGGGAGCAGTACAATGTGTTCCAGTATGTGAGTGATTTCAAGAAGGCCTATGCGGACATCCGTTCGCGCAAGGCTATCCCTATCCTGTGCGGTGGCACCGGGATGTATATCAACGCTGTGACAAGGGGCTATGATTTTGATGGCGAGAAGATTCCTCTGAGCCAGAAGCGGGAGAACCGCGCTGTGGAGGGGCTTCCGCAGAAGCCATACTTCATAGGTACACTGGTGGACAGGGACGAGAGGAACCGCAAGATTGACCGCAGGCTGGACGAGAGGCTGGAAGAGGGAATGGTGGAGGAGATCCGTTCGCTGCTCGAGAGCGGGGTGAAGGAAGAGGTGCTGATTTCGTACGGCCTTGAGTACAAGTATGTTACTCTGTATCTGACGGGGCAGTTGAGCTACGCCGAGATGCGCGAGAAGCTCGCCATAGCCATTCATCAGTTCGCCAAACGGCAGATGACCTGGCTCCGCGGGATGGAGCGCAGCGGGGTTAAGATCCACTGGACCCGCGTTTAACGGTGCTTTTGGGCTTGCACTTGAGCTTGCTTCCAGTTTTGCGCTTGATTTGTTCTCAAGGTTTCCCGCTTGGTTTTTTCTGTCTGCCGAAGTCAAAAGGTATAAATTACCGATTAATTGAAGAAAAATTTATACAAAAGTATCCACTTTGAAAAAAAATTACTATATTTGCAGTCCTGTTACGGGATGTGGCGCAGTTGGCTAGCGCACCACGTTAGGGACGTGGGGGTCGTCTGTTCGAGTCAGATCATCCCGACAGAGTTTCAAAAGAGCTTCTGCAACCGCAGAGGCTCTTTTCTTTTTCCTGCCGCAAACCATTCATTACCTCGGCCTACCCCATCTCTACAGCCGCCCTTGCTCGCTTGCGCTTCACTCCCCTTCTGCAAACCGTTCCCTACAATGTTTCAGGCCCGCCCACTCGCCTTCGCTTCCGCCTTTTTCCTCTGCGGTTTTCCTCACCCTCCGGTTCGCGAGCACTTCTGCCCCTTTCCCACTCCCGTTCACCTCGGACCATCTATCTACATCAACGGCTTCGGCCCTCACGCTGCCATCAATCGCGTCGCCATCATCCCCTCCCTCGACCACTTTGGCACCACCCCTCCCTCACCATCTTCAGCCTCTGGTGCTCACGACATCTTCGGACCCCTCGTTCCATATACTATTCTCGTCACGGCTCATTGCTATCTTTACCGGTAGGGATTTTAGCAATTTAAGGGCTGATTTTTGCCATTTTGTTGATTTTTAAGCCATTTTAGCAATTTCAGGGCCTTATTTTGCTATTTTGGAGTATACTCGCAGAGGAAGATGGGGATGAGCAGCAGAGCGGTGTCACCGCAGCCGGAATATATGATCTCCGGCTGCTACGGCTACAGCTGCGGGGAGCTATGGAGGGCTCTCCTCGCTGTGGCCGTTGCTTGGGAACTCTAAAAAATATAGTTATATTTGAATTGCAGTTCAAAAAATAGGACGGATAATCGTCAAAACAAGTAAGGTAAAACCGTCCAAACTTTGGGGTTCACATCAAATTGTCTTCACCGAGCGGATTTAAAATGCTAACTCATTGATAATCAATAATAGCGGTCGCGGGGTGAATTTCACGAAGGTCGGGGTCCCCTCGAGCGACAGAGAAGCGGGGTGAAAGATTCGGGATGATTGTCATTTCGAGCGGAGCACACATCTGTCATTTCGAGCGTAGCCGATAAATCTATTAAATATCAGCCTTTTATCTAGATTTCTCCACTCGGCCTTCGGCCTCGGTCGAAATGACAGGGGGCGCTTCGCTTGGTCGAAATGACAGAGGGAAGGCGCTGCGAGGACAGCCAGGCTGCCCATTTCGAACGGGACTTTGCAAGCGCAATACGAGCGTAAGCGAGCAAAAGCGGTCCCTGAGAAAGGGCAGCCTGGCTGAAGCAGCGCAGGGATGGCTACTGTTTGGAGTGGAGCTTCTGGCGGCGGGTCTCGGCGCTGTCGCGGCCGAAAAGAAGCCGCGCGCCCTCGCGGCTGCGCCAATACTGCGCATCAAAATCCTCTTCCGACGGATGCACAAAAGCCCCGTCGTGGTCAAGAGCGAAACAAAGATAATTGATATTGTAGCCCTGGGCGCGGAACATACTCTCATAGAAAGTCTGCACCTCATAGACCTCAGCCCCAACTACCCCACACGCCGCAGCAAGCCCCTCGGGCGAATACAAATCCTCAGTACAGCAAAGCACAGGCAAAGAATTCACCTTGCACACAGCCTTCGTGTACTCGTGAAGAAAACGAGAATCAGTCTTCAGGTGCACCTTCCCGCCCGGAGCAAGAAAAGAGCGGTAACGCTCCAGAAAAACCGGCGAAGACAGACGCGAATTCTCACTCTTGAACTGGGGATCGGAAAAAGTCAGCCAAATCTCACTGACCTCGGAAGGAGCGAAAAAAGCAGTTATAAACTCCACCTTAGTCCGCAAAAATGCAGCATTCGGCACCTTATGCTCCGTCACATACTTCGCGCCCTTCCAAAGCCTCGCCCCCTTGATATCCACACCCACATAATTGGCTTCGGGCCTCCTCAGGGCCAGATCGACCGTATACTCCCCCTTCCCGCAACCAAGCTCCAGAACCAGCGGCGAAGAAGGCAAAGAAGAAGGGAACATAGTCCCGCGCCACTGACCCTTGATGGGATGAGAGGCAAGGCGGGCATATCCATCCTTCAGAAGAGGCTGGCAATCAGGCTGAAGAAGACAGGCAAAAGTCTCATTCTCAGCAAATTTACGAAGCTTATCGTGTCCCATCGTCGCGTTTTGTACAAATTACTCCAAGTCCGCTCAGGCGCCCCCGCTCAACCGAAGGCTTAAGGCTCAATATCCACGCCCCGCTCTGCGAACCCGGCCGCATGGAGCTGCGATACAGTTCCCTGCTGCCCTTACGTTCAACATCCTTCATATAGACAGTCTCTGAGAAACTCTGTCCGTCGGGCGCAATCCAGCGCGCGAGCAGCTCCAGATTCTCCACCCTCCCCTTTTGTGCCGAACTGTAAATGCTCACATCATAGACCGCGAGACTGTCGCTCATATCAAGATGGAACACATACACCCCTTCCGAGGCGCACTTGTCCTCGCGCACAAACTGATAAGAACTCAGCGGCTCGCTGCAGGAATACAGCAAGACGCTGATAATCAGACACAAGAAGAGCGGATAACGGAGTCTCATCGGGTCGGCTTTCCTTTCGGCCCCTTTGACTGGCGGTTATTCTTCTTGCGGCTCTTCTTGCGCTTAGGAGCATCGAAACGGCTGATACTGTCGTCCCCGACCGCAGAAATGAACTCAGGAGAAGCAGGCTCCGGCTCAGTCTTCAGCGACTCGGGCTTAAGCCCATTGCGGTTCATCTTGATGATTTCCCTGACCTCGGAAGCGTCCAGAGGATACAGGTTGGCATCGGAGCCCTTATCGTAGGAGAAATACATCACCTCCCTAAGGATGTCAGTCTTACGCAGATACGCAAGCCCATCCTCGAACTCGAGAGGCTCGCTGACCTTGGGGATACGGCTCTGGGCATCCATATATGTGGCCACCTCGTAGTTCAGGCAGCACTTCAGCTTGCCGCACTGACCGGCCAGCTTCTGCGGATTGAGCGAGAGGTCCTGGCAGCGGGCTGCAGAAGTCGAGATGCTCTGGAAAGAAGAGATATAGTTGGCGCAGCAAAGCTCCCTGCCGCAGATCCCGAGACCGCCTATCAGACCAGCCTCCTGACGGGCGCCTATCTGCTTCATTTCTATGCGGATACGAAACTCTTCGGCGAACACCTTGATGAGCTGGCGGAAATCCACCCTCCCGTCGGCGATGTAATAGAAAATCGCCTTTGTGCCGTCGCCCTGGAACTCCACATCGCCTATCTTCATCTCGAGACCCATCTCTGCGGCTATGCTGCGGGCCTTGATCATAGTATCCTGCTCGCGCGCAATGGCTTCCTGCCAGCGCTCAATGTCGCTCTGACGGGCCTTGCGGTATATCTTTTTGAACTCGGTATGCTCCGGATCCAGCCCCTTGCACTTCATCTGGCGCCCGACGATAGGCCCTTCCAGGGTCACTATGCCCAGATCCGTACCCTGCGTCGCCTCGACCATCACTAAGTCGCCGAGCCTGATATTCTGGGGCGAATCATTGATATAGAAGCCCTTGCGGGTATTCTTGAAACGGACCTCATAAAGGCCCTTGTAGCTTCCGTCCTGCGCATCCTTGAGGAAGTTGTAGTCGCCCAGCTTGCAGCAGCCCGCACGGTAAGTGCAGACGCTCTCGCCGCTCTGGGAGTCGTGGGTCACGACGCAGCCACGGAAACAATCGTATTGTATGCTTTCGTTATTCATCACTAAATCAAGCTATATAGTTTATTCACCAGGTCGGTGAACATAATTTTCAAATTCACATTGAGCTCCATACGGGAGTATGTCATATCAAGGCACGAGAGCGCCTTGCGGGGGAATGACTTCGGAAGAGCGGCGGCGCGGCGCCCATCTTGGGCATCTGAGCCTTCAGAAAGTCCCTGACCTGCAAGGAAAAGGGAGCGTAGGCGGAAAGCGGCGTAGCGCACAAAAGCCCTGGCCAAATCGCGCGAAGGCAGAGCGGAAAGGGACTCAGCCACATCGAGGGCGGCCAGATGGTCCCTCGAGCACAGAGCGTCGATAAGGCTGTCGTACAGCTCAGGAGAAGGGAAAGACTCGACGCCGTAGTCGTCCGGGCGCATCTTCTCCAGCTCGATATGCTGGCAGCGCGAAGAAATGGTCGAAAGCACCTTCTCCCTTTTGTGTACGATGAAAAGGAAAAGGGTCTTTGCCGGCGGCTCTTCGATGATTTTCAGAAGCCTGTTGGCGGCCTCGGCATTCATCATCTCGGGAAGATACACTATGACAGAGCGGTAGCCGCCCTCCAGGGCCCCGAGACTCAGCACAGAGAGCAGACGCTTCGCCTCATCGACCGCTATCATCTGCTTCTTAGACTCCAGCTTGAGCTGCGAGGAGAGCTGGGCTGAAGTAAAAAAAGGATTGGAAGCGAAAAGCTCCCTGAACGAAGCCATATACTGCTCCGACAGGGTGGAAGAAGCAGTAGGGAAGATAATGTGCACATCAGGATGTATGAGCTTCGAAATCCTGTTGCACGAAGGACAGGAAGCGCAGGAATCAGCCGCACTCCTGTCCGGGCAATACAGATACTGGAGGAAGGCTATGCACAGGCTGAAAGCCTGCCCGCCATCCTCGTCGTGGAACATCAGGGCGTGGGGCACCTTCTGCTCCCTAACCATAGAAAGCAGCGCCGCCTTCACCCGGGCGTTCCCCTGTATCTGCGAAAATGTCATATCTGTCTGAATGAATTGAATCTGGCAATATAGGCAAGGTAGCTCTTCGAAATGGAGTCCTCAAAAGCGTCGAGCGCACTGACTGCATTGTCGATATGCTCTTCGAGACGGCTCTTAGCATATTCCAGGCCCCCGTTCTCAAGAACAAAGTTGTGGAGGATGGAGATATTCTCCGGCTTGCTATTCACCTCGAGAAGCAAGGAGCGGTAGCGGCTCTCGTCGGGGCAGTTCTTCAAAGCCCCAAGCAGGGGAAGGGTAATCTTCTTCTCCTTCAGGTCCACTCCTGTAGGCTTGCCGAGCGTGCTGGTGCCGTCGTAGTCGAGTATGTCGTCCTTGATCTGGAAAGCCAGGCCGAGACTCGTGGCATACGACACTGCGGCGCGGAAAAGCCTCTCGCAGGCATCCACGCTGCTGGCTGCCGCAGCTCCCGCCACCCTGAACAGGGTCGCCGTCTTGCAGCTTATGATTCTGAAATAGTCTTCCTCCTGGGTATCAGCGCTGGAGGCCTTCTCCATCTGGAGCAGTTCACCCTGCGCGAGGTCCGTCAGGCAGGACGAGAAATACTTCACGACCTTGTTGTAGTGAGCGGTGTCGAGCACCATTTCCACGGCTCTGGCCAGCCAGAAGTCACCCACCAGCACCGCGGCCGAAGGCCCCAGAAGGGCGCTCACAGTGGGAGTTCCGCGCCTTTGGGGACTCTCGTCAGCCACATCGTCGTGCATAAGGGTGGCATTGTGCAGAAGCTCGATTGCCGCGGCATATTTGAGAGAGTCTTCATTGCCTCCGCCCATAGCCCTGGAGAGCAGAAGGCAGATCATGGGCCGCAGCATCTTGCCCGAATGCGAGAGCACGGCGAGATTGGTGTCGTCAAGCAGCTTAACATCGGTCGAGAGTGCCCCTCGCAGAAGCTCATTCACCCTGGCCCAATCGTCCCCCAAAAAATCAATTATCTCTTTTGCGCTCACAGCAATTCCTCCAGTTCAGGGATTGAAGTCGGGAAATGGATCAGGGAGCGGGACGAGGCGTCGAGCATACCGGTGCGGACATACTCGTCCAGCTGGGCCTTGAAGGGCTCATAGAAGCCTTCCATATTGAAGGCTATGACCTTGCCGCCGTATATGCCCATCTTTGCAAGGCAGTAGGTTTCAGCAAGTTCGTCCAGAGTGCCTATGCCGCCGGGAAGAGCTATGGCAAGGCTCGTTCCCTCCCTCATCGCATCCTTGCGGGAAGACATCCTCTCGGTCCAGATGCACTCCGAAAGCAGAGGGTTCTCCAGACCCTTCATAAAGCGGGGAAGCACCCCTATCACACGCACTCCGCACTCGCTTGCCTGCCGGCAGACGACGTCCATTGTGCCCTTCACGGTGCCTCCGCTTACGATATCATATCCAGACAAACAAGCCGCACGGACCACTTGCCGTGCAGCTTGATTGTACTTCGGATCTATATCATTGCTGGCGGAACAGAAGATTACCGCCTTTTTATCTGACATATATTCCTTCCTAGAACAGAACGGTTACGGTAGCGGCAACTCCGTTGGCATTGTTCAGCTGGATGTTGCCGAGAGAGTTCATCACGTTGTCGAGAGTAGCATCCTGAAGTCCGTAGAGGTCGCTCAGGGTCCAGAAGTACTTCACGCTCACCTGAAGGTGACGGAAAAGCTCAACACCTGCTCCGATGCCGACACCGTACTCGAGACGGTTCTTTACATTATCCCAGGTCTTCTGGCTGTTGGCGGCAGCTGCAATGGCGCTCTTTGTGGTCACTTCATTTGTGATGGCATAACCAACATAAGGCTCTGCGAGAGCATATACCCTTGCAAGAGTACCGAGGCCGAAACCGAGCTGAACCTGTACGGGAACCTCGACAAATCCGGTCTTGAAGTTAAGGGAGGTGCTGGTGAGATCCTCTACGTTGAAGTTGCTGCCCTTCACATTGTAGAGCACTGAAGGCTGGATGGCGAGGAGGTTTCCTATGCCAATCTTGTAGGTAAGACCTACGTGATACTGGTTCACTGCACCGTTAGTAACATCGGCGTAAGCACCGTCCAGAGTAGTGGAAGAAGAGGTGAGACCTGCGCTGATACCGATCTGTGCGCTGGCTGATGCGGCAACGAAAAGGGCCGCAATGGCGATGAAAAATTTTTTCATAACAAAAAGGGTTATTCTTAAAGCATTTTGTCTATTCTTGCGCAGATTTCCTGCTTTGACACCACGCCCACGGTCCTGTCCACCATCTCTCCGTTCTTGATATAGACAAGGGTGGGGATGTTGCGTATGCCGTACTTCATAGAGATGTCTTCGCAGTCGTCAACGTTGCATTTCGCAACGATGGCTTTGCCTTCATACTCTGCCGCAACTTCCTCGACAGTAGGGCCCAGAGCACGGCAGGGGCCGCACCAGGTAGCCCAGAAATCGATAACTACAGGCTTTCCTGAAGCGAGGATATCTGAAATGTTTGAATCATTGATAACTTGTGCCATAATTGATAGATTATAAATAATGAAAAATCCGCCGCCCCGAAGGACAACGGATACAAATATAAGAAAATATTAATAGAAAGTTTCAATATTCCAGACAAATGCCCTCAAACCAAGCAAAGGGGAAGCCTCGTCCTTGGCTTTCAGGTCCGCGAGGATTTTGTCCACTTTCTCGTCCTTGACCATCACCAGCATGGCGTGGTTCATCTCCGGCCAGGCGTGGTTGCCCAGGTGGGATGCTCCGTTGAAACTGCCCTTGCCTTCGATATCCTCCCAGCGGGTGTATCCCCTCTGGCCGTTTTCCTTCAGGACTTCCACTATCTCTTCGTTATATGCCTGATTGTAGGCTATGAAAATCGCTTTCATCTTTATGCCTCCTTTTTTAAGAGTTTCTTCTTTGCGGCCCTCTTCTCCTGACGGGTGGCGATGGCGCAATAAACTGTAGGGATAAGCACGAGGGTCACGAGGGTCGAAATCGTCAGACCCCAGCATACCGTCACACCCAGGGACTGCCACATCTCACTGCCCTCACCGGTTCCGATGGCCATAGGGAGCATACCGAGCACGGTGGTAAGGGTGGTCATAAGGATAGGACGCAGACGGCTCTTGGCGGCTGTAGTGGCGGCGTCGCGGATATTCATTCCCCTCTCGCGGCAGAGTATGGTGTAGTCAATGAGCACGATACCGTTCTTGACCACTATACCTATCAGGATGATGATTCCCACAAGGGACATCATACCGAGGGCTGTGCCGGTGATGCGCAGACCGAAGAATACTCCAATCAGGGCGAAAGGTATCGAGAGCATAATCACCAGAGGGCCCATATAAGACTCGAACTGGGATGCCATCACCATATAAACCAGGATGACCATAAGTATCATCAGGACGAACAGGTCGCCGAAGGACTCCTGCTGGTCCTCGAAGTCACCGGCTATGACAGGGGTCATTCCCGCGGGAATTTCAGCAGAGTCGATGATACGGTTCGCTGCGAGTACGGCATCGCTCAGGGCAGTGCCCGTCGCTACCATACCTTTGACAGTAATAACCCTTTCCCTGTCCTTGCGCTCGATGGTAGGAGGCACGAGGGTCTCGACCACATCGCCGAGCTCCTTGATGCGGATCTGGCGACCGGCAGGATTGGTGATGGTGATGTTCTCGATATCCTCGATGCTGGTCCTGTACTCGGGAGAGTAGCGCACGCGGATATTGTACTCCTCGCCTTCTTCACGGTAGTAGGAAGCTACAGTTCCGCTCATTGCGGCGCTGAATGCGGCTCCGGCGGTGGAAGAGTTCAAACCGTTGAGTGCGAGCTTGGTGCGGTCGAAGTCAACCTGCAGCTCGGGAGTGTACTCGTCGCGGCTCAGGGTAACCTGGGCGAAGGCGGGGTCCTGAAGCATCTGGGCCTGAAGTTCGCGCGCCAGACGGTCGGAGTCTTCGAAGCTGTAGCCGTAAATCTCGATATCCACGCTCGAAGCGCCTCCCATTCCGCCGCCTCCGTCGCTTACGGTGCAGGTGCGGATTTCAGGGAAGGTGGCGAGGATGGAGCGAATCTGGTCGGCGATTTCGGCCGAAGTCCTCTTACGGGTACTGCTGGTACCGATGTTCATATTCATCGACACTATGTGGGTACCGTTGCTCTGCATATTGGCAAAGGCGTTGTCGGAGTCAGCCTGACCGAAGGAGCCGTTGAAAATCTTGATTTCGGGAACGGCGGCCATAATCTGCTCGTAGGCGCGGTTGTAGAAGTCGCGGGTCACATCCTGGGCGGTACCGTTGGGAAGTTTCACGTCCACAGTGATGCGCTCGGAGTCTCCACGGGGGAAGAACTCCGTCTTGATGCCGGGGACGAGCAGGAACACCGCTACGGCCAGCAGAGCCACAAAGCCCGATACGACTATCAGCCGGCGCTTTACGGCCCAATGAATAATATGAGCGTAACCTCTTGAAATCCAGTTGATGAAACGGTTGAAAGGAAGGTACAGAGCCTTATAAAGACGACCGTGTCCCTTGCCGGGCTTGAGCCACCTTGAGCAGAGCATAGGAACGAAAGTCAGCGCAGCGGTAGTTGACACTATCATTATGATGCTGACTATCCACCCGAGCTGGCTGAACATGATTCCGGCCATACCCTGGACCATAGTAAGGGGCAGGAACACGCAGAGCATTGTAAGGGTTGAGGCGATGACTGAGATACCCACTTCGGAAGTTCCATGTACGGCCGCTTCCATTGGCTTTTCGCCCTTCTGGATGTGGGTGGTCACGTTCTCAAGCACCACAATGGCATCGTCCACAACCATGCCGATTGCTATCGCAAGGGCGGACATCGATATGATATTCAGTGTGTTGCCTGTAGCAAAGAGGTAAATCAGCGAAGCCAGCAGGGCGATAGGAATCGAGAGCACGATGATAATTGTAGACTTCCAGCTTCCGAGAAAGAGGAACACCACCAAGGCAACCACCAGGAAGGTGATGATAATCGTCTCAACCAGGGTGTTGATGGTGTTGATGATTTCGGTCGAAGAGTCGTTGATGATGCTGATCTGGATGTCGGAAGGAAGAGTCTTCTCAATCTGCTTGAGTTGCTTCTTGACGTCGCGGATTACATTTACCGTGTTTGCTCCCGACTGCTTCTGAATCACGATTCGGGCCGCGCGCACTCCGTCCGTGTAGGCCTCCTGCTCCCTCTCCTCGCTTCCGTCGCGCAGTGTGGCGACATCCCTGAGGTAAACGGGATTGCCGTTTGCAGAACCCACTATCACGTCAAGCAACTCGCTCGGGTCGGTAAACTCTTTCTGCACCCTGAGGGTGTAGGACTGGGAACCGATGTCGATGTTACCCGAAGGGATATTTTTGTTCTCAGCCGCGATTACCTGGGCTATACTGCTAATGCTCAGCCCATAAGACTGGAGCCTTGTAGGGTCGCAGTAAACCTGGATTTCGCGGGTCGGAGCACCTGCCACCGACACGGTACCCACTCCGGAAACTCGGGCAAGAGGGGTGGCGAGTTTATCGTCGAGTATCTTGTCAAGTCCAGGCATACTCTCGCGGGCCGTGGCGGAGAGGAGCATAATAGGCATATCGTCAGCGCTGAACTTGAAAATCATAGGGAGCGAAGCCCCGTCCGGAAGGTTGGAGTTGACCATATCCAGCTTGTCGCGGACATTGTTCGTAGCCTCCTCTATGTCTGTTCCGTACTCGAATGTAAGCATCAGCAGGGAGACATTCTCCTTGGACTGCGAGGTGAGCTCCTTGAGGTTCTCTACGCCATTGAGCGCGTTCTCAAGGACTTTTGTGAGGTTATTCTCTATATCCCTGGCGTTGGCTCCCGGGTAAGAGGACATAACCATAATGGTATTTGCATCAAAATCAGGGAACTGCGCTATCGACATCTTGCTCAGGGAGAAAATTCCCAGGATGGCGAAAGCGACAAATATAAGAGTGGTCGTTACCGGATGTTTGACGCTGGTGCGGTAAATGCTCATTGTGCTACCTCCACTTTATCTCCGACCTTGAGGGAAGCGTGGCCCTTGACCACTACCCTGTCGCCCTCGCTGAGGCCGGAAAGGATTTCGTACTGATTGTCAAAGTATCTGCCGAGAGTGACGATGCGGCTCTCCACCGTGTTGTCGTCCTTGATGACAAATACGCTCTTCTGTCCCGAGCCCTGCTGCTTGATTACTGCCTGGTCAGGGATGACGATGCTGTTGTTGTTGCCCAGATTGAGGGTAACGCGGGCATACATACCGGGACGCAGGCGGGCCGAAGAGTTGCGCACCTGAATCTCCACATTGAAAGTATGGGTGGCGGCATCCATTACGGGATACAGCCTTATCACCTCGCCGGTGAATTCTTCGCCGGGAAGGGCGTCTGTCACAATCACGGCCTTATCCCCTTTCTTGACCTTGGTGTAGTCACTCTCGGACACTGCGACAAGCAGCTTGACGGGAGTAATCTGCTGCACGGTGTAGATGGGAGACGACATGGAGTACATATCGCCGCGGTCGTAGTTGCGCGCAGTAACGACTCCGTTCACGGGAGAGCGGAGAACAGTGTTCTCGAGCAGATTGTCGTAGCTGCTCTTGGACACCTTGAATGACAGCTCCATAGCCTCGAAGTCGGACTGTGAGATTCCGCCCTCGGAGTAGAGCTGGCGAGACCTCTCGAGCTCGGTCTCCTCGTTCTTCAGGCGCAGGGCCGCCTGGTCGAGCTGTACGCGGTCGATTTCCGCGAGCACCTGACCGGCCTTTACGAAATCGCCGATCTCGACATTGAGCTTGATGATGCGTCCTGCTGTCTGGGGAGAAATATTGTTGATGACATTGGCCTGGACGGTCGAAGAGAGAATTCTGGTCTGGGGTACAATTTGAAGGGCTGAAGTGTAGGCCTCGACGAGAGGAGTCTTCTGCTCCTGGACGGGGGCCTGTTCAACTTTTCTGCCGCCCGAGCAGGCGGAAAGCGCAGCGAGAGAAGCAATGGCTGCAAGCTTTATTGCATTAATGGTTTTCATTGTCTGTAAGTTCTTATTCTACTGTAAAGTCGGCTCCCAGAGTGTTCTCCAGATTAGCCTTTGCGGTGAGATAGTTGTACACAGCCTGCGAAGCGGTAAGACGGGCCTGGGTCAGGGCGAGCTGTGCGTCGTTCAGGTCGGTAAGAGTGTTCTTGCCCACATTGTAGGACTTGGAGGCGATGTCGTAGGCCTTGGTGGCGGACTCGACGGCGCTCTGGGCTGAAGCGTAGCTCTTGGTGGCCGTGTCCATAGTATTGAGGTACTGCCTGATGGCTATCTGGAGCTGGCGTTCGGTGTCCTGCCTCTGGAGCGAGAGTTCCTGGGCCTGGATGCGGGCCTGCTTTGTGGCGGCGTGACGCTTGCCTCCGGCGAAAATCGGAATCTGGAGGCTCAGCCCCACAGCCGAATAAGGCGACCAGTTGTACTCGCTGAACTTGAAGTCATTGGTCATCGCGTTGATGCTGTAGGAGAACGAAAGGGCGAGGCTGGGCAGGGCGGCATACTGCTGGGCCTTGACATTGAGGGCCAGCTGCTCGGCCTGAAGACTGAGCTGCCTGAGGCTGGTGTTGTCTGCAAGGCTGAGCGAATCAGCAGGGATGTCCTCGGTAAGCATAGCGGAGCCGTAGTCCGAGAGGGTGCCCACGACATCGATATCCTCTGAGAGGTCCACTCCCATCACGGCCTTGAGCTGCCAAAGCGAAAGGATGATGGCATTCTCGGCGTCATAGACATTGGGGATGGCATTGGCCAGGCTGGTCTTGGCCCTTGCAAGGTCGAGTTCAGAAGCCTTCTGGGCGTTGTACTTGCGCTGGGTCTGCTCCAGGTTCGCAAGGGCATTCTCATAGACGCTCTTGTAAACCTCGAAGGCTTCCTTGGAAAGAAGGCAGCCGAAATATGCCTGTTTCACCTGATTGACGGTCTCGAGACGCGAACTCCTGGCCTTTTCGACGGCCAGTTCCACATCCTTGTCCGAGATTTTGAGGCTCTCCCAAAGCTGGGCGTTCACAAGGGGCATAGAGGCTGAAAGGCCTGCTGACCAGGTGTTCCAGCGTCCCACTTCGATTCCACCCCCGGAGGATCCCATCGCGGGAGCTTCGGAAGAATCACTACCACCTCCCATAGACGGCATATCAAAGTCCATATACATCACCTGCTTCTTGATGGTGCGCTGGTATGCTGCGTTACCGTCCAACTGGGGGAAAAGCGAGGAATATGTACCCTTGCGGGCATATCCTGTACGTTCGATTTCCATATCGGCAACCTTGACCGAAACATTCTCGCTCAAAGCGATACGAATCGCGTCGTCAAGCGTAATGAGCTTGGTCTGCTGAGCCGATAAAGACATTGTCGCAGCAACAACCGCGACAA
Source organism: uncultured Bacteroides sp. (assembly GCA_945874355.1). Taxonomy (GTDB): domain Bacteria; phylum Bacteroidota; class Bacteroidia; order Bacteroidales; family UBA932; genus Cryptobacteroides. Next base: position 66,643 of record CAMCGB010000009.1, read on the forward strand.
AGAAAAAAAACACTTTCTTCATACACTAACTATTCGGCCCCCAGATTCAGCAACTATAGTGCCAAATAAAAAATTTTAATTACCTATAGAGGTCAAAATATAAAAACAGGCGTTACAGATAGCTGAAGGGGCGAAAAAGTTTGTGTTAGTTATGTCTATTTGGCAGATTTGCCACTGACAGAAGCCCTGCTGACAGGCCTCAGGGCAGCTGGAGTGCGCTTGCGGTAGGCGTAAATCAGAATCAGGATGCCTGCTATGATGAAGGGGATGGAGAGAATCTGTCCCATATCCAGAGCCATATTCTGCTCGAAACCTACCTGAGGCTCCTTGATGAACTCGATGAGGAAGCGCATTCCGAAACAGCCCAGGAGGAAGGCCCCGAAAAAGAAGCCGCGGGGCATCTTGTCGAGACGGTACTTATATATGAGAATGAGGATGACGCCGAGAATGAAGTATGAAGAAGCCTCGTAGAGCTGGGTCGGGTGCTTGGGCAGGGTCTCGCCGCGGAGCTCAAACACGAAGCCCCAGGGAAGGGAGGTCACGTCGCCGTAAATCTCGGAATTGAAAAGATTGCCCAGCCTTATAAAACAGCCGGCGAAGGCGACGGTGATGCACAGGCGGTCGATGACCCACAGGAAGTCGATGTCGTTGCCCTTGCCGTACTTATGGGCGAACCACCAGACGGCCAGCAGCAGGGCTATAGCCCCTCCGTGACTGGCAAGTCCGCCTTTCCAGGGCATGAAAATCTCGAGGAAACCCTGCCAGGAGCCGAAATAGTAGTCCGGCTGATAGAAGATGCAGTGACCCAGACGGGCTCCCACGATGGTGGCAATCAGCACCGAGCAGAACAGGGGGTCAAGAAGCGAGGTCGAGGCGCCTTCCCTCTTGAAGAACCACTTGAAAAGATACCAGCCCAGCACGAAACCGAGGGCGAAAAGAAGTCCATACCAGCGGATTTCGAGGGAACCTATATGGAAGAGTACAGGATCGACCTTCCAGTGCACGAAAAGGAAATTCATAACAACGGGGCCGGGGGCTAGTCCCCGACCGGAGAGCAAAGATAATAAAAAATATGACCCGTCACCAGGGACGGGCCATAATATGGTACTTGTTGGCGGATTAGTCGCGAATGGCGGCGATACCGGGAAGGTCCTTACCCTCAAGGGCTTCGAGCATTGCTCCACCACCGGTAGAGACATAGCTTACCTTGTCGGCATAGCCCATCTGGGTAACAGCGGCAACTGAGTCACCACCACCCACGAGGGTGTAGGCGCCCTTTGCGGTAGCCTCTGCCAGGTCCTCGGCAATCTGAAGGGTTCCCTTTGCGAAGGTAGGCATCTCGAATACGCCTACAGGGCCGTTCCAGAGCACTGTCTTTGAAGAAAGGATGACATCCTTCCAGGTCTTGAGGGACTCCTGCCCTGCGTCCATTCCCTCCCATCCCTCGGGGATGTCGTTTGAAGGAACGAGCTTGGTGGCAGCCTCATTGCTGAAGTCGTCCGCAACCACGGTCTGGGTTGAAAGATAGATGTTCACACCCTTCTGCTTTGCGCTCTCGAGAATCTCAAGTGCCTGGGGCATAAGGTCATCCTCGTGCAGGGAGTTGCCTATCTTGCCGCCCTGAGCCTTGATGAAGGTGTAACCCATGCCGCCGCCGATGATAAGGTTGTCAACCTTGTCGAGCATATTCTGGAGCACGGCGAGCTTCGAAGACACCTTTGAACCTCCGATGATGGCGGTGAAGGGGTGCTGTGCGTTCTTGAGGACATTGTCGATGGCCTTAATCTCACCTTCCATCAGGTAGCCGAACATCTTGTCGTTGGGGAAGTAGTCGGCAATCAGGGCAGTTGAGCCGTGAGCGCGGTGAGCGGTTCCGAATGCGTCGTTGATGTAGCAGTCGGCATAGGAAGCCAAAGTCTTGACGAACTCCTTCTGGCTGGCCTTTACCGCAGCCTTGGCAGCCTTCTTCTCCTCGTCGGTGGCATCCTCTGCGAGTCCGCGGGGCTTGCCTTCCTCCTCGGCGTAGTAGCGGAGATTCTCGAGCAGAAGGGCTTCACCCGGCTTGAGGGCTGCTGCCTGCTCCTGGGCCTTCTGGCAGTCGGGAGCGAACTGGACGGGAACTCCGAGGCACTCTGACACGTGGTCGACTATGTGCTTGAGGGAGAACTTGGGATCAACCTTCTTGGGACGTCCAAGATGGGACATGATGATTACAGAACCGCCTTTCTCGAGAACCTTCTTGAGGGTAGGCATTGCCCTGCGGATGCGGGTGTCGTCTGTAATTTCGAATTTGTCATTGAGAGGCACGTTGAAATCCACTCTGACGATGGCTTTCTTACCTGCGAAATTGTAAGAGTCAATGTACTGCTGCATAGTAATATGTAATGATATTAGTATTCAAACGCGCAAATTTAGCAATTTTATCAATATCTTTGCACCGCAAACCGGTCAATTTTCCAAACTTGCATTATGATAGAATACCCCGCCCCATATTGGAAAGATTACGCCCTTGTCGACAGCGGCGACGGCCAGAAGCTCGAGAAGTTCGGAGACTACACCCTGATACGCCCGGAGCCCAAGGCCCTGTGGAAGAAATCCCTGCCCGATAGCGAGTGGACAAAACTGGCCCACACCCGTTTCCGCCCGGGAGCCGGGTTCGGCCGTGCGGGCAAGGAGGACAGCGGCACCTGGGAGAGGCTCAAGAAGAGCAGCGACCAGTGGTACATCAGCTATCCGCTGCCCGGGAGCGGCGGCAAGGCTTTCAGCCTGCGCCTGGGGCTGACCTCCTTCAAGCACGTGGGCGTCTTCCCCGAGCAGGCTCCGAACTGGGATTATATCTACAGCAACACCCTTCAGCTCTCTGAGACCCTGGGACGCAAACCCCGGATACTGAATCTTTTCGCCTATACCGGAGCAGCTTCCCTCGCAGCCCTTAGCGCCGGGGCGGAAGTGACCCACCTCGACTCGGTAAAGCAGGTTGTAACCTGGGCAAGGGGCAATATGGAAAGCTCTTCGCTGGACGGAATAAGATGGATAGTGGAGGATGCGATGAAGTTCGTCAAAAGACAGCAAAGGCGCGGAAGCCTTTTCGACGGCATCATTATGGACCCTCCGGCCTACGGACACGGGCCCGACGGCGAGAAATGGAAGCTGGACGAGTGCCTGTTCGAGATGCTTCAGGGCGTCAATTCCATACTCTCTCCCAAGGACAGCTTCCTGGTGCTGAACCTCTACTCGAACGGCTTCTCCCCTCTTATGGGCAAGACTGTGCTCGAGCAGGCTTTCTCCCTCAAGGCAGGCGTGGATATAAGCGCAGGAGAGCTCGCCCTGAATGACAGTTTCGGCAAAGCTCTCCCGCTATCTGTTGTAGTCCGGCTGCGCAGGTAGTTAAGAGCCTGTCGCAGAGTTGACTATATCCACAAACTTGTCTGTAAGCTCCTTTCCGAGAGCCTCGTCGCCTCCGTTCTTCAGGGAGTCCGACAGGAGGTAGATGTAGTTGCCCGCCAGCTCGAACTCGTTGCGTCCCCAATCGTAGAACTCAAGATAGAAGGCAGCCGTGGTGAGCAGCTCGTCACCAAGAGCCTTCGCTATCTCGCGGGCCTTGTCAGCAAGTCCCAGGGCATAATACTGGTTGACCATATCGACTACCATATAGTCGTTGCCCGAGAAGCCGAGCGAAATGGTCTCCAGAGGGTAGCGCCTCATCACCTGCTCGCACTTCGAGAGCATCTCAAGGGCCCTGTCTTTCTGGCCTTCGCGTATGAAGACATCGGCGCACATAGTGAAGAGGTTCCTTTGCGAGAGCACTCCGAGGAAAGTATATTCGTTCTGATAATCAATGAAATAGTCATCCTCAGAAAGGGCGTCCCACTTATAAACCTCGGTCATCTTCCTGTACAGGGCGTCACTGTCCACAAATCCCGCCTGGGTGCTGGTGGTCTTGTTCTTTATAGGCACCAGCTGGAAGGAGAAGCCGTTGTACTCGAAGTACTCCTTAATGCCTATGTTCAGGTCTCCTCCCATACTCAGAAGGCAGATGGGCCTGTCCCACTGATAGTTGGAAAGAAGGTCGAGCATAAAGAGCTCCGGCTTGGTGATATAGTCCTTGTCCTTTGAGATGTTGAGGATTATCGAATCGGGTATCTGGCTTTCGTACTTGCTGTCCAGGATGCCGCTCTTTATTACATTTTCACGGTTCACCGGCACTGAAATCCTGCGCGAAGCTATGTAGTCCACCTTGCGGCCGCTAGACATCGGGGCCTTCACCTGGGGGTGGCGGAACAGGGTCATCACATCCGAGATGCTCATCACCTCTTCCCTCAGGTCCACGATGGGTATCATCTCGTTGGTTCCGTACAGGTACTGCTCAGGTCCCACGCTCAGGTCAAGAGGTGCGGACTCGTTCACCGCCCACTTCATCTGGTCAATGTGCCAGTCGGTGCCGAGCAGGGAGGTATTGCAGATACGCACGTCGGTGCGGCAGTTCTCCACCTCCTGGGCATACCACAGGGGGAAGGTGTCGTTGTCGCCGTGGGTCACCAGAATACCGTTGGGCCCTACCGAATTGAGGTAGTTGCGGGCCATCTCGACGGCGGTCTTGCGCCCTGAGCGGTCGTGGTCGTCCCAGTTCTGTGCGGCCATCAGGACGGGCACTCCGAGGCAGAGAAGGCAGAGGACGGCGTTCAGCGCTGTCGAGCTCTTCTCGCTCTTTATCCTGCGTCCTATCCAAGAGCACAAGGCGGTCAGGCCCAGACCTATCCACACGCTGAAGAAGTAGAAGGAACCGGCGTAGGCATAATCCCTTTCGCGCACCTGGAAAGGAGGCTGGTTGAGGTAAATCACGATGGCGATGCCAGTCATAAAGAACATCAGGAAATTGAGCCACACTCCCCTCTTGTCGCGGTCGAACTGGAAGAACAGGCCGAGAAGGCCGAGCAGCAGAGGCAGGAAGAAGTAGTGGTTCTTGCCCTTGTCATCCTTCAGCGGGGCGGGAGCATTGCTCTGGTCGCCGAGGCGGATGTTGTCTATGAACTTGATGCCGCTCTCCCAGTTGCCGTGGAAAATGTCCCCCGGGTCGGGGGCGTGAACCTGGTTCTGGCGGCCTACAAAGTTCCACATAAAGTAGCGCCAGTACATCCAACCAAGCTGATAGTCAAAGAAATATCTCAGATTGGCACCCATCGTGGGCTTGCGGTGCACAGATCCTGCAACCTTTTTGCCCTTGCCGTCCATATAGCTTTCATAGACCTCTTCGTAGCGTCCGTCGGAACTGCTCGCCCACATTCGGGGGAAGAGCATCTTGCCTTCAGAAAGATAGTCGGCGTCGATAGGGGCATCGGCCTTTATGTACTTCCCGTCCATAGGGGCCCAGTAGGATTCGGTCTTGAGGTCATAGGGAGCATCGAAGTACTGCCCATATACCAGAGGGGTCTTTCCGTACTGCTCACGGGAGAGGTATCTTACCAGGGTAAATGCATTGTCGGGCTGGTATTCGTTGGTAGGAGTCTTGGCGCAGGAGCGTATGATGTCCACGCTGAAAATCGAGAATCCTATCAGGATAGTGGTCACGCAGAGCAGGGTGGTGTTCCAGAAGAGCTTCTTGCGCTTGAGGGTGAAAAACAGGCCCCAGAAGCAGAGTGTGAACAGGGCGACGAGGAAGAACACGGCGCCGCTGTTGTAAGGAAGCCCCAGAACATTGACGAAGAACAGGTCCACATAGGCTGCGAGCTTAGGCAGCAAGGGGATGAATATGAAGTAGATAAGGGCCAGGATGAGCACTCCCACGAGGAAGATTTTGCAATTTTCCCAGAAGCTGTACGGCCTGTCTTCCCTCTTGCGGTAGTAGTACATGAACACCAGAGCCGGAATCATCAGCAGGTTCAGCAGGTGCACTCCTATGCTCAGGCCCATAAGGAAGGCTATGAACACTATCCATTTGTCGGCGTGGGGAGCGTCGGCGTGGTCGTACCACATAGTCATAGCCCAGAATACCACCGCGGTGAAAAGCGAGGACATAGCATAGACCTCACCCTCGACGGCAGAGAACCAGAAAGTGTCTGAGAAGCAGTAGCTAAGGGAGCCTACAAGGCCGGCGCCAAGTACCGAAATGGCGGAAGCGAGAGCATATTCACCTGAGTGCGAGGGTTTTACAAGCCTCTTGGCAAACCATACTATGGTAAGATAGAGGAAGAAAATGGTCAAAGCGGAGCACAGGGCGCTCATAGCGTTGACCAGCACTGCGGCGTGCATATTGTCCCCGAAGAGGGTGAAGAACCGGGCTATGAGCTGGAACATAGGGTTTCCGGGAGGGTGGCCCACTTCCAGTTTGTAGGACGATGCTATGAATTCGCCGCAGTCCCAGAACGAAGCGCTGGGCTCGATTGTGAGAAGATATGTAACGGCCGAAACCAGAAAGGCCAGCAGCGCGCATATCCTATGGCTGAGGGTGAATTGTTTCTGAGTCATCTAAGATGTTTTCTAAATCACAAACTGCAAAGATACATCCAAAAATCGTATCTTTGCAAATAATATACTTTTTAAGTTATGGCCGACAACGACTGGAAATCAAGGCTCGGGGTCGTATATTCGACAAATCCCGACTTCAAATACACTCTCGAGCAGGACGCTCAGGAGCAGGTTCAGACTCCCGAGCCCTGCAAGCAGAAGCTCATAGTTAGGATAGACCGCAGGGCAAGAGCCGGCAAACAGGTGACCCTGATCGACGGATTCGTCGGCCGGGAGGAAGACCTCGCCGCACTTGCGAAAACCCTCAAGACGCGCTGCGGCGTGGGCGGAACGGCAAAGGACGGACAGATTACCATCCAGGGCGACCTTCGCGACAAGCTCGTCACCCTGCTCACTTCTATGGGATATAACGCAAAAAGAGGCAACTGATGATTCCCTCCGAAATCATTGGACAGCTGGGACAATTGGAGATGTCCTCCCGGCCCTACAGCCTGCCCCCGGCCGCATTCTGCTGGTCCGAGGTGCCCGCAAACCGGATTCTGACCTGTCTCGCGGTCCTTCTGTTCCTTTTCAACATCCGCAACATCTTCAGCCTTTTTCCTCATATGATATATAGCCTGCGCAGCGCCCGCGGCCAGGTGGACCTGGAGTACAACGTCAGCATTTCGCGCCTTCGCAACCATATCGCCCTGGTCTTTTTCCTGCCCTTCTGCCTGCTTGCGGACCGTTTCAATCTTTTCCCCGCTGATTTCAGGGCCGCTCTGAACCCCAACCTGCAGTGTCTAGTGAGTGCCGCTGCCATTGCCCTGTATCTGCTTTTCCGAAGTCTTTGCCAGGCGCTGCTCCGGGCTTTCAGCCCGGGAAGGGACGAGAGCACCGCGCTCAAAAGGTCGCTCTACTCTTATATTATAAGTATTTGTCCCATAATGCTTTTGAGCGGCGCCCTGCTGCCCGCTCTCGGAGTTGGGGATTCTGCGGTAAGGATAGTATTGCTCTGCGAACTGGGGGCTACCCTTATCGTTTCATATGTTCGTTCATTTCAGATTTTGCACGTCAAAAGTTCATCTTTGCTCAGTTTTTTGTATCTTTGCGGTCTTGAATTTATACCTGCCGCCGTTTTGATAACGGCCGCTCTGGTGTTTTAGAAGGCATTATGAAGATACTTATATCCCAACAGGCACCTGCCAATATGGCTTCTTACGAGGTGCTTCAGTCAAAATTCGGCGCCCAGGTGGACTTCCACCCCTTTTTCCTGATGGAGCCTCTGTCTGCCAAGGAGTTCAGGGCAGAGAGAGTGAATCTTCCGGACTATACCGCAGTCGTATTTTCTTCGCGGCTGGCAATTGACGCGTACTTCAAGCTCAGCGAAGAGATGCGTTTCAAGGTGCCGGAGACTATGAAGTACTTCTGCACCACCGAGGCTGTGGCAAATTATCTTCAGAAGCACATCGTCTACCGCAAGCGCAAGATTTTCTTCGGCAACGGCTCGCCCGCTTCGGTAATCGAGCTGGTAGGAGCCAAGCACAAGGACGAGAAATTCCTGATTACAGCAGCGCTCGGAGCCAATGTGGAGCCGTTTACCAGCCTGTTCGAGAGCGCAGGTCTTGACTTCAACGTAGCCACTCTGGTCAAAGCCGTTTCGCAGCCTCTTCAGGGGCTCGACCTGCACTCCTACGATATGGTAGTGCTCTATAACCCTGCCGATGTGGTTTCGCTGAAGGAGAACTTCCCAGATTTCGAGCAGGGCGAGTTGAAGTTCGTCTCGTTCGGAAGGAGCGTCGTGGGCGCTATGGAGGAGGCCGGACTCAAAATCGCAGTCAAGGCCCCTACTCCCCAGGCCACTTCCGTAGGCAAGGCCATAGAGCTGTATCTGGAAGGAAAATAATCTGCTCCGATATGGGCGCGACTCTCTCCAAAGAAGAAAGGCTGTGCGGAAAGTCAGCCATCGGTTCTCTGGTCTCCGAAGGCCGTTGGGGCAGTGTGGCGCATCTTCGTTACTGCTACAGGCTCCGCCGGGACGCTGATAGTCAGGATGTTCCCGTTATCAGCAGGATAATGGTCTCGGTGCCCAAAAAGTTCTTCAAGAGAGCGGTGAAGCGCAATCTGCTCAAGCGCCGCATAAGGGAGGCCTACCGGCTGAACAAAGAGCTTCTGGGGAGCTCGAAGGTAGATGTACTCTTTTCCTACTCGAGCAAGGAAGTGTCTGATTTCGAGACTATTCAGAGCGAAGTAAAAACTATCCTGGGCCGCATCGGAGCTGCCTGAAGCGTATGGCAGGATTCAGACAGACAGTAAAGAAAGTGCTGAACTTTCCGTTTATCGCCCTGATACGTTTCTACCAGGTCTGCATTTCGCCGCTCACCCCCGCCGCGTGCCGCTTCACACCCACCTGCTCGCAGTATGCACTCGAGGCTTTCCGCAAGTACGGCCCTCTGAAGGGCTTTTGGCTCAGTTTCAAAAGAATAATCCGCTGTCACCCCTGGGGCGGCAGCGGATATGATCCGGTTCCTTAATCTAGGGACATTATTTCTTCTTGGCGATGGCCTTCTTGGCTGCCTCAACAAGGTGGGCGGCGTCAAGACCGTAAGCCTTCATCAGCTCGGCGGGAGTTCCGCTCTGGCCGAACTTATCCTCTCCGTTTACAAACACAAGGGGTGCGGGAGCTTCGGCGGCAAGAACGCCGGCAACAGCCTCTCCGAGTCCGCCGGCCATATTGTGCTCCTCAGCTACCACTGCGCAACCTGTCTTGGCGACAGAGGCAAGGATAGTCTTGGCGTCGAGGGGCTTGATGGTGGCGACGTTCAGAACCTCGGCGCTGATGCCTTCAGCCTCAAGAGCCTCAGCTGCGGTGAGAGCCTCCCATACGAGGTGGCCGCAGGTGATGAAGGTCACGTCGCTTCCCTCGTTCAGATTGTAAATCTTGCCAATCTCAAAAGGCTCGTCGGCGCCGGTGAAGTTGGGCACGCTGGGCCTTCCGAAACGCAGATACACGGGACCGTCGAACTGGGCGGCGGCGATGGTTGCGTTCTTGGTCTGATTGTAGTCGCAGGGAACGATGACGGTCATTCCGGGAAGAGCCCTCATAAGGGCGATGTCCTCCATTGTCTGGTGGGTGGCGCCATCCTCTCCGAGGGTGATACCTGCGTGGGATGAAGCAATCTTGACATTGGTGTGGCCGTAAGCGACTTCCTGGCGGAGCTGGTCGTAAACACGTCCGGTGACGAACTCAGCGAAGGAGCCAATGAAAGGAACCTTGCCGGTGATGGCGAGACCAGCAGCAACACCTACCATATTGGCCTCGGCGATGCCGCACTGGATGAATCTCTCAGGGAACTCCTTGGCGAATGCGCCCATCTTCAGAGAGCCCTTCAGGTCTGCTGTAAGGGCAAGAACCCTTTCGTCCTGACGTCCGGCGATTGCAAGTCCCTCACCGAAACCGCTGCGGGTGTCTTTTTTACCTGTATCGATATATTTCTTCATAATGCGTGTCGGTTTAAGATATTAATAATCACCAAGGGTTTCGGGAAGCTGGGCAAGAGCGGCCTCGCACTGTTCGGCTGAAGGAGCCTTTCCGTGCCACTCGTGGGTGCCGGCCATAAAGTCCACACCGTGACCCATCTCTGTCTTGAAAAGAATCATCTTGGGCTTGCCGTTCTCGTTGTGGGCAAGGGCGAAAGCGTTCAGGATGCTCTCGTAGTCGTGTCCGTCCGCGATGATGACATCCCAGCCGAATGAGCCCCATTTCTCGCTCAGGTCCTCAAGACCGGTGACTGACTTGGTGGGACCGTCGATCTGCTGTCCGTTCCAGTCGGTGAAGGCGATGAGGTTGTCCACCTTGTGGTGAACTGCCCACATTCCGGCCTCCCAAATCTGGCCCTCCTCGCTCTCACCGTCTCCGCAGAGGCAGTAAACGCGGGTCGGATCGCCGTCATACTTCTTGCCGAGGGCAATGCCGGCAGCCACTGAAAGACCCTGGCCGAGGGAACCTGAAGGCTTGAAAACTCCGGGAAGGGCGTCGGTTACACAGGGGTGTCCCTGAAGACGGCTTCCGAACTTACGAAGGGTGCCGAGCTCGCTTACGGGGAAGTAGCCGGCCCTTGCCAGCTCGGCGTAAAGCACCGGAGCAAGGTGTCCTGCAGAAAGGATGAACACGTCCTGGCCCTTGCCGCAGCGGCACCAGGTCTTGGGGTCATGCTTCATCTCATTGAAATAGAGGGTGGTCATCACATCTGTGATACCCATAGATCCGCCCGGATGTCCGGACTTGGCGGCAGTTACCATTCTGACGATGTCCCTGCGCACCTGTGAGGAAATCTTGGAGAGTTCTTCGATTGTAGCCATAAATATAAAGATGTATTATGATGCAATTATGTGCGTTGGTTGCGGTTTGCAAATATAGCAAAAAAATGAGTTATATTTGCATGATTATGGATAAGAACAATATACGCAATTTCTGCATCATAGCGCATATCGACCACGGGAAGAGCACCCTGGCCGACAGGCTCATCGAGCTCACCAGCACTCTGGGCGCGAGGGATATGGAGAATCAGGTCCTGGACGATATGGACCTGGAGAAGGAAAAGGGCATCACAATCAAGAGCCACGCCATCCAGATGAACTACCGTTACAAGGGACAGGATTACAGGCTCAACCTCATCGACACTCCGGGCCACGTGGACTTCTCTTATGAAGTGTCCCGTTCCATCGCATCGTGTGAGGGCGCCCTTCTGGTGGTGGATGCTTCCCAGGGTGTCCAGGCTCAGACCATCTCCAACCTGTATATGGCCATAGACCACGGGCTGGAGATAATCCCGGTGCTGAATAAAATCGATATGGAATCGGCTCAGGTAGAGATTGTTACCGATGAAATATGCGACCTCATAGGCTGCGCCCCGGATGATGTGTTCAAGATTTCCGCGCGCACCGGAGAGGGAGTCCCTCCCATCCTGGATGCAATCGTGGAGAAGATTCCCGCGCCCGAAGGAGACCCTGACGCCCCTCTCCAGGCCCTTATTTTCGACTCGGTCTTCAACTCTTTCAGAGGGGTCATTGCATACTTCAAAATAAAGAACGGCAGCATACGCAAGGGCGACAAGGTCAAGTTTTTCGCCACGGGCAAGGAGTATGAGGTCGAGGAGGTGGGACAGCTGAAGATGAAGCTGATTCCGAACACAGAGATTGGCTGCGGCGATGTGGGCTATGTGATTACAGGCATCAAGAGCGCCGCCGAGGTTAAGGTCGGAGACACCATCACCCACGTGCAGAAGCCCTGCGGCAAGGCCATCGCCGGTTTCGAGGAGGTGAAGCCTATGGTCTTTGCGGGTATGTACCCCGTGCAGGCCGACAAGTTCGAGGAGCTACGCACTGTGCTCGAGAAGTTCCAGCTCAACGATGCCAGTTTCGTCTATGAGCCCGAGAGTTCGCTTGCCCTGGGTTCCGGTTTCCGCTGCGGCTTCCTCGGGCTGCTGCACCTCGAGATTGTGCAGGAAAGACTTTTCAGGGAGTTCGATATGGACGTGATCACCACTGTTCCGAACGTATCTTATAAGGTATATACCACTCAGGGTGAGGTAATTGACGTGCACAACCCCTCCGGGCTTCCCGCACCTACCCTGATTGACCATATCGAAGAGCCGTACATCAGGGCGCAGATCATCTCGAAGTCGGAGTTCTTCGGCCCCATAATGAAGCTGTGCCTGGACCGCCGCGGGACGCTCATCGGACAGCACTACATCACGGCAGACAGGGTGGAGCTGAACTACGACATGCCCCTGTCCGAGATAGTGTTCGACTTTTATGACAAGCTCAAGACCATCTCGAAGGGCTACGCTTCGTTCGACTACCATATCATAGACTACCGTCCTTCGAAGCTCGTAAGGCTTGACATCCTGCTGAACGGAGAGCCGGCCGATGCGCTTTCGACCCTTATCCACGAGGACAACGCCTACGATTTCGGGCGCAGGATGTGCGTGAAGCTCAAGGAGTTGATTCCGCGTCAGCAGTTCGATATCCCGGTGCAGGCCGCTATCGGAGCCAAGATTATAGCCCGCGAGACGGTCAAGCAGGTGCGCAAGGATGTGACGGCCAAGTGCTACGGCGGAGACGTGTCTAGAAAGCGCAAGCTGCTCGAGAAGCAGAAGGAAGGAAAGAAGCGTATGCGCCAGATAGGCACGGTGCAGGTGCCTCAGAGCGCGTTTATGGCAGTGCTCAAGCTTGATTCTTAGCCTATGGAGTCGCTAAAGGATCTGGGGCTGCTGGGCCTTTTTATTGGCAACTTTCTGGCCGCGACCGTCATTCCTTTCAGTTCCGATGCCCTCTACATAGCGGTCCTGGCCCTGATGAAAAGGCCTATGGCCTGCTTTCTGGTGGCTACGGCGGGGAATTGGCTGGGCAGTGTCGTGACCTATTACATAGGCAGGCTCGGCAAGTGGGAGTGGATTGAGAAATGGTTCAAGGTCAAGCCGGAGACTCTTGCTAAGCAGAAAGAGAAGATTGACAAATGGGGAGTCTGGCTGGCCCTTATCGCCTGGGTGCCTTTCATCGGGGACGTTTTCGTGATAGCCCTGGGATTCTACCGCACCAAGCCTCTTCCGACCTGCATACTGCTGCTGATAGGTAAGGCTCTCAGGTTTATTGTTTGGACCCTTCTGATGGGTCTGTTTTAGACGTAAGGTATGAACAAGACAACTATAAGCAAGATAATAAAATACACTCTGTCGTTAGCTCTCGCGGCGCTGTTTGTCTATCTGGCTTTCCGCAAGGTGGAGTGGGCGGAGTTCGTGTCGGGCCTCAAGCAGACAAGGTGGCTGTATGTGGCCCTGTTTTTCGTGGTCTCTACTCTGGCTCTTGTATTCAGGCAGGAGCGGTGGAGGCTTCTTATCAAGGAGTTCGACCCCGAAGCTAAACGGCTGGACATCTGGGATGCCATCAATGTGAGCAATGTGGCCAACATAGTGCTGCCCGGAGCCGGCGAGTTTGTGCGCTGCGGTTATGTGAGCTCGAAGCGTATGAGCTACGACAAGGCTTTCGGAACGATAATGTGCGAGAGGGCTTTCGATGTAGTTTCGGTGTTTTTGATTTTCGTGGTGGCACTGGGCTTTATGTGGGAGAAGTTCGGGGGCTTTTTTGTTGAGAATCTATGGGAGCCTCTCAAGGCCGGGATGGATTTTTCTCTCTGGTGGATAGCCGCCCCGGTGCTGATTGCCCTGGTCGTTTTCTTCATAATGGTGTTCCGCTTCAAGGACAGGTTCGCCTGGTGCGCAAAGATTGCCTCTACGCTCAAAGGCCTCGGCAGCGGTTTTGCCTCCATAGCCCACATCAAAAGCAAGGGCGCATTCTTTCTCTACACTCTGGGGATTTGGCTTATGTACCTGCTGATGAGCTACTTTATGCTGCTTGCAGTGCCTTCGCTCAGCAATCTGTCTCTGCTTGACGCCCTATTCATTTCAGGGGTGGGCAATATGGCTTCGGTAATCCCTGTACCCGGGGGGATTGGGGCATACCATTATCTGGTGGCCCTGTGCCTGCAGTCGCTCTATTCTGCCAGCTGGGAGACGGGCATACTCTACGCCACCCTCAGCCACGAGTTGCACGCGCTTCTGATAATTCTGCTGGGGCTCATCTCCTATGTCCGTTTCACTCTCCGCAAAAAGACTGCGGGCGAGAGGTGATTGCGGGGAGACGGAGCTGAAGTGGCAGCGCAAAGATGAACTTTTCCGGGAAAAGGTGATAGATATCAGGAAAATTCGTATATTTGCAGTCCGCTAGTGTGCCAAGGCGCACAATGTGCGATGGTTCCGTAGCTCAGTTGGATAGAGCAACAGCCTTCTAAGCTGTGGGTCGTGCGTTCGAACCGCACCGGAATCACTCAGATTTCTTTTTCAGGTGGCGCTGCTTCTTGTGCTCGCTCCAGATTCCGTAAACCTCACTCACATTGCCCGCTGTAATGAACGCTTTGATGTCGTTCTCGCGTATGTATTTCATAAGGGCGGCGAACTCTTCGTTGGTCAGCAGGCTCTGGATTTCCATTGTTTTCTTGCCCGTGTAGCCTCCCGTTACTTCGTACAGGCTGCAGCCGCGCACGATGGTATGGACAATGTAGTTGCGTATATTTTCATAGTCTTCGGAGATGATGCATACCCTTTTGCGCTTGTTCAGGCTCATTGTGAAATAATCCACCACCAGGCCGTTGATCCAGGTGCCGATGAGGCCTATTACCACAAGGCGGAAAGGATTGATAAAGAATGCGGTGCAGCAGATGATGACGCCTGCGATGGTGACGCTCATTCCTATGTCGAAGTGCAGGTATTTGTTGACTATCTTTGCGAGTATGTCAAGCCCGCCGGTGGAGGCGTTGATGCGGAAGAGCAGGGCCTGGGAGGCGCTCAGGATCAGCACGAAAGCCAGGAGGTCAAACCAATGGTCGCCCATAACGGAAGTGGTGCCCTCCTCGAGCAGGCGCTCGTAGGGGCATATTTTTTCCCAGATGTCGATCATGGGGCCGAGGACCAAGGCGGAGTAGGCTGTCTTCACTCCGAATTCGGAGCCTATGAGGAAGTAGGCGAGCACGAGGAGTATGGCATTGATTATCAGCACTATGGTGGATACTTTCACGACTATGCCCATATTGGCAAAGATGCCGCTCAGCACTATTGAAAGACCGGAGATGCTTCCTATTACCAGTTTGCTCGGCATAAGGAAATAGTAAACTGCTGCTGCGGCGATGAACATAGCCACAGTGATTGTGAGCATCTCTTTCCAGAATTTCCAGGTGCGTGCCATGGAGAGAACAGAAGACTGAGCCATTAGTTTCAAATTTTTTGCAATATTACTACTCTTTATTGAAATTTTCAACAAAGAGCAGCAATAAAAGTAAGGCCTCTTCCCGAGGAAGAGGATTTAGGAGAAGGGTAACGTATATCAGTTTTGTGCGTGGGCAAAAGTTTCGCAAGAGCGCACAAGGCTATCATTAACAAACAGTTTTATGCTTGCGAAACTTGAGTTAGCGGAATCTGTTGCCAAGTTACGTCTCGCGGTG